>CBFGTC010000001.1:0-431922 GCA_965651935.1 uncultured bacterium
TGAAGATGAAGATGAAGATGAAGATGAAGATGAAGATGAAGATGAAGATGAAGATAAAGAAGAAAATCAACAAATTCCGGAATTTCCTTTATGGGTCACCGGCAAAGCGGATCAATATACACATTACCGTCTTATCGAAGAGGCTGTAACAAAGCTTTATAACGAATACCTTGATGAATTGCATTACTCCCCTACCAACAGCGCAGCTTTACAATTATATCACACCATTAACACCGTTTTCGAAACTAAAAAGGACAAGAAAGATGGTTGGGAGAGGATGGTCAAAGAAAATATTTACAAAATATGTGATTTAGGACAACATTGGGGAAATAGTAAGCAACAAAGCTGGAAAGTGAACAAACTTTATTATGTATTACTTGGATCACAAATCGCGGAATTATGCTTTGCCTTTTCTAATGCCGGCATGTCAATCAAAGATTATTATGACAAATTAATTGCAATAAAACCTGCCTTCATATCAGTCTGCATTTTACTAGGTATACAGGCTTTCATATCGACTTATATTAATTGGAATGGTATTGACCGAAATGCTGAATCGAAAGGAAAATTTTCACCTATTATACGCATTGGAAATATGGTAATTATTGAAACTCGAGTGGAACCTTATGATCCTACAAAGCATACTCACATAAATTTTAAATTTGATATCGATCCTCGATTTAGATTTTTAGTAAAAGAAACGAACGGTAATGGTCAGATAGAGTATGTACCACGAAAGAATTATAACGAAGACGCCGTTAAATTTTTTAATCTCGCCATTAGATTATGGCATAAATCTCAAAAAAAATTTTATGAATATAAACCATTAACTGCTGTTACCTATACCTTAAATTGGCTTAGCTTCACCACGACTAATGTCTTGGCCGCCTCAATTAACTCATATATTATTTTATTTGCTCTGCAATACTTAAATAACCCAAACCTAGGATTACTCGTTGGAATCCCATCAGTTTCTCTTTTAGTGTATGTCGGAAAAGCTTATTATGAAGCATTCACACTCGAAACCGTAAACAAAGCCGTTAGACGCTTTTGGACTAGCGAAGACCCATTAACTCAAACTGGAATGTTAAGTTCCTGGCAACGACTGGAAGTCGAGATTCAATGGCTTTTAAATGGTATAGCCCGCGCCACTTCCATTGGGTTGGGAGTAAATTCAGTAGTTGAACTCTTAACTCAGTTTCTCCAACCTTTTATAGAGATTCCCGAAATGGTTACTAATGGAATTTCCGTCACTGCTTTTTTTACGGCTGCAATTAACACTTTGTTGTCACGTAAAATAGGGGCAGAAAAATACTTAGCTCCCTTTGAAATCACTGGTCTTACCGAGTTAGACACTTTTATTGTGCCTGATTGCAAATTACTTAATTTCGGTAACCAAACAATCAAACTAACCAATTCAGAACGGTTTTTTAAAATATACCCTTGGACATTTGTATATGGTCTTACTTTTGCAATACCGACGTGGATAGCTCTTTCCGGTGGAACTCGTTTCGCTATCTCGGATATTATGATTTCTTTAGGCGTACTTGTGATTAAAGCCGGTTTGACTATTAAAGCGGAAACGCTACATCAACATCATACTAAATTAAGGGATGGAATTAATAATCTTATCAAATTATTAAAAGATGAAGCAGCTGAATATGACCGCAATGGCAATGAAAAACTCACTGAAGATGATACTGCTCTTTTTAATTTTATTTGCAATTTAGCCGAACAATTGAGTCGCTTGTTAAGCCGCGCCGGGCAATTGACAGGGTGGCTAATTGAACTGAATTTGTTACTCATCGGCGCATGGCAAGCCTCGGTCCTTTTAAACCTTCTCTTATTTGCGCCCACTCTAAATGAATTCTCATTCTACGTCTCAAAAACTAAAAAGATAGTCAATAATGGATTAAACATTACCCGTGAATTAGCCGGTACGCCAAATGATCAATTTGAAGACTGGAGCTTTAAGTATTATGGTTCGCGATTCTTAGTTTGGTCATTCCCTTGTATTTTTGTTAGAGGCAAACCAGTGAAAGGAGTTTCCGATCGATCCCTGGCGCAATTGCTCTGCGGTTCGTCAGACGATAAAAACAAAAACAAATCAACACCTACGCCGCAACTGCAAGAGTCCGCAAAAAAACCGGCATTTCCCGCCCCAACTCCTCCCAAAAAAGCAGAAAGAGGCTGCTTGTCTTGTTTGAAAAGGCTATTTTTCGGGCAAAACAGAAATAGTATCAACGATACTCCGAGTTCCTTCGAGTATCTTTCTCAGTCAGAAAGTTCCGTTGCAAGGACCTAAAACTGAGTCAGCATTTCGGGCCAAAGCCGGCAGGTCACCCTGCCGGCCCATGGCGTAATGCATGATCTTATTTTTAATGAATGGAATTTTGTCCGTTAGATTCAACCCTTGGCTTCGGCATTCCACCAAACATCGGTTAGCACCAGAAAATAATTCTTTAAATCCACGCATGGCCGCTAACATAAGGGTATTATCGCCTTTGCGCCAGCGTTGATAGCGCCGCAATACATGCAACCCCCCCAAGTCTTGAGTTTTTTCTCTGGCTTCCATTAAAACCTGAGCCAAAACGGCGGCGTCCATCATCCCTAAATTCACCCCTTGACCGGCCAAAGGGTGGATAGTGTGCGCCGCATCACCAATTAAAGCGAAACGAGACTGAACGTATTCTTCCGCATGGCGCATGATTAATGGAATTTGTTTTAATGGTGTCACGGCGTTCATCATCCCTAGCCTGTGATCCAATGCGGCGCTTAATTCAGCCGCGAAATCACTAGGAGGAAGCGACATTAATCTTTGCGCTTCTAGCACAGTATTGGACCAAACGATGGCTGTGTTTTGCTCATCTGCTAATGGCAACACCCCTAAGGGTCCTGTCGGCAAGAAACTTTGCCATCCAGTATACTGATGCGGCAAGACTGAGTGGACAACAGCAATAATCGCCTGCTGCTCATACGAGCGCTCTTGAATTTTCACCGCCATTTGCTCCCGCACCCACGAATGACTGCCATCCGCGCCGACAATCAATTGAGCGAAAAGGGGATTATGTTTTTCTAGAATGATTTGCAAGGCGGAAGGGGTTTGCACAATCGCCACGGGCTGGCTGGGCGACAAGATCCTGACATGAGGAAATTTTTGCAAATTTTCCCACATCACTTTAATGAGGGCGCGGTTTTCAACTATAAATCCTAATTGAGATTCACCAATTTCAGCACAGTCAAAAAAAATCTCACCTCCCCCCAAATGGTCCCAGACTCTTAACGCGCGAAGCGGAGCATAAGTTTTTGGCGGTAAAAATTCCCAAACTTTTAAATTCTGTAATATCCGTTGCGATATCTGATTAATCGCGCTGACGCGGGGGTCAAAATGATTTGTTGTTGCATCCAAAACCAGTGGATGCGTTTCGATTAACGTGATCGGAAAGTTGGCTTCAGCTAATGCCGTAGCTAAAACTAAGCCTACCATCCCCGCACCAATAATCACGATCATAATATGACTCCTCTCGCTAATTTAGGCAGTTTCCCGGAAATACCCATTAAACGCTTAGCCAATCGATGCTTTAAAAAAGGCGTCAGATCGGTTGCGAGCAAACCCATTCCTCTCAACAAACCCAGACCGGGGATCTGCAAATCAAATAATTGACTGGCGCCGTAAGTTAAACGGGAAATCCAGCTTTGATCGCTAGCCCGCCAATTTAAATAACTTTGCAGAATATCGATGCTTCCTAAATGACGGCCTTGCCGTCTGGCATCCACTAAAACTTCAGCCAAGGTGGCGGTATCGCGCAATCCTAAATTAAATCCTTGCGCCGCGAGCGGATACAAAGTATGGGCGGCATTCCCTAATAATACTATGTTATGGCGAAATTGTTCCTCGGCCATTAAGCTCTGCAATGGAAAAGGGCGGCCTTGCTCCAGAATCTGAAATGTACCCAAGCGTTCCTGCATGCCATGACGCAAAAATGCATCCAATGAGGACTCGGTTCCTGCCGAGAAAATCCACACCACTCGACAACGCCGCGGATTTTTTAAGGGTAAAATGGCTAACACGCCTTGATGAGTAAATCGCTCGTAGGCTATTCCGTGATGAGATTGCGATAGCTCCAATAAAGCCGTTAATCCCAACCAATTATTATTGTGTTCCTTCACTTTGATCCCAATCAATTCTCGCGTGGACGAGTGCGAACCCTCGGCAATCACTAATAAACCGGTTTTTAAATTTTTTTGGCCTTGCATGGTTTGTATTTTAAGGTTTAAATGGTTTTCTTGGTATTCGAGTTCAACCAGTTTTTGCAAAGGAATAAATTTCACCGTAGGTATTTGTGCTGCGCGTTGATATAGTTTGGTTTGAAGTAAATTTGCGGGCGCCACATACCCTAGCGCCGGCACATTTTCTTCGTCCGCACGAAAATTTAGCGAGCCGAATCGTTGCTGCTCTGACACATGGACTCTTAAAATAGGTTGGGCCTCAGAGCTAATTTCCCGCCAAACGCCAAGGGTTTCCAATATTTTTTGACTACCGTAATTTAAAGACAGCGGTCTGGTTTCGAGATTGTGCTGCACCATTTCAGGCAAATGAGTTTCAAGAATTGCTATCCGCAACGGCGTATTTTGCAAAGCCACTGCCAAACTGGTTCCTACCAATCCTGCGCCGGAGATAATAATATCATAATCATCCATTATACCTTCCTCTATCTTTATTTAACGGCCTGATTTTCTTGCGATTTATTGACCAACAGACGCAAATGGCAAGCAAATTTGTAATTGCGGGAACACTTGTTGAATACGTTCGCTAGCGTTTTCCAAAAATAATAATTTTAAATTCGGGCCAGCGTCTTGGGTGAAATAAACCGCCACACCCTCGGCGCGAAGCTGCCATACTCGATTCATGGCCTCAACGGTTTCTGCTTGCGAATAGACTACCGGCGGCCAAGCGCTCATCATCGTAGCATGCATCGCCATGGCATTCGCTTCGGCTCTTTCTCCTAAAAGCGCAAAATTTTTTTCTGCTAATGCCTGTTTTATCCTTTTCATGTCAGCGCTGACTTGAGAAGGCCAAGCAGAATATAAATAAGAAGTTTGTACCGTGCGGCGCATCGCCTCTCGCGAAGACAGCGGTTTCGGACCGGTATGCGGCAAATGTAATCCCACGCGTAATTCCGGCCACTGCGCTTTCATAGGAATACCGTGACTATCCATGCCATTTTCTTGCAATCCCTCTTGCCATTCAACAAAACCATGGCCAACTGACCGGGCGGCACTGCCGCTACCCAAGCGCGCCAAAATAGATAATGAAGCAAAGTCCAAATCCCATTGATAAAGTTTATCCAGTGCTAAAACGACCGCAGCAAATCCACAAGCCGAAGATGCCAGCCCGGCAGCGACCGGAATATTCATTTCCGTGTCAATTTGATAGCGGGTCGATTCCGTGGGGCGAAACAAATCCAAAAACTCGGTTAGTCTTTTCCCGAAACTGCTATTTAAATCGATGGTTTTTTGATTCAAATTAATTCGATCATGGATTGAAGATATTTCACGAATTACCGTTGCCGCTCCTTTGCTCCCCAAACTGATCGATAAGCTCGCTGTCCGCGGCAAATTGATTTCTTCATTGCGTTTTCCCCAGTATTTCACCAAGGCAATGTTAGATGGCGCAAAGGCTTTGGCTTCAGCCAGTGGCGTCAAACTATTTTTGTTTTTAAAAATCTCACGGACGATATCTTGTTTTTTCATTGACAATAACCCAAAGGCGAAATTTTGACAGGAATTTGAATCACTCCAGCTTGCCGATGCTCTTCTGTTAAGGGGAAGAGATTGTCCGGGACCGCCCCTAGCGCTACCACACAATCCCCCATCCCCGAACCTGAAATCTTAGCTCCGAACACCCCCTTTTGTTGACGCAAAGTCTGCACCAATTCATTCAACAAAGGAGTGCTTACTCCCAATTCGGTTTGCAACTCATGATGCTGATCCATTAATTTTCCTAATTCTTCCCAACGATTTTGCTGCAAGGCAAGCCGTGCTTGTACTGAACAGACATGTAAAGCCTCATACAAATCTTGATATCGTTGCGGCTCTAAACGCTGCTTTTCCGCAACCCACGCTATCACCGTTTTGGTAGGGACTTTAGCCCCAGAATAAATCAATGTGATTTCGGGTGTTAAAAATAAGGGATTTATCGTTAAAGGCTCTAATTGAAAGGCTACGATGCCGCCAAAAACCGCTGCGGCCACGTCAGCCCCCGAACCCACTCCTTGCACGGACAAAATAATATTTCTCGCTGTGGTAAATAATTGCTGCGGCGAATAATTCAAATTCAAGCATTGCGTCAATACTCCCACAGTCGCCACAGTCACGGCGGCAGAGGAACCTAACCCCAGAGTAGAAGCAAACTCAGCGAGAATTTCTAAATCAAAACCTTTGACCAAAAGTTCACGAATATGAGCAATTGCCGTTAATACAAATTCAAAGGGGGATGCTATTCGCAAAGAATCCAAATCCGTTTGATGCTTTCCCAAAGGAGAAATTAAATGAATTTGACGATCAGCTCGCGGAGTTAACACGACTCGAATCCGCTGGTCTATGGCACAACAAAGCGCTTGTTTCCCGTGTAAAACCGCGTGCTCACCAAATAACATGAGACTGCCGGGGGCAGAAGCAGTAAAAATCATAGCACGTGAGTTCCCTTTAACTCTCCTTGTATGACAGTTTGCTTATACTGGTATCTTTGCACCAAATCACTAATGTCTTGGTCTGAAACCACTAAAACAGTTCCCGCGGAACTTCCATACACGGAACCGGCGCCGCATATTTTAGCCGCGCCACCACTTTTTTCCACGCTCCCAATAAACTCTTGTACCTGCTTTGGCACTACCCCTATTTTTACCAGCAATTGATGATTGTCTCGTATCGCTTTGATGAGATTCTGGTGATGATTTTGCTCTAACGCCCGGTCGAACCGATCCGTGACATTGGCAAATTCATTTAAAAGCACGGAGTCATTTTTCAAAATTGGGGCAACAGCAGCAACGCATTCTCCGGTAGTCGAGGCAGGAGCACCAGTATTGACTAATAAAAATGGCCGAGAGGGTACAGGGCGCGATTGTTTAGGCGCGCTTTTTTGAAAACGTATGCAACCTCCGTGCAAAACCAAATAAACGTCCACGCCACTGGAATGGCCGTGCTGCATATTTTCAGCCTCCCAGGCTAATTGATAACAGCTTTCAAGATCAAACTCTAACTGCGAAAAACGTGCTAAGGCGACCATCGAGCTGACCACGGCAGCCGCGGAAGAACCCATGCCGCAACCGACAGGGATATTGGAATTGGTTTGAACTTCAATGCCTTGAGGGAGCTGCACTTTGCGATTATCAATCAAATGAGTTACCGCAAATTGCATGAGCTCAAACGGTTCTTTTAACACATCCCGTATCCCATATTGACCTTGTAAAAATTGTTGGTATTTATCATGGATACCTTGCTTAAAGCGCCGCAACGTAGATAAGCTGTGCTCCTGATGGTAGCGGAAATTCAGCAAATTAAATAAAATATTTTTTGAGCCGGACTTGGCCTGACCCCGGATAGTGGTTTCGGTATAGCAGTTTACCGCCATAGCCAATGCGGGATTGCCATACACCACCGCGTGTTCTCCCGATAAAATTAATTTGGCTGGAGTGCGCACGGTTAAGCTTTTATGTTCCACTACTTCCCGGCGGACTTTGTTTTTTAAAACCGGTTTCTCTAATTGACCTACCGCGCTGGCTTCTTCATAACCACGTTTATGTTGAGAAATTTTGCTTAAACGGAACCGGCCCGTGTGATATTGAGGCAATGCGCTATCGCTGCCATCGGTGGGAAACGGATAAGTATAAAAATATTGATACTGGTCATAAGATAATTCCACTCGATCTTTAATCAAGGCTTTGTTCCATTCCGTATCTAAATATTGCTTATAGTTCGGCTGCACCCGCGCCGCAAAAAATTCGCCCACACAACCGGAACCATAACTATACAAACCGATGTATTTTCCACTTAAATCTTCAGGATCGTTATCCAATAAAGATAACAAACTGATATAAAGCGAAGCAGTATAGGTGTTGCCTATGTTACGATTGTAATGTAAAGCATGGACCAATTGATTTTGGATTTGTTCTTTCTCTAAGGGAAAATTATTGCGTTTCGCTAACCACTTATGGGCTTTTTCCACTAACCCAGGCACCGGCGCATGATAACAAAAACGAGTAAAATCAGTGTATTCTTTGTGGGCAAGACTACTGTATTCCGCCCAGGTTTCCAACAAAACTTGCAAATAGACATCACATGAATATTTGCCGTCCACTAATGCTTCTTCTCGATAATAAGGCCGCCAAAAATCCATCACGTCTTTGGTATAAATTCCAGCTTCAGGGCTGATGACTAAAAGTCGTGGATCAGCACTCAGTAATAATGCAACGGCACCGCCGCCTTGTGATGATTCACCCGTTGTTCCTAAACCATATCGGGCAATGTCAGAGGCAATGACCAATATTTTTTTTTGCGGGTTGGCCGCTATCATGGGCAAGGCCATGCGTAAGGCTGCAGTAGCGCTATAGCAAGCTTGTTTGAGCTCAACCACCCGGCAATGTGGCGATAAGTTTAGTAGACGATGAACATAAATCCCGGATGCTTTTGAAAAATCCAAACCACTTTCAGTTGCGAACAATAGATGGTCGATTTCATCAATATCCACCTGGCTAATAACTCGAGCAGCCGCATTCGCTGCCATGGTGACGATATCTTCGTCTGGCGGCGGCACCGCCATTTTATGCTGTCCTAAACCAATATAAAATTTATCCGGGTCGACTCCGCGCTTTTCTGCCAGTGTTTTAAGGTCCAGAAAATAATGGGAAGAATAAAATCCAATCGCGTCAATGCCTACTTCAGGCATGAGTTTTCTCCTGATTTAAACGCTCTAAGCGGATGTGACTGCGCATCAGTTCCCCGGGATTGGTTTGTGCCGCTAACAAAGACAGCTCACCACATAAAACTACTGCCGCCGCAATGACCGCCAAACGGCGAGAATTTTCCCCCGGCTGACGCTTTTCTAAGCATCCCATCATTTTTAAATTTTCGCGCACAAATTCCAGATGCTTGCCATTACCGACGGCGCCGACAATGATATTGGGTAAGGTGACGGAAAAATATAAATTATCTTTACGCACTTCGGCATGGACAATTCCCTGAGAGCCTTCGATAATATTGGCGGCATCTTGGCCGGTAGCTAAATAAAAACCCAATAGCATATTGGCAAAATGAGCATTAGCGGTGCGGATTCCGCCAGACATGATCCCGCCTAATAAATTCTTTTTTAAATTTAACTCGACAATTTTTTCAGGAGTGGTTTTCAAACAAGATTGACAAACCTCGCGCGGAATATTAATTTCAGCCACCACGTATTTTCCCCGCCCTAAAATACCGTTTATTGCTGAAACCTTTTTATCTACACAAAAATTACCGGAAATCGAAATATATTTAAGCAAAGGATATTGCTGTAAAATCCAATTTAACATTTCCTCCGCTGCTTTGGTCACCATGTTATGGCCAGAAGCATCTCCTGTTTGCAAGGAAAATCGAATATAGAGCAGATTGCCGACGATTTGAGCGTGCCAATCTTGTAAGTTAGCAAAGCGGCTGCTGGCGGAAGCCAGTTCTGTCAAAACCTGGCGCTGTAAAGGCAAATCATTTAACACTTGCTGAGCGTATTCCGCAGTGGGGGCCTCCACTAAAATGGAGCGAGTCATGCAGTCTTGTATAATTACCGCCTGTATTCCGCCTGCCAGCCGAGAAACTCGCGCTCCTCGATCTGTGGAAGGCCACAATGGGGACTCAAAAGTAGCCAAAGGCGCCATGACTTCGGCTTCGATAACCGGTCCTGTAATTTTTACAGGGCCAATAGTTTTCATAGGAATAGGGGCGGCGGAAACGGGACGCTTCAAATTTCAAACTCCTCTCATGGCTAAATAAGCCACAAATTATAACGAAATTTGCCCAGCCTGTGAATAAGCGCTTACGCTGCCTCAACTGAGCCGACACTTGCGCTCTGATAACCTTCGCTTTAAGCCTCGGCTTATTTGAATTGACCCACAACAAATCTTCGGCAATAATTTTGTTTTTTTCTGGGCCTAGACAGCGTTAAAAATTTGCCAAGCTGAGCTTTAGCTTCTAGGTTTAGTAGTAAATATAGCACTTCACAGGTGGCAATAGTGGAAAATGATCCGATAATTGTTATCAAAAATCTCACTAAACGCTATGCGTATTCACATCAATTGGCGCTTGATAATTTAAATTTATCTATCCGGCGAGGTGAGTTTTTTGGTTTACTTGGGCCGAATGGTAGCGGTAAAACCACTTTGATTTCAATTATTTGCGGCCAACTTAAAGCCAACAGCGGCGAAGTGAATATAGCTGGGGAAGAAATTCCACGCCATATTGGCCGAGTTAAATCGATATTGAATTTAGTGCCGCAGGAAATTGCTCTCTATCCCAGCTTAACGCTAAAAGAAAATATCCATTTTTTCGGTAAAATGTACGGGCTGAATGCCCAACTGCTCAAAGAGCGCACCGAAGAATGCTTAGAAATATCTGGGTTAAAAGACTCACAAGATCAGCCAATCAGTACCTTTTCAGGCGGTATGCAAAGACGGGCCAATTTAATCATGAGCTTGGTAAACCACCCACAAATTTTATTTCTTGATGAACCCGCAGCCCACGTGGACCCTCAATCCCGTAATCTTATTTTTAATATTTTAAATACACTCAATCAAAAAGGCGCAACCATTATTTATACCACCCACTATTTGGAAGAAGCCCAATATCTGTGTGAACGGGTAGCGATTTTAGATAATGGAAAAGTTCTGTGTAACGATTCTCCTCAGAATTTAATCAAAAAGATACCCAATGCCACTACCCTAGTGGATGTTTTTTTCCATCTTACCGGCAAAGAAGTTAGAGACGAAATATGATCACTAAATATTTAGCAATTTTCAGTAAGGAATGGCGGTTATTGTGGAGAGATAAAGTCGGACTTATCTTTTTATTTTTACTCCCCATGTGTTTAGTGTTATTTATTACTTTGACCAGCAGTGAAAGTGATGATAAACCGCGTCAATTTAAGTTATTGATATTGAATCAAGATAGCAATGGCGAACTCAGCAATGGTTTTATTAAAGCCTTACAGAGCATTAAAAATTTTAATATTGATCAAGAACTTGAAAAAAAACCGATAACACCTGACAAGGCAGAGAAAGCGGTGGCGGAAGGGGATTATCAAGCTTTCATTATCATTCCCGAGCAATTTAGCCAACAAATCAAAAGTAAATTACAACAACAAATTCAACCCAGCTCTTCAACAGGGCAAGCTCCCGATATCCAAGTTTATTATGACCCGGCCTTACCACGGGCCTTTCAGGATCAAATGACCGCCACATTCCAAGTCATCACTCAGAATTTAGAACTGCAATTATGGCGTCAACTAAGCAGTAAATTGGCTTCTCGCCCTATTAATACCAATAACGTCAATCTGATAAAATTTAAAACCGAATATGTGAAAGGATCTGAAAATCAACCGGTTTCTGCTCCGAATGAAGTACAACAAAACGTCCCTGCCTGGGCATTATTCGGTATGTTTTTTATTATCACCCCTTTATCCGGTATGTTAGTCAGAGAACGGCGGTTGGGGATGATGGAACGGGTGCGTCTTGCTCCGGTTTCACTTTATACCACGATTTGGGGAAAAATCACGGCTTTTGTCTGTGTTAATCTTTTACAATTGGCATTGATGTTAGCCGTGGGAATGTATATTTTGCCCTTATTCGATTTCCCCGCTTTAGATGTGTTTAATCACTTCGCTCCGCTTCTCGCTATCGGCATCGCCGCTTCTTTGGCCGCCACGGGTTTTGGAATGTTGATCGGTTCTTTAGTGAGGACCTCCGAACAAGCGAATGTCATTGGACCTTTTATTATTGTGATTTTAGCTGCGATTGGTGGAATATTAGTCCCTGTATACCTTTTGCCTGAAGGCCTAAAAAGAGTCACCGAATTTTCTCCCATGTATTGGGCTTTAGAGGCTTTTATTGACATCTTCGTTCGCAATGCCTCTACTTTAGACATTTTACCTGCCGTGGGTAAATTATTGGGTTTTTCTATAGTGACAATTACTCTTTCCTCGTTAATTCTGGGCCGATTTCGAAGATAATACGTTGTAATGCACTATAATTAGTCTATACGCGATGGAGGGGGCCAAGCAGTTGAAAAAACCGGGCACTATTGTTATAACTAACACCCCGTCAAAGGAGAACCTCTTTGAATGAATTAAGCAAAAATCAGCAAAAGCACGCCATTGTTTCTTTTGATTCCGAACCGTTAATTTTGGTTGATGACCAAGACGGCGAAATAGGCTATCAAGATAAACTCAGTTGCCACACTGGCTCGGGCATCTTACACCGGGCATTTTCTTTATTTATTTTTAATGGAAAAGGCGAACTCTTACTACAACAGCGCAGTAATAACAAACATCTGTGGCCGTTATATTGGTCTAATAGTTGCTGTAGTCATCCACGCCGCGGTGAAACCATGGAAGAAGCGATCCACCGAAGGTCGCAACAGGAATTGGGCATTACAACCCATTTTCAATATCTTTATAAATTTAAATATCAGGTCTCTTTTCATGATATCGGCGCTGAACACGAGTTGTGCTGGGTTTTTGTCGGCAGCAGCTCCGGGCCGGTGCGTGTTAACGAGAACGAAGTGGCAAACTGGCGTTTCATCAGCGCAAGTGATTTAGAAGCAGAAATGCAAAACAGTCCGCAGAATTTTACGCCCTGGTTCAAATTGGAATGGCAGCGCTTGACCCAAGACTATCGCGAAGCTTTAAGTGCATTACACGTTAAATTACCGAAAATAGGAGCATAAAATGGCTATACCGCTGGTACAAACTTATCGCATCGCTCGTTACCTGATTAGTCAAAAAATTCGCGGCAATAAACGCTATCCTTTAGTGTTAATGCTCGAACCGCTTTTCCAATGCAATTTGGCTTGTGCCGGTTGCGGAAAAATAGATTATCCAGATGACATATTGCGAAAACGCTTATCCGTAGAACAAGCTTTGGCGGCCGTCGACGAGTGTGGCGCCCCGATGATTTCTATCCCGGGTGGAGAGCCACTAATTCATAAAGATATGCCGGAAATAGTGAAAGGTATTGTGGCACGGAAAAAATTTGTCTATCTATGCACCAACGCCTTATTACTAGAAAAAAAACTGGATGACTATCAACCCTCCCCTTATTTAACTTTTTCCATTCATTTAGACGGAAATCGCGAGCGCCATGATGCTTCCGTTTGCCGCGAAGGGGTTTTTGATAAAGTGATTGAAGTTATCAAATTAACCAAGAACAGAGGTTTCCGGATCAATATCAATTGCACTTTGTTCCAAGGTGAAGGAGCGGCAGAAGTCGCGGAATTTTTTGACTATATTACCGAATTAGGAGTAGACGGCATTACCGTGTCTCCCGGCTTTAGTTATGATCATGCCCCCCGTCAAGACGTATTTTTACCGCGTACTAAAACTAAGGAACTATTCCGTGATATTTTCCAAACGCAAAAAGTGGCTGGAAAAAAACGTTGGCCGATCAGTCAATCCAGTTTATTTATTGATTTTTTATGTGGAAATCAGACTTATCAATGCACCCCCTGGAGTAATCCCACTTATAACATTTTTGGCTGGCAAAAACCGTGTTATTTATTAGTCGATGAAGGTTATGCCCCTAGTTTTAAAGCGTTAATGGAAGAAACCAGCTGGTCTCAATACGGCACGGGTAATAATCCCAAATGCGATAATTGCATGGCGCATTGTGGTTATGAAGGCACCGCCATCAATGATACTTTTGCTAAGCCGTGGAAAGCGCTGAAAGTGGCATTATTCGGACCGCGGACTCAAGGACCACTGGCGCCAGAGTTACCGGTTCGCTACGACCGCAATCAATTTACCGATGCTGGCGCTCTGGCTAGCATCTCTATCAATGAATTGCGTAAGACCGCAAAAAAAGAGCCGAAATCATGAGTATTTCGATTCGCGAACTGCTACAAAATCATCAAAATCAGCAATTTGAATTATACGACCGTTATTTAAATCATCAATTATTGCGTGTTTTACAAACTTTAGGTTTTAACAAAAAATACGTTCGAGCCGAATCTCAATATTTATTTGATCAAGAAGGCCAGCGTTATTTAGATTTACTAAGCGGATATGGCGTTTATAGCTTTGGCAGAAACCATCCGAAAATTATCGCCGCTTTAAAAGAAACACTCGATGCTCAATTGGCTAACATGGTGCAATTTGATGCTCCCTTATTAGCGGCATGTTGTGCAGAACAATTGACAAAACATTTACCGGAACAATTAACCAAATTTTTCTTTTGCAATTCCGGCACTGAAAGCATTGAAGGCGCCATAAAATTTGCGCGGGCCGCCACCAAACGAGAAAAAATATTATCCTGCGATGCGGGTTTCCACGGTTTAACCACGGGGGCTTTGGCTTTAAACGGCAGTGAAGTTTTTAAAAAAGCGTATTACCCGCTATTATCGGCGGATAAAATCGCTTTTAACGATATAGTCGAATTAGAGCAAGCTTTAAAAACCAAGCAATATGCTTGCTTTGTGATCGAGCCCATTCAGGGTAAAACCGTCAATATCCCTGCGCCAACTTATTTACCTCAAGTTTCTCAACTATGTGAAAAATACGGCACTTTATTGGTGATTGACGAAGTGCAAACGGGCGTTGGGCGCACTGGAAAATTTTTAGCATCACAACATTGGCCGCAAACCGATGCTGATATAGTCACTTTATCTAAAGCCTTGTCTGGCGGTTTTGTCCCAGTGGGCGTGATTGCGATGAAACCCTGGATTTTTGAGAAAACCTATAAAAACATGGAGCACGCAGTAGTCCATTCTTGCACCTTTGGGCGCAATGATTTAGCCATGGCTGCCGCTTTAGCCACTCTAGATATTCTAGTGGAAGAAAATATGCTGGCTAAAGCGACTGAAAAAGGCCAAAAATTACTGATGCGACTGCAAGAGAAATTGCTGCCATTTGAAATGGTAAAAGAAGTGCGGGGCAAAGGAATGATGATAGGTATCGAATTTTGTCCCCCCAAAAGTTTAAGCTTACGAGCCGGTTGGACAATATTAGAATCCGCAAGCAAAGGTTTATTTTGTCAACTGATTGTCATACCCTTATTCAAAGATTTTAAAATGCTGACTCAAGTGGCTGGCCCCAATTGCCACGTCATTAAATTAATCCCACCACTGACTTTGAGTGAAGAAGACATAGAAGAAACGGTCAATGCATTTGAGCAAGTCGTCGCCTTAGCCCATCGTTTTCCCGGCGCCATTTGGGATTTAGGAAAAACCTTAACGAAGCATTCTTTGGTAAAATAATGCACATTTTACAAGCCAATTGCTCGAAAATGCATTTCTTTTACCTTGCCCCTTTGCGGAAGAGGTGAAAAAACGAATCATATCGATGTTCATCTTACATCGCTGGATTTAGAGTAAATTCCAAACATGATAATAATCGAGATCAATTGCAAACTGATGATAAAAGCAACTATGCCAAAGAGCGAAATGTCGTAAAGTATACCCATAATTGCACTCCCAGCAAACCAAGCCACTCCATAACCCATATTAAAAATACCATAAGCTGAAGCGCGTTTAGTTTGACCCACCATTTTGCCAACAATGGCGCGCATCAAGGATTGGTGCGCACCCATGCCTACCGCCCAAAGCATCACTCCGATAAAAGCCCATTCTGCATTTCCAAGAAAGACTAACGGCGCAAAACAAGCCGCGACAATGGTAGTGATAATCAAAATAATAAATCCGCACCGGTCGTATAAACGACCTAAAACTAAGGCAAAACCGCCGTCAACTCCCATGGCAATGGCATAAGATAATGGAATCCATGCCGGCGATAAAATATTTTTTTTTTCAAAATGATAAGCCATCAGGGGAAAATCAGCGTAACCAGCAGCAACGAATAACACTGCCAAGAAATAAAACCAAAACACTTTGGGAATGCCTTGAGAATCAAACTCAATGCGCTTAGTGCTGAGCTGCTGAGGATGGGGATATATTCTTTTGGCAAACAACAAGCTAAGAATAGCAAAAAAGGCCGGGATAGCCAGAATAGCGAACGCCAAACGATAATCATTATTATTTTTAAAATATAACACGCCGGCTATAATTAAAGGACCGCACATGGCCCCAATTTGGTCCATCATTTCATGCAAACCAAAACCCCAACCCATCCCAAGGGATTCTCCCGCATGAGAAAGCATGGCGTCGCGTGCAGGAGTTCTTATGGCTTTACCAAGACGCTCCACAACGATTAAACCCGCTGCTACAGGCCAGTGGTGCGTCAAGGCCAATAATGGCACAGCAAATAAATTGATTATGTAACCTACGATAGTAATGGGCCAATATTTTTGACTACGGTCTGCTACATATCCCGAAACGACTCGAAGCGCATAACCCATCAACTCACCTAATCCAGCTACAAAACCCACTACCGCTGCGCTAGCTCCCAGGAAGGCCAAGAAGGGGCCTGTAATACTTCTGGCGCCTTCGTAAGTCACGTCGGCAAATAAACTGACGATTCCCAAAAAAATGACAAAGCGAAAGGCATGACGTTTATCAATGCCGCCGGTCTTAACCATGTTGTCTCCTTACTAAAAAGTCTTACTTAACTAATGCAATGGGAGCGGGGGTTATTGGCATAACGGAATCTTCCGTAATATTCATCAACGCCGCGGCTATTCTGAGAGAAGCCTTGGCCTGTGAAAATGCACGAAACAGATCAATGAGTTCAATAATACGCCGAGGTTTACAGATTTTTTTCATTAAATGCATTGGGTTAACCTCACCTTCTTCAGACAAACAGGGATGCAGCCAACTTGGCAAGGCTTGTTCCGCTGGATCGACAATGCAACGGACCGCCATAAATTTGATTTTGGCTTGATAGGCAACCATCGCAATGGCCGCACTCTCCATGTCTACCGCTCCAGCTCGATACTCGGTAAAAAGCCGCTTTTTATCGTGGCTGGAAACGATAATCTCTCTCGCTTGCAATAAAGGCGCGTGACTCACCGAAACCTTATTCTTCAACTTATGGAATACTTGATTGCGCCAAGATGTGTCGGTCTTAAAAACTTGGTTTTGTTCGTTCATGACCACATCCGGTAGTATTAATTTTCCTGCTTTTAAATCCGGCGCTAACCCTCCTGCTGTGCCCCAACTCACTAAAGCCCGAGCCCCACAATGGATTAAATGCAGAGCTCCAGCATGGGCTCGTTCATGCCCAATTCCACAGACATGTAATAGCAATCGAGGCGCAAATAAAAAAGTTTGACCTACATGAAGTTTTTTAGGGAATAAGCTTTGTGCTTCTATCGGCAGAGCAGCAATCACCCCGACACAACCGGCAACCGACATGATTATTTAGCCTCTTTTTGAATACGACTGTATTCTGCCAACGCCCATAGCGGAAAATATTTGCAATAACCGTGATAGCGTAAATAAAAAACCCGTGGAAACCCAGGCGCAGTGAACCAGGGGTCGTGCCAAAAACCGTTTTCCAGTTGAGTGCGCAGTAAATAGTGGATGCCTCGTTTTACCGTAGGCGAGTCCCCCTCTCCAGCAGCCATCAATCCCAATAACGCCCAAGCGGTTTGATACGAAGTGCTGGGCTGTTGATCATCCCAGACATTGTCATAGCTATTGTTATTTTCTCCCCAACCACCATCGGCGTGTTGTTTAGATTGCAGCCAATCAACAGCCCGGCGCACCACGGAACTTTGCAAATCGACTTTGGCTTCTCTCAAAGCAACCAATACCGACCAAGTTCCATAAATATAATTGGTGCCCCAGCGCCCAAACCAAGAACCATTGATTTCCTGCTCGTTAAATAAAAACTGTAAACCTTGTTCCAGTAAAGATTTATCTTGCGGGCGTTGTAATAATGCCAGAAATTTAATACAACGAGCAGTAACATCACTGGTAGGCGGGTCTAATAAAGCGCCATGATCCGCAAACGGAATTTCATTTAAATAATAACGGGTATTATCTTTGTCAAAGGAGGCAAAACCGCCATTATGGCTTTGCATACCGGCTAACCATGTCGCAGCCCGGCTCACTGATTCAGAGTAATATACCGCATCTTGCGAATGCATGGCCCAGGCTACCACAGCGGTGTCATCCAGGTCCGGGTAATAATCATTCCGGTATTCAAATGCCCAACCTCCACCTGGCAGGTTGGGATTATAAACTTTCCAATCGGCAGGCCCGTTTAAGATCTGTAACGGCTGTAGCCAGTTTAAAGCACTGGCCGATGCTTGAACACTTTCGGCAGATCCCTCCGCTTGTAAAGCCAAACTGGATAAGGCGGTATCCCATATGGGAGAAAAGCAAGGTTGACAATAAGCCGACTGTGAATCGATCACCAATAATTTTTTTAACGCGGTTTTAGCCTGTTGCCGAAAGGGATGCTCGGCAGAATATCCCAATAATATTAATGCTTCATAGGCATTGACCATGGCAGGAAAAATGGCTCCTAAACCTTGCTCGCCATTTAATCGTTCGGTGAACCAGGATTCGGCTTTTTTCACGGCGGCTGCACGCCATTTTTTAGGAATCAACGGCTCAAGCTTTCGGCCTATTTTGTCTAAAAATAAAAAAATCCGCCCTAAACTAGAACGCGTTTTAAAATAATGCTTTTCTTGTTGAGGGGGTGTGACAAAAAGTTCCGCAATCCCCACTCGGCGCGGATTTTTAGCGCTGGGTTTTAGACTGCATAAAATCAATAACGGGACCATGACGGTCCGCGACCAATAAGAAACTTTGTTGATGTGGAATGGAAACCATTTGGGTAACAGCATAATTTCCACGGGGATAAAAGGCACGGCATGCCAGGGAACTTGTTCAAACATCGCTAAACAAATGCGGGTAAAGACATTACTTTTGGCTGCTCCCCCCAGATTTAATATGCACTGGTGCGCTCTTTGCATATGCTCCGCATCAGGAGAGTCTCCAGCGAGCTTCAATGCATAATATACTTTTACGGTACAGCTAATATCCGCGTTACCGGCATAATACAATGGCCATCCGCCATCTTTGCCCTGCCGGGAACGTAAATACACAGCGAGCTTTTGTTCAAGTTCGGTATCGATTTCATCCAAATAATGCATCATCAAAATATATTCTGCGGGGATGGTACAATCTGCTTCTAATTCAAAGCACCAATGTCCGTCAGAACGCTGAGCAGCTAACAAAGCATTTTTGGCGGCGTTAATAGCATTGGATAAATGGGTAGCCGGCTCGGCCTGAGAAAGCAGGTCTTTCATACAATTTCTCGAGTTAAACGCTGGAATAAAAATTCCAGTAAATCATTATTTCGGCAGCACAGATTACTCACGGCAATGGTAGTTTTTAATGTGCGTCTATTCACTTTAACTTCAGCTCCTGAATGAAAAGTTGGATTATGATAAATATTGCGTAAAGTGAGTATCGCTAAACCTATTGCCCACAAACAAAAACGGCGGATTCCGGTTTCATTGGCGGGAATCAGCAAAGTATATTTCAAAGCATTATCTAAATGTTTACGCGCCATACCGATCAACTGCTTCAATGGAGCGGCAAATTCATCGCGCATCAAACTTGCTTCAGCTAAATTAACGCCATGTTGTTGAAAAATTTCTTGTGGTAGCCAACAAACGCCTCGTTGACGGTCTTCCCAAAAGTCTTTCAAAATATTAGTCATTTGCAGACCTTGGCCGAAAGAAACCGCTAAGTTCATCAATTGATCTTGGCACGAGGCTATTTTGGCAGAATAGTCACAAAATAATTCCGTGAGCATTTCGCCTACCACTCCCGCGACAAAATAACAATAACGATCTAATTCAGCCGTATTTGCCAATCCTTGTAAACTGACTCGCCTTTGAAATTCTGGCATACCAGTTGACATAATGTTCACACAGCGCTGTAAACTTTGCTGTTGGAGAGAAGTAAAATGGTGTAAACAACGAATAACCGTAGGGATATTTTGGATTAATTCACGTTCTGGTATGGGTGTCCGTTCGGATAATTGAGGATATAATTCTTCGGCAAATTTCACGGCAGAATACTGTCCTGTCAATACTTCTCGAAAATGGGCATGGTAGTGAGCTTTTATATTGGCTTCCAGACCAGCATCGTCTTCAATGGTATCGGCTATGCGGCACAATAAATAGGCGTTGGTGATAACGTCTCGCAGCGGTATAGGCAATTGTGGAATCGTGAGGGCAAAGGTCCTGGAGACGCCCGGCAATAAGCGCTGTTGCGTGTGTAAATCCGAATCTTTCATAGTTACGAAAGCGTACCTTAACCGTTTTAAATCCTCAATAGCTTCAGCAATTCGCTGTTCAGACCTAGGGAAGCTGATAGAAAACTTCGCCAGGTTTAATCATGTTTAAATCGTGGCGGGCGTGGTCTTCGATGGCTTGTTCGCTTTCTTTCAAATTATGAATATCCAGCATAATGGCTTGATTATGCCGTCGCCACTCCTCGTTTATGCGAGTTTCAGCGGTTAATTGCTGCCGCACTTTGATTAAGTTTAGCACTCCCCCCGGAGCAAACCAAATTTCGTACTGCAAAAATAAAAGCAAAGGTGTCAACATCCATGCAATTGATTTCATTTTTTAAAAGTCTTCCATCCTGCGTAGGGAATTTTACCTTCCATCTCCTGTTCAATGGCCAAAAGCCGATTATATTTGGCGACCCGGTCTGAACGCGATAAAGACCCGGTTTTAATTTGACCGGCAGAAGTGGCCACGGCTAAATCGGCAATGGTGGTATCTTCGGTTTCACCTGAGCGATGTGAAATAACCGTGCTATAACCAGCTTGTCTGGCTAAGCCCATTGCTTCTAAAGTTTCGGTTAAAGTGCCGATTTGATTTAATTTAATTAAAATTGAATTGGCAATTTTTTGCTCTATCCCTTGGCGCAAAATTGCCGGATTGGTGACGAAAATATCATCACCCACCAATTGCACGCGAGACCCTAATTCTTTGGTCAATGCCTGCCAGCCATTCCAATCTGTTTCACTAAGCCCGTCTTCAATGGAGAGTATGGGATAACGGTCTACCCATTCGACTAATTTACGGATAAATTGGTCTGTGGTTAAAGACAGTTTTTCCGCGCGCAGCTCGTAACGGCCATCGCGATAAAATTCCGAACTCGCCAAATCTAAGCCTAAATAAATATCTTTACCCGGCTGGTAACCTGCATCCGTAATCGATTGTAGGATAATTTCCAAAGCAGAATCGTTATTTTTTAAATTAGGTGCAAAACCCCCTTCGTCACCGACACTCGTGGAAAGACCTTGCTGATTTAAGCGCTTTTTCAATGCATGAAAGACTTCGGCTCCATATCGAAGTGCTTCGGCAAAAGTGGGAGCGCCGACCGGTATGATCAAAAATTCCTGGACATCCAGATTGTTGCTGGCGTGAGCGCCGCCATTGATTACATTCATCATCGGCACGGGCATGGTAAAAGGACCATCGTCGCCTAAATAACGATACAAAGACAATTTAGCATCTTTCGCCGCTGCGTGGGCTATGGCTAACGAAACACCGAGTATGGCATTGGCTCCCAATCGGCTTTTATTCGGCGTGCCGTCAAGCTCGATCATCAATCGGTCTAATTCTTCTTGCGCTTGCGGATCTTTGCCTTTCAGGGCCTGATAAATTTCTCCATTAATATTTGCCACCGCCTTGAGCACCCCTTTGCCAAAATAACGTTTAGGATCTTGGTCACGCAATTCCAAAGCTTCTTTGGTTCCGGTGGAGGCCCCTGAAGGGACGGCTGCACAACCAACTGTACCGGAAGATAAAGTAATCGACACTTGTATAGTGGGATTACCCCGTGAATCAAGGATTTCTCTTCCTTTAATTAGACTGATGATACTCATAAATAAATTCCTATTTCATTTGCTCTTCCAGCCACTCACCGCTTTTCACTTGGCGGTCCAGAGCAACCAACGTTTGTAATAATGGCGCCATTTTATTTAAAGGCACCGCATTCGGGCCATCACTTAAAGCTTGGTCCGGTTGAGGATGTGTTTCCATAAAAATACCCGACACACCAGCCGCCACGGCTGCACGAGCTAATACCGGGACAAATTCGCGCTGCCCTCCTGAACTGAAGCCTTGTCCGCCCGGCAATTGAACGGAATGTGTTGCGTCATACACGACGGGACATTGTGTTTCTCGTAAAATCGCTAAAGAGCGCATATCGGATACAAGATTATTGTAACCGAAAGAAACGCCACGTTCACATACCATGATGTTATGATTCCCGGTAGTACGCGCTTTTTCAACCACATTTTTCATTTCCCAAGGGGATAAAAATTGGCCTTTTTTAATGTTGACAGGGAGACCACAAGCAGCTACTCGAGTAATAAAATTAGTTTGGCGACACAAAAATGCCGGCGTTTGCAGCACGTCTACTACTTCTGCCACCTCGGCTAGGGGTGTGTCTTCATGTACGTCTGTCAACAGCATAAGTTGATAGGTTTTTTTGACTTTAGCCAGAATGGCTAAGGCTTTTTCCATTCCCAAGCCGCGAAAACTGTGCAGTGAAGAGCGGTTAGCTTTATCAAAGGACGCTTTGAAAATAAAAGGCATCTTTAATTGGTCGGTGATCTCTTTTAAATAACCGGCGGTATCCATCACCAATCCTTCACTTTCCACCACACACGGGCCAGCAATTAAAAATAAGGGTTGATCAAGGCCGATTTTAAAGTGGTTCAGTTGCATCATCTCTTATCCTAACGGTAATTTCTTGTTGATAATCTAAAGCGGCATTGATAAATCCAGTGAACAAAGGATGACCGCGTCTCGGTGTAGAGGTAAATTCAGGATGAAACTGGCAGGCGATAAACCAAGGGTGGTTTGGTAATTCTATCATCTCCACCAGTTTTTGATCGACGGAGCGCGAGGCAATGACCAAACCCGCGTCTTCCAAACGGGGGACATAATGATTATTCACTTCATAACGATGTCGATGTCTTTCTACTATTTGATCTTTACCATATATTTGTCTGGCTTTGGAATCAGGACGCAATTGGCAAGCTTGACTTCCCAAACGCATGGTCCCGCCCATATCATCTTGATGAGTGCGCTGTTCAATTTGACCGTCACGGTCAACCCATTCACTCACTAACGCGATTACTGGCGCAAAAGTGGCTCGATTAAATTCAGTGCTGCTGGCGTCTCTCAAGTTGAGTTGATGTCTAGCAAATTCAATAATGGCAATTTGCATTCCTAAGCAAATACCGAGGTAGGGTACTTTATGTACGCGGGCATATTGAGAAGCTAAAATCATGCCTTCTGTCCCTCGTGAACCAAACCCCCCCGGGACTAAGATGGCGTCCATCCCGTCTAAGGCTGCGACGCCATTTTGCTCTAAAGTTTCCGCATCAATGTAAACGATATTGACCTTGGTGCGAGTTTGGATACCCGCATGAATTAAAGCTTCATTAAGCGATTTATAAGAATCGGCATAATCCGTGTATTTACCGACCATGGCGATTTTAACTTCATTTTCGGGATGCTTTTGAGCATGAACTACTTCTTGCCATGCAGTCAAATCGGCTTCTCTTATCGGCAGATTTAATTTGGTCACGACTCGTTCACCCAAGCCTTCTTGGCGTAGTAAAAGTGGAATTTCATAAATACTTTTAGCGTCTGGTAGGGAGATGACATCAGGTATCGCCACATTGGTGAACAGGGCGATTTTGGAACGCTCGCCATGAGGTAAATTATGCACAGACCGGCACACCAAAATATCCGGTTGAATCCCGATTGATCGCAATTCTTTGACCGAATGCTGTGTCGGCTTTGTTTTTATTTCGCGGGTGGCGGCAATATAGGGGACTAGTGTTAAATGGATGAAAATGGTTTGCTGCGGCCCGAGTTGCATGCGCATTTGGCGGATGGCTTCTAGAAATGGCAGTGATTCAATATCGCCGACGGTGCCACCAATTTCAACTAAAGCGATGTCTGCTGCATCCGCTCCTATCACAATTTTGCTCTTAATTTCATCCGTAATATGCGGAATGACTTGGACTGTACTTCCTAAATAGTCACCGCGGCGCTCTTTGCGGATCACGTCGGCATAGACGCGTCCGGTGGTAAAGTTATTGCGTGCGGACATGGTAGCATTAATGAAACGTTCATAATGGCCTAGATCCAGGTCTGTTTCAGCGCCGTCTTCAGTGACGAAAACTTCACCGTGTTGAAATGGGCTCATGGTGCCGGGGTCCACATTAATGTATGGGTCTAGCTTAATGAGAGTAACACGATATCCTTGGGCTTCTAAAATGGCGCCCAAAGACGCTGAAGTGATTCCTTTGCCTAAAGAAGAAACAACCCCTCCAGTAATAAAAATATAGCGAGTCATGAAATGGCCCTCTTTAAGAGAAAACTAATTATACAGCAGAGTGCTCGCATATGCGAGCACTCTGCTTTTGTTTATATTTTATGCTCCGGCAAGCCAATTGCTCGGGATGAAAGGCGCAGAATCGCGATTCGCTTAGGCATTGCGAGGTTTTAACTATTTTTTCAAATCCTTATGTCATGCATATCCCATTCTCCCTTGACAATTTCGGATCAAAAAATCATAATGTTTGATTTTGAATGGGGTTCTAATTTTATATGCAATCCTCGCCAAAGCAAGGCGTCTCCGTGATTATCGCCGTCTACAACGAAATTGAAAACATCCAGCCCTTATTAATCGAGATCTTTAATGCACTGAATAATTCGAGCGTTTTTGAAATTGTCGCCGTGGATGATTGCAGCACCGACGGAACCCGGGAACTTTTATCGCAATTACAAAAACAATTCGATTATTTGCGCGTCGTTTACCATGATCGCAATTATGGACAAAGCATAGCTGTCGTCAATGGCGTGCGCGCCGCGCGTTATGATTGGATTTTGACTCTTGATGGGGATGGCCAAAATGATCCTCAAGATTTCGCTAAATTATTCGCCGCCGCCTCCCAATTCGAAACGTCAGCGCCACCAGGTCCGGTCTTGGTTGCAGGGATACGCGTGAAACGCGAAGACAATGCCGTGCGACGTTTGTCTTCTCGCTTTGCCAATTGCATTCGAGGCTATTTGCTGAAAGACAATTGCCCTGATAGCGCTTGCGGCTTAAAACTTTTTCAGCGCCACGTCTTCCTGCAATTACCGCATTTCAACCATCTACATCGATTTTTACCCGCGCTTTTTAAACGCGCCGGAGGGATAATTATTAACGTAGAAGTCAATCACCGCCCACGGCTGTATGGCAAATCAAAATACCGGACCTTGGACCGCTTATGGGTCGGCATTAGTGATCTGCTGGGAGTGATGTGGTTAATTCGACGCCCCTGCCCACTGGAAACTCGTCATGCTCCATCCTCTTGATTGGTATAAAGTTTTATGGCTTAGTCTTGGCTTTGCCGCACAAGGGCTGTTCGGGGCGCGTTTTTTAGTGCAATGGTTATATAGCGAAAAGCATCGCAAAAGTATAGTGCCTAAAATGTTTTGGTGGCTTAGTCTCACCGGCGGAATCGCCATGTTAATTTATTCTATCCATCTTAAAGACCCGGTTTTTATCAGCGGTCAAGCCTTTGGGCTGATTGTCTATGTCCGCAATATTTGTTTGCTCTACTGCGAGCGAAAAACACAAAACTCCGCACTCACCGCGACATCGAAATGACCAGCTCTGCTAAGAATTCATTTAACTCTTTTTTATGGATTGCTTTAATTTTTACGGCTTGGCGAATCTTTTATCTTTTTATTAATCACCGCAGCTTGGACGTTGAAGAAGCCCAATACTGGAGTTGGAGCCAACATCTGGCACTGGGTTACCACTCCAAACCGCCCATGATTAGCTGGGTTATTCATTTTTCCACCCTTCTATTCGGTCATTCAGAATGGGCGATTCGTATTATCAGCCCGATCACCTATTTTTTTACAGCACTATTGGTTTATGGCTGTGCGAAAAAGTTATTTAATCCTCATATTGGTTTTTGGTCAGGGATAAGCGTTCTGGCATTACCCGCGGTAACTTATTCTGCCAGCATCATTTCCACGGATCCTTTACTTATTTTATTTTGGTCATTGGCTTTATTTGCTTTTATTTATGCCTATCAAAGCCGAGGTTTAGGCTGGTGGTTTTTATGCGGGATTGCAGTTGGGCTGGGGATGCTCAGCAAATATACCATGCTGGCATTTGTCTTATCGGCAATTTTATATTTTATCTGCAATATTCACCGCCCCTCTCCTCTGAAGGGTTGGGGACCTTACTTAGCTTTGATTGTCGCGATTTTAATCTTCTTACCTAACGCCATTTGGAATACTCAACATCATAATCCGGCTCTGGAACACGTGGTCGAACACAATATTCATGTGCAGGGAGTCCACTTCCATTGGAAAAATTTAGCTTACTTTATCTTAAGCCAGGCGGGCATTTTGGGACCTGTATTATTTATGCTTTTATTTATTGCCATTTTCCGCTGGCGTCGGTTGGGCCACAACGAAGCCTCTTTATTGTTACTTTGTTTTACAGTCCCCATGTTACTCATGATCGCCGTGGAAGCGCTGCTCTCCCGCGCTTATGCCAATTGGGCGGTAGCCGCTTACCCAAGCGGAATTATTTTAACCGTGGCTTATTTATGGAAAAAAAAATGGCGAGGCTGGCTCAAATTCAGCGTTATTTTAAATATTCTCATTTCAATTTTTTTATATGCTTGGGAAATGGCTATCGCTTATGGCTTTCTAAACTGGCCCATTCCAGATCGACCTAATTGGAAAGATTTTGGCAACAAAATCGAAACCCAGCAACGCTATTTCTCCCACCTTTCATACTTAGTTTATGATCGTGAACTTTGGTCAAAGACTTTATATTATGGTAAAGTACCGAAAAGCCGTTTATATATATGGGACCCTTATCAAAAAATAGACTGGAAAGAGGACAATCTAGTTTATAATATTCCCGTGGGTAAAAATTACGTTCTAATTTCGTATAATGCTCACTTACCATCTGAAATGCTAAATTCATTTCAGAATTATCAATTATTAGACACGTTTACAGTCAGCCAGCGTTTATCGGGCCGGCAAAAACAAATTTATATTTTTTGGCTAGAAGGATTCAATCAGTAGCATATGTCAAAAAAATTCTTTTTAAATATGGCACTTTTTGCAGTCTTATTTTCGGCGCTGATGTACCTTTTTCCCCAAATCGATCTCACCGTTAGCAGCTGGTTTTATAAACCTGGGAAAGGCTTTTTATTAGAACATTTTTACACTCAATTACACCTGGCTGTTTTTCGTGATTGCATGGTTTATTTGACTTATTTGTTGATTATTGGACTGACTATGGTTTTGATAGCTGGAATTTTCTTTAAAAAATATTCCTCTTTGCTTTCCATGAGAATATGCTTATTTTTGTTAATCAGCTTCGCCATTGCTCCTGCATTTGTGGTGAACGATTTATTAAAAAATCATTGGGGGCGTGCACGTCCTTTTCAAGTAAAGCAATTTGGCGGCGATAAAGAATTCACACCAGCCTGGGTAATGAGCAACCAATGCGAAAAAAACTGTTCGTTTACCTCAGGAGAGACCGCAAATATTTTTTGTTATTTGGCATTATTATTCGTATTGAATCGTAAAAAACTGGTGGCTTCCATCATCTTTACGTTAGGTTTCCTCATGACTTTTGAACGAATTGCTCAGGGGGACCATTTTTTAAGCGATACGATATTAAGTGGTTTTATCGATTATTTATTAATCTGGCTTAGTTACCAAGCCATGCAGCAATTTTCATATTCATCTATTCCCTCCCCCTCGCAAAGGGAAGTGTAAGAAGGGGGCGTAATCAGCTTAACTATGGAGAAAATTATGCCACAAACATTTGAAAACAAAATTAATAAAACTTTAGCCAAAGCCATGCAGGAGGAGATTAATCAGATTTGGCGCAAAGATATCGTTCATCGCTTATCTGAATACATTAAAATCCCCAACAAATCACCAGCTTTCGATAAGGATTGGAAAGCCAATGGACATATGAATAAAGCCATGGACCTCATTGTCAAATGGTGCACTAAACAAGCTATTAAGAATATGAATATCAGCGTCTTGGAAGAGGAAGGACGCACTCCCTTGTTATTGATTGACATTGAAGGACAAATTGAAAAAACCGTTTTGCTGTATGGCCATATGGATAAACAACCTGAGATGAAGGGCTGGAACCAAGAATTGGGACTGTCTCCTTGGGAGCCGGTATTACTGGATGATAAGCTTTATGGGCGCGGCGGTGCAGACGATGGGTACTCGGTATTTGCTGCGCTCACGGCAATTTCCACCTTGCAACGCCACCAAATACCGCACGGCCGCTGCGTCGTGATTATCGAGGGCAGCGAAGAGAGCGGAAGTTTAGATTTAAATTTTTACTTAGAAAAACTCCAAGACAAGATCGGCGAACCTACTTTTATTATTTGCTTAGATTCGGGCTGCGGCAATTATGAGCAATTGTGGAGCACGACGTCCTTGCGCGGCATGGTTAGCGGGACTTTACGTATTGAAGTTTTGACTAAAGGAATGCACTCGGGTTTAGGCAGTGGCGTCGTGCCGTCGGCATTTCGCATCTTAGAGTTATTGTTGGACCGCATCGAAGATCGTCAAACCGGAAAAATATTGCTACCGGAAATGCAAGTCAACATTCCTCAGCAATATATTGAACAAGCCCAATTGACGTCTGAAATTCTAGGCGATAGTTTTCAGCGCGATTATCCTTTTGCTTGGCCCACTCATGCGGTCAGTAACAATGATGCTGAACTAATTTTGAATCGCACTTGGCGCCCGGCGCTTTCCGTTATTGGGATAGAAGGGCTGCCGTCTTTAGCCCACGCTGGCAATGTCACCATCCCTTCTTTAGCTGTCAAAATTTCTATTCGTATTCCACCCGGATGCAATCCTCACCGCGCCAAGGATGCCTTACAAAAGAGCTTAACTCATAACCCTCCCTATGAGGCGAAGGTGTCTTTTCTATGTCAGGATTATGCTCCGGGCTGGCAGGCTCCTTTGCTCGACGAATGGTTAGCCCAAGCCAATGAAGAAGCCTCACAATTATTTTTTGAAAAACCGGCGGCATATATTGGCGAAGGTGGCACTATTCCGTTTATGGGGATGCTAGGAAATATGTTTCCCAAAGCTCAATTTTTGATAACTGGCGTCTTGGGACCAGATTCAAGCGCTCACGGACCAAATGAATTTTTGCACCTGGGGATGGCGCGAAAATTAACTGCTTGTGTCGCCATGGCTTTAGCCGCACATGCCGCATCATAGACGGTAATTAAAGTCCATTCACCTCTCCCTCACGTGGAAGAGGTGAAAAAAATAAACAACAAGCGATGTTCTTCTATTTGAAAAACTTTGAACAGTTTTATGGAATGATTGAGGGGTTAATTATCCAGCGGATCAGCCACTGATGGTATTGTTGTTCCAGACACGCCACTGTTGCCGGAGGGAAATAAAATAAAGGCAAAGTTTTATCTTTCGTGGTTAAAGTATTGATCAGAAGCGGCATAAAGGGTAAATGGCCCACCAACATGCTATCTTCGGCCCATTGAGCTAGGAGATCAATCAGGTCATTGGGGTCCGCTTCGCAATCTAAAATCCGAGGCAAAGATAAAACCTTATCGCATCCTAACGTTTGGGCAAAGATCTCCGCAGTTTGTTGAGCGCGAGCTTTACCGCTATGGATAATACAAGGAATTTTAATAGTACATTTAGCAAGATGCTGGGCTATTTGCTGGACTTCCTGCCGTCCACGCTCTGACAATGGACAACGAGAGTCTTGTTCGGCTCGGCAGACCTCACCGTGCCGGACACAATACAATTTCATTATTCTTCGTAATTTAATCTAGCCTGAATTAAGGTACCACAGATTTGAGTGTCGTCATTTAAGGGTTCAGCACGCACCCCTTCTAAATCGGGACTTAAACACTTAAGGTAATATTGACGGGCATCCAATAATAATTGGCGAAATACAGCGCGGCTATGGTCTTTCATTCGTAATAAAACGTAACTGCGGTCTTTATAAGCTCTGGCGGGATCCAATACCAGCACTGTTCCCTTTGGAAATTGCGGACTCATGGAAGAGTCTTCCATGATCAAGGCAAAAACATTTTCATTCACGGGTCTAGGCATCAGAATAGGATCGTGGTGCACACGAGTTTTATCCACATTATTAGGCCAATGAATTGCCTCTTCCCAACTAATTACTGGGACAGTGGCCATATCTTGACCATGTAAACCCCAAGTATCGTATAAATTCCAAGGGAGCGCTTCTTCACCTCGAAGTTGTTCTACAGTGATTCCAAAAAATTCGGCCAATGGTATTAAGGAGGACTGATGTGGACTGGGTGAAACTCCTTCAACTATTCTATGCACTGTTGGCTGTTTCAATCCCACTCTTCGCGCTAATTCGGTTGTTCTTATGCCACGATGAAACATTAGGCGTTTCAAAATCTGACTAGTGGTTAATTTCATATTTTTTCTACACAAGTATATTTTCCACAAACCCCGGTATTGACCCTCTTCTCGAATTGAATTTAATATTCAAATCAAAAAAAGGCACATTAAGCCAAGGTATCCCCTAGGTGATATTGTATCAATCTTCGTAAAGGATAGCAAGATGTATAAACTTAAGAAGACTTTGAAAGATAAAAACTATTGGCAAAGGTTGGTTTTGGAAGTGACTGAAGGGAAATCCAAGTCGCCTCACTCACAGAAGCCATCCAAAGGAGTACGCTATGCCACCCAACATCAACGCCGGCATATTAAATATACATTAGGCGAACCTTTTTCCAGTATTTATTTTACTCAAAGAGAAGCCGAATGCATGATACAAATGCTGAAGGGCAAAACCATGGTTGAGACCGGCAAAATATTAAATTTATCACCTCGCACAGTTGAATATTATTTAACCAAAATTAAACGTAAACTCAATCGCCGAAAAAAAAGCGAGATTATGCAATTAGTGGCCGATTCAGAATTTGTTAAAAATTTTGAGCAAGATCCCTACAATCAAAAATAGTCGTTTTTCAGCTTTAAAACCAGTGACTGCCAAAATAGAAATTCAATGAGCCCAATAAAGTACTGACCCTGGCGTTAACACAGGCTTGAGTGGTCCCAACATTATAAACTCGACTGCCGTCGCTAAAATTTGCGCTACCCTCACCAAGAGGCACGGAGCCAGAAACTGCTTCATCCGCATTCACGGCTGTGATAGTAGAGACGTGGCCGTAGTTGGCGTAATTATATTCAACGCCTAAAGTAATAAAATTTTTATAAATAAATTGCTCCAACCCTAATCCCAGCAAAAGAGCAATTTTAGTATCTTTATTACTGGAGGATCCACTAAGAGCAGCTTTGGCCTGATAAGCCGCCGCCGAAGTAGAATCATTTAAAGAAGAATTACTCGTACCGGTAACGCTATTGCTCACTCGTAGATTAGCCCAAATTGCCCCAACTTTACCGTAAACCAAAGTTTGAGGCGCAACCAAAAAACCAGGTCTAAACACCACACCATAATCATTGGTTAATTTAACAGAAGTGGCAGTTTGAAAGTTACCACTGACTGGTACACTAGCACTCACTGCAGTCCCTGAATTGGTGGTAAGCGTCAATTGCGATACATTGTTGAAATTGGCATTGTTAGTGACGCTAGGATTTTGAGAACCCCATTCACCAAAGCCTTCAAAACCGGTATACCAACGATGGTCAAATACTTTACCTACTCCGCCATGAACGCCAAAATAGCCATCAAAAGCGTTGCTGTTGACATTGCCGCTAATCAAATTACCTGCTTGGAAAAAAGTTTGATTGACAGAAACGTTAGTTAAAGGCTCTTCTAAGATAGTAAAGTTTTCGGTAAAAGCGACTTCGGTTGGTGTGTCAGTACTGGAAGAACCATTAAAGGCCGCCATATGAAATGCGCCTGTGCCGCCCACATAAAAGCCACTGAAATAATCGGGCGGGATTAACATATCGGCACCACCGGCGTTGGCGCCGATCGCAAAAGTCAGACTGAAGCAAAGCGCAGATAAAATTAACGTCTTCTTCATAAAAAAGTCTTCCCTTTTTTACAGCCTTGAGAGTATAAAATGCGTCCCCAAGGGGATTCGAACCCCTGTTATTGCCGTGAAAGGGCAGTGTCCTAGGCCTCTAGACGATGGGGACAACTTGGTGGAGCTAAGCGGGATCGAACCGCTGACCTCTTGCATGCCATGCAAGCGCTCTCCCAGCTGAGCTATAGCCCCGCTCAGAAGTTAGTCATTCTAGGAGAGCCCAGCATTGAAGTCAATGTTTTTTTAAATTTTTTGACTTTGCATCAAAGTTAGGTGAAAATTTCAACATGAAATATCAAAAAGCAATTTCCCCTACTCGTCAAGAAGATTATCCACAATGGTATCAGCAGGTTATTAAAGCAGCTGATTTGGCCGAAAACTCACCGGTGCGCGGTTGCATGGTCATTAAACCTTGGGGATATGCACTTTGGGAACAAATGCAGTCCTATTTGGACAAAAAATTTAAAGAAACCGGCCATAGCAATGTTTATTTCCCTTTATTGATTCCATTGCGGTATTTACAACAAGAAGCTCAACATATTGAAGGCTTTGCCAAAGAATGCGCCGTGGTAACCCATCATCGGTTAGAGACATCCGCTTCAGGGCAATTAGAACCCGCTGGCGAACTGGAAGAACCTTATATTATCCGTCCCACTAGCGAGACTTCTTTTGGTGTTCAATATGCCAAGTGGATTAAATCGTATCGTGACTTACCCATGAAGTTAAATCAGTGGGCTAACGTGATGCGCTGGGAAATGCGCACTCGCTTGTTCCTGCGCACTTCAGAATTTTTATGGCAGGAAGGACATACCGTCCACGCCACCGCCGAAGACGCCCAAGCTGAAACTCAGCAAATGTTAAATGTCTATGCTGAATTTTTAGAAAATGTTTTAGCGATACCGGTGATCCGCGGCGAAAAAACCGCACGCGAACGATTTCCTGGCGCTATCAATACCTACACGGTTGAAGCCATGATGCAGGATTGCAAAGCGTTACAAGCCGGCACTTCACATTTTCTAGGACAAAATTTTTCGAAATCTTTTAACATTCAATTCACCGATCGCAATGAACAATTGCAACATGCTTGGACTACTTCGTGGGGGGCTTCCACCCGCATGATTGGTGGATTGATTATGACTCATGGCGACGATGACGGTTTAGTTTTACCGCCTAGAATTGCCGCTTTGCACGTGGTCATTTTACCCATTATTAGAAAAGAACAAGATACCGCCGTGGTGATGGAGTATTGCGAAAAATTACAAAAAGAAATTCGCAGTTTAAATTTTTGTCAGGAACCCGTTCTGGTTGATATTGATTCTTCGGACATCCCGGGCGGAGAAAAATATTGGCGTCATGTCAAACGTGGCGTTCCAATCCGTTTAGAAATCGGACCACGGGATATTGCCTCCGACAGCCTATTCATTTCTTTACGCAATCAAATTCATCAAAAATTTAGCTTGCCACGTCAACAATTTCTTACAGACCTGCCTGTTATGCTCCAAAAAATGCAAGACACTCTCTATCAAAATGCGCTTAATTTTCAAAAAACCCATAGCCATGAGTTTACTGACCTTAATGCGTTTAAAGATTTCTTTAGCGATGATAATCCCGGCGGCTTTGCTTATGTTTTTTCGAGTGATGATGGATCTATTGACGCATTACTTAAAGAATACAAAATTTCAGCGCGATGCATTCCTTTAAATACCTTTGAAGAACGGGGCAAGTGTATCTTTACTCAAAAAGCCAATGCTAAAAAAACGATCTACGCGAAGGCTTATTAGTAGATTTTTATACACGCGATAGCGATTCTATTCAAAGTCTTTTAAATAGACAAACACCACCTAGGCTTATTAATTTAAATTCTTTATCGACTACGCCATTGACTGACTTCAATTTTTTTGCCAAATACCCTCACGAGGTGAAAAAATGGACAATGGGTTGCTGATGCAGGATATTATTCCGCTTCGTAAGAAAGAACATCGGAGTTATAGGTTTTTTTTAAAGTCAAAACCACAATTAAACCCAAAGCACTCATGGTCATTAAGTAATATGCCGGAGCAAAAGCATTAATTTTATCGGTTAAAATACCGACAATTAAAGGCGCAGTCCCACCAAAAATAGCATTTCCTAAATTATACGCAAACGCCACGCCACTATAGCGAAAAGGTAAAGGACAATTTTCGAGCGAGACCAATAAAGTCGTGCCTTGTTCTAACGAGCTGAGCACTGCGGCGATGCTCAATCCCGCAAAAATAAAAATTAATAATTGATGCTGTAACCAATAAAAACACGGTAAGGCAAATAATATGATGCCGCTGGCGGTCAAAGATAAAATTCTTTTACGCCCGAATCGATCACCCAACATCCCCATCCAGGGTAATAACAAAATCATCCCCAGCAAAAATAAAACCTGACAGACCAGCGCAAAGACTAAAGACACCCCAAAATATTGCTGCAGATAATTGGGCATATAAGCGAAACAAATGTAATAAAATGCAGAGCCCATCGCCGTTAACCCTAATATTTGCAGCAAACACCATGGCGCTTGACGAAAAGCCGTTAATAACGGCGCTTTCGCCACCTCATTATGACTTTTCAAATATTGGAACACGGTTGTTTCGATTAAATTTAATCGAGAATATAAAATAAAAAATCCCAAACAACCGCTGAGCATGAACGGTAGGCGCCAACCCCAAGCTTGTACTGCCTCAGGAGGACAAATGGTATTTAAGAGAATCGCCAGCAAAGTGGCCAATAAAAATCCAACGTTGGCGCCTACCGCTGCGAAACTGGTGAAAAATCCACGACGCTGACGTGGAGAAGATTCCGCGATATACACCATAATGCCGCTATACTCTCCACCAATTGACAAACCCTGTAGCATACGGAATAGCGTAAATAATAACGGACCCCAAATCCCAATGCGATAATATGACGGTATTAACCCCATACTTAACGTAGCAAATGACATAATTAAAATCGAATAAATAAGGGTTTTAGCACGGCCAATTGAATCGCCCAGATGGCCAAAAATAATGCTGCCTAGAGGACGGCAAATAAAACCGGCTGCAAATATGCTAAACACAATTAAAATTGAAATAGGCTGTGTTTCATTCGGAAAAAATGTTTTACCAATAAACGGCGAGAGATAAATATACGATCCCGTGTCAAACCACTCTAAGATATTTCCAAAGGCGGTTGCCGCTAACTGTTTGGGCTTCATGCCTTTAAAACTTGGGCGAGACGTTCTAGCACTTTTTCACGGCCTAGATAATACAAAGTGGCGTCAATGGGAGGCGATATGGTATCCCCCGTGACCGCGACTCGTAAAGGTTGCGCGATTCTCCCTAAATTTAATGATTTTTTTTCAGCCAAGCCTTTGATGGCTTGATGGATTTGCGCCATATCCCACTGCGGTAAATTACGCAAGACTTCGTGCAATTCTTTAAGCACTGGAATAATTTCCTGAGTCAAATGTTTTTCCAAGGCGCTAGGATTATATTGAACGTTTTGAAAGAAATATCGAGAATTTTCCGCGATTTCTTCTAGAGTTTTGGCACGTTCCGCATACAGATTCAAAATATCAGTTAAATTGGGCCCATGAGCAAAATCAATTTTTCGTTTATGGAGCTGTTGCGACAAAGCCGGAGCGATAAGAGTTTTATCTAATGTTTTTAAATAGTGTTGGTTTAACCAAGCTAACTTCTCCGGGTTAAATGCGGCAGGAGCTTTTTGTAAACTGCGAACATCAAAAAGCTTAATCATTTCCTCACGTGAAAAAATTTCTTGGTCTTGGTAAGACCAGCCTAATCGCACCAAATAATTGAGCAAGGCTTGCGGCAAATAACCCGCTTCCCGGTATTCTAAAACACCGGCAGCGCCATGACGTTTTGATAGACGTTTCCCATCACTACCCAATATAGTCGGGACATGGCCGTATTGCGGTATTGTGACACCCAAAGCCTCTAAAATATTAATCTGGCGAGGAGTATTATTGATATGATCATCGCCGCGGATAACATGAGAAATTTTCATGTCCGCATCGTCTACCACCACGACAAAATTATAAGTGGGAGACCCATCACTGCGCGCCAAGATCAAATCATCCAGTTCGGCATTACTGACAACAATTTTACCTCGCACCATATCTTCGAAGGTGACTGAACCCATTTGTGGATTGCGAAATCGGATAACATAAGCTTCATTACGATTTTCTTCTAAATCTCGGCAGTGGCCATCGTATCGGGGCTTCAGCCCGGCAGCCGTTTGCTGTTCGCGCAAGGCTTCTAAGCGTTCTTTGCTGCAATAGCAGCGATACGCTTTTTTGGCTGCTAACAATTGTTGCAGTATTTGATGATAACGATCAGAGCGATGGGATTGATAAATAGGTCCTTCATCGTAATCCAGCTCCAGCCACCGCATCGCTTCAATAATGACTTCAGCGGATTCTTGAGTAGAGCGCGCTAGGTCGGTATCCTCAATCCGTAGGATAAACGTGCCTTGATTTTTCCTGGCAAATAACCAAGCAAATAAAGCGGTGCGCGCACCACCGACATGTAAATCTCCGGTAGGACTGGGTGCAAAGCGTGTTCTTACTCCAACCATATACGTAAAACCCCATGCTCAGTTTGATTCGGCGCCAACCAACGAACTCCTTCTCCCTTGTTTAACGCATTCGGGAATCCCATCCACGGTTCGATACAAATAAAGGCTTGGTCTGCCGGCGAATATATTTGTACATAAGAAAACAAGTTTTCGTCTTCCACTCCTTCAGCCATCATATGGATAACGTCGCCATCCGGGTATCGTAAAGAAAGCGCGTGGTTTTCTCCTAATTGAGACAATTGCTCATGGATACGGGGATCTGTAGCCGATGCCGGCAATGCTAATAATTCCTGCTCGCCAATAATATCCGTTAAGCTTTCATTATAGAGCAAATGGCGGGCCGCTTGAAAGTTAATGATAACCTGGTTTTTGCCATTCTGGGGAGGTGGAGTCGAAAAATAGGGATGAAACCCGGCATAATAGGGCATCGGCCTATCACCGTGATTGGTGTAAAGCTGCCGGCAAATCAGTGTTCGCCGAGAGACTTCATACCATAATTCGACATTAAAATGAAAAGGATACATTGCCCAAGTTTTTTCATCATCGCGCAAAGCCAAACACAAATGGTTGTTACTTGCACTTTTCACTTGCCATGACGAATGGGAGGCAAACCCATGGATAGGCAATTCATAAATATGGCCATCATAACAATAGCGATTAAGTTGTCCTTGATACTCTAACCTGCCACACACCGGAAAGCAGAACGGCCAAGGTAAAAGCTCGGTTGATTGAAAGAGTAATTCACGCGGGCCTGTTTTGCCGGGCATGATAATAGAGGTCACCGCCCCTCCCCTATCGGGATTAAACGCAACGCGGGTCAAACTGTCTTGGGAAGCGATAGTATAAATTTCCATGGAATGCTCCAACATCGATTTATTAATATTCTATCCTTTAGCACTGCAAAGTTCAAAATACGCTTAATCTCAATTGATATACTGGCTTTACAAAACCCATTGCTCAAGATGATTAATGACAATTTTTATAAAACCGATATAATTGACGCTAATGAAGAAATGGTTAATTCCTCTTATAATTTTGTGCTTATTTATGACAGTGCGGTCAACTTGGGCGCAGCAACAAGAAGGAATTATTCAAATTACAGTACACGGACTCGATGAGCCCTTAAAAACGCAAATTGTTAATTTACTCACCAATCGCAGCAGAGATATCACCACCCCCATCACTGAGGATAAAATCAATCAGTTTTATCAAAAATCACCTTTGTTAATTCAAAAAGGCTTAGAACCTTATGGTTATTTTAATGCCCAAGTGAGGCCCACAATCTCACGCGCCGGTAATACCTGGGCTTTAGTTTTTTATGTTAATCGTGGCCCTCCGGTGCGAGTTATCCATGTGGATTTGCAAATTAGCGGCGAAGGTTCGCAAGATGAAGCGTTTTCTCACCTCTCCCAGAATATACCCATTAAATCCAGCCAAATTTTTACCGTCGATAATTACCAAGCTGCGAAAGATGCGCTTTTCAACCTAGCTTCTAACCGAGGTTATTTTGACGCCAAAATGAATTTAAGCCAAATTATTATGAATGTTCAGGCTAAACAAGCTTCGATCGTTTTGCACTTTGATACAGGGCGACGCTACCGGTTTGGGCCAACTTTATTCCCGCCTACGGATTTAAATTCAGATTTTTTAGCCCGCTATTTACGATATCGTGAAGGTGAATTTTACAATAATGCCGCAGTTCAAAAAACTCAACAGGTGTTGGCCGGGAGTGGATATTTTTCTCAGACGGTAGTGACTCCTCTGCCTGCCCAGGCACAGGACAACAAAGTCCCTGTCAAAGTAGATTTGACCCCAGTTAAACCTCAACGCTACACCTTCGGCTTGGGTTATGGCACTGACACAGGCCCGCGGGGAACTGTGGGATTTAATTGGATACCTGTCAATTCTTATGGTCATCACATCAATTTTTTGGCGCGAGGGTCTTATCTTAAAATCAGCGATAAAAAACATCTGCAAAATAATACTATCAATGGCAGTTATATTATTCCCGGCAAAGACCCCAGCACGGATTCTTATGCGATTAGCGCCGGTTATGGCAATATAATCCAAGATTCCATCAGCGGATTCCCCAATGAAGCCGAAAGTTTTAAAGCTTCAGGCAGTTATAACACTTTATTTGGGGAAGATTGGTTACAAACTTTGGCGTTGACCTATCTGAATGAACGCTCAGCCTTTAATACAACCGGTTCAGACGGAACGGCAACGCAAGACCGGCACAATGCAATCTTGCTCTATCCTAGTGGCCACTGGGATTATATTCATGATCGCGCTATTTTACGTAATAAAATTGTGAATAATGGCATTAGTGGCAGCTTAGACATTTTAGCCGCTTCGCAAGCCCTATTTTCAGAAACGAATGTCATTCAAATTAAAGCCGCCATGAAAGCCTTAGCGACTTTTGACCCTACCCATACTCGTTTTTTATTCCGTAGCCAAATCGGGAGAACTCAAATTGATAATATCAATGATTTGCCTTTAACTCTGCAATTATATGCCGGAGGCCCTACCAGTATTCGCGGATATAAATATAACAGCATCGGCCCCGGTAAAAATTTGGTTATCGTCAGTGGGGAAATTCAGCAACGAGTATACAATAATTGGTATTTAGCGGCTTTTATTGATGCGGGCTCGGTTACCGAAACCAATCAACCTAAACCCAAGTATTTGAGAGAGGTTGCTGGTGCAGGCGTCGGAGTCGTGGTGTTAACCCCAATTGGATCGGTGGAATTGGATGTGGCACGTCCTTTACCAATTAATAACACTCCGCAAAAAACCTGGCAATTGGAATTCTCAGTGGGAGCTGAACTTTAATGAGCAGTTTGTTTTTAAAATGGATTATCACCCTATTCCGCTTTATCGGAATTTTGTTGATCAGTTCTATTTTCGCGCTGGGAATTTTACTACTCACCCCCTTAGGCTTAAAACTGAGTCTCGATATGCTTAATCAGAATATCCCTGGCCAATTGCATTACCAAAAAGTTCAAGGCATTATTTTTGGTCCACTGACTTTGCATAAAGTGAGTTACCAATACGAGGACCAATTATATACCGCCAGCCGGATCCATTTACGTTGGCATCCTTCTTCTCTGCTGGCGGGACAACTGGATATCATTTCGCTGAAAGTCGATGATTTAAATATCACCATCCCGCAAGCTCCTGCGCCTAAAACGGCTTTTTCATGGAGTCAATTGCAACAGGATTTGCAACGGGTCCGCCCGCAACTGACTTCTTTGCAATTGCCTTTTCAGTTAGAAATTAATTCCGCGGCCATTAAAAATTTTAGCTGGCGTCAACGTCCCGGCGCGCCCACCTTACAAGTTAAAGAAATAAAAATGCAAAATGTTCTCCTAGATCGAGAGCATTTACAAGGTGATGCACAAGCTCAATTCATTCTCCCTTATGCATTACAAACTCAACTGAGTATCAAAGGCACACCGCAAGATTACCATTTTAATTTGCAGGCGAATAATCCACAAATGCGATGGACTCTGGATGGCAAAGTGAATACTCATCAAGTTCAATTGGATGCGCCGCAAGTATTATTGTTTGGCGGGGAAATTAATGCCCATTTATTATGGCAGTGGGAATCTCCTATGTCATGGCAATTGTCTTTAGCAGGCCGTCATTTAGATTTAAGCAGTATCGAGTCCAATTTACCCCAGCCTATTGAAATTTTTGTCAACTCTACTGGATATTTAGGCCGTGACCATCCTCATTTTTCCTGGACTCTGAACTTAAAAACGCCTCAATCTCAATTAGATACTCAGGGGCAATTTGACCGGCAATGGGATTTAAAATGGAATTTTAAAACTCGTCAATTGGCTGAGCTGTTTCCTTTTAGCAGCGGCTCTGTGCGCAGCCAAGGCGAATTGCATGGTTTATTGACAAAGCCTTTAACGAAAGGTTTTTTGCAAGCCTATTTATTTCGTTGGCAAGACTATCGAGCCGACAAATTAAATATCAATTGGGATTTGGATATGGGAGAAAATAAAATCTCTCAGTTTCAAATTGCGGGGGAGGAGTTATTCTATCAAGCTTTTGAATTGCAAAAATTAAAATTGACTGGCACTGGAAGATTAAATCAACACCATTTGGATGCCGATGTCCGGGCTTATGATTCGCATTTAAATCTAGCGCTTGCCGGTGGTTATAATCAACAAGCTTGGCAAGGTTCTATCCAAAAATTAACTCTTAACGCTCCTTATGTGGGAGAGTTGCAATTGGTTCAGCCAACGGCTTTATTATTATCTTTGAAAAAATCAGAAGTCATGGCGTTATGCTTAAAAAACCCGTATCAAGCTCAAGTTTGTTTAAAAGCGACGTTGAATGGCATCGACAAAACTTGGCAAACGGCATTGACTGGCCGATTAAATTTTCAACAAATTTCAACTTTGGCTCCTGAAAATGTCTCAATAAATTTACCCATGAATATCCATTTTCGCGCCGAAGGCACAGCAGATAATTTAAAATCTTTACAAATGGATGCTAGTACCTCTGGTGGTGCGGTGAGTTTTAAAGGCGAAACTCCCGTGATAATTGAGATTCAAAATGGTCGACTGGCCGCTCATTTTGATAAAAATGGGGGAGTGTTATCGGCACACATTAACTTGGCTAACAATAATTTAATTGATACGGCTATTTCCCTGCCAAAGGCCACCAGCGCCACTGTATTTTCTAAAGACCAAGCTATACAGGGTAAATTCTCATTGATCTTAAATAACTTGTCGATAATTCAAGCTTTGGCGCCAGATTTCATTAATACTCGTGGTTCAATGCAAGCGGATTTTACGGTGGGCGGGGTTTTAGGTGAGCCCACGCTGACGGGACATACTCATTTAGAAGGCGGGGAAATAAAAATTCCTGGGTTAAATATCCAATTAGACGATATTAAGTTAGCGCTGATGACAAAAGGTAACGTACTGGATTATTTTATCAATGCTACTTCGGCTGGCCGGCCTTTACAATTAACGGGTAAAACAAAATTGCTCGAAGGATTTCCCACGGGAATGACTTTAACAGGCGATACGGTATTATTAGCAGATACGCCTAGCTATACTGCCTATGTTTCGCCCAATGTCCATGCTGACATTAATGGTCGCAATATTAATATTAGCGGTAATGTGAATATTCCCACTGCCGTTTTGCATCAATTTGATTTTCAAGTGGCTAGCAGCTTACCCGAAGAAGAAATCGTGTATGTGGGTGAACGTCCGCTAGTTAAAGCCAGCCCTTGGAATTTAACGATGAATTTAAATATTAATTTAGGGCAAAACGTTCGAGTGGATACATCCGTCCTTAAAGGTAAGCTTTCAGGGAACTTGATGCTTTTATCTCAACCCAAACAGGTTCTGCTTGCGACGGGAAGGGTAGATTTTAGTGAAGGCAGCATTGAAATTTATAATCGCACTCTTTCCATTACCTCTGGTTCCGGAATTATTTATCGCCGTAATCCTTTGTCCAACCCGAATTTGAGTTTGCAAGCCACCACTAAAATTATTATTACGGATATTGTGAGTCAGCAGCAATTGGGAACAAATGAAATCACGGTGGGAATGAACGTGGCGGGGACTTCCACCTCGCCTCAAATTACTCTATTTTCCAGTGCAGGCAATTTATCGCAAGCGGATATGCTTTCGTTTTTATTATTAGGGACTTCCAGCTCTGGCATTTCTCCCTACAACATCAATCTCATGTTACAAGCGCTAAATACCTTGCCCTTTACCAAAAGGGGAGCGGGTAATATTCAAAGTTTTACTAACCAAATAAAACAAAGTTTAGGTCTAAGTGAGTTTGGTGTTGAATCGGAAGCGGTATTAGGACCAACCGGCGAATACATTCCCACTGCTACGCCAACGTCTTATTTTGTGGTGGGGAAACGCTTAAGTTCTCGTGTTTATTTGCGTTATAAATATGATCCCTTTTTGGAAACAAATTTATTCCAACTAAATTATTTATTCTCTCAAAATTGGAGTTTACGCTTAGAAACCAATGCCAGCAATCAAAATGGCATTGATATACTCTACACTTTACAAGTGGGGTCTTCCAAAGCAGCTAATAAATCGAACGGCAATTCAAGTTCTAGCGCCACAAGTGATCCCAGCCTCACTCCCCCGCCGCCTTAATTTTGAGTGAGTTGGTTTTTAATTAAAATTAATAAATGCATAAAGAATTTGCTTTCATTTCCTTGAAAATTTTATTACTTAAATTGTTGTTAGAGTTTTTATTTAAATAATTTCTCACATTTCTTTCCGTTATTGTGGTATTACTGAAAACTTTTTTACCCATTTCACTTCGCAAAGTATTCTCAAAAACTGAAAAGCGGCAATTCTGTTTATAATATCTTTTGAAGGTCTGAGAAAAATTTTCGTCAATGGCAGGTTTGCAACATTTCTGTAAGTCATCCAACAATAAAGTTAATTGATAGTATTGCCATTTTAGCGGCTGAATTTGTCTATATAAGTGACACTGCTTACGAAGCGAAGTCATTCCTCGTATATAAGCTTCTTGTTGTAAAAAATCTAATGTACATAAATATAAAACTTCTGAATCAACATTGTTCGTTAAAAATTGTATGATATTATCTAATTCATGTTTCCTTAATGTAAGATAATCTTTAATTATTTTATGTTTAAATTTGACTATCAATTTAACTAAATTGACTGCCTTTTTATCGCATTTTACTAGTATATTTAACAATTCATCATAGACTAAATCACACTTATCTAACAAAGTCACGGTTTTGGCAACCTCTTTGAGAGGAAAATTGCGGGAATGATTTTGATAGATGTTATCAATACAACATTGGTTTAAATTCGACAAGAGAGTTAGCCCGAATGGGTTAAGTTGTTTATACCGCCTTTCCATTTCTCTAATTTGATTTTTTAGCAGGTAACTTTCTAAAGGTGAAGTTTTTAAAAAATGCATTTGTTGCGGAGCGCTTAATAGACATAAAAATAAAACATTTTTTTGCTGCTGATCCGCGGCCAAAATTTTCGATATTATGTCAAAGTTATCTTGCAGTAATAATCCAAAATTCCTCAAAGCTGCAGGATGTCGCCCAATTTTTTCTATTATTGTCGCTATAGCAAATACTAATTTGCCGTTTTTTTCTAATATATCTAGCGTTTCGTCAGTTAAAAAATTTTCAGTGATTAAAAAACTCATTGCATCAATATTTCTCGGAGACAAAACACTTTCGCCGCTATTGGCTGCATTTGTATTTCTCGTAAGAGATGAGTTTTCAGTCTGGATTTGAGTAATGGGCAAAAATTCTAGTCGGGTATGAGGATATTGAGTTAATATAAAAGAGATCACTTTTATGCGAAAATATCGATTAGCCAGCTTCAATACATCCCCTATCTTTCTAGAACCGATGATTTTAGCTTCAATTAATTCAATCGCAACATTATCATGTCCCCGACGAAGAGCAATATCTAAAGTATCATCATTCCATAAATCAGGAGGACGAATTTGATGCTTAATTAAATACCTTACAATATCTAATTGACCGTTTTTTGCTGCCATAAATAATGCGTGATGGCTCGGATTATAAGTATAAGAGTATTGCAACAATTCAGGGTACTTATGAAATAGCAGCTTTACTAACTTAAGATCACCTTTTTGTATGGTTGCTTCATAAAGTATTCTTAAATCATCAATAGTAAACTGATTTATCGCAACATTCACGTTATTTTCGATCAATAATGCAATCAAGGAATGACGAGTCGTTAAATCGTTACAACAAAGCGCCATATAGAGTGAATGGTTTTTTATCCAGCCATCGATATTCAGATCAGCCTTGGGACTTCTTTCCGCCGAGAGTAAATATTTAGCTATATTAAAATGCCTCGCTTGCATGGCGAAGGATAAAGGAGACAATTTTTCCAGAATCGATAATTCATTAATTAAATGAGGATCATGCTTAAGCAGTACCATTACGACATTCAAATGACCGTTGATTGCCGCCACATGGATAGGAAAATTAAAAGAATCATTTTCAATATGAATATCTGCGCCTTGGTCTAATAATAGTTTAACGATACGATGGTATCCATTAGAAGCGGCATAATAAAGTGCCGTTTCACGGGTTAGCGATTGCGCATTAATCCTAGCACCGTTTTGTAACAAATAGTTTACCATGTCTGCGTTACCCGTGGATGCAGCAATATGTAATACTGTCTGAAACCGTATGTCATAACTATGGATCAAGGCAGGATATTTGCTTATTAAAAGCTGAACAACATCCCATTGATTTTGTTTAGCCGCCAAGTGAATCGAGTAACATCGTTTTTCATGAATAGGAAAGTAAACTTCATTTGCAGTGACACCCTGATTTAATAATTGTTCAAAGACTTCTATATTCTGGCGGCAGACCAAGGCCCAATAAATCTCATTACGATGCGCTGAAGCATCCACGACCGCATCTGGGTGAATCGCGTAATAATTCTCATAGAATTCTAGCATGGCATTAAAAAGCCAATCCAGCAAAGCTGGGTTAATTTGCGCGAGTATCCAATCGCAAAGCGATCTGTGGCAGCTATCTTTCGAATCTAACTCGGATAAAGAAAGCGGGAGTTGTTTATGGAGTTGACGGAGTTTGCCCAGATCCCCGTCTTTTACTGCAGAAAATAATTTTCTTATCCGAGAAGAGAAAAGGGAGTGATATTCTTTCATCGACGTTTCACGAAATTGGTGATACCAATCGATTAATTTTTCATCTTTTAATTCTCTAAAGCTTGCGGGAAAATGATGTTTAAGCTTTTGCTTCCAAAAATATGAGTTTTTACTAAAAAATGAAGTTTGTTTACTTATTCCAGCAGTCTGAGCTAACTCATCTGTAGAGAGAGCTTCACATATTTTAATTAATACATCCTCAGGCAAGTGTGTTAATCGCATATTGCATTATCTCTTGGTTAATTTATCCTCAGCGAAGGCATTCAATAGCCGGTAATGGCTGCCTCTATTAAGCCTCGTTAAATTAGTATGTAAGCTACGGTCAAGCTCGTCAATTATGTCAAATTTTGTTGAACCAAGCTAATTATAATGTATTTAAAATTTTAACAATATCAATGAGATATTGAGGCTTTGCGTAAATATTCGATAATCCCGTAGTCGTGAAGCTACGAAATTACCGGATAATTACATTTTTCTGGCATTGCCAAAAGGCGGTTACCGATGATGAATGTTTCAGATTTTGATGGTCTGCCCTTGCCCATCTCTCTCACGCAGGGTCGAGGCTACAGACCTGACTATGCATTTTAAGTGGTACATGGATCTTTGATAAATATTATCGATGGTTTTTTCGGGTGTAATTACTATCTGATAAGAAAAGGGTGATTGCTGATCTTGCATCGGGATCAAATTCGTTAAGTAGCAGGGTCCTAAATTATTGTAATCTAAATCTAAATCGCCGCAATCACCTTGTCCGGTAATCTCAAAATCAGTAAATGTATGGACGGAGCCATCATTAGGTAATGGGGGCGCCGTAATGATTTCACGGGAATTATTCACCAATACCGGCCCGCTATAATATTCTATATCACTTCCCGCAGCGTATTTGTAATTAAAACTAAATTGCGTTGCCCCAGTTGAGTTCTGGCATAATCGAGCCGGATCAGAAAATATAATATTAATACTGGGAGTTTGCGCCAGCGCTAAGCTCTGTTGAAAGAAACTCACCACCATTGCGCCAGTTAAGATAAGATTTTTCATGATGTTCTCCTGTTTTGTTTTCGGAATGAGACGGGTAGAATCACTTTTCTCCCCATTTTAAACCCCATTACGTAGAGTCAAACATCATAAAATGGAATTGCGGCTGAATTAATACCGTAATTTAATTGAATTTTTCTTTATTGTTATTGTCAAAAAAAACGATAGAGTGGGGAAATGGAATCCGAATATTGAGCTCATCAAATTTTTGTTTGATGCGGCGATTAAATTCGCGACCTACTTGCCACTGCATACCGGGTTTCGTTTTAATCCGAGTACGAACTATTACCGCCGACTCAGCAAATCTATCTAACCCTATCATTTCAAGTGGCTCTAGTATTAAATGGCCAAAATAATTATCTTTTTGCATTTGCGCTGCGATTCGACCTAAGATCGCCATTACCTCTTCGACACTTTCTTGGTAATCCACGCTTAGATCTAAGAGATAATAAGAATATTCTTTGGTCATATTGCTCACCGTGACGATGGTATTATAAGGGATAATATGAACTACTCCTGCTGCATCGCGCAATCGCACGGTTCGTAATGTAATTGCTTCCACGACACCAGAATTATCACCTATCCTAACTACATCTCCTACAGCAATCTGATCTTCTAATAACATAAAAAAGCCGGTTATTAAATCTTGTACCAATTTTTGTGAACCAAAGCTGATGGCCAAACCCACTACCCCTACACCAGCCAATAAAGGAGCGATGCTAATTCCAAATTGCGACAAAACCATCAAACAGGCGATAAGGAATAAAGCGGCAAATATCGTTTTACGCGCTACCGTCAATAAAGTATGGGTGCGCCCACTTTCAATAGCCACACGGTCTTTGCCTTTGGTTAGAGAAAGCTCAATTAAACTATTACTGAGTTCCCATATAAACATGCTGATTAATATGATAAATATAATCACCACGATTTTTACAATGATGATATCTTTCAGGGCCGGAGAAACCAATAGAATGGCGCCACCGCTCCAAATTTTAATGATTAATAATGCTAAGGTGATGTAAATAAAAAATCGTAAAGCCACGTCCAGAATTCGACGATAACGTTTAACGCGCTTTTCAAATCCGGGCAAACGCCGGCGAAAAGTCTGATTAATGGTAAATTCACGGTTAAAATAATAATTTAAAAAACGAACTGTGCGAATAGCAATAAAAATCAGAATAAAGCTTAAGATTGTGCTTTTTAATACGAACCAAAAATAATGATTAGACTGGACTAGCCAGACTAAATATAACAGAAAAAGATAAACCACTCCTACGACGCGAATGCCTGTTTCTAAATGCATCAATTTTTCAGGAGGCATTTTTTTAATTTTTCGAATGGGTAAAATTTTAATTAATTGCCAACGCGTGTGAATGATAAACCGTACTAGCACAATCACGACTAAAAATCCCAATAATTTTGCTAAAAAATCACAAACTGGCGGATCCATTCCCAAGTACAAGGCCGTTTGCAAAATAAAATATCCATAAACGATTAACGATGTGATAGTATGTAATATTCTTTTTAATCCGGGATAGTTAGCAATTCCCAGCAAACAGATAGTATAAAAACTTTCCACAAAATTAACGATGACAAATGCACAGATCCATGCCAGTAAAACCCATTGGGTTTTACTATCCGGCTTTAAAAAAAATAATGTTAAATAAGAAACCAGGGCAAACAAAATTATGGGCATCAGCGTGAGTATCCAAGCTGATCCAAGATATAATACGCGATGGAATAATCGGGCAGGCCTCGCTTGCAATAAGCGCTGATAATAAAATTGTAGAAATCCATGGACTAAATTAAAAATCAAGTAACCCAATCCCACTACGAGAAAACACTTTAGGAAAATTTCACTCCATTTCTTTCGCAATATCGGATCTTGCAATTGATTTTTAAGATAATTTATCCAAGTTTGAGAGCGGTGCAGCTCAATGATCAATTGAGATGCGCCAAATTGCAGATTACTAATTGACTGGGATAGGTCTTCTAGGGTTTTGGCGGTTTGCGTTTTTTCGGTTGTTTGTGGGTATTGCTGTTTTGATAGCGCTTTTATTTGTTTTAACATTAAAGTTTGCGATGTGATTGCTTGATATTTTTGATTGACCTCGGCATTGGACGGAGGCGGTGCAGGCTCTTGCGCGAAAGCGATTCCTGGCACGCTTGCCATTAGCGCTGCTAAGAAAATGATTATTATAGTGACACGTAACCTGTGATAAAAATGCATAATATTGATTATTGTAGACTTTCTTTTCACCTGAATCCAGCCATTCCCCAATTTTTTGCTCAACTCAGTCAATGCTTACGGTCGGATGGAGTAGACGTTAATTTCAGTGAAACTTTTTCCCCTACACAAGTGATTAACGAACTGAAATTCGTTTGTGTAGGGGGGAGGATTGATTTAGGATGAAGCCACAGTGGAAGTTTCAGCTCCACACTGGAAGTCTTCACACAAACGCGCAACAATTTGTTTAAACTCAGCAGGTAAATGCCGCCCAAATTGATTAAAAAATTCGATATGTTGCCTAACTTCTTTGGCCCATTCGTCTTTGCGGATAGCCATCAATTCTTCAAATTGGGATGGGGTAAACCCCTCGAGGCCTTTCCAATTTAAATCTTTATATTGAGGTAATAATCCAATGGGTGTTTCTTTGGCCCCCGCACGCTGGGCTATACGATCTAATATCCATATTAAAGGCCGTAAGTTATCACTATAGCCCGGCCATAAATACTGGCCCTTATCATTTTTACGAAACCAATTCGTGCGAAAAATTTGAGGCGCCTGGGTTAATTTTGCTCCTAAATCCAACCAATGTTGAAAATAATCGCCCATGTTATAACCACAAAAGGGTAGCATCGCCATAGGATCATGGCGCAATACACCTAAAGCCCCTGCTGCCGCAGCGGTAGTTTCAGATGAAGTCGTGGCGGCCAAATAAACCCCGTGACGCCAATCCTCAGCTTGATAAACCAAAGGAACGGTTGTCGCTCGGCGGCCTCCAAAAATAATGGCGCTGATGGGCACTCCTTGAGGATTTTGCCACTCAGAATCAATAATGGGACATTGTTGAGCAGATACGGTGAACCGAGCATTGGCATGGGCTGCTTTACGGCCACAATCCGGAGTCCACTCTTGCGCTTGCCAATCCAACAATTTGGAAGGCGGTATTTCCGTCATACCTTCCCACCAAACATCTCCTTCCGGCGTCAGGGCGACGTTGGTAAAGATCGTATTAGCGCGAATCGTATCCATCATATTCGGATTGGTTTTATAAGAAGTTCCCGGAGCGACACCAAAAAATCCAGCTTCAGGGTTAATGGCATAAAGACGGCCATCTTCTCCGGGTTGTAACCACGCGATATCATCACCCACCGTGGTTATCTTCCAATCCGACATTTCCGCTGGGGGGATTAGCATCGCAAAATTGGTTTTACCGCAAGAGCTGGGGAAAGCCGCCGTGAAATATTTTTTTTCGCCCGCTGGAGACTTTACGCCAGCAATCAACATATGCTCAGCCAGCCAAGATTCGTCTCGACCTAATACCGAAGCAATTCGCAAAGCTAAACATTTTTTCCCTAATAAAGCATTGCCGCCATAACCACTGCCAAAGGACCATATTTCTCGGTCTTCAGGGAACTGCACAATATATTTGTGCTCTTTATTACAAGGCCATCTGACGTCTTTTAGCCCTTCTTTTAAAGGCATCCCTACCGAATGTAAACATTTGACGAACTCGCCCTCACCTAATTTTTGCAAAGCAGCATCGCCCATGCGGGTCATGATTCGCATATTGACCACCACATAGGCAGAATCCGTGATCTCAACTCCGAATCGGGAAATAGGCGAATCTAAGGGACCCATACAGAAAGGCACAACATAAAGCGTACGGCCTTTCATACAACCCTGGAATAAACCATTAAGTGTGCGTTTCATTTCTTGTGGTTCACGCCAATTGTTGGTAGGCCCGGCGTCGCATTCTTTTTGACTGCAAATGAATGTGCAATCTTCTACACGTGCGACATCAGAGGGATCAGACAAGGCGAGATAACTATTAGGCCGCAATTGCGGATTCAGTTTGGTAAATACACCAGCGGTGACTAGCTCGGCGCAAAGGCGTTCATTTTCTTCATCCGACCCATTGCACCAATAAATTGATTCAGGTTCACATAACTCAACAACTTGCTCTACCCATGCTTGCAGTTTTTTATTTTTAACCACTTGCTGCCTCCTGTTTCAAAGCAAATATATTAACTCAGGCTTGCTTTACCTGCAATTCCTTTTTCGAGACCAAATACCACGCCAAGGTATGTCGACATAAGGATAATGTGCAGAATAATATTCATGTATAAATTTGGCGTAACGATTACATAAGACACCAAAATTAATACCCAAGCCAATGCAATGTATGCGCTACTATGCCAATTTTTATAAGGGATGGGATAATATCTTTGCCCTATACTATAACAAACCACCGCCATCAAAAAATAACAAAGTAACGAGGCCCAGCTGCTTCCCAAATAACCACCAATAGGAATTAAAATAAAGTTTAAAATAATTGTGGTGATTGCACCGCCAATGGTAATAATAGTGCCATAATAGGTACGGTCAGTTAATTTAAACCACACTGAATAATTATAATAAACCCCGAGAAATAAATAACCCATCAATAGAATCGGCACGACTTGCAACCCTTGAAAATAAGCTGTCCCGCCTAACAAATATTTTAAGACATCCATATTGATCGTTATTGCCAATAAAATAAAACTGCACGCGGCAATAAAGATATGATTTACACGGGCAAACAATTCCGGCGAATTTCTATCTTGAGCATGGGAGAAAAAAAAGGGTTCCGCGGCAAATCGAAAAGCTTGAATGGCAATGCTCATAAATACCGCATATTTATAACAAGCTGAAAATACTCCCAAAGCCCAAAGCGAACTTTGACCCGGATAAAAATCTTTTGGCAACCACCACACTAATGTCCAACGGCTGAACATTTCAGTAATCATTCCGGCTAAGCCGGTAATCATAATAGGGTAGGCATAATTTAACATGGAAGGCAGCACCTCTTTATCGAACACGGGGCGCCAATTCCAAAAAATTTTGATGAAAAAAAACAGATAAAATAAATTCGCTATTAAGTTAGCGATAAAAACATATCCAATGCCATTGCCATGGGCCGTATGTTGAATAAAAATGGAAATTTCAGCAAAATCGAAAGAGATATGATGAGTCGTCAGCCAAAAATGAAATAAAAAAAAGTAGAGATTCATGGTGACGAGAATGAATACATTGATAATTTTCGCCAAAGAAAATAGCAGTGGTTTTCGTTCAATCCGCAATTTGGCAAAAGGGATTGCCACAACGGCATCAATGAACATAATAATCGCCAACAAAATAATATAATGAGCTCTGCCAGGGATATCTAAAAACGCTGCCAGGGGTTTGGCGAATAAGATGAAAATGGATGACAAGCTAGCGCTGATGAGTAATACCGCGGTTTGCGCCATATTGAATACGCGTTGTGGTTGAGCGTTTTCTTTAGTGGCAAAGCGAAAATAAGCTGTTTCCATACCGAAACTGTAAACCACATTTAAGAAGCCCACAAAAATATACAAATAACTGATAATGCCATAGGCCGCAGGGTCAAATATCCGAGTATGAAGAGGAAATAATAAAAAATTCAAAACTCGGGGGACGATACTACCAAAACCATATATCGCCGTTTCACCTGCTAATTTTTTTATTTTAGACATAGTACTCCGTAGTTAATCCGGGATTATAACAGGATCTCTGACTTGGCTAAACATAGGCTGGCTAAGGACGGCCCAAGTTAACCCAAGTTAATTCGTGTTTATTGTGAAACAAATGAATAAGGCGGGAATGAGGAATTTCTTCAAATGCTTTTAAAATACCGAAATCGGTTTTGCCTTGTAATTTGATAGTGCCTACGAATTTTTGACATAAACCGCTATCTAACCAAACCGTTATTAAGTTTAATAAACGCTCAGGGTAACAGGCAATATCAGCAAAAAACCAATCAATAGGGCCTATCTGTTCTGGCTTGATTGAAAAGGCGCTTTGTTTTAAATATTTTATCTTTTGCGATTTTAATAATCGATCCTGTATCGGAGCTTTATCTACACTCATCACTCGACATCCCAGCTGCTCTAATACCCAAGTCCAGCCGCCAGGACTACTGCCTAAATCTAAGCACAGCTCACCTGCTTTAGGCAAAATCTCATAAAGAGTAAATAACTCCCATAATTTTAGGTAGGCGCGAGAAGGAGGATCGACTTTGTTTTCTTGAAAATACACTTCGCCATTAGGAAACGGACTCGAACACTGAGCGCTGACCAACATATGATTCGCATCAATTAAAGTCCATGCGCCCAAAACCGATGGAGTAACGCTTTGCAAGAATTGTAATGGCGGATTTTTCAAATTCAGCAATTGTTGCTGGATAAGTTCACTGCGCCTAAATAAATGATAAGAATAATTAGCCCAATGTCTATGCAAAGCCTTGAGTTGCTTCACTGCTGTCGAAATGGAAGTAATCGGAATGATAACTGGATTATACCAAATGTTCTGAATCCATACTGGCTGCTTGACTGGTTCACAGCCAGGCACCACTAATCGACCAAAAACTTGGACATTTCCACCCAACTCAATAATTAGTTCATTGACAAAGCCTTCTGGCGCTAAATAAGCAGCGGGACAATTAGACGGTAAATTCATATTCAGCGAGTACTATGGTATCCATTCAAATGGCCTTGGGTTGAAAAAACAAATTGATAAAGCTGCATATTGCGTGCACGAAAACCACCCGCACAAGACAATAAATAATAACGCCACATCCGGTAGAAACGCTCATTAAATCGGTTTGACAGTTGCACCCAATGATTTTCAAAATTTTTATTCCAAGCCATTAAAGTTTTATCGTAATCTGAACCAATATTATGAACATCCTCGACCACAAAAAAAGGTTCAGCCAAGCCACTTATCAACTTGATAGTGGGTAACATACCCCGTGGAAATATGTATTTTTGAATCCATGGGTCACAAAAATTCACCGACGTGTTTTTGGCAATCGTGTGCAACAAAAATAAACCATCTTTTTTCATATTTTGATGGGCAATTTTCAGAAACGTTTTATAATTCTTATAACCAATATGTTCACATAAACCGATACTCACTACTTTATCAAAACGCGAAGCATTGGGATTATATCTTTTTACATCACGATAATCACACTCTACTAAATGCACAGGTAGACCTTGGCATAATTTTTTAGCATAACGCATTTGTTCACTCGAAATATTAATGGAGACCATTTCGACGCCGTATTTCTCAGCGGCATATTTAGCAAAGCCCCCAAATCCGCAACCCAGTTCTAAAACCTTTTCACCCGGTTTTAAATGAAGTTTACGGCAAATCAAATCGTATTTTGCCCATTGAGCCTCATCCAAGGTTTCGGAATTTTTCCAGTAGGCGCAAGTATAAGCCATGCTTTCGCCTAACATCACCGCATACATTTCATTGTCTAAATTATAATGCTGCTGCGCGACGTGTTGAGAGCGCCGCTTCGATTGTGCGTTAATTAAAAAATTTTTAAGGGAAAAACTGAACAACGCTTTGGTAGAATATAATTCGTGAGATTTTAAATAACGAAATACTCGAAAAAAAAATTGGTCTAGTTCGCGGCAATCCCACCAACCATCCATGTAGCTTTCCCCTGCGCCCAAAGAAGGATTGGCTAAAATTCGCTTGAAAACACGAATATCGTGAATCTGCATGTCACAGGCCTGGTTGCCGTTAATAGCAATTCCGGCATTTTCTAAGAGCTTGGCGATTTTGCTTTTATCCATAAGCGCAATACTCCACCAGTTTTTCAGAAAACAATTTTGCAATTCCCGCCCAAATGCTGCTAAATGAAAGCGAAAATCGCGGTTCTCTTCTTTCACCCCCCCATCGCTTAGAGTTAATTCCCGCTAAGCGGGAATTGCCGCCTAGCAAAAACTTTTCCGCGTTTGTGTGAACGGTAAATCACGCTCGCCCCAGGCATTTTATCAAAGACTCTGCCCGCACAGCAATTCCCGTCCCGCGCATGGGTAAGCCAATCGCTCTGCATGAAAAAGAGAGCGAGAATCGTGATTCTCTTCCCTTCAAACCCCATCGCATAAGGTCAATTGGAAAGTGGACTCAGAGAGAGGCGCTTTTTAATAAGTATTCTTCGTAACTGCCAGTGTAGTCGTCAATTCCTTGAGGTGTGATTTCCAATATACGAGTAGCTAAGGATGATACAAATTCACGATCATGACTGATAAACAAGAGTGTTCCAGGATAGTTTTCTAACGCCGTATTGAGAGACTCGATGGATTCCATATCTAGGTGATTCGTAGGCTCGTCCATCAATAATACATTGGGTTTTAACAGCATTAATTTGCCAAATAACAAACGGCCTTCTTCGCCTCCGGAAATGACTTTGATAGATTTATTACTTTCATCTTTGGAGAACAACAAACGTCCCAATATGCCTCGGATGGTTTGTTCATCATCGCCTTCCTGCATCCATTGGCACATCCATTGAAATAGCGACATATTCTCACTAAACTCCGCCGCATGATCTTGAGCGAAATAGCCGATGTTGACGTTTTCAGACCACTTCACTTCTCCGCTGTCTGGTGTTAAATCGCCATATAAACACCGCAACAACGTGGTTTTACCGGCGCCATTGGCGCCGATGATGGCTATGCGCTCGCCCGCCTCCACCGTTAAATTAAAATTTTTGAATAACGGGCCTTTATCGAAGCCTTTAGTTAGATTTTTGGCTTCTACAGCCAAACGATGTAATTTTTTCTTTTGTTCGAAGCGGATGAACGGATTGACTCGGCTGGAAGGCTTCACTTCTTCCAGTTTTATTTTCTCAATCTGACGAGCTCGTGAGGTGGCTTGCCGGGCTTTCGACACATTAGCGGAAAAGCGGCTCACAAAAGCTTGCAATTCCGCAATTTGGGCTTTTTTCTTGGCGTTATCGGCCAACATCCGCTCTCTCACTTGAGTAGAAGCCGTCATGTATTCATCGTAATTGCCAGGGTAAATCCGCAGCTCATGATAGTCTAAATCAGCCATATGAGTACAGACGCTATTGAGAAAATGACGATCGTGGGAGATGATGATCATCAGAGAATCGCGCTCGTTTAACACTTGTTCCAGCCAGCGAATGGTATTGATATCTAAATTGTTAGTGGGCTCATCCAACAAAAGGATATCTGGAGAGCCAAATAACGCTTGAGCTAACAAAACTCGCAATTTCCAGCCCGGCGCTACTTCACGCATTAAACCATTATGCTGATTCAAAGGTATGCCCAGCCCTAATAATAATTCGCCGGCGCGTGATTCAGCGGTATACCCATCTAATTCAGCAAACTCCGCCTCTAAATCTGCAATAATCATGCCATCAGCATCGCTCATTTCAGGCAGGGAATAAATTCGATCACGTTCTTGTTTCACTCGCCAAAGCTGAGGATGGCCCATAATCACGGTGTCAATGACGGTATAATCTTCAAACCCAAATTGATCTTGGCGCAATTTACCTACCCGCTTATTGGGGTCGATATTAACACTACCGGAACTGGGCGCTAAATCGCCGCCCAGAATTTTCATAAAAGTGGATTTGCCGGAACCATTAGCGCCAATCAAACCGTAGCGGTTAGACCCGCTAAATTTTACCGAAACGTTCTCGAATAGGGGTTTCGCGCCAAACTGCATGGTTAAATTATTGGTGGAGATCAAGGTACTATTTCCTGCAAAAAAAGCTAAATTTTAGCACAAAACATCATGAACGTCAAAAAACTGGCGCTGGCTGCGCGCGTAGGCTATATTGAAAAAATATGCAAAGTTTCAGCAAACGCCTTCGTTGCCGCCTTCATAAAATTTGGCTTAGAACCCTTAAAATTGACATATTAACTTTGTTTGTTTCATTGACCGTGATTACATTTGTCTATGTCATCACCTATTCCTATTTTCGCAATTATCAGGCGATTTTAAATTATTCAAAAGGGACGATGCAACGCAATGCGTCCGTGATTATTAGCCGAGTTGGCAATATAGAAATCGAAACCGATGAAATTCTGCAAAGTACCGCGGGATTGTTTGTTGATACTCGAGATTTTTCGATCAATGATCAAAAAATTTGGCGTTATATGCTGAATATCCTTAAATTTAATCCCGACATTTCCTCTTTCTTTTTAGCATTCCCAAATGGCAATCGTTTGCTGGTAAAAAAAGTGAGTTCGTCTTCGCAAAATTATTTTATCAGTAACCCCAGCAAACCTTTACCCATCAATAGCACTTATATTATTAAGGTGATGGATTTAAACCAAAAACCGCCTGAAATATGGTATTATGCAGATAAAGATTTTGTCATTCTGGCGCAAGAACAATTTAACCAACTGACAATTAATATTGTGGAACGCCCTTGGTATATAGGGGCCGTTAACACCCAATCGTTATTTTGGACTGAACCTTATTATTTTCTCCATACTCACGATTTGGGTATTACGGCAAGTAATCCACTTTTTGATCCCAAGGGCAAATTGCAGGTTATATTGGGCATCGATATATCGTTCATCGAATTATCGCATTTTTTACAAAGACAAATCATTGGCCAAAATGGCCGCACTTTTATTACCGACAATCAAGGCAAACTATTGGTGCCAGAAGAAATCTCGCTTGATTCAAAAGTGAATTTAACGGTTTTAACTGCCGCAATGGAGATCTTCAATAACAATCATGATTTTAATTTTTCCTTTAAAGCCGATCACACCCGTTATTTATGTTATATCAGCAATTTACCTTCTATTTTCAATGAACAATGGCGCATTGTGACCATCGTTCCGTTTGCGGATTTCTTTTCAGAGTTAATTAGCACACAAATCAAAGTATCCCTCATCACTCTTCTTATTTTATTGATATCCATTTTAATAATCATTTATTTTTCTAAAAGAATTTCGCGACCCATTGTGGCTTTATCCAAAGAGGTGGATAAAATCACAAATTTAGACCTTTCTAGCAACCACCGCATCCACTCTTATATTATTGAAATAAGAAAAATGGATTCCTCTATAGCCGCCTTGCGAGCCGCAATCCGCTCTTTTTCGCATTATGTTCCCAAACAAATCGTGCAACAGCTGTTAATACAAGGAAAAGAAATTAGTTTACAGATGGAAAAAGCTCAGCTTTCTATCTTATTTTCGGATATCCAAGACTTCACTACCATTGCTGAATCTCATTCCTTAAACGTGCTCATGCCAGTTTTAAATGAATACTTCGACGGCTTATCTAAAATCATTTTGGCTAATCAGGGAACTATTGATAAATACATAGGCGATAGTATTATGGCGTTTTGGGGCGCACCACTGCCCAATACTCAACATGCCATTTATGCTTGTAAAGGCGCGCTTTTATGTCATCAATTTGTTAAAAATTTTAATAAAAATTGTCAAACGCAAGGCAGACCTCAATTAATTACTCGGTTTGGCATTAGCTCTGGCCAGGTCGTGGTCGGCAATATTGGCACGCATGAACGGATGAATTACACGGTGATTGGCGATGCAGTAAATACCGCGGCTCGATTACAAATAACCGACAAAATATATCATGTTAATATCATCATTAGCGAAACCGTTTACAAAGAGACTCAGGATTTATTTTTAGTGCGGGCACTAGATAAAGTCGAAGTTCGCGGGAAAAAAGCGAAAATTAAAATTTATGAACTGGTTGCTTTATCAGAACCTAACACGCCAATCAGCGCGACCGAATCGCAAAAACAATTATGCACTCAGTTTACTCAGGCTTATCATTTATTTGAGAATGGCGATTACATTCGTGCTCGTCAAATTTTCGAACACATTCATCAACAATTTCCGCAAGACTACCCTACTCAATTATATTTAAACCGTCTTAACGATTTATAAAAATCGCATGGATAAGTCTATAGCGCGAACATGTTTGGTGAGGGAACCCACGGATATGTAATCAACACCGGTTTGAGCAACTTCGCGGATATTTTCCAAAGTAATATTGCCGGAAACTTCTAATTTAGCACGCCCAGCGTTAATTTTGACCGCCTCCACAATAACTGGCAATTGGAAATTATCTAACATGATAATTTCCGCGCCAGCCAATATGGCTTCATTTAATTGAGTTAAATTTTCCACTTCCACTTCGACAATCATCTGCGGATTTTTGTTTCGCGCAGTTTGCACTGCTGCGGTGATAGAACCGCAGCTCACCAAATGATTCTCTTTAATTAAGTAAGCGTCATATAAACCCATGCGATGATTTTTGCCGCCACCAATTCGTACTGCATATTTTTGCGCAGCGCGAAGACCGGGGATGGTTTTACGTGTATCTAAAAGTCGAGTAGGCAAACCTTGCAAAAGACCAAGGTATTCTCGAACACCCGTCGCAACACCGGAAAGAGTCTGTAGCCAATTTAACGCACAACGCTCACCTGATAATAACGGCCTGGCAGGGCCGGACAATCGCACCCAAATTTGATCCTTGCTAACGCTACTGCCCTCTTCTACCAACCAATGGAGTTGTATTTTTGGCTCCAGTTGCTGAAACACACTATTAACCCAAGGTATACCGCAAACCACCGCCTCCTCCCGGCTAATAATGTGAGCTTGCATTTGCAAAGAGGCTGGAACTAATTCGGCACTAATATCTCCAGTACCGATGTCTTCCAAGATAGAGGCAGCGACTTGCTGATCAATCAATAGGGGCGTCATCATGGGAATCATTTAATTTTTTACCAAGCCTAAACCACCGTATTAATACCGCGATGGGCCCAGATACGATATATACTGAAAATAAAATGAGTAGTGCGTGCGGTGGAGAAAACGAAATCAACACCAAAATTAACCCTACAATAGGTATCACCAAAAATGGGACTTTCCCGCGGATATTGAGATCTTTGAAACTGCGGTAGCGAATGGAACTCACTTTTAAAACCGCCAATATAATGGTAACTATAGCGACTATCCAAGCCACAACGCCACCTTCTATTTCATGTTGGACACAAGTCCATAGTAAACTCGCGACAAAACCGGCTGACAATGTGGTAGAAAGACCTTGAAAGTAACGTTTGTCCGCCTTACCCAATTGCGTATTGAACCGGGCCAACCGCAGTGCTGTAGCGGCTGTATAGGCGAAACAAATCAGCCATCCTATTTTCCCTAAATTAGATAAGGACCACACATATAAGACTAAGGCTGGCGTGATACCAAAACAAAGCATATCAGACAAACTGTCAAAATGAGCTCCAAAATCGCTGGCAGAATGCGTCATCCGTGCAATTCGACCATCCAGCCCGTCTAAAATTAAGGCAATAAAAATCGCGATAGCGGCATTATCGTAAGCATGTTGAGTAGCCGCGACAATAGCATAAAACCCGGCAAACAAGGCACCCATAGTGAGTAGGTTAGGCAATAAATAAATGCCAGGGTGTCGAGGCTGATCAGGTATGATTTGTTTCATAGAGCAATTCTACTACAAAAAGCTTATAAAATACTACTTAAGTTGCTCAAGAAAAAGAGGCTCATTTAATTCCAGTTGCGCAAATAGCGATCCATGGCATATATAAATCAATTTCTGCTATAATTGATGGATTAACCAGGTTTAGGCCATGAGCGAAAAAAAGCGTAAAATCATCATTGAAGGGATCACCGAGAGCGGTGAAAAATTTCGTCCCAGCGATTGGGCAGAAAGAATGAGCGGGCAGCTTTCCACTTTTAGAAAACACCGTATCCGCTATTCGCCCATGTTACAGCCCACAATGAAAGAGGGTCTTCAGTGCGTGGCCTTGGACCCCACTTTGAAGGAGACCAATCCTGAACTTTATCAAACTATATTGGAATTTGCTAAAGCTAACCACCTAAAAATCTGCAAGGAAAATGGACAACCCGACTCCAACAACACCGAGTGAAATCCTTTTTATCGATGGCGGAGCCTACTTTGATAGTTTGATCCACGATATTGAACAGGCTCAGCATACTGTTTTTCTGGAAACGTATATTTTTCAGAGGGATACTCTGGGGAAAAAAATAATTGACGCGTTAATCTCCGCCGCTAAGCGAGGCGTGTCAGTGCGAGTCATGGTAGATGGCGCTGGCACGCCCTGGTGGAGCACCCAATTTGCTCGACTTTTAGAAAAGGCCGGGGCTACCACCAAAGTGTTCCACCCTTTTCCCTGGCAATTATGGAATTGGCGCCGATCTCGAATCAAAACGTCTATTTTAACCAATTGGATTTACCTTTTATTTAAAATTAATTCGCGAGACCATCGCAAAGTCTGTTTAATAGACGGCCACATCGCTTATGTCGGCAGTATGAATATCAGCAAATGCCACTTAAGCCGGGCGATGGGTGGCGACAATTGGCGCGACACCAGTTTAAGGATTACCGGCATCGACTTGAGTGATCTCTACCACGCATTCGATTCAGCCTGGGACCATCAACCCATTACCGAACGCTTAAGAGAAGTTTTTCGACAAGTGCGGCGCAATCCTACTATCCGCTCCAACCATACCCGGCACCGACGCCGGATTTTATATAAAAATTTATTGCGAAAAATGTCCACCTGCCGCCATCACATTTGGATAACCAATGCTTATTTTGTCCCTGATAATTTTCTATTAAAGCGATTGCAGGAGGCAGCCCGCGCAGGAGTCGATGTTCGCATTTTATTACCCAGAAAATCCGATGTGGCCATCATGCCCTGGGCCTCTACTGCATTTTACTTTAACCTACTGAAAGCAGGGGTACGAATCTTTGAATATTTACCGGGCATTCTTCATGCCAAAGTACTACTACTGGATGATTGGGCCTTGATAGGCTCTAGCAATTTAAATCATCGCAGTTTACTGCATGATTTAGAAGTCGATATTTTGCTTTCCAATCCGGCTTCAATTCAATCCTTAGAACAGCAATTTTTAATTGATCTGGATAATTCGCGAGAAATTTCTTTAGAACGCTGGCATATCCTCAGACCGCGCTACCAACGCTGGTTAGGACGCATGATTTTGTATATCAAATATTTGATTTAATGCCTGCCAGGAAATTTTTTATAATCTGGATAAATTCTTGGGGCTTTTCAATAAAAGGCGCATGACCCGTTCCTGCAATACCTTGATATTGCGCATCAGGAATGAGTTTTGCTATTTTCTGCATCGTTTTTTCCGGCATAATCATATCTAAATCAGACCCGATGACTAAACAAGGCGATAAAATTTGATTCACCCAAACATGCGAATCAAAATTTATTAACGCACTCAATTGACTACGATAAGCTTGCAGTGTTATCGGAAAAGGATTAGACAAACGTAAATTGATAATATTCTCAATGACGCCAGGTTGTTCTAAAAACTCACTGGAAAAAGTCCATCCCAATCCATTTTCGATTAATGCTCGCGGCGAACAATTCGCCGCCATCAATTCTAAACGGGCCTTCGCGGTTAATGCATAACGAATATCCAGCTTTAACCCCGTATTACATAACACGGCGCTGCGTACCGCCTGGGGATATTTATAAGCCAGTTGCTGCACAATCATGCCGCCCATGGAATGCCCAACGAAATGGGCTGGGCCTAGATTTAAAGTTTGACAAAATTGAAAGACATCATCTGCCATTAACTCGATAGAATAGGGACAATCGGGACAATCCGATTGGCCTGAACCGCGATTATCAATTAAATATACTTCGTAATTTTCTTCAAAATGAAGTGGTAAACCTGAAAAAATTAAATGGTCTACAGCGAAACCGTGGATAAAAATTAAGGGTTCCCCAGAACCATATGATTTGTAATAAAGATTTACGCCATTGGCGGTAAGTTCGGGCATAAAGTCCCCTCCAAAAATAGAGTTTATGTGACTCTACAAAATTTCGTTCAATTTGTACAGATGCTTGAGACTAACAACTTAAAGTAGTGCGTAGCTTTTAATCAAAATTTAATAAAGCATTAATAATTAAATAGCATAATATCTGCAAAAATATCACTAACTCCATGTCGGAAGAGCATAATTAATGAAAGAAAATAAAAGCCAATATCCAGTCACATTAGGTCTAAATATATTCAAAGAAGAAAATTTTCATTCCAAAGAATTGCTCGGCAAGGGTGCGCAAGGCCAGGTTTTCGCGGGAACATTTTCTCATAGCAAACAAAAAGTTGCGGTAAAATACTTGTCAGATCAAGTTAGCGAAGAAACCTTTATAAAAGAAATCAGTTTAATGAAAAAGGCCAAACATTCCCACGTTTTGCCCATTTTAGGCATAATGGAATCGAAAAAAGAAGGCTTTCCTTATGCCATTGTCACTGAATTTATGGATGCCGGCAGTTTATATGACTTGTTAAGGGTCGACCAGTCATTTCCATGGCTATGGCGGCTGGAAATCGCCATAAATATCGCAATGGGACTCAGGCATATCCATAGTCTTAACATTATTCATGGCGATTTAAAATCATTAAATATCTTAATAAATCAATTATTTACAGTCAAAATTGCGGACTTTGGGGCAGCCAGCGAGGTAAAGGATGCTAAAAATCTCACCGGCTCGGAGTTTGGCACCTTACTCTGGCAAGCGCCCGAGCTTTATAGACACGCCTCCTTAACCAAGGAATCGGATATTTACAGTTTCGGGGTCATTTTGGGAGAGCTAGTCACTCGTAAACTACCTGAAAATTACAATGATATTCATCAAATCATTACTCTAAAAAGCAAAGGGAGCGATAATATCAATTTTTATCAACCCCAGGAAATTTCCAGCTCCAACCCCACCGACTCAGACAAGATGATATGTCATGTATTATGGGATCTCAGCTTGGCTTGTCAAAGTTTAAATCCCAAAGACCGTCCCGATCTGGATTCCATAATTAAAATTCTCCAAGGCAGTTTGAATTATGTCAAAGAAAATAGCTCTTCCAAAAAACCATATGTTACGCCATTATTTAATGATCCCTCCACGTCCGCCCTTTCTGTAGTTAAACCAAGTTTTGATTTTATACAAGAAGAGGAAAAACCTGAAGTGAATAAATTCGTGCAAATCAGTAACTTATTTACTATAGATTCGCCGTTAAGTGAATTGTCAGATTCTCAGGTTAACGAGGCCACCAAGACAGATCCAGAGCCAAAGAACGATAATTTTAGCCTGGGTCAATGTTTTCTATCATTCTTTAAGAACTGCACAAATGTTTCAAGACAAATAGGCGCCACCTTATCATCGGATGAAGCTTCAGCGCTTGTCATGACCGCGGTAGATTTTATCGAACAGACCCGCTTTATATTTTAATCTTTGCCTATCTTTCAATATTAATTAAATTTTAATTGCTCACCTTCTTGAGTCACGTGAATGCGACTGCCAGGCAAAAACTTTCCAGATAAAATCGCTTCCGCTAAGGGGTTTTCTAAGTAGGTTTGAATAGCGCGCCGCAAGGGTCGAGCGCCATAAACAGGGTCATATCCCGCTTCCGCCAAATAATCCAACACTTTATCATTCACTTCCAGTGAATAATTGTTAGCGCTCAAACGCTGTTTCAAATGATCGAGTTGAATTCGTGTGATATTGCGAATTTGATCTTTACCTAAAGCATGGAAAACCACGGTATCATCAATTCGATTAATAAACTCGGGACGAAAATGCTGGGCAACGACTTCCATCACTGCCTTTTTCATTTCTTGATAGTTTTTACCGGAAAATTCCTGAATCAAGGCCGAGCCTAAATTGGAAGTCATTACGATCACGGCATTGCGAAAATCGACCGTGCGCCCTTGCCCATCAGTTAAACGACCGTCATCTAACACTTGTAACAAAATATTAAATACGTCCGGATGAGCTTTTTCGACTTCATCTAATAAAATAACGGAATAAGGTTTGCGTCTCACCGCTTCGGTTAAATAGCCCCCTTCTTCATATCCCACATAACCGGGAGGCGCACCGATTAAACGCGCCACTGAATGCTTTTCCATGAATTCCGACATATCAATGCGGACCATGGCTTCGTCGGTATCAAATAAAAATCCGGCCAGCGCCTTACATAATTCAGTTTTGCCAACGCCGGTTGGCCCTAAAAACAAAAATGAACCGACTGGACGGTTGGGGTCCGACAAACCGGCTCGGGAACGCCGAATCGCATTGCAAACTACTCGAATGGCTTCCTCCTGACCCACAACCCGTTTGTGCAAGGCCGATTCCATGTGCAACAATTTTTCCCGTTCGCCTTCCAGCATTTTACTCACGGGGATATGAGTCCATTTTGACACCACCTCCGCAATTTCCTCTTCTGTCACTTTGTTGCGCAACAAATGAGGATGTTCGCTTTTTTTCGCGGCGTCCACTGCTGCCAATTTTTTCTCTAATTCCGGGATAACCCCATATTGCAATTCCGACATTCGGCTCAGGTCCGATGCTCTTCTGGCCTTTTCTAATTCAGCTCGGGCTTTTTCCAATTCTTCTTTAATATGTTGTGAACCTTGCAAAGACGATTTTTCTGCTTTCCACACTTCGGCTAAATCAGCGTATTCTTTTTCCGTTTTCGTAATCGCGGATTCCACATCCTGAAGACGCTTTTTAGAAGCATCATCGCTTTCTTTTTTTAAAGCTTCACGCTCAATTTTCAGTTGAATTAAACGCCGATCCAAACGATCAAGCGGCTCGGGTTTAGAATCAATTTCCATGCGAATCTGACTGGCAGCCTCGTCAATCAGATCAATGGCTTTGTCGGGCAAGTTTCTATCGGTAATATAACGGTGGGATAATGTCGCCGCCGCCACAATCGCCGGATCGGTTATCACGACACCATGATGAACTTCATATTTTTCTTTTAAGCCTCGCAAAATAGCGATGGTGTCCTCCACGGAAGGCTCGTCCACCAGTACTTTTTGAAAACGCCTTTCCAAAGCGGCATCTTTTTCGATGTATTTGCGATATTCATCTAAAGTAGTGGCGCCAACACAATGTAACTCCCCCCTGGCTAAGGCTGGTTTTAACATATTACCGGCATCCATCGCGCCTTCGGCTTTTCCTGCGCCAACTAAAGTATGCAATTCATCAATAAATAAAATTATTTGACCCTGTTGTTTCGCCACGTCATTGAGTACAGCCTTTAATCTCTCCTCAAATTCGCCACGGTATTTTGCACCGGCGATAAGTGCCCCCATGTCTAACGCCAATAAACGCTTGCGTTTCAGCCCTTCCGGCACTTCGCCATTGATAATCCGTTGGGCTAAGCCTTCCACGATAGCAGTTTTCCCCACCCCAGGCTCTCCAATTAAAACGGGATTATTTTTAGTGCGGCGCTGCAATACTTGGGCTACGCGGCGAATTTCATCATCGCGCCCAATTACCGGGTCCAGTTTTCCATCCTCAGCTTCTTTGGTGTAGTCACGAGTATATTTTTTTAAGGCTTGATATTGTTGTTCTTTGTCGGGATTATCGACGCTTTGCCCTCCCCGTAAATTATCTATAGCTCTGCGCAAGGCTTTTTTATCCGCTCCAGCGGCGCGAAGTGCATCTCCTAGTGGACCTTTGTCTTCGACGGCAGCCAGAACAAAAATTTCCGAAGCAATATATTGATCGTTAAATTCTTTGGCCAGCTTCTCAGTATTATTGAGTAAACGGATCAATTCTTTGGAAGGATAAATTTCCCCTGCCACGCCTTGGACTTGAGGGATGCGAGCGATGTTATCGTCTAATTGCTTTTGCAAAAACTCAATACGAACTCCGGCGCTGCTCAGTAAAGGTTTAACTGAGCCTTGTTGCTGGTCAAGCATGGTGCGCATAAGATGCACAGGCTCGATAAATTGTTGGTCTTTTTGCATAGCCAGAGATTGAGCTTCCGCCAACGCGGTTTGAAATAAGGTCGTGAATTTGTCCATTCGCATAGAATGAGTCTCCTATTATTACAAAGACTTGCTTATATTTTTTGCTCATTGGTTAACGTTTAAATACCACTATACCAAGGCATTATTACTTTATATCAGGGTGGTTGAGGGCTTTTTCAAGGAGGCGACAGGCGAGACATTGGTGACAAGCTTGGGTTTGAGCGATTGGGTCGTAACAGGAAAAGGTTTGAGTTAAATCAACCCTCAGCCGATGTGCTTCTTGGATTATTTGGGTTTTACTCAAGTGGATTAGCGGAGTATGAATTTGCCAGGGTGAATCTGTTGATTGAGCGCGAGTGGCTAATGAAGCGGCAAACAAAAATGCACGAAAAAAATCGGGACGGCAATCGGGGTAGTTCTCGAAATCCTCTGCATTAGCAGCAAAAAAAATGTCTGAGGCGCCTAAAGTTTCAGCCCAACTTAAGGCCAGAGATAAAAAAATAATATTACGCGCAGGGACATAAGTATTCATATTTTCGCAAGACTGATTGTTTATCGCCATTGAATGATCCGTTAACGCAGACCCGCCCCAAGCACCCAGTTCGCAATGAATAATGCGATGTTGTTCGGCTTGGAGTTGCTTGGCAATAACGGTTGCGCATTGGAGTTCATGCTGATGTCTTTGACCATAATTAATACTCAAGGCATACGTTTCAAACCCCTGCTCTTTAGCAATGGCTAAACTGACACTGGAATCCACACCTCCGGATAATAAAACCACGGCTTTTTTATTCATATCATTTTCCTGGAACATCCCCCCAAATTATTTTATGCAATTGAATTTGAAAACGCACGGCTAATCTGTCTTGTAAAATCCAATCTGCTAAAAACTGAGCTGATAATTGTGGATGGCAAGGGGAAAACAACACCGTGTTTTTTTGTAAGACGGGATATTTTTGTAAAATTTCTTTAGCCCATTGATAATCACGCTGATCGCAAATGACGAATTTAACTTGGTCGTGGGGTTGCAGGTGTTCTAGATTTTCCCATAAATTGCGTTGGACTTCTCCCGAACCGGGCGTTTTAATATCCACTATTTTGATGACACGCGGATCAACTGGACTAATATCTAAAGCACCGCTGGTCTCTAATGAGACTTGATAAGCTTGGTTACAAAATCGGCTTAGTAATGCCAAACACGCTGGCTGTGCCAATGGCTCACCCCCCGTGATGCAAAGATAGCGCGTCGGGTATTGCGACACTTTGGCTTCAATTTCATCGAAAGTATGCCACTGGCCGCCATGGAAAGCGTAGGCAGTATCGCAATAATGGCAGCGCAGCGGGCAACCAGTGAGACGCACAAAAACCGTCGGACAGCCCGCTAACGTACTTTCGCCTTGAATAGAATAGAATATTTCAGTGAGTTTCACGCGCATAATTTCAGAAAAAGCGTATTTTACTGAGGCTGTGCCTGTAGCTGTTGCAATTGAATACTGGCTAATTGGGCGGCTGAACTTCCCGGATACTGCGTCATAATGCTTCGCAATTCTTGTTTCGCTAACTCCGTATTACCTTGTTGAGCATGGATAAACGCCAATTTTAATTTAGCATCTGGAGCTTTACCCGAAGCGGGATACTGAGAGATCACTAAATTTAATTCCAATTCAGATTGCTTTAAATTCTTCTGCTGAAAATAAATATCACCTAGCCAATAATGCGCATTGGGCACGAATTGGCCGTCAGGATGATTAATCAAATAATCCTTAAACGCCACGGCAGCTTGATCATATTGTTTGTTAGATAATAAACTAAATGCAAATTCATAAGCAGCGGAGTCGGTTTGCGGGGAAACCGGTTTTGGCGTCGCGTCAGTGGGCGGAGCTTTTGCGGCTTTCACTATGGCCGGATTGGGGGGGCTTTCCGAAATCGGCGGCACCGCGGGAAGCGCTTCCACGTGCTGCTGTTGATGACTGGCCTGATCTAATTGATGCGCTAAATCTTGCACTTGCCCGGAGAGCTGCTGGACTTGTTGTTGAAATTCAGCCACTTGTTGTGGCAAATTCATTTGAATTAAATTATTCATCTGCTGTTCAAGGCGGTTGATGCGTTCAGATAGAGACAAATTTGAAGCATCAACGCTAGGTATCGCGGTTGGCGTAGTATTTTGATCGGAGAGGCTATCACTTTGTGAAAGATCGACAACCGGCGGACCAAAATCTGCCAGCGCCGGGCTCCCAGTCAAAGCCAGCAGGACCCCAACCATTCCCGCCCATGAGCGAGAATGGTTGAGAAATTTATCCTTGTTATTTCTGAACATAAATTAATTCAACACGTCGATTTAAGCTCCAAGCACGTTCGTTGTCACCGCTGACCACTGGATGTTCTTTACCATAGCTAACGGTTTTAATTTGAGCGGGTGATACGCCTTGTTGTTTTAGAATATCAGCGACAGCTTGAGCACGGCGATAACCTAAACCCACGTTATATTCACGGCTGCCGCGATCGTCAGTATTTCCTTCTAAACGAACTTTGGCGTTGCGATGAGTCACAAGATAATTGGCTTGGATGGTAATCGCTCTGGCGTCGGCTTTGCTCACGGCGCTCTGGTCAAAATCAAAATAATAAACTTGATTTACTGGAGCTTGCAAAACGTTAATATGGCGAGCGCCGTGACTACCACCGCCATTGACGTTAACCCCATTGAGACCGCCTTTTTGCCCTAAACCATAAGCGGTGGCGCCATTTTCTGCACCAGCGGCATTTTGATCTGTCGTAGCACCAGGAGGAGGATTAGAACTACAAGCCGCTAACCCTATCACCAAACAAGAAATCCCAAAAGTCTTTAAAACATTTTTCATAACTAACTCCTCAAAAAAATTAATATTTAACTATTTGCGTGCAAACCATTTTTCCGTAAGCATTCATCCTACAGACCGTGGTTTTATGCGGTGGATGTACGGGTTTTGGCGGTGGAGGCGGGGGGTAATAACAACCTGCCATTAATAAGCATACCAGCGATGCAACAAAATATTTCAACATATTTACTAATACCTCAAGGATATAATTTATAAATTATAAGGCGACCAAGCAGGTTCCTGTACATTACCCGCTCTAGCAGGTAAACGCAGTTTGATCCTCCCATCGATAGAAACCATTGCCAGCACTCCCCTTCCTTGGTATTTTGTAGCATATAACACCATTTTTCCGTTTGGCGCAAGACTTGGCGATTCATCCACACCACTGTCAGTCAAAACATGCATAGACCCCGACACCAAGTCCATTTTGGCAATACCAAATGAATTGCTTTCTCTGTGCATCAAAACCAGCATTTGGCCATTGGACGACAAAGAAGCACGGGCATTGTAATTACCTTGATAGGTTAAACGGTTGATTTTTGCAGTGCTAAAATCATAGCGATATATTTGTGGCGAGCCATTGCGGTCGGAAGTAAAAATTAAATTATTCCCATCCGCGGACCATCGAGGTTCAGTATCAATGGAGTAGCCACTCGTGATTTGTTTCAATTTTAAGGTTTTTACATCTAGTGTATAAATTTTAGGATAACCGGTACGAGTTAGAACGACTGCCATTTGGTTGCCGTCAGGCGAGAAAGCCGGAGCGCCATTAATACCGTCAAAACTCGAAACTAAACGGCGTTCACCATTAAAGACATTTTGCAAATAAATCGCTGCGCGGTGATTTTCAAATGAAACATAGGCGATGTTGTGGCCGTCCGGCGACCAGGAGGGTGACATCAAAGGCTCCGGCGATACCAATAGTGTTTGCGGGTTAAAACCGTCTACATCTGCCACCTCTAACGCATAAGTCGGGGGCTCGCCAACCGGCCATTGTCTTAAAATATAAGCAATTTTGGTATTAAAAACGCCGCGGACGCCGGTGAGTTGTTGGTAAACCAGATCACTAATCGTATGGGCTACTTGTCGTAATTCCGATTTTTTGACCTGAAAAATTTTCTTAAACAATACGGGAGAGCTGGATGTGCTGGAAACGGCGCTGCTTAATTCAACCATCACCGTATAATGGGAATTATTGGGCTCCTGAGTGATATTGCCTTTTAAAATGTAGTAGGCTTCGTTCGCAACAACGGTTTGAAATTGTCCACTGTTATTCAAATCTTTTTGGACAATTCCCTCCACGGTCTGGCCACCGGCAGCTTGCACTGCTATACCCCTAAAAGGGCTAATGGCAATGGGAATCGCTTGATTCATCCCTTGGGTCAGTTCTAAAGTCAATTCGGCATGAGATATCAGCGGCGCTAGCCACAGAGAAATTATTAAAAAAATTTTTTTAAACATTTCAATCCACCTCATGGGGAGTCATTTTTAAATTAAAACGTTGGAAACTCGCAAAAGCCGCGGGATCAGTAGGCACGGGCAAGGGCGAGGCTTTATGTATTGCTGTTTCTGCGGCTCGATCTAACGCCGCATTGCCGCTACTGCGAATCAATTGTGCGCGAATAACCACTCCCGCACTAGATAATTCAATGTTAAAAATGCAATAACTATTTGGGTCTGCCCCTTCAGGAATAATCCATTGGTTGCGGATTGCTTCTAAAATTCTCGCACGGTATTGGTCAATAATCCCACTGAGTTTGGCTTGCAATAATTGCTGTTTCTCCGCTGCCATTTGCTGCTGCATTAATTGTTGCTGCAGGGCTTGTTGCTTTATTTGCCATTCCTTTGCCGCTTTCTCTGCGGCTTGCTTGGCCTCGGCCTCTTTTTGATTTTTGATCGCCAAAGCTTTAGCCTGCTTTTCTTTTTCTTGCTTTTGCTGTTCGGCTAATTTCAATTGAGCTAAACGTTGTTGCTCTTCCTGCATTTGTTCAGCAATACGCTGCTTTTGAGCTTGGACTTTTTGCTGTTCAGCTTTGATTTGGGCCAAGCGCTGCTCTTCAGCGAGTTTGGCTTGGCGAACTGCTTCAGCCTGGGCTTGCAATTCTTGCAATTTTCGCTGCTGCTCGACTTGTTTTTGCTGTTCTTGAGATTGAATTGCTTGCACTTGCGCTTGTACTTCCTCCGCATTGACAACAGCGGCGTGCACCACCACCGGTTGATCACTTTGGGAAGAATTTTCTAGACGATAATTCGACAAAGGCATGACAAAAATTAATAAAATAATAATAACGGCATGTAACGCAATTGAGAATAAATACGGTGCAACATCTTTCATATAGACTATATGTATTATTAATCTTATCCAAATTTCAGTGCAACAGCGCTCATCGTCAAATCATTTCTTGCGGATCAATGTCCAAAGACCAACGCACTTTTTGTGCCATTTTACAATGCGACAAACTCGGAGTCCATAAGCGCAGAGCTTCTTGTAGTTCAGTCCGATTTTGAGCTTGTAACAATAAATGACCGCGAAATCGGCCAGCACAGCGTTCCATGGGGGCCGGGGCCGGACCTAAAATTTCAATTTTTTTTAAAGCTCGAACGGATTTCAAAGCGATTTTTGCCGCTTCTAGAAATTCAAAGGTCGTTTCACGGCGGTATGCTTCAGCTCTTAATAATGCTAAATAGGTGTAAGGCGGCAAAGCCGTCAAAGACCGCTCTTGCAAAGCCGTTTGAGCAAATCCCAAATATCCACTTTTTAACAGTAGATTTAATTGGGGATGGTCTGGATAATGCGTTTGGATAATGACTTCACCGGCCTGCTCACCTCGCCCTGCTCTTCCCGCTACTTGAACGAGTAATTGAGCCATCCTTTCTAAAGCCCGGAAATCCACGCTTAATAAACCGCTATCCGCATCTACAATCACCACCAAAGTTAACCGAGGAAAATGGTGACCTTTGGCGAGCATTTGAGTGCCAATGAGAATTTGTACCTCTTGTTGATGAGCTTTGTTGAGCAATTTTTCTATGCTGCCTCTAGCTTGAGTGCTATCACGGTCGATTCTGACATAGCCATAATTGGGAAATAATTCCACGATCACCTCTTCAATCCGTTCCGTGCCTTGCCCTGCGGTGATCAAGTCGGGAATTCGACATTGTTCACATTGAGAGGGTGGCCGCTTGCTGGCGCCACAGTGATGACAATAGAGCAAGGCCGGTTGAGCGTGTAAAGTCATACGCGAATCACAACGTTTGCATTTGGACATCCAGCCGCAATGATGGCACATTAACACGGCGGCATAACCGCGCCGATTCAAAAAAAGTAATATCTGTCCGCTGCGAGACAAATGTTCTTGCATTTTTTCGATTAAAGCGGCACTTAAACCTCCTTTTAAACGTTTATCGCGTAAATTAATGATACCCACTCGAGGAGGTTTAGCGTCGCCGGCGCGCTGGGGTAAACTTAAATAGTGGTATTTGCCTTTGCTTGAATTATAAAGACTTTCTAATGAAGGCGTAGCCGATCCTAAAATAACCGGGATATTTTCATACTGGCCGCGAATAATCGCTAAATCACGCGCGGAGTATCGCAATTTATTTTGTTGTTTGAAGGATAAATCATGTTCTTCGTCTAAAATAATCATGCCCGGATTGGCCAAGGGGGTAAAAATGGCTGAACGAGTTCCAATAATGATTTGCGCCAAACCGTTTTTGGCATGCAACCATCGCGCCAAGCGCTTTTTATCTGATATTTCTGAATGCAATAAAACCACTGGAGCTGAAAATCGCTCTTGGAAACGCTTCACGGTTTGCGAAGTTAAAGAAATTTCCGGCACTAAAAATAAAATTTGTTTGCCGCACTGCAACAAGTTTTCGATACTTCGAAAGTAAACTTCGGTTTTACCGCTGCCGGTTACTCCATTTAACAAAAAGGTTTGAAATTGTTTTGCTTGCGAGATGGCTTGCACCGCTTGATGCTGGTGTTGGCTCAAAGACAAGAGTTCCAATTTCAAATGAGTAGGGTTAACGCAAACTTTTTCCATTTGAAATACCGGACATTCTTTGCCAGCACGTAAATATTTAGGTAGCGTTTGCGCCACCACTTCACCGATAGGATATTGATAGTAATCGCTGGCCCATTCGCATAATTTTAATAAATTCGGACTTAATAAAGCTTGCTGATCTAGGATGACTTGCACCGTTTTCAATTTTTCCTGCTCTATGTCAGTGCTATCTTTCACTGTCATCACTACGGCAGTCAAAAGGCGTTTGCCGAAAGGCGCCAGCACGCGCATTCCCGGTTGTACATTAGCACTATTAACCTGCGGAGGGGGCAAATAATCAAAGCGCCGCCAAAGGCGCACAGGTACGGCTAATTCTAAAATCACAATATTTCTTTATAATTTAGGGTTAATTTTTCCAAGCTTAAACGGTTTAAAAATAAAGAATACGTCATCCACGAAATTAAACCGGCTAAATCCTTAAAATGGGGCGGCAAATATTTGGGAGGGATAATGATTCCTTCTTTCATCAGGTCTGAATAAACCGATAAGTCTTCAATGGTGGTTTTCCCCAAAAATAATAGCGGAATATAATGTGATAAACCGCTCTTAATGGCTAATCTAATATAGTTATAAATTAATATAAATCCTTTGTTGTAGGATAAATCTTTAGTAAAAGGCCCTGAATTAGGCAAGCAACCGCGGAAAACCCGCATGGCGGCGTGGTAACTGGTTTCTTCATTAAAGCCTAAATCATGATAAAATTTGAATACATCTAAAAAATCAGCCCCATTTTCAACCATGGCTATCGCGCTGACTCGGTAAGTTAAAATCAATACTCGTTTTGGTGAAGAAGAAAAGGTAAATATTTCATTGATAATCGCCAATCCTTCTTGACTGATGGTGGAAGAAGGAGGTCCTTTACTTAAAAAGGTGCAAACCGGCTGGGCTAAGCCATTTAACGTGGTGGCCATATGCACCCAACCTTCATGAACTTCGAGGACCCGTAATTCGCGTTCGGTGAAAATGGCATTTTTGCGTAATTTAATCCATTCCGCTCCCGCCGAGGCGTCAGCGATAATTTCGTCACTGAGTTTGACTCGATAAGGTTCACCTTGGGAATGGAAATATTGATTCAGGCGTTCACCCAAAATAGGCACTGCTTGCTCACTGCTATACTTTTTGTCATCCAACTCATCGGGAGAGAACTTGGCTTTATCTAATGTGGCGGTGACTAATTCTGCCAAATCTTTTAGAGTAGGAGCGCCAGCATAAAACGCATCATTAACGCTACCGTACAATTCTTGTGATATTTTGGGAAAATCCGCCGTACCCCGCGCTTGTAAAAGTCGAATGACTTCTCGATACTCGCGGCACATACGGAGCATAATATTGCCGATGCCACTAAATTGGCCGAGATATTTCCTGATATCGCGCTCAATGGCATAAAATTCACTGCTTTTAGTCTGAGGGTCAAAGCCAAGTATATTATTCTCATAGGTGCTTAAATTCACGTTGGGTAATTCTTTACAACCTTTTTGAATAAATTCCTCTTTTATTGCCTTAGGCCATTTAATTGCATCTAATATACGAATTTCTCGTTGGGCTTTGACGACGCGCTCAGACAGATCGCGCAATATTTGTTTGTATTCAGTTAAGGCGTCAGTCATATCCGCTCCAATTTAACATATATACCCGTCTTTATACATAAATTACCCGAAGCTGTCATCCTAAATTGCCCCTTTGACCGGTTGTCAAGTTGCACTACACCTGGCATGATATGGCCCCTTAGACCTTAAAAATAAAATGCACGAGGTTTTTTTATGGCCAATATCAGCACCAATGAATTTCGAAGTGGAGTCAAAGTCATGTTAGACAACGACCCTTGTAATATTTTAGAAAACGAATTCGTTAAACCCGGCAAAGGTCAGGCTTTCAATCGAGTCAAACTCCGTAATCTCAAAACCGGTCGCGTATTAGAGCGCACCTTTAAATCCGGCGATACTTTGCCCGCCGCTGACGTGGTCGATGTAGAAATGCAATATTTATATAATGATGGCCAAGAGTGGCATTTTATGAATAATGAGTCTTTCGAACAATATACCGCCAATGAAACCGTTATGGGAGACGCTAAGCATTGGCTCAAAGGTCAAGAAACCTGCATCGTAACCATGTACAATGGCACTCCCCTCACCGTGACCCCTCCCAATCAAGTGGTATTGACAATTACCCAAACTGACCCGGGATTGAAAGGTGACACCGTGAGCGGCGGAGGTAAATCAGCCACCTTAGAAACGGGCGCTGTCGTCAGAGTACCTCTCTTTGTTAATGAGGGCGAGGCGATTAAAGTGGACACTCGCACTGGGCAGTATGTCTCTCGAGTTAAATAAGAAATGGCGTCCCAGCGCCTCAATTGAAAATTTACGGCTTCGCGCCCAAATCCTCGCTAAAATTCGTGGTTTTTTTGCTGATCGCCAGGTGATGGAAGTAGAGACTCCCGCCATAGGACGTTATACCACCACTGATCGGCATATCAAAAGCATTGTCATTCACGATTCGCAGCAAGGAGATTATTATTTACAAACTTCGCCGGAGTTTGCTATGAAACGTTTACTTGCGGCGAATTCGGGAGATATCTATCAAATTTGCAAATCTTTTCGCGCCCAAGAACAAGGCTGTAAACATAACCCTGAATTTACCATGTTGGAATGGTACCGGCTGGGATTTGACCATCATCAATTGATGAGTGAAGTGGATGAATTGATTTGCTTGGTTTTAAATACTGCACCAGCGCTGAAAATAAGCTATCGTCAGTTATTTCTACAGTTTTGCAAATTGGATATTGATGATTGCGAAGATGAGGTTTTACAAAACCAAATTCAAGAGCGGGGCTGGATGAATTCTGCTGCCTCATTGGATCGCGACACCTGTTTGCAGTTATTAATGAGTCATTGCATTGAACCGCACTTAGGATTCCAGTCTCCGGTACTGGTCATTGATTTTCCCAAAACACAAGCGGCCTTAGCGCGATTGAGCCAAACTATTCCGCCAGTGGCGGAACGTTTTGAGCTTTATATCTGTGGAAATGAAATCGCCAATGGTTTTCATGAATTAACTGACATCGCTGAACAAGAAAGCCGATTTTTACAGGATCAACAACAAAGGCGTGATAATAATGACCCGGTCCCGCAAATGGACCCGCGCTTTCTCGCAGCACTACAACACGGTTTACCCCATTGCGCGGGAGTGGCTTTAGGGATTGATCGTTTAGTGATGTTAGCGACAAAATCACAGCATATAAACGAAGTGCTCTCTTTCCCCTGGGACCGGTGCTAGTGAAAATTTCCCGCTATTGTCTTTCACCTATGCACTGGCCAACCCATACACAATCCCCTGGTTTCAAATCGGATTGCCACTTTACGCAACCTTGTGCAAACAGGACAATCACCGTAGACCCCCATTCAAAATAGCCTAGTTCATCTCCTTTTGGTAAGGTCACCGCAGAGTCTTCATAAATAATATTGAGATTTTTTTTGCTGTTGTTGGGCATGACGGGTCCATGCCAAACCGTAGAGACTCCTCCAATCAAACAGGCCCCCACCAAGATAACTGCCATAGGCCCATTGGCGGTAGCAAATAAATTAATGACGCGCTCGTTTCTTGCGAACAACTTAGGGATTGCGCTGACAGAACTGGCATTGACTGAAAATAATTTTCCAGGGACATGATACATTTGTCGTAATACACCTAGCTCTGGCATATGCACTCGATGGTAATTTTTGGGAGCCAGATACACGGTGATGAATTCTCCATTTTCAAAGTATCGCGCCATTGAATCATCGCCGTTAAATAATTCGCTTAAGGTATAATTCATCCCCTTAACTTGGAGCAACTCTTGATTTCGGATACAGCCTAATTGACTAATTATGCCGTCCGCGGGAGAGACTATGGCGCCTGCCTCGGCAGAAATGATTCTCGCGCCGGGTTTTAATTGGCGGATAAAAAAATCATTAAAACTGGAGAACTGCTTGATATCGGTGATTTGCGATTCCGACAAATCCACTGAAAAATAAGCGCTAAACCGGCGGATAGCCCAATTTTTAAAAAACGAGCATCGGCAGTGAGCCAAACGAGCCAGGAGGCGCGATAATAAATTTTTAGGCAAGATTTTTTGGAATAAGATAAACATCAATGTTGAATTATACTGATTTCTCTCATTTTATGCTATTACGGAGAAATTTTGTTAAACTACTTTCTATGGAAATTTATTTAGTTGGCGGCGCCGTCCGTGATTCTTTATTGGGCTTGCCTATCACTGAGCGCGACTGGGTTGTGGTGGGAGCAACGCCAGCAGAAATGTTAAAACTGGGCTTCCAACCCGTAGGCAAGGATTTTCCGGTTTTTTTGCATCCTCAAACACACGAGGAATATGCATTAGCTCGAACTGAACGTAAAACTGGTAAAGGTTATAAAGGTTTTGCATTTTATAGCGCCTCCGATGTCACTCTCATTGAAGACTTACAAAGGCGTGATCTCACGATCAATGCCATTGCGCAAGCGGAAGATGGAACTTTAATTGACCCTTACCACGGCCAGCTTGATCTAAAACGAAAGTTGTTACGCCATGTCTCTCCCGCCTTTCAAGAGGACCCGGTAAGAATTTTGCGGACTGCTCGCTTTGCCGCTCGATTTACAGACTTTGATATCCATCCCAGCACCTATGAATTAATGGAAAAAATGGTAAGAGAAGGGGAAGTGGATGCTTTGGTAGCGGAGCGTGTTTGGCAGGAATTCCGCCGGGCTTTAGAATCGGTCCAACCTTGGCGTTTTTTAGAAATACTCGAACGCTGCCAAGCCTTAGTGATTTTATTTCCGCAAATTAAATTAACCCCTGAGCTTAAAACTCTTTTTGAAAATGCCATTAAAACAATTTCTTCTCCTCCAATACGATTTGCGGTTTTGACCCACAATTTAACGCAAACCGAAATTCAGGACTTAATCAACCGCTATCGAATCCCACGCGAATATGCCGACTTAGCGCTATTGACGGCAAAGTGGCGTCATGTTTACGCTGAAATATTTAATTTATCGGCGGCGCAAATTTATGAGCTGTTAAAATCAGTCGATGCTCGCCGCCGCCCGGAACGTTTCGAAAATTTTATCAGTGCTTGTGCAGCCTGCACGCCCCATCACCCCTTGTCCAATCCATTTTTACAATCCTGTGTTAAGCAAATTCAAATTATGGACATTCAAGATTTAATTAACAAAAATTTAAAAGGGGAGGAACTTGCTAAACAATTGGCAGAGAGACAGATCAATATCATTGAAACAGAAAAACAAAAATATCCCTATCCCCCGCTGTTATAGAGGGGGATAGAGTTCCATAGCAAGGCAGGTTAAACGCGAGGTGTACCTAGGTCTGAGACAGAATCTGGAGAAGGCTCAACTTCATAAGTTGAAATAAGAGGACGATTTAAATCTAAGTTCGGAAGCTCAGCCATAACCTTACGGACATTCCAAATACTTAACGCTCCTGCCGTCAAGGCTTGACCAAGCCCGATAAGCGCATTAATCTTATTTCCATTCTCTTTATCCACTCCCCCCTTCAATATAGTAATAATAACTGCTGATTGCCCTATAGTACCACCTGCGCCTATCACTAAGTCCAAGATTTGAGATATGCTGATCTTTAGGCCAGTAGAATTTTTGTCTTCTAAAGAATCTTTATTCAACATTTGTTCAAGTTTAGAAATTAAATTCAAAATGCCGTTAGCTCCTAAGATAACAGCGAAAGCCGGTATTAAAACGCTTAATATTTGTTGCACTAGATTTTCTTCTTTAAGAATTTCAGCAACTTGTTCTGCACATACGGCGCCCAACGCCATACCTTCCGTCGCCGCTACTGCTTTTTTAATATAATGCAAGGCGATTAACAATTTACTTTTTTGATCTCTATTCAACTTTTCAACTAAAGTAGGAATAATATTCAATGTAGCCAAAACTATATTACCGCCGAAAATAAAACCATGTCCGTAAGCGTCGGGGATAACTTTTGCAAAGCTAGCAAACATAAGGGCTAATGCAGAATTAGTTAGAGCATTTTTCGCTTGCTGTCTAGCTTGTTTTCTATATTTCTCTAATCTCATAATTTTCTCCTCTTGTTTTTTCTAATTGAACGAGGAGAGATTACATTATCCGTGTATATTTGATAATATAGCATGGAAGAAAAGATATTTTTCCAAATTGGAAATTATAAGATGGACATAATTAACGTATTAAACAGTTATATTACAGTAATAGAGCAGCAAAGTTTTTCATCAGCCGCCAAATATTTAAAAATTTCGGTTGCCAAAGTCAGCAAACAAATCGCTTGGCTGGAAGAACAATTACAAACGAACTTAATACAGCGTTCTACTCGTAAAATAACTCCCACTGAAGCGGGAAAATTATTCTTTCAAAAAAGTCAGGGCGTGCTGAGCGAATGGAAACACGCTAAAAACGCCCTGGAATGCCTGAACAAAGTTCCCCAAGGCTCTATAAAAGTGAGCGTCCCTTGCCAAAGTTTTGGAATTTGCCAAGTCGCCCCTAAAATTCCCCAGTTTTTGCAACGTTATTCCCGAGTGCATGTGGAGTTAATCTTTGAGCCTCCGCATCAAACTCAAATTGATCAATCCACGGATATCGCCATCCGAATTGGGGAATTAAAAGGGAATGAGTCCTTTCATGCCGTTAAAATTGGCACATTGACCAAAGGGGTATTTGCCGCCCCGGATTATTTACTACACCAGGGTGTTCCGCTAAAACCCGAAGATTTACTTAAGCACAATTGCATCGAATTTTTGGGAGGCGGCTCAATCCATATTTGGCCTTTTAAAAATAATAAAAAAATCCAGGTTAGCGGCAATTATAGCACTAATGATATATATAACTTGCGGGATATCGCCAAAGCAGGCATGGGCTTGGTAAGAATGTCTCACTATTGGGCCTGCGAAGCTCTTCATGCCGGAAAACTGGTGGAAGTGTTGGCCAATTATGTCATGCCGGGAGAGCCTATTTATTTAATTTACCGGCATCAAAACCCAATTTCATTGCTTATCCAGTGTTTCATCGACTTTATCAAGGAATTTTTTGTCGTTTAATAACCATTGCGCTTTGGCGCTATGCTCAGGGCCATTGAACACTTCGATAGCAATAGACTGAATGCCATATTGATGGATAAATTCGGGGTCTTGTAACACTTGATCGATAAACCAACGCGACAATTCTTCGATAGTAATGTTACTAATTTCTAATAACACGACATCTTCTTTCAAAAACAGCATGAATTTTCCGTCAAAAGTAACTTGATAATGCTCTGGTGTTTCAACAATTTTTAAAAAAGGCGATTTTAGCGGCAATAAGAATCGCGAATGAATTGTTTGGCAGAGTAAAGCTAATTTTTCCCGGAAAATTCCGTAGTCAAAGGTGATACCCGCTTCACCCATTGAGGCAATGATCGAAGATTTTAGATGGTAATTATGCCCGTGCAAGCGCTCACGCACCGTAGCCGACATGATCGTAAAATGCCCCGCGGCAAAACGGAGATTGCCGCCGTAAAAATGAATTTCTGCTGCTCTCATTTATAATCTCTCAATTTGGTTCATCATGGTAAATCCCCGTAAAGGCTCTTCATAATTTTTGGTCAGCGCCATCACTTTAAAACTTTCGCCCATTTCACCAGGCATAGTCAATTTTTGAATTTGACGGCTTAGGGTAAAACGCTCTGCTGGCGATGCATCGTCTCCGATAAAATCAGTAATGCCGCAATTTAACAAAAATGCCGCCTGATGGGTATACGCCTGGACCACCAAAGCACCGGCAACGGCTGCTTCAGCCACTGCTGTAAAGTCTACTTGAGCAGTAATGTCTTGCAGACCCGGCCACCAAAATGGATTATCGTGAGCGCGATGGCGATAATGACATAAAAGAGTCCCGCAAGTGCGGTCGGGATGATAGTATTCGCGACGAGTCATACCATAATCAAATAAAAAAATCGCCCCCATTTCCAATGCCGCATCTAAACTGGCAATCCAAGCCGGTAATAGCAAATTAATTTCAGAGGTGTAGCCTTCAGCGAAGGAAATGTCTAAGCTCTCCAGCCTGTGCTGCATTTCCTGATTGTGTAACGGCCCTAGTTGCCATCCTAATTCGCCATTTTTATCCGCAACAAAGTATTCTTTTAATCCCTGCCAATAAGCAAATCGGTGTATGGGAAAAGCATCTATCACTTCGTTAGCCAATACCACTCCATTAAAATTCTGCGGTAATTGTGATAGCCAAACTACTTTAGGCAAAAGTTCAGGAGCATGCTGGATAAATTGTTCACGCTGCCGTTGCTGTAATTGACCGCTGATTTCTAAAATATAATAATGCTCGGGGAGTGCATTCCACTTTGCCAAACTTTGCAGTATTACCCTCGCCATGACTCCAGTTCCGGCCCCAATTTCCAGAATATTGAGAGAGGATGAGTGCGCTAAAACTTGTTGACATTGCCTGGCCAAACATTGTGAAAATAAAGGTGAAATCTCAGGGGCGGTGATAAAATCGCCGTTCTCACCCAGTTTTAACTGGTTATTGCGATAATACCCCAGCCTTGGCGTGTAAAGAGCGGCGTCCATAAAACGAGCAAATGTCATGGGCCCTTTTTCGGCTATTTCGGCTTTAATTAATGCCAATAGATGTCGACTTTGCTCTTGAGAGGCTTCGTCAGGCTGAGGAAGTTGCAATGCTGTTAGGGGTTTCCACATTTTTATTTTTAATATTAATAATGATTTACCGGTCTGTTTGCACCAGCCATTCCCGAAATTATACTCTGTGTCTTGTCAGACCAACACGGCGTTTATCATTCACGGCGGCGTTCAATCATGATGCCAGCAGCACCCAACATAGGCAAATCAGCCGGAGTTTTAGAAATACTCAAACGTATCCAACTCAGAGAAAATTTCTGGATTAAATTCCGGCTTAAATTTTCAGCCAAACTCTCTAATAATTGGAAGCGGGACGCCGGCACATACTCTTGCAAATAATGATAAATCGCTGCGTAATCCACCGTCGATTCCAACTGGTCCGATTGAGCCGCTTTGGCCGCTTCTACAACCGCTTCGATGTCAAAATAAATGATCTGCGAAGCTTGCTTTTCGTGTTCCCACACCCCGATCACGGCAGGGACGGCTAATTGACGCAGGAATATTTTATCCATTATATAATAAATTACTCTTCTGTCATTTGTCTTTCTTTGATTTCTTCAAAAGTTTTGCAATCAATGCATTTAATGGCCGTTGGCCTCGCTTCAAGGCGACGGATGCCAATTTCAGCGCCACAGTCTTCACAAAAGCCGTAGTCACCTTTGTCAAGTTTATCTAACGCTTGTTCGATCTTTTTGAGCAATTTGCGTTCGCGATCACGGGTGCGTAATTCAAGGTTAAAACCCTCTTCCTGGCTAGCGCGGTCAATAGGATCAGGGTATAAAGCGGCGTCTTCTTTCATGTGGTACACAGTGCTATCCGCTTCTTGCATTAATTGTTGCTTCCATTTATTCAGCAAATTTCGAAAATGTGCCAATTGCTCCGGATTCATATATTCCTCGTCCTGTTTCACAACATAGGGAGGGATTCCAAGAAATCCTTGCTCCGTGGAAGTATTCGATTTAGTTTTGACTGATTTTGTTGAGCGCGTTGTCATGGTATGATTTCCTCCTAATCTTCTTCAAAAAAGACCGCGTATTGTATCTTAAGTCGTTCCCAAGAACAAACTGGCCTCGTAGACAAATGTTGCCGGCCCACGCATCTGGATCGCGCTGCCTGGGCCAGGCCATTTAACTTGTAATTTGCCTCCCGGCTGGTGGACTTCAACTTGGTCTTGCAATAAGCCACGATGCCGTCCTACCGCCATGGAGGCGCAAGCTCCACTGCCACAAGCCAATGTTGGTCCCGATCCTCGCTCGAAGACTCGAAGTTGAACTTGGCTTTCATTCACAATATGCAAAAAATTCACATTCACACCTTCCGGGAAATGGGAGTGGCGGGAAAGCGGGCAACCTATGCGCTGTATGTGAGCGTCATCTAATTGATCAGTGAATATCACGGCATGAGGATTACCGACATTGACAACATAAAACTCTATTGCATTATTTAGAAATTCCAGGCGATAGGGTGCAACTGGGTTGGCATTTAAAAAAGGAATACGGTCGGGGTCAAACGAAGGTTCAGCCATTTCCACACTGACAGTATCGTCCGCTTCTATCTCCACATGGGTAATTTTATTTTGAGTGATAAAACTCATTTTCGATTTTTGACTTAAGCCGCGAGCGCGGATAAAACGGGCTAAACAACGAGCCCCGTTACCGCATTGTTCAGCAGACGAGCCGTCGCTATTGAAAATAAGATAAGTAAAATCGGCGCCCCCCGGAGGAGCAGGGGCAACCACTAATAATTGATCAAAACCCACTCCACGATGCCGGTCGGCAGCGTGTTTGATTTGCGCTCGAGTAAGAGGCAATGGCGACTGAGTCGCGTCCACGACCATAAAATCATTGCCTAAACCGTGCATTTTTGTAAAAGGCAATTTCATGGTTCCACCAAATTTTCGCCAGGTTGCGCCACCGGAGGCGATGGCGGCAAATACAAACCGCCTTTTTGACCACAGCCAATCAAACTTATTGAAAAAATCATTAGATAAAAAAACTTCATATTATTATAATGCCCTTTATGGTTAACGAACCCGCAATTATCATAGAAACCTGTTCTCCTGTGACAGCTTGTGTGATTTGGCTGCACGGCCTTGGCGCGGATGGCAACGATTTCAGCGGCATAGTTGAGCAACTCCAGTTGCCTCAACATACCGGCATCCGTTTCATTTTTCCACACGCACCGGTGAGACCGGTTACGTTAAATAACGGATTTGCCATGCGCGCTTGGTATGATATTTATTCTCTCGGCGAATCTTTTAGAGAAGATCGCGCAGGAATTGAAACCAGTGAACAAGCTATTCGTCTTCTCATTCAACAACAACAAGAAGCCGGTATTCCGTCTACCCGTATTATTGTAGCAGGTTTTTCACAAGGTGGCGCAATGGCATTACACACGGGCTTGCGCTTTCCACAGCCGTTAGCCGGTATTATGGGTTTGTCAACTTATTTACCACTTTATAAGCATTTGGCGGATGAATCGCGGCCTGAGAATAAACATACGCCCATTTTTTTAGCTCATGGAGAGTTGGACCAAGTCATTTTAGTTCAATTTGCTCAAAAGACCTGCCAGTACATTATGCAGCTAGGCTATAAAGTAGAATGGAACGCTTATCCCATAGGTCATCAAGTGTGTTTACCTGAGATTACCGACATTAGCCGGTGGCTGCAAACAGTGTTGAATTTTCCCACCTAAGCGCACACTTTGCCGAGCCAGTGAAAACAGGAACAACATTTTCGCGCTCAGCAGGAAGTGGCGGAATCGCGATTCTCCCACTTTCTTTCCGAGCAAAACAAAAAGATCTTATCTTTTGTCAGCACATGCTGCGGGAACCTCGGCGAGCACGATTGTGGCATCTTGAGTCATTTGTTGGCTTAAGGACGGCGCTGGCGTCTCCCGCGCCATGGTGGTCACCATGGCGTTCATTTTACCCATGAGAGGGCCGGGCTGCATGTTGGAATTAAAATTAATATTGTATAAAGTATATCCGGGTTTAGGATAAATCGTATTGAGGCGGTCCAATTCGGCTTTAGCCTGATTATAAATTTGCGATCTTAAACGGGCTTGCGCTGCGGAAAGCTCCTCAATGGTGGGACTATAAACGATATCTTGGATACTATAAGTTTGTCCCTCACTATTGAGATTGCGTGCTCTCTCCCGCAATCCGGCGATGGCTTTATCACTTAAACGCGCTTCAGCAACGGCGTGCAGTTGCTCTAAATTAGTTTTACTGGCACTGCGAGAAAATTCTATGATATGCCATATCCCTTCCGGCGCTATTTTACTCAACGCGGTTTGAAAATCCTCTTGCGCCCGAGTTAGCTGCTGTTTGTTCAATAGCGCATCCAATGAGACCGTGACTCTGGCAGTCTGAGTTGTTACCCACTCTTCGGCGGTCAATTGTAATGTCACTTGAGGTAAAAAGCTGATGCAATCAGGCGAAGCAGCACAGGCAGGCGCCGCAAACATCATGGTTAAAATAGCAATTATACTTTTTTTCATGAAAGACTCCTTATTGAGTTTTGTCTATTATTGTAAAAGGTATTACCGGCTTGCGAGTGCAAGCGCGAATAAAATCAAAATCGATAAAACGATAGGGTAAATGCGGGTCACGATGCGGGGGAATGCCAAGCCGAGTCGTTTGGATAATTCTATGGGGGTGATAACCATCATCAGCAATGTAAAATTTTCGTGGATGAAAATTTTTCTGATTCCAATCGGTCACTTTCAATCCTAGGGAACGGCAAAGCAAAGTTTGGCCCGCACATAATTTTTCTAAAGGACGAGTCTCGGGCGGGTTAAGCTCACGCATAATTTTAATCATGGAATGGTGCTCACTATCTTGATAGGGAATCCCGGCTTTGATCAAAACTGCATTGCCTTCACCCCGCGCACTGACATTTAGCGAGTCTTTGCCTCGCGAATAATACATATAGATAGTGCCGGGAGACATAAAAAGAGCGCGTCTTTTTTCTGTTAAACCTAAACTGGAATGACTGGCTTTATCGGTGATATAGTAAGCTTCTGTTTCCACAATTCGAGCTTCTAACCAAGTATCTTTATATTTTGCTCTAAGTACTTTGCCTAAAAGATCTTGCGCTAATTCTTGAGGATCGCGGTCAAAAAAATCATTGGTTAACATGTCGATAATAAACGGCCTTTTCGGTAATAATCATATTCATGGGCACATCCCATTTATCCGGCACAATTTCGCTCACTTTTTGAAAATCATAAGCCAATCCTATCAACAATGGCAAACGGCCATAATGTTGTTTGATGTAATTTAATGTGCGGTCGTAATGCCCTGCCCCACGCCCTAGGCGGTTACCTTGTTCATCAAAAGCGACCAACGGTAACAAAATAATATCTAAGTCATTGATTTCACTTAACAAACCTGCTCGATGAGCAGGAGCGCTGATGCCGTGTAAACCCTTTGACAAGGGATCGCCCACGGTATAAGCGTGAAATTCCAGGGGGGAAGGATTAGCGTCATTGTCCTTGTCAGCGCTGATAGAAGGCAAATACAGTTTTTTTTTCAAAGATTGAGCGCAGTGCATTAATGGCATGGGGTCTAATTCATTTTCTATTGATAAATAAGCCCCAATTTTCTCGGATTTAAGAAATTCCGAGAGTAATACGGCTTGTGCCGCGACAGCCTGAGCCGCTTGAGTCATGGAGACTTTATCCAATCCTTTCCGGCGTCTTTGCATTTTTTCACGAACTTCGGGTTTGTAAAAAAGATTAGCCATTGTTTAAAATCCTTGGGAAAATATAATGAAAGACCTCCGCAATAACGTCACGGTATTTATGAACCCAAATGGATAAGTGGGAGTCACTGGTCTGTTTTAAGGCTTTCTACTCAAGGTAGACTTGCACAACCACAGAACACTCAGAATCCCCGGTTCATTTAATATCGGTTCAAAAAAATGATCCCGCTCTCGTTTATCACAGAGGCTTATAATAATTATACAACAATTTGTTCTTTTTCTGCCAGTTTTTCTCCTATGCGGCGCTGTAGGTCAATGATTTTTTCATTCATTTCATTAATTTGTTGATTTTGTTGATTTTTTAGTTTGTGGTATGTGTTTAACGCGGTGACGACCGCCATTCGATCTAAACTGCTGGTGGGATTCGCTTGGCGAAGCTGGCGCATTTGTTGATCAACGTAATAAGCCGCTTCTTCTAAATCCAAGGCATCCTTGGGATCGCATTTGATTTTATACAAATGATCTAAAATTTTGACATTGACAACGTTGGCCTGGCTCATAAGACTCCTTCTAAATGACTAATGATCTTCTTGATTTTTGCGGCAGTTTGACGGGAATTCTGGCGCCACAGGTTCTTAGCACGGGCTTGACGCGCAATTTGATTACGCAAGTATTTATTTTCAGCATATAAATCATCCACGACGCGAAGTAATTGTTCGATTTTCCTTTCTAACTGATCCAGCTCAACATGTTGCATAGCACCCTCGTGTAATCCATACATAAGGATAATTCTCCACGCGCTTAAAATCAATATCTTACAGAATATTCCAGTCATGGGAAATTACTGCTAAAATTTGATTATAATTTGTAACAATAAGGTTATTCGTATGTGCGGAATTATTGGCGGTATTGCGCAAAGAGACGTAGCTCCGGTTTTATTGGAGGGGCTGAAACGCATGGAATATCGCGGATATGATTCCGCAGGGATCGCGATTATCTCTGATTCCGATCAGTCGTTACAACGTTTGCGCGTAGCGGGCAAAGTCGAAGCTTTAGTCGATTCGTACAAAAAAACTCCATTGATAGGAAAGATCGGGATAGCCCACACTCGCTGGGCAACCCATGGCAAGCCAGCAGAACGCAACGCTCATCCCTTGTATTCTCACCAACAAATCGCCGTAGTGCACAATGGCATCATTGAAAATTTTGTCGAATTGCGCGAAAAACTCCTAAAACTCGGCTATGAATTCCAAAGCGAAACCGATACTGAGGTGATCGCTCATTTAATCCACTATCACCTCCAGCGTGAAAAAGATACGTTATCTGCTGTTTGCGCTACTCGTGCGGAACTCACCGGCGCCTATGGCTTAGGCATTATCAATCAAAAAGAACCGGAACAATTGTTTGCGGTGCGCCGTAACGTGCCACTTTTGGTGGGCATTGGGATTGGGGAACATTTCTTTGCTTCGGATCCTTTAGCTTTGGGAATTGTGACACAACAATTTATTTATTTAGAAGATGGCGATATTGCTCAAATTAAAAGAGCATCTCTTTCGATTTATGATGAAAATGACAAACCCGTTGAACGCTCTTCTCAAAAAGTAAATATCAATATGGAAACCAGCAGCAAAGGCCGCTACCGCCATTTCATGCATAAAGAAATTCATGAACAGCCGGAAACCTTATCGCAAACTTTATCCGAGCACATTATCAATTCACATATCCCCTCGCATTGGTTAGGGCCTGAATCCGACACTATCCTTTCAAAAGTTAAGCGTGTACATATTGTCGCTTGCGGAACAAGTTACCATGCTGGCTTGGTTGCCAAATATTGGTTAGAAGAATATTTAAGAATACCCTGTGCAGTAGAAGTTGCCAGTGAATACCGTTATCGCCAACCGGTAGTAGAAGCAGATACTTTATTTATCGCCATTTCCCAATCGGGTGAAACGGCGGACACTTTAGCGGCTTTGCGCCAAGCCAAGCAATTAGGCTACATGGCCACTTTATCGATTTGCAATGTCCCCCAAAGCAGCATAGTGCGAGAAACGGATTTAGCATTATTGACTCGCGCTGGGATTGAAATTGGCGTGGCCGCCACCAAGACGTTTACAGCGCAATTGTTGGCGTTATTGCTTTTAGTCATGAATTTAGGACAGCATCGCTCTAAAACCGCTGAAAATCAGCCGCTTTTTGCTGCGGCGAAACAACTGCCTGGATTGGTGCGGCAAGCATTAGATTTAGAAGACTCTATTCAAGTATTAGCCCGGATTTTAGCGGATAAATCCCAAGCGGTGTTTTTAGGGCGAGGCATGATGTACCCAATCGCCTTGGAAGGCGCGCTCAAATTGAAAGAAATTTCATATATTTTTGTCGAAGCTTATCCCGCAGGCGAACTTAAACATGGTACTTTAGCGTTAATCGACGAAGAAATGCCCATCATTATTGTGAGTCCGCAAAATGCAGTTGCTGAAAAACTATTAAGTAATGTACAGGAGGTCAAAGCCCGCGGCGGACAAATTTTTGGGTTTGTAGATGAACGCATTAATTGCCCAGGCGATCAAATAATCAAAATGCCCAAAGTGCCTGAGGTATTAGCTCCCATCATTTACACGATTCCATTACAATTATTGGCTTATCATACTGCTATATTAAAAGGCACCGACGTCGATCAACCGCGTAATTTGGCGAAATCGGTAACCGTTGAATGAGGTTTAATATGTTAATTCCTTTTTTAGGGTTAGGTATTTTTATCGTTTTACTCTTTACTGGTATTATCATTTTCTCTTATTTATTAATCTTTGGTGCAATAGTGGGTCTCGTTCTCTTTATCCTATTTTGGATTTATAACAAATTCACTTCAAAAAGCAAACCTTCTGGACGCGTCGTCGATCACGATCCTTTCCAAAAATAACCTGACACTCTGTTCAGTACAGAGAAAAAAATTTAATTTACAATAAAAATTAAGATTGTTTTAATATTTAAATAGTAGTATTTATACATAATATCAGTAACTGATAACTACCTATTAAAGAGATAAATATATGTCAAAATTATACACGGGTCTTACTGGCTTTGATTCCGATTCCGAAGATGAATTGTTTGAAGCAGCTTTTCTTGCAAAAGCAAAGATTAAATCTTCTACTCCGCTTACTTATACTCATGGCGTACAAATTAATCCAAAGAAAGACAAAATAATACAACAAAATTTCAAAGTCATATCGGTTCCAACCGATGTAAAAGTATCCAATTTTGAAGCTGACGCGCTACGCTTTAAAGTAAAAAATTCTGAAAATATTATACAAATTGTAGAAAATAAATCCCTGCTTGGCAAAAAAAAGCCTGGAGCTGAATGGGTTGCAGAACACGTCACCCCCAAGATTGAGAACATAATAGCTCTGAAAGAATTTATACAACAATATGGCTCAGAAGCAGTTGATATTTTTCTTACTCAAGAGAAACAAACAGCAGCACACCAAAAGAAACAGCGGAAAAAAGAAAGCCCATTATCTGTTCAAGGAATGGATAAAATCCGGTATATAGAAATGTTTCTCTCCTGTAACGCCATAAAATACCGCTTTGCAGCCGAAGAAAAAGATGTCTCAGAAGAATTTGTACAAGAATTTGTAAAAAAGATAAAGGAATATAAAGATTATAGAATTACTTATAGATTTGGATGTCGTGACTCAGCTTCAGACGAGTTGCATTTTCAGGCTAGATCAATTAAATACTCGCAGAAGACTACTACTGATTCCAAATCCTTGCTCCCATCAATCGCACAAAAAAGGAGTATTGTGAAGTCACAGGAACCCATTGCGGCGAAATTAGAGAAAGAAATAGACGAAGTTAACTATATCTTATCGAACCTAGAAAAGGATATATATCCGTCAACTGCAACAGATGTCACTCTTATTCTGGATGAAAAAAACATAAAAGATGCAAAAAAAATGCGCTCCTTTTTAACATCTTATCATAAGATTAAAGATCAGGCTTTTACTAAATATAAGGGACTTGATGTCATGATCAAGGAAACAATCACCACTCTCGGATACACGGCTGCCTATCAATATGAAATAGCAAACGATTCTAAAGGAAATCCTATAGGAATCAAGGTTATTACCAAGATTTCCAAATTCTCTCTAATTCAGGAATATGAAAAAATCTTGAAACAAAAATCAGAGGAGTTGAACAAATTGTCTAAGCCTTCTTCTCAAACTCCTAGCCGCTTTCCAGGACGAAATCCCTCAACACAACTAAAAGCTTCGACGATTCCTCAATCATTCGTTAACAATTTATCGAATGATGTAAACATTAGCAGTCAACCGTCTAGCTTAATAGTCATACCAAGCTAATTTAATCTAAATTCAGAAGCTCCCCCGGCGAAGGGAGCTTCTGCTCTCTATTTTCTTACTAAAGAAGCTTCTGGACTAAGGAGAAAAGCAATAGCAGGCGAATCAAAATTCTGCCTGATTTTTGATCGAAAAAAATCAGATAAATTAATTTTAGGAAGAGTCGGATTTTTATTTTCAGGAATTTTTATTGTAGAAAATGTTTTGTAAGCTTCTTGTACTTTAGCATGACAGTCCAATTTACCATCTCCCACAGTGCTATATATCTTTAATTGAGAATCCAAAAATTGGGAGATATCAGCACCTATGTATTGTTGTCCCCTAAAAATCTTTCCTTCTTTTGAAGCAGAGACAAAATCATTTCCATAAGCATTGTGAATGTAGTCGTCTGAGTGATGCAAGGATTGTTTAGCCAGGGTTAAGTAATAAATCGCATCTAAAAAATACTGATTGATGCTCACCGCACTCGCCCAAGCCGCTAGACAAAATTCACCAGCCATAATGTATCCGGGTGTCAAAAACAGATGAGCAAAGACTTGCACTTCTTCCAATAAACGGCTTAAGTCAACTGGTTTTTCTTTTTGAAGTTTGTCAATATAAACATCCCCCAATGCCAACATCGCATTAATAGAACCCAGGTTCATGGCTTGTTTAAGCGTTTCTATTTTCTTGGACTCTTTCAGTTCGGGCTCTAGTAATGCTAGCCCATACTTGTAAAAACCCAATAACTGATTAAATATACTAAATGAAGGCAGCTTATTGAGTTTCCATCCTAACCAAATTTGACTATGTTTTTGGAGCATATTTAGCCAAACTTCTTCTAATTCCGGTACATCTAGAAATTGTTCAATTAAATCGGCGGGAGCTGCATCTATAAGATTAATAAAAGCCTTAGCCTCGTTAAAATCATCTGAGTCCTTGAGGGTAGAGACGATACCCAATAATCTATAACTACATAATTCAATTTTAGGTTGTGCCATTTCCGGTGTTTTAGATTTCATAAGCCCGCCCCCCAAATACTAATTCTAATGTGCTTCATCCCAATTATCCCCCACCCCGATATCAACCACTAAAGGGACTTTCAATTCTACCACATTTTCCATGCATTGGCGTACTGCTTGACTCAATCTGGCTACTTCCGTCTCAGGCGCCTCAAAAACCAATTCATCATGGACCTGCATAATCATGTGGCCGCATAAATTTTTACTTAACCAAGTTTCAATGCAAATCATGGCTAATTTTATGATATCCGCCGCGGTCCCTTGCAATGGGGCATTAATCGCTTGACGTTGGGCTGCTAAACGTCGAAACTGATTATTCGACTTGATATCGGGCAATTGCACTCTTCTCCCAAACAAGGTTTTCACATAACCGTATTTAGCGCCAAACGCTCTGGCCTTTTCCATGTATTCGAGCACGCGGGGATAACGTTTAAAATATAAATCTATGCGTTGCTGGGCTTCTTCGCGGCTAATATTCAATTGCTGAGATAAGCCAAAACTTGACATTCCGTACATTAACCCAAAGTTAATGGCTTTGGCATTGCGGCGTTGAAGATGAGTCACTTGCTCTAACTCCACTCCATACACCTCCGCCGCAGTGGCTTGGTGTATATCTATCCCTTGAGCAAATGCACGAAGCAAGCCCGGGTCATCGGATAAATGCGCCATAATTCTGAGTTCCACTTGCGAATAATCCGCAGCTAAGATTTTAAATCCCGGTGGAGCAATAAAAGCTTGGCGAATTTTTCGCCCTTCTTCTGAGCGAATAGGAATATTTTGCAGATTCGGGTCCACCGAAGATAAACGTCCGGTGCTGGTTACGGCCTGTTGATAAGAGGTATGCACACGAGCGGTGCGCGGATGGATATCATGCACTAGCCGATCGGTATAGGTAGATTTTAACTTACTCAGACTGCGATAGGTTAAAATCAACTTCGGCAAAGTAAATTCCGCTGATAGTTCCTGTAATACTTCTTCTGCCGTGGAAGGTTGCCCGGTTGGCGTTTTTTTTAAGATCGGCAATTTCATTTTTTCATATAGAATCACTTGCAATTGTTTAGCAGAACTTAAATTAAATACTTCTCCGGCCAAATCGTGCACTTGTTTTTCTATGCTCTCAAGAGCAAGCTGCAATTCTTGGCTATGTTCCCGCAGCTTTGTCTCATCAATCAATACCCCTCTTTGCTCCATGCTAGTCAACACCGGCAGCAGCGGCATTTCAATTTTGTTAAAAATCATCTTCAATTCTTCATCCTGACTTAACTGGGTCGTCAACAGCGTATATAACTTCAATAACACTTCTGCTTTTTCCGCTGCAAAAAAAGCCGCTTTTTCTAAGGGTATTTTATCAAAAGATAATTTTTTAGCTCCTTTGCCAGCAATCTCTTCTAGACTCAAAGCCGGATAGGCTAAATATTTTAATGCTAAAGTTTCGATATCATACCGGCCGCTTCCGCTATCCAGCACGTAAGCAGCCAATAGACTGTCCCACCATTGATTTTCTAATTTTACATCGTATTGGCTTAAAACTTTTAAGATATATTTCAATTGGTGGGCCGCAAGAACTTTAAGATTATCATTAAAAAGCGGCTGCAATTTTTGCAAAACCCGCTTTAATGGCAATTGCACCGGAGCATTTATCTGATCATGAGCAAGAGGGATATATATTGTTTCTACACCTGGCGCAGCAAGAGCCATTCCCACCAACATTGAATCCATCCTATCCACCGGAGTTGTTTCTATCTCCAAGGCTAAGAGTGGACTAGCGAGAAACTTTCCGAGAAATTGTTCAAGCTCCGCTTCGCTGACAATGATTTTATATTTAAAATCCATTATCGGCTTAGACGGTCCCGACAATTCCTGCAACCAATTTTTAAATTCTAATTCGGTAAAAATTTCCCGCAATTTTTCTTGATCACGGTCAGCCACTGCCAGGTCTTGGAGGTGATACGGTAACGGAATTTCAGTGTTAATAGTGACTAACTGTCGCCCCAATAAAACTTGATCAATATGATTTCTTAAGTTTTCACCTACTTTTTTGGGAATGCTTTGCGCGTTTTTCAATAAATTATCCAAGCTGTGATATTGGCCCAGCCACATGGCAGCGGTCTTCGGCCCGACTCCGGGGATGCCGGGAATATTATCTACGTTATCGCCTGTCAATGCTAAATAATCCACCATCTGGCCCGGGATAACGCCAAATTTTTTCTGTACTCCTTCCACATCCAAAATTTGCTGACTCATGGTATTGATGAGCGTGACTTGTTGGCTTACCAATTGAGCGAAATCTTTATCTCCCGTTGAAATGAGCACCGGAATATTTTGTTTAACCGCTTGTTGAGCTAAAGTACCGATAATGTCATCCGCTTCCTGCCCTTCTATCACAATTAAAGTTAATCCTAAAGCGCGGACCGCTGCGAACAGCAGGGGAATTTGAGATTGCAGATCATCAGGCATCACTATTCGGTTAGCCTTATAAGCCGGATAGATTTGATGACGGAAATTTTTCGATTTTGAATCAAACACCACCGCAATATGAGTGGGGTGGTAATCATTCAATAATTTTCGCAGCATATTTAATACCCCATACACCGCTCCGGTGGGTTGCCCCTTGGAATTAGAGAGAGGAGGTAGCGCATGATACGCGCGAAACAAATAAGATGAGCCGTCCACTAATATTAAGGGTGGCGAGGATAGTTTATTCATGGAGAATACTCCGTGCAAATCGAGTTAAAAAAAGCTAAAGTAGATTAAAGCAGTGTCGCACAAAGGCTGACTATACAGCAATTTGTTATTATCCTGCGCATTGGCAAAGCCAATGGCAGGAATGAGGGGAATCACAATTCTCCCCATCAAAATATATAATAATTTTAATTTGGACGCTCTAATGCTATCTCCCAGTAAAAATACTTATGCCAAAAATGAAGCAGCCACTTGGCCCATACCCAATCACTGGGATATTTTGGCCTTTTTTTTAATTTTAGCCTTACTCTTAACGCTGGGCTGGGGCGCTTCAAAAATGATGGGACATTACCAATTAGGCAAACCCATTCCCATTTCTTTAAATCCTTTAGAATTGCCCTACTATGCTCTGAGAACCGTTTTACGCATGTTGATAGCAATGGGCTTTTCCCTCTTGTTTACTTTTATATTTGGGGCCTGGGCGGCCAAAAGCCGTCATGCCGAACGGATTATTATCCCTTGCATTGATATTTTACAATCCGTTCCGGTTTTGGGATTTTTATCGGTCGCCATTGTGGTGTTTATCGGTCTATTCCAGGGCAGTATGCTGGGACCAGAATGCGCAGCGATTTTTGCGATCTTTACAGCGCAAGTTTGGAATATGACATTAAGTTTTTATCAAAGCGTACTCACCGTTCCCCATGATTTACGTGAAGCAGCCGCGATGTTTCGGCTTTCGGCTTGGCAGCGATTCTGGCGATTAGATGTCTCCTTTGCTATTCCCGGCTTATTGTGGAACGCCATGATGTCAATGTCCGGTAGTTGGGTTTTTTTAGTCGCCGCGGAAGCAATTTCGGTGGGACAATATCAAATCTCGCTCCCCGGTATTGGTTCTTACATTGCATTAGCCATCGCTCAAAAAAATATGACTGCCATTGGCTATGTTATCGTTGCCATGTTCTTGGTGATCGGCATCTACGACCAATTATTATTTCGGCCTTTGAGCGCCTGGGCTGAAAAATTTAAAACGGAGTTAAGCGTCAATGAAGATCCTCCGGAATCCTGGTTATTAAATTTATTTCAACGGACTCAATTATTTCAATACGCCGTCGCTACACTGTCTACGGCCGGAAATCACCTTGTCAATATACGCTGGCCACGTAATTCAGCCCCCTCGGCTAATACGAACCCCAAGACCCAAAAAATTCGAGTGGTTTTTTTAGTGATTTGGTATATTGCTTTAATCTTATTACTGCTCAACGCCGCTCGTTTTGTATCCGAATATATTTTACAACAAATCACCTGGAGTGAAGTCCGTCACGTCATCTTCTTGGGCTTCATTACGGCAATACGGGTGATCAGCCTCATTCTCCTAAGCTCATTAGTATGGGCGCCGGTAGGGATTTTTATTGGCTTAAATCCTCGTCTATCTCAAGCCATCCAACCCCTTATTCAATTTTTAGCTGCTTTTCCTGCTAACCTATTCTTCCCTTTCGTCACTTTCTTTATTTTACGATACCAGCTCAATGTCAATATTTGGATTTCACCATTGATGATATTGGGAACCCAATGGTATATTTTGTTTAACGTCATTGCTGGAACGACGGCATTACCCAAAAATTTACATCACGTGGTGGGTACCCTCAATGTGTCAGGGTGGTTGTGGTGGCGGAGATTTATGCTGCCAGGAATATTTCCTTATTACATTACCGGCGCCATTACTGCGGCTGGAGGCGCATGGAATATCAGTATTATTGCCGAAGTAGTGACTTGGGGCGCCACTCGCTTACAGGCTACCGGGATTGGAGCTTATATCAACATTGCCACTACTCAAGGTGATTTTCCTCGAGTTTTATTGGGAATTATCATCATGGCACTGTATGTACTTGGCATAAATCGAGTATTGTGGCGGCCTTTATACCGTTTGGCTGAAGAACGCTTTCAAATATAAGGAAAAGATAGTGTCAACGCCATTATTACAAGTGAAAAATATTAAAAAAGCATTTAAAAAACGCGGTGCTCCCGAGCTTTTAGTTTTGGACAATGTGAATTTTGATATCAATACCAGTGAAATAGTGGCTTTATTAGGGAAATCCGGGTCTGGGAAATCGACCCTATTAAGAATTATTGCCGGTTTGACGCCGCCTTCTTCCGGTCAAGTAATATTTCATGGCGAACCCATTTTACGGCCTGTACCCGGGTTAACCATGGTCTTTCAAAACTTTGCTCTATTGCCTTGGTTAACGGTTTTAGAAAACGTCGAATTAGGGCTGGAAGCGCAAGGAGTTGCGAAAGAAGAACGCCGTAAACGCGCTTTAAAGGCAATTGATATCGTGGGGTTAGATGGATTCGAATCGGCTTATCCCAAAGAACTTTCCGGTGGCATGGCCCAACGAGTGGGTTTTGCCCGCGCTTTAGTGGTGGAGCCGGAATTATTGTTAATGGACGAACCCTTTTCTGCTTTAGATGTGTTAACCGCGGAAAATTTACGCAGTGATTTAGTCAATATATGGAGTTCAGACGCGGCGAAAATCAAATCGGTGTTACTGGTGACGCACAATATTGAAGAGGCCGCTTTTTTAGCAGACCGCATCTTTGTTTTTGCCAATGACCCTGGACGCGTGGCGGCTGAAATAAAAGTGGAAATTCCCCATCCGCGCGATTACCAAGACCCGCAATTGCGCTTACTGATCGACCAAATCTATACCCTGATGACTCGACCGGCGGTGGCGAAAATATCAGCTAAATTAGCCCAGTTAAAAACCATTGGCATTTCTTATCGGCTGCCACACGCGGAAATTTCTGAATTAATTGGTTTTATAGAAAAATTAGCTTATGAATATCATGGCAAAGCCGATTTACCTACCTTGGCCGAAGATTTACATATGGAAATTGATAGTTTATTTCCCTTAACGGAAGCCTTAGAAATTTTACGATTTGGGGTAGTTTCGGAAGGCGATATTGAATTGACTGAGCAAGGCAAAGTATTTGCCGCTGCTGACATTTTGCAGCGCAAGCAAATTTTTGCGGCACATTTGATGAGTTACGTTCCCCTCGCTCGAACTATCCGCCATGAATTGGACCGCAATGAAGACCACACTGCTCAGGAAAAAGATTTTCTCCAAGCTTTACAGGTGCAATTAAGCGAAGAAGCTGCCGAAGAGGTGTTAGCTATTGTCATTGATTGGGGCCGTTACGCGGAATTGTTCGCCTATGACTATAATACTGGAATCTTAAGTTTGGAAAATCCGCAATGAACTTGCTTTTTCCCCAAGAAAATAAAACTTTTTTTCTCCAAGGCTCAGCGGGCGCGGTAGAGACTATGGCCACCCCGGCTCCGGCAAAGCCATTAGGAGTCGGTATTATTTGCCACCCAGATCCTCGTTTTGGTGGAAGTATGACTAACAAAGTGGTCACGACGACCGCAAGAGCTTTATTAGATTTAAATTTAGCGGTGGTGCGCTTTAATTACCGAGGCGTTGGCAATAGTGAAGGCGAATTTGGCAATATCATAGGCGAATTAGCCGACTTTGAAACGGTCCTAAATTGGACTCGTGCGGCGCTGCCAGACCTACCACTATGGCTGGCAGGATTTTCCTTTGGTTCTTATATTAGCGCGCTGGGTGCTCGAACGGCCAATCCACAAAGATTAATTAGCATTGCCCCACCGGTGAATCATTATGATTATACTCAGTTTAATCAATTTCATTTTCCTTGGCTGGTCATTCAGGGAGATCAGGATGAAGTTGTCTCTTGCAATGCAGTAGAAAAATGGGCCGCCACTCCGCCCTCGCCTTTGCAATTTGTAGTGATGCCACAAGCCAGTCATTTTTTTCACGGTAAACTGCTTGAGTTGCGAGAAATTATTAAAGAATGGGCTCAATCTTAAATATCTGGCTGTCGTATCATGTTTTCAGTATAATCCCCTGCATGAGTCCGACTAATTTTGATGATGTCAATAAACAAATACAAGATTCGTTACGCCAACTTCGCTTAAACGAAGTCGACTTCAATCGACGGGTTTCCGCAGCGGACGTGGTGCACCTTCTCAATCAGTGGCCATTTTTGCAAATTACTGACATACAATTACAAATAGACCAACAAATCCAACCCCTGAAAATACTTCAAGCAAAATCTCATTGGAAAATCCACGATTATGGCGATGCCCTAAGCAGTTCGCCTGGGGAGCTGGTTTATGGCAAGGTAGGCAGTCTAAAAAAACACGCGAGGGATAAAGAGCAAGGCGATCAGGAAGGTGGTTCAGGGGTGGGGACCTTAGTCAATCAAGCCGTGATTACGGCCTTTGAAATGGTCGATTTAGCATTGCAACGAGGATGGCACGGAATAAAATTAATTGATGCGCATCCATTAATGGCTTGGGGCGCGTGGATGCGTTGCCTAGAGGCTGGCGTGGATTTAGCAGGCTATGAGCCCAGCGCATACGATTATGCCCGGTTTAAAAGAATTAAAGGCAGAGAGCCTAGCGTACGGCCTTCTCTCAAACCTTCTCGATAATCACATACCTATTTAATACTGGCTACTTAAAAAAACTATACTCCGAATAAAGACAACTTAAATGGAACGTACCCCCTTTAGTTAAAACAAAACAATAAAATCAAATAGTGATATGTTTAACGAATTTTTAACCCTAACCTTTTCTGACTACATGAGATAATATTTATTTTTAAATTTCCCTCGCCCAAGATGCTAAGCCATTATATTCGACGCAGGAATTTTCATAACCGTATCTTTACCTGCCATTTTAGCAGTTTTATAAGTTTTATCTTCCTTAGCTAATTGAATCACTTCTTTGAAAATTTCTTTCAGTTGTCCGCGGGATAAACCCTTAGTCGATAATTTCAAGCTGCCGTCCTTGCGGTGAGTCAGCGCGTCTTTAGAAATTAAATCTGTAGGTGGCAACGGTTTCATGCCTACGCTGGTACGGAGAAAATTCATAATTTTATGTTCGTTTCTATGATTCTTATTAAAATTCTCAATCGCTTTTTCAAAATGCGCTACGGTTAAATGACCATCCAAATCTTGTAACTGCGGAATCAGATCTTTAAAGTCAGACAAATCTTCCAAACCATGATGTTCATTCGGTTCGTCGCCGTCAAAATGAAAAGACCATGTGGACACATCTTTCGTGTTTATCGTGCAGTATTGGATTTTGCTGACTTCCTCAGACACACCCATGAAATCTCCGGTGATGCTGTTTCGTTCTTTTGCCAGTTCTTTGAAATGTTCCATTTTCTGTTTGTGCAATCGCAAGAGTTCATCGGGGGCGATTTCAGCCAGCATTTTGGGGATTTTATTCGGTTCGTGTTCAGACATAGAAGGCAAAACTCCTTCGTCTCGCACTCTGGCTATCGCACCAGCTTTGGCTAGTCCTCTTAATGTTTTAGTGAAACTCGGATCCTTTCCTGCAAAATACGTAGTGACTGTAGCGATTGCTTCAGAAACCTCTCTTGATACAGGCTTGATTAATTCAGAAATTAAGACTCCTTTTCGCATGGGACTGACTTTTTTACTATTGATAATTTCTTTAATTTTCTCTTTCTGATGTTCATTAATAGCAGAAAGGAAAGCCCTCTCTATAATCTTATTAATAGCCCCCAACACTTGGTCCTCAATCTTGTTTGTTCCTTCTCCAGCTTTTACTCCTTGCTGAACTAAAATAGCCATGATATTGGAGTTTACAATTTTTTTAACTAATTTAGGATCAACCTTTGATGGAAGGGAAATTGTTTCGCCTGAAGGCATGGAATTTCGATATTCTTCTAAAGCTTGTATCGCCTTTTCGGAATCATTGATGGCTAGGACTGCTATAGCTCTAAAAGCTGCGACTGATGCAAATTGGCGATTTTGGAGGGCGTCTAAATAAACACTCATTGCCGCTTTCCTACCTAAAATTTCGGCAATAACCCTTTTTGCATTATCATTTGGGTAGCCACGCGCTTTTTTGGCCTGGTAATACGCTTCTCTCGCTTTTCTAGCAACCATATCTTCGGTTACCGGATTTGGATAATCGTCATAGTTTATTTCTGGTAGAGTTTTTTGATCATCATTGGGATTCAATTGATTCAAACAAGCATTAACGCATTGAGACGCTAACGCTACATTGGTGGTGACTATGAGTGCGCTATGATCTGTGCCACCGTTAGCGCTTCTTGTCAAATTGGATTTAAAATTGGATTTATGTGCGAGATGACTTGCCAGTGTTTGCGCTTCGTCTGGAGAAAGCCCTAATTTCTCTCCGATTGCCATTGTATTGGCAATAATAGCTAATCCTTCAGAGAACATATCTTGATGAAGTTTATTATGTAAAGTATTATACAAATTGTTAGCTGCTGTCAACATTTTATTTGCTATATTTTTTGCTTTGTCTTTTGCTGCCCCTTCTGTTAAGTGCATCCATTGAGCCCCAGATTCAATTATGAATATCGCGTTTTTCATTCGATTTTTAAATCGTTTACCTTCAGGCTGGGTAAAATCTTCAAAATTAAAATCTTTTGCAGCTAGCGCCAGAACTGCTCCCGTTGCGGGAGATAAATCTAATTTCTTACACATCCCTGCTGCATATATTGCCGAATTAGTCATAGCGGAGGCATCCACTTTTCGGGTTTTGGCGACTGAAGCGGCCATCGTCACCGAAGCCGCCATGGATGAGGCATACGCAGGAGTCATAAATTTAAAAACTTCAGCCGCCAATACAGTGCCAGCTCTCATTGGATCGTCTTCTTTCGTTAAAGAAACCGCAACAGGGGCAGCACGTGACAATAGTCGAACTAACTCATCAGAATTGGCAGGTTTGGGAGCAGACAGTTTGTCTACTATTTCTTTATAGTTTTTTAAAGCATTAAAATTGCCATGTTGAAGGTAATGAACGGTTAGCTCTTTACTTAATTCTAAAGCCTGAGTTTGCGTGCAACCGCCGGCAAGCGCTGCTGCTGTCACGGCAGCCGCTACTTCGCGATAACGAGGTCTTTTCTCTTCCGCTTTAGCATCTTTAAACTCTTGAGAAAATGTTGTTTCAGCCTCTTTCATGGCTTTTGTCGCGGTAGCTAGTACATAAGCATCGTAGACTCTAAGAAAAACTTCCTCTTGGATTTTATCATCTAAGATTGGTTTCAATTCGCTAATTTCACTCCATAGAGCCTTTAAATTAAAAGGTTGGTCATGATTATTTAAAAAATAATTTTTTGCACGATTTGCTAATTTTAGGTCTTGGCCGGGGACCATGTTTGCCACAGCCGAACCGATTGCAGCAGAAGTAGCCATGATCAACCGCGGTTGAAATCGCATGGCCTCAGAGCGGATAGTTTCTTCGATATTTACGGAATTTATATTATTTCCTAGAACAAAAGCTAATGCTGTGTAAGTTGAAAGTTCTTCTTCCTTTGAAAAGAGCGAGGAGATTTCTTGAATTACTTTTTTTTGATCAGTTGGATTTTTCTCTATAATATCTTTTATTTTCCCTAAAACTTCCGATTTCACGCCCAGAATATCGGCAGCTACTTTCGTGCCTTTTTTTGTGGAGATTCCAGCATAAATATTTTTAGCAAGCCGCTCATAATCATGCTTTTCCATTTTGATAAGTGGCCTTTTATCACTGGGAATGCTATTATTAAAAACAAGCTTATTTTCCTTAACAAGATGTACAATTTTCTGGCTTATTTCCCTAGCCTTTACTGTTTTTATTTTATCTTCAAAGATGCGTAGCATTACATCTTTATTAAGCTTTAAGGATTTACGACATTCTTGAGCAATCGCTATTAAACATTCATTAAATTTATCGATATCGATATCATCACTAAGCTCTAAGTCCTTTGGTGTCAGATTACAAATATTATTAATATCCTGATTCAATCTTATTGCATAAGCCTCGATATGATTGCCCAACTCAGTTACGTCAATCGATTTATTCTGAATTTTTTGAATTTTTTCATACACTTTTTTTGCTATTGTAGCACCAAATACCTCTAAGTCTCCTTTAAAAAAGACTTTAAAAGCAGCTTGTATGCCAGTCAATTCTGCTTTAACGTCCGCAGAAACCTCTATCAGTCCATTAGCAATCGCCAACGATGAGCGTGCAGAATTATAAATTTTTGGAACCAGATCTGATGGTACATCAGGTATATTTTTAATATCTTCCTTTTCTAGCTTGCCCTGCGAAGTAAAGGGGTGATTCATAACAGCCGTTGCTATTTTCTTTGCTTTATCATCTGCAATATTTGAATGACGTAAAGTCAAATAAACAGATAAAGCAGGTGCGGTTTTAACAACTAAAGGCTGGATATCTTTTCTTTTTATTTTACCGATGTCATCAACTATTTTTGATACATAGTTGACAGCATCCGTCCTATATTTTTCAGGTAAGGAAATTGTTTGTAGATTAGTTTCAAATTTTGTTTTATATTCGTCATTAGAAAATTCATTAACTTTAAAATTCTGTGAAGTACTGTTAATGCTGTTAAAAACAGCGACTGATGATAAACCGACAATGATATCTAGATCAGCGGCATGGCTTTTAGCATATTTAACCCCATCAATCGCGCCTTGCTCTGCCGCTTCAGCAAATTTAGGATCCGCACCTGACCCCAACGCTTCCTGGACAGGCTCGCTAATTTTCCCTTTTAATGCATCCGCATGATTAGGATCAAAATTTTCATCGAGCAGTAATTCGGCAGTGCGGGCTGCAGCGACGACTCCATACGCGACTTTTTCACTTCCTTGAGGCAATTTTTTCGTGCGTTTATTCCACAGCTTGGCGCCATTTTCTCTGTTGACCGCTCGCTGCGCCTCTCCCGCTTTACCAGTTTGGTTAGCCAGGTCGTGGTTTATTTTATCAATTTGCAAATTCATCTGTTCGCGGCTTTTATATAGGTTATGCAGCGAACGAATTAAATTCGAAAATTCTTTATGTTGCGCAGCTGGAACTATTTGAGAAACAAATTCCATCACTTTTCTTTCATCGGGACCCGATCTGCCAAGAATTTCAAGTAACTTGTTTAATATCACTTGAGAATTATTATCAAACTTCATAGTGGAAAATGAAGGGTCCAAATTAACTAGCGCCGATTTTAGTTTGGCAAAGTCTGGGATTTTTTTGGTTAATTTAGACTCAACAAGACCATCATTTTTTTGAAACGCCTCGTTGATATTTTTCGCTTCTAAAGATACAAAGCCAGGCGCCATACTTTGGGATAAACTGATAAATAATAAATATTCGGTATTTTCCAACATCATATTCATTAATTCGATTCGACTCGCCGCCATCATTTGAGTATCTGGCGTGATATAAAAATCTTTATAAAGCTTCTCATCCCTCGCGCTGATAATTTGTTTTACCTCCTCCTGTTCTAATGGTTTTCCTTCTTTGAGTCTAATTTCAATCATGTCTTTATGCGCATAATATGCGTCTTGCGTCGCCCATGCCACGGCTTCATCTAACCATAAATCTTTACCCGAAATCGCTTTGGGATCGAAAGGCTGGTCCACTCTATGCATAAATGGGATACCACCCTTGGCCGTCGGGTGACGGACTCCATAATTCATTCTTTCAAAGGCTAATTCAGAAGGATCGTGCAATAGACTTTGCTTAGGCGTAAAAAGGTAATGCGTTAAATTCTTTTTTTTGCAGCGTTCATTATGCTCTACAATAGCTGTTAAATACTCCTCTCTCTTGCGAATAAAATTATTTTTCGCCGCCTCCTTTTGAGAAGGACTGGCCCAAGGATGTCTGCTACTGTCTGCTAAGCTATTTCTGGCGTCTATGAGAGCGGTTTCCGTTATGGCCACACGCGACAAGCCCCTGCTTCTTTCTAATGTCGAGGCAGCAGGAATATAAGCAATTAGGTCCAAACTTTCTTCAATCTTCTTCATAGCACACCCTTTTACAGTTTTAGGATTAAGCTAGTTTATCAGTTATTCCTTAAGAAAACATTAAGAAAACTCGCCTTAATTGAAGTGAGGACGGAACGAAGTGGAATTTAGGCGCTTGAAAGAATAGCATTTTTCCACCCAGTCTTATTGAAGACAGGGTGGAAATTTAAGAAATTATTCCACCATTTCTTTCAGTTTTTTCAAAGGTCTGATTTTGACAACATTGCGAGAGGGTTTGGCTTTAAACATCATTTCTTCACCCGTAAATGGATTAATGCCTTTGCGGGCTTTTGTAGCGGGTTTATGCTTCACTACGCATTTGGCCAAACCCGGCAAAGTGAATTCTCCCACACCTTTTTTGTGTAAATGGCGCATTGCCAAATTATTTAAAACCGAAAATACATCAGCCACGTCTTTCTTACTTAAACCGGTAACTTCAGCAATGTGACTGTAAACCTGAGACTTAGTAAAGCTGGATGTAACGGGTGTGGTTACTAATTTTTTTTGTACATTCACTTTTTTAGCTGGCTTTGCTGATGCTAATTTAGTAGACACGCGCCCGGCTGCTTTCTTTTTATCAGCTACTGTAGCAGCTTTACGAGTTTTTTTAATTTTAGGCATTATCATTCCCTCTTGGTTAATAGCAAAATACTATAGCCGAATCAATTCCGGCAGTTTTTACTTGAATATTATCACTTTAAAACACTCAAGTTGGAGTAAAATAACATATTTTTGTAAAAAAAAACATTCATTACCCAAAAAATGAAATAATTAATTCAGTTGATTATTTTTCTATTGGGCTTGTTTTAAAGACTTTATTCACTCGACCACATTCGATACGCTATCCCATTACTCAGGAATTCCGGGATCAAAAATCTCCGCAGCAATTACGCCCGGTTAGAATCGCTGGACTCGATTCAAATCAAGCTTGATTTTTGCATAAGAAATAATGTAAAATCGTCAACCTTTAAGAATTTGTGAGGAATAGTATGTCTACAGATATGAGTTGTGCCTATAAGGTCAAACCGCAATGGTACCTCGTGAACGCCGAAGGTAAAACTCTAGGGCGCTTAGCCAGCGAACTGGCCTTTCGCCTGCGCGGCAAAAATAAAGCCACTTTTACCCCCCATGTGGATACAGCCGATTTTTTCGTTGTCATCAACGCTAAAGGTATTCGCACTACCGGAAAAAAACTGCAAGATAAATACTACTATCGCCACAGCGGTCAACCTGGTCAACTAAAAGAAGAAACTTTAAACGATTTGCTAAACCGCGCTCCTGAACAAGCACTGGAACTGGCCGTGAAGGGCATGCTCCCTAAAAATCCCTTAGGCCGTAAGGTTTTCAAAAAATTGAAAGTTTACCGGAACGGTGAGCATCCACACCTTGCCCAAAACCCCGCACCTATTGATCTCTAAAGAGGAAAACATATGGCAAAAGCTGAAAAATATTATTTGGGAACGGGCAGGAGAAAAAACTCTACTGCTCGCGTTTTTTTGAAATACGGCAAAGGCGATATCATTATCAATGGCCGTACTTTAGATGAATATTTTGGCCGCGAAACGGCGCGTATGGTAGTGTACCAACCCTTAGAAGCCATTAATGCCGTAGACCAATTTGATTTTCATATTACCGTAGAAGGCGGCGGCATTAGCGGTCAAGCCGGAGCGATACGCCATGGTATTACCCGGGCTTTATTGGCCTATGATGAAGAAGGGAATGGCGAGAACAACTGGAGACAAATTCTCCGCAAAGCCGGCTATGTGACACGCGACCCCCGCGCCGTAGAACGGAAAAAAGTGGGACGGCACAAAGCGCGTAAGGGAACTCAGTTCTCTAAACGTTAATGCTGATTTGAAAAAGCTGTTCTGATATGTGGAAGCAGAGCCCTCAACAAAGTCAAACGTGGGGGATCGTCTAGCGGCAGGACTACGGACTCTGACTCCGTTAACCTAGGTTCGAATCCTAGTCCCCCAGCCAACAATAGGAGCGGAATTTTACTGCTATGACTATTTTAAAACGCGCCATCATGACTCTTTATTCTGGAGACATCGATATTTACAGCCACCAAGTCAGAATCGTTTTGGCTGAAAAAGGGGTCAATGTAGATATTATCAATGTTGATGAAAACAATCCCAGCGAGGATTTGCTAGAATTAAATCCTTATAACACCTTACCCACCTTAGTTGATCGAGAATTGGTATTATATCAAGCGCGAGTGATCATGGAATATTTAGACGAGCGCTTTCCACACCCCCCCTTATTACCGGTTTATCCTGTCGCCAGAGCCAAAAGCCGGCTTATGCTCTACCGTATCGACCGGGATTGGTATAGTTTGTATAAAACTATTTTGGAGGGCAATGCCAAAACTGTCAAAACAGCCCGCAATGATCTTAAAGAAGGTTTATTGAGTTTGGCTCCGGTTTTTGCGGATTCGCCTTATTTTTTAAGTGAAGAATTTACTTTGGTAGATTGTTGTATTGCACCATTATTATGGCGATTGCAGAGTTTGGGTGTTGAATTTCCCAATAACGCCGCAGCAAAACCTGTCCATGAGTATATGAAACGCTTATTTAAGCGCGACTCTTTCCAAGTCAGCTTAACTGAAGCTGAAAAGGAATTAAGGGAATAAAATGATGATATCCAAACGTCCTTATTTATTTAGGGCTATGTATGATTGGATTCTCGATAATAATCTCACTCCCCATATTGTCGTGGATACCACAGTGGAAGACGTTAGCGTCCCTCCCGCTTTCGTGGAAGAGGATAGAATCACCCTCAATTTAGCTCCTGCCGCGGTGACCGGTTTTGCCATGTCTAATAGCGCCTTGGAATTTAAAGCGAGCTTTGGAGGCCGTTTATTGCATTTATATATTCCAATGGAATCTATCATCGTTATTTACGCATTGGAAAATAATCACTGTTTAGTCTTTGGCGCGAATGAAATCCACAAAGGAATCATCGTGAATATGGAAGGGGATGAGCTTCCTGAGCAATCAGGCAATGGCAATGATGACGGGGAAGGCTCTCCACCGCAACAGCCCAAAGGTCCTCCAAAACTTAGTATCGTAAAATAGCAGAATCTTTATCAAAATAAGGTTGATTGAGCTTACTGATCAATCGGTTGGCCAAATAGATTGCCAAAAAAGCCACCCCCATACCGCAGAGTATATCCACAGCATAATTCCAGCCTAAAAATAACGTCGCTACGGTGGCGATCAGATTAAAAATAAGCGCCGGGATAAATATTAATTTTCGAGTCGTCGCTAAAGTATAAACCGTAATGACCGACCATAGAACGTGAAAGGAAGGGAAAGCGATCATGCCGCCATCAAAGGTGGTTACCATCAAATATTGATGTATTTCTTTATAATTAAGCACGGTATCTAACTGAATGCGGTTAAAATGAGGGTCGCTAAAAATACTGGCGGGTCCAATGGATGGAAAAAAGTAATAGATGAAAGCGCCTAATAAATAAGCGACTAAAGAAGCAATTAAATAAAAATAAAATCGCTTTTTTTCTTTTAATAAAAACATAATAAGAGGCATCAACAACCATTGTAGCATGACGCTATGATATGAAAACTGCAGTACTTTCAGGAGAACAGGGTGAGCATAAGTCCAATCCATTAGTCTGGTTTCTTTAATATGCAAAACTTGGTCGGCAGTGCCTAAATAAGCATCAATGGTGGGAAAAGGGGTATATTGAACACCATTTAATAAGAATAAAAAAGCGCAAAAAGACAGAAAATAAAAGCAATAGCTTTTTAACAGAAAACTTACATCGGATTTGATTTTAAGCCAAGATGGAACAAAATAGATTATCGCCAGAGCAAGTGGGGCTAGCCACATCCATTTTAAAGATAAATAATGATCACCTTTGTATTGAAAGGTCACTGCATTCAGCAGCATAAATAGGAGACCAGAAAAAACTAAGGCAGCTTCCATATTTAATGTAAGAATATCTTCCCTCTCCAAATAATTTTTTTTTGGTATTAAACAGTTCATCTTTATCAACAACCCATTTTTAGACTCATAGTTTAATATTTTCAGGTTAAGAAATTATTAAACTTTCGACGAAACGGCATAATAGTACAGCCTTTCTGAATTTTTGCTGCATAATATCCGTTCGCACTCGCGCTCCCTACCACTACGGTATTGCCGGTAATTATTTTGCATGTCAAGTTAAAACATGACAAAAACAATATTGGGTATAAGCCTTTTGATGCTTTTGGGATGCACTGCTCCAAACTATCAATCCGTTACTCATGTTCATGTTAGTTTAGCATTGGCATATTTACAACAAGGGGAGTTTGAAAAAGCAAGAAAGATACTCAACTCTCTTTTACTCACCCATTCTGGAGACTCACCACTTTGGGGGGCCATAGCTTATTTGGAAGAGCAAAGCGGTAATATCACTCTTGCCGCCAAGGCTTATCGACGCGCAATTGCACTCAGTCCCAGCGTAGGTGAAAATCACAACAATTACGGAGTTTTTTTATGCCGCCATCATCAGCCTAAAGTAGGCTTGCAAGAAATTTTAACAGCGATCCATCAACCATCCTACATCTACCTTGCTTCAGCATATGAAAACGCCGCCTTATGCGCCCAAAAGATACCTGACTATAAAGCCGCCAGATCATATCATCAAGCTGCTCTTAACAATACAGGGAGGAATTAAAAAATTTTAAAAATGGCGCCATCAACAACGATGAGAAAAAGCGATTTTATGGACAGTCTTGGATGAAGTAGGATTGCAAGATGGTGGCTATGGGTGGGTTCGAACCACCGACATCAGCATTATGAATGCTGCGCTCTAACCAACTGAGCTACATAGCCATCATAAGCTAAATAATGCAATTTTACCTGAAAGTTGTCAAGAATAAACCCACAAATCATTTTTATGAAACTTTCAGGTGTATTTGTGAGCGCAGCCAAGAATGGGCCGGGTCGGAAGTTAATGATTTGGGCCAGGCCATGAGTATCTCTAAAGGTTCTGTCGCAAAGGGTAATTCTTGTATAGCAAGCCCCAAGGGCGTCGCCAACGCTTCTGCCAAATGACGCATCGAGGTCATTAAATAATCAGTATGGCGTAGTAAATGAAAGGCGGTCACCATATGGGGAGTAGCTTGAGCCACCTGACGTTTAACCCCTAACTGTTGCAAAGCTTTATCGACTCGCCCTAATACCGGTAAGGAATGCAAATTAATGGCAAGATGTTTTGCTTGTAAAAAACGGGTTAAGGTTAATTTTTTTTTCATTAAAGGGTGATCTTTACGCGCCACGCACACCTGCGTTTCAGAAAGTAAACACTGCGTCTGTAACGGCGTTGTAGTTTCAAATAAAACGCCAACAGCCAGGTCCAGCCGTTCGGATTCAAAAACCGAATGATGGTCTAATAAATTCAAATTGATTATTTTTAGCGATATTCCAGGCGCTTTGGCAGCTAAGATAGACATCAACCGCGGCAGAACTAAAAATTCACTATAATCGGTCATGCCAATACGAAAAGTTTGAACCGCTGTCCCAGGATCAAAAACGGGCGTTTGATAAACTATTTTTTTAATTTCTTCTAAAATTTTATGTAAACGCGGCTGCAACTCTAAAGCGCGGCGAGTAGGCGTCATGACTTGCCCGTCACGGACTAAAATATCGTCTTTTAGTAATTCCCGTAATTGGGATAAAGCGATACTCATGGCCGATTGGCTCAGGTGCAATTTATTGGCCGCTCGCGTAACATGCTGTTCGGCCAAAAGCGCATCTAGCGCCACTAATAAATTAAGATTAATTTTTTCTAAATTCATTTTTTTAATGATAACTATATAAATAATTAATTTTACTAATTTATACTAAAATAATACTATTTACCAGACATGAAAATAATAAATGAAAAAATTTGGATAGGTATGTTAGTAGCCCTCATTACTACTTTAGGGTTAATGGCTACCGACATCTATGCTCCAGCCATGCCGGCAGTCACTCAAGATTTGCTTACTTCAGCAAATATCGTGCAATTGACAGTCACGTTTTTTTTGATCGCAGCCGGCTTATCTCAACTCATCTACGGCCCCGTTTCCGATCATTTTGGCCGCCGGCCTATATTAATTTTTGGACTGGGCGTTTATTTAATCGGATCATTATTGTGCACCATCGCCACCCATATCCCCTTATTATTATTGGGTAGATTTATTCAAGGAATGGGAGTCGGTGCAATCATGGCTTTAAACCGAGTGATCGTGCGCGATAGCTTTTCAGGAACCCAATTAATTAAAGCTATTTCCTATATAGGAGCGGTTATTGCCATAGCTCCGGCCGTTGCCCCCGCTCTTGGCGGATTTATTGAAATTCATTTAGGATGGCGCTGGATCTTTGGATTTTTACTCGTTTATGGTTTTGGGCTTTCTACTTTAGCGTGGTTCACCCTTCCCGAAACGCACCACAAACGCCCCTCTCATCCCCTCTCATTAACCCGAGTCATGCTCAATTACGTTATTATCCTAAAAAACAGCCAATTTTGGGCCAATGTCATTTGTTCAGGATTGGCTTTTGCGGCCATGATCACCTGCGCAACCATAAATCCTTTTTTATTAGAAAACGGATTAGGGATGTCCGCCGCAACATATGGTCTCTGGGCCATGATTAGCGCAGTGGGATTTTTCCTCGGCATGATATCCAATGCCCATATAATAGGCCGATTGGGCATTGAAGGCACTCTTCGCGTGGGCAATAGCATAATCTTAGCCATGGGCTTCGTTTTTATCATCATGGGTTACCTGCACCTCATCAATATCGCAACGGTTATTATACCGACGATAGGGATTGAATTCGGCATTGCTTTGGTATTTCCCAATGCTTTTATGGGGGCCATTACCCCCTTCCCTCAAATGACTGGAGCAGCAGGCGCTATATACGGATGCCTGCAAGTCGCCATTACCTTCGCTTGCAGTATTATTGTCGCGTTATTGAATGAATCCTCCCAATTGCCAATGGGAGTATTATTGTTAACCATTGGTTTTTTGGGATTAGTGATTTACTCCCTACTAAAAAAACCTCATTGGGAACCGGCAGTGGCGTCTCCCTCAAATATTGAATAAAATTTTTTTTACCGCATTCAAAAAGACTCTCATGAGTTGCAGTTGACACACACCAGCGATAGTAATCTATCACGAGCTACCCGCAACTCAAGAGGTAAGGTTGAGTTTTTATGCTTAAATTTGCAACAGAGAACATTGCAAAAAAGACTGGTCAGATAGTATTTAAAAAACATTTAATTTTTTACCAGTAAAAAACACGGAAGTTTTTCATGCCGTCTATTTTATCGAACAATCATTTCAGTGTTATGAGCGCTGCAAAGATACACGAAATTGGTTACGGATTTTTTTAAAGAAACGGATATTACCACTTTGGGGTTTTGAACCATCAACCCCTGCTTAATCAATTTAAGCAATTTTTCCATCAAAAAGCCAAAATACTCATCAAAGGATCATCTCGACATTCCCTCTTTTTACCTAATGCAAAACTACCAACGATCAACTGAAATGACACCGACAATATATTTATTGAAGCTAATAAAAATCCGCGTCTATTTCTTTTTAAAAATAAAGAAATAGACTGTTTAAGAAATTTATCTTTAGGCCATAGCAGGAAAAGCACGGGTCAAATTATGAAGATTTCGCCACGAACCGTGGAATATCATTTGAATAACAATAAAGATAAAACTCAAATTAAGACTAAACAAGAATTGCTCGTTCTTTGGAATAGTATTTATCGCGATTGAAACTCACGGTAACTTCGGGATTTTGGCGAAGAGAAAACTTCAGAATTGCTTGGTTGGCTTAGACATTAAAGCGGAATAGAATGATATCGCCATCTTGGACGAGATATTCTTTTCCTTCTAAGCGCCATTTTCCTGCGTCTTTAGCGCCTTGTTCGCCTCGATAGGAAATGTAATCATTAAAACTAATCACTTCCGCACGAATAAAACCCTTTTCAAAATCACTATGGATGACACCAGCAGCTTGAGGCGCTTTAGATCCTTTGGCGATGGTCCAGGCTCTGGCTTCTTTGGGTCCGACGGTGAAATAGGTTTGTAAACCTAAAAGTTGATATCCGGCGCGAATCAAACGATTTAAACCAGGCTCTTTTAAACCAACGCTTTCTAAAAATTCTTTTTGCTCCGCTTCCGCCAATTCCACAATTTCAGCTTCTAAAGCAGCACAAATGGCAACAACTTCACTATGAGTTTCTTTAGCGTAGGCTTGTACTTTAGAAAGCAGAGGATTATTTTGGAAACCGCTTTCATCTACATTGGCTACATATAAAACTGGCTTTAAGGTAATCAGTTGCAGCGGATCTAATATCGCCAGATCGTTTTCATCCCAACTTAAACTTCGCGCTGGCTTGCCCTGATCGAGTTGAGCTCTGAGTTTTTCAAGCACTTCGATGTGGTGCTTAGCAGCTTTGTCCAATCCCCGCTTGGCTTCTTTGCTGACTTTTTGCCAGGCCTTTTCCACTGTCGCGAGATCAGCTAAAGCCAACTCCGTGTCTATCACTTCAATGTCCGTCATGGGGTCGACCTTACCAGCGACATGCACCACATCATCGTTGATGAAACAGCGCACGACGTGTGCGATTGCTTGAGTTTCGCGGATATGCGCCAAAAATTGATTCCCTAAACCTTCACCCTTTGCCGCGCCAGCCACCAGTCCTGCAATATCCACAAATTTCATGGTCGCCGGGATGATTTGTTTGGAATGCGCTATCTCTGCTATCTGATAGAGCCGCTCATCCGGAACGGGAACAATACCCACATTAGGCTCAATGGTACAAAACGGATAATTAGCCGCCTCAATACCTGCCTTAGTTAAAGCATTAAATAAGGTTGATTTGCCTACGTTGGGCAAACCGACAATGCCGCATTTAAATCCCATATGTTCTAAACTTTATCACTTTGATGAAGATAACGAAAGGCGCGATCAATTTCTCCGGATAATAAATCCGGAATAATGGCAAGCGCTTCGTTGATCGCTTGGTTAATTCTTTCTCTTTCATGAACCGAAGGCTCTCCTAACACATAAGGAGTGACTTGATCACGATGCCCAGGGTGGCCAATACCAATGCGCAAACGATAAAAAGCGTCTCCCATTCGTTGAATGACATCCCGTAAGCCATTATGGCCGCCATGTCCTCCGCCGGATTTTAAGCGGATGGCACCCGCCGGGAAGTCTAGTTCATCATGTGCTATTAACATTTCTTCCACCGGTATTTTATAAAAATGCGCAATAGCTTGCACAGCTCGGCCACTTTCATTCATAAATGTGTTCGGGATGAAAAGCCAACTTGAGTTTTCACCTACGTTCCACAGTGCTACTTGCCCAGAAAACTTATTTTCCGTTTTTAAAATTACATTTTCTTGTTTTGCTAAGGCATGGAGTAACCAAGCGCCTACGTTGTGGCGAGTTCGAGCATATTTAACGCCTGGGTTTCCCAAGCCGATTATTAAACGTATGGCCAATTACTACCTCACGAAAAAAGGTATGTTCAGCAAGCCTAGTCAAGTGGCGCCGATGATGCAGCGATTCCTGCCTTGATATCCTGCCTGCACATTGGCAAAGCATTTGCTCGAATTTCAGGGACGAATCGCGGTCTTCTCTCTTTTCGAATTCAATATCACGTAAAGTTAATTCCCGCTGAAGAGAAATTGCCAGCCTTCTCCTAAATTTTGGGCTACTAAAAATCTCGACGAGGAGAAACACCAGCTCTGCTCGGTTTTCCTTTCGATGCGCCTTTTCCATCGCATTAAAAGCTAGTCTTCGTCTTTATCAGCCTTTTCAGTAATTACTTCGGTTTCTTTAGATTCAGGCGCCGCAGTTTCACTGGCCAATTCTTCAGCAGAAGGCACGTAAGGTTTGTGTATACTGACCACTGGCTGATTGTGCTCAGGATCTGTCACGTCTTTGCTAAGAGACACTCCTTGAGGAAGAGAGATATCGGCTAAATGGATCGAATCTCCCATTTCCAATTGGCTGATATCCAATTCGATAAATTGGGGCAGATCGTTTGGCAAACATTGAATTTCTAATTCGGTTAAATGATGAGACAAAACCCCGCCATCTTTCACTCCTGGCGCATTGGTTGCCCCTACTAAGTGGATAGGAACTTCTAAAGTTAACTTTTTATTCATATCAATGCGCAAAAAATCCACGTGGAGGAGGCGAGGACGACTGGGATGGCGCTGCACTTGCTTTAACACGGCTTTTTGTTCGCTGCCATTCACATTCAACGTGAGAATTCGCGAATACGTCGCTTCGTCGGCTAGAGCATTACTTAATTCTTTTGCTGAAAACTGCACTGACTGGGCGGCTTGACCTGCGCCATAGATAACTCCCGGTATTTGTGATTCTTGACGCAAACGGCGCACATTCCTTTTACCGGACTGTTGTCGTAAACTTGCATTTAAAGAAATGTTGTTCTTCATGGATTTCCCCGACTATACTTTGAAATGAATAAAGACGCACTATTTTACATAATTTTTTAGAAAAATCTAGTGCAAGGAAGCATGCTGATACGGTAAAATATCCTTTAAGTCATTCCAGTAAAAGCTGGGATCTCAGGGCTGTATGGTAACGGTAGAATCCAGCTTACGCTGGAATTACTTACGATTTACTGAAAATTACTGTGAATTTAAGTCTTAATCTCATTAAAATTTAGATGTGTTTTACTCTAAACATTCTGATTACTTTTAACTAAAAATTGAGTATCACTCAATTTATGGGATCTCCAGTTCCATGGCATACTTTCTCTTAATTCTAATTTAATATTGTCCAATTAGAATGCAATTAATATTATAAAAAATGAAATGAAGGTGGCAAAATGAGATATCTAAAGAAGTTTGATTTTTTTCAAAACAGTTTTGATAGTGCATATCAGGGCTATAAAGAGCTTTTTGACCACATTTGCCATGTATTTCGTTCTCAGAACGATGCAAAAACCGTATCTACACAAAACAATACAACGCAGAACTTCGACAGCTCTGAATGGGAAAGTACAGCAAAAATAATTTGCAGCAACCCATCCCTTACAAATTTAGAGCAGAATATCTGGGAATCTCTTAAAGAAGATAAACGTAATAATCCTTACGACTTAAATATGTTTTTGGATGCTTATCAAAACATTCGAACAAACGTGCAACAATTTTTACAAAACTTTATTCGATTGGACGTTAATAGCCAAAACAAACTTAAACCTCTATATGATGCAGTAAATAAGCTTGACCTACACATGAATCAAATCTTAATTGCACATAAAGAAAATTATAAGTCATTATTAGAAATATGGGATCAAGTAACGAAACCTAACGTAAATACATTAAAAAAAGGTGATATTAAAGCATTTAAAGACAAACTTAAGCGTCTTCATGTTCCTGAACAATATAAAAAACAAGTAAACAATAAGATTAAAGCATTAAAATGGGAAAAACAGGCACTTAAAATTTGCGAGAGCAAATGGAAATTCGATCATCAGAATAAAAATGGAAACATACCTAATCATATAAAAAATCCAAATGAAATTGAAAATTTTTATCAGCATACTAAGAAAAGAACAGAAAAAGCTCTATCTAAATTTAAAAAACTCGATGATGAAAGCCGAAAAAAACTTAACTCGCTAAAAAACGAATTAATTTGCACAAAACTGGGTATTTTAGATCATAATATAACGCAATCACTTAATAGAAAAATCAATTATAATAATATTGAACAATTTGAAAAAGAACTTAAGGAAATCGATATCCCTGTAGAGTATAAGGAACCAATAACAATTAAAATTCAAGCATTGAAAAGAAAATATATGACTCATTATCTTAATACTATTACTATTCAAAAAGAATTAACTTCCCATGTACAAACTCTTTTTAAGTCAGGAAATTATTTCAACTTGATCATAATCGCTCTTCTTAAATTAAATGAAAACTATCATGAGGCATGGGAACGAGGCTATGTATGGCGTTTTAATGCGATAAAATCGGACGCATTTGAAATCATTAATAAGTTTACCCCTATACTCAAGCCTAAACAAAAAAATTTATTAGGACAACTTATTGATAAAGATAATTTTTTTATTCGCCAAAAGCAAGAATTTTTCTTTTTGGGGAATAAAAAAACCTATGGCAATACCTCCACCTGGTCTAAAATCAACAATTTATTGAAATAGTTCCGTTCAAGCAACTGAGATTTTGTCGCGCTATAGATTTTTAATACTCCGCCGCTCGGAAGAGCGGCCTCGTGATTCTTCTTCTGAAAAGTCAGAAATTATTAGTTTCTAGTTAGTCTAGGAACATAGAACTGACAGACTCTTTGTGATCAATGCGAGAAATCGTTTCGGCAATCAAGCGGCTGAGTGAAACTTGCCGAATTTTGGGGTTATTTAAGGCTTCTTGAGATAGTGGAATGGTGTCTCCTACCACTAATTCATCTAATAAAGAAGTGCTAATGTTAGTTAAGGCTTTGCCGGATAAAACCGGATGAGTGCAATACGCGCTAACCGAGGTAGCCCCAGCATCTTTTAATGCTTGGGCCGCCGTGCACAAGGTTCCAGCCGTATCCACTAAATCATCCACGATGACACAATGACGACCAGAAACATCACCAATCACGTTAAGCACTTGAGTTTGATTAGGCGCAGGGCGGCGCTTATCAATAATTGCCAATTCAGTGTCATTCAATTGTTTGGCAATAGCGCGGGCACGGACTACCCCACCGACGTCGGGTGAAACCACCATGAGATTAGGGTATTTTTTGACTAATTGATCTGACTCCATTAATTCCCGGCTGGAATAGATATTATCGACGGGCATATAAAAAAAGCCTTGAATTTGATCGGCATGTAGATCAACGGTAATCACCCTGGAAATGCCGACTGAAGCCATCATATCCGCCACCACTTTAGCGGAAATCGGTACTCGAGAAGAACGCACCCGACGATCTTGACGGGAATAACCAAAATAAGGAGCCACGGCAATGATATTGCTGGCGGATGCACGCCGGAAAGCATCCGCCATTAGACACAATTCCATCAGATTGTCATTGACGGGTGCGCAGGTCGATTGCAGAATAAAAACGTCTCTGCCGCGCACATTTTCTAAAATTTCGATTTGAATTTCACCATCACTGAATCGACCGACGTGAATGCGGCCTAATGGTATTTTTAAATGATCACTGACTTTTTTTGCCAGAATAGGATTGGCGTTTCCCGTAAAAATTTTTAAATCCACAGAAATCTCTATTTTCTATTTTGTTTCGTAAAATCTGGGGCGCCAGGATTCGAACCTGGGAATGCCGGGATCAAAACCCGGTGCCTTACCGCTTGGCGACGCCCCAAAATCAGTTCATTGTGCTTGTTGCCTAAAGTCATGTCAAGGGCTGTTCTGCAAAAGCGCCTTGTGCCTAGGCCGTATAATTGCGGATTGTAATCTATTTTGGATTTTAATTGCAATAATCTATTGAAAAATATGCAGGAAAATATATAATCTCCTGCATTAATCCGAATAATCAATTCATGAGAAAAATATGAAATACTTATCTGCCGCATTAATATTGGTCAGCGCTTGCACCTGCCTTTCTGCGAATGCCTTTATGTATAGACGAGTGACAGCAGTAGAACCTTATCATCGCAGTTATGAATCCATGTACGGCTATGATACTCCCTTAAATCTAGTTTACTTCTCCGGTGAGGTAGGATTAGGGCATTTAATGACTCCCGAAGAATACATTAGCCCTCCCGACAATTATTTGATTAGCGGCGCCTCTTACCGCACTCAAAGCGTAGCTGCCGGCGCAAACTTAGGATTTAAACATGCAGTGAACCGTCAATTTTTTATCGGCGGCGAAGTTGGCTATGACTTCAACGGTCAATCCAAATACAATGAAGAGTATTACCCCAACTTCACCTGGGTCGAATCCACTAATTATACTATTTCTTCCCAAGATATCCATTTACTGGCTACCGGAACCATTTTATTTCACAGTGGTTTCAATATTTTTGCCAAAGGCGGCGCCGCGCGAGTAGAACAAAAGTTAAAGGTTTCCAATGATGTTGATTATGCCACCATACCTATTTATTTAGGGGAAAACACCATCACCCAGATTAGACCCATGGCCGCGGCGGGGGTAGGATTCCAGCTTCGCAACGCAGGTATCTATGCCGAATATTCTCATATCTTCGGAAAGGATGCCCAAAACTTTGAAGACTTTATGGATGCCAACGGTTTCACTGATGTGGTCAGCGTAGACAATTTTAAAGTTGGGTTATCAATACAAACTCGAATATAAATTTTTCAGAACACATCACCCATTACTGTCCATTTTTTCACCCATCCCAGTGCAAGAGGGGTGATTATCCCCTCCTGGGAAATGGCTGCCCACTTAACTTAGTGATTGATCTGCCATTGTTTAAATACTATTCTGGCGGCAATATTGCCACGCTGGAGCTCAATAATGCCGGGCAAATCCACTCCTTGCACGGTGCGATAATCCCCGAAAGTAGCGCGCCAGCCATTTTGCTGCAAGAACACTAAATGGCCGAATTTGTCGTATTGCACTCCCTGCACAGCCCCCGGCGCCGGCAAGCTCCGCGCCCAATACCATAGCGAGGGAATCGGCAAAGCCCATCCCAAATTACGCTGCATTAACATTTCTGGGGTCGAAGCACTGATCGGCGCCTCATTGCCTTTTTGTAAAGTGACGCGATGCGGTACACCGGTAATAGAGACCGCGGCCAAATTAAGCGAAGCCGCTAAATCCACATGAAAATTGTCAGGACCCATTTGCCGCCATTCGAAATGCATTATTACCGGCGCTTTCGGCGCTTGTTGAATGCTAATCGCTCCGGTCGCATTCCAAGAATGGACTTCCTTAAGCTTGTTAGCGCGCTGTTCCGTACTTTGTACTTGGAAATGGGTCTGCGATGGCTGTTGCGGAGCATAAAGACTATCACAACCGGCCAAAGCGGCAGCGAACAAGATGACACTGATTCGTTTCATGATTATAATACATCCCTGTTAGAATTGACGGTAACATTATCATGCCTTTATTCAGTTGCGGAATCAACCACCAAACCTCGCCGATAGAGATTCGTGAGCGTCTGGTTTTCAATAACCAGCAAACTCAAATGGCTTTGCATGAAATATGCGATTTAGAGGCCGTTAATGAGGCTGTACTTGTTTCAACCTGCAATCGCACGGAAATTTATATGGCCGGAGCACGGTCTGAGCCACTATTGAACTGGTTTCAAAGAAAAGCCCAAGCCGCTAATGTTCCGACATTATCACATTATTTACATACCGGTGATGCGGCAGTAAAACATCTATTACGGGTGTCTAGTGGTTTAGATTCGATGATATTGGGAGAACCTGAAATTTTTGGTCAAATTAAAACCGCCTATCATCTCGCCTGCGCAACTGGAGCAGCTAAACAAGAGTTACAGCATTTATTCCCTGCTGCTTTTGCCGCCAGCAAGCTAATCCGCCGCGAAACCCAAATCGGTCAAAATCCCGTTTCATTAGCTTATACCGTGGTACAATTGGCAAAACGCATTTTCACCAGCCTGAATCAATGTAGCGTTTTATTAATCGGCGCCGGTGAATTAATGGATTTAATCATCACCTACCTCGCCGATCTGCAAATCCGACATTTAATCATTGCCAATCGAACTTTGGAAAAAGCCAACCTATTGGCCGATCCTTTAGGTGGTTTAGGGATCCGCATTGCCGATATTCCGGCTTATTTGCCTCAAGCCGATATTGTAATTACTGCTACCACCAGCCAATTGCCCATCCTCGGCAAAGGCATGCTGGAACGCACTCTCAAAGCCCGGAAAAGACGGCCTATGTTAATGATAGATTTAGCCGTGCCGCGGGATATAGAACCGGAAGCCGCAGAACTGGAGGACATTTATCTTTATAACATTGATGATTTACAAAGCATTGTTGATGCCAACCTTAAAAATCGCCATATCAGAGCGAAACAAGCAGAAGCACTGGTTGAAATTCAAACAGCACATTATATGCGTCAAATTAAACTTAACCATGCTGCTCATATTATCACGCAATTTCGAAGGCAAGCTGAACAGCATCGCGATCAAAGCTTACAAAAGGCATTGACAGAGCTTCAACAAGGACGAGAGATTGCCCAAGTCCTGCATCAATTGGCCCACCAATTGACAAACAAAATTTTGCATCAGCCCACCTTGAAAATTCGGCAATTGGCTTATCATAACCAAACCGAAGCGCTGACTTTAGCTAAAGAATTATTGACTACCGAAGAAATAGAATGAAAACCTCACTTATCAAAAAATTATCAGCGATCCATGATCGCTATATGGAAATAGCCCGACTGCTTAGTGAGTCGGAAGTGATTCACGATCAAGAGCGTTTCCGTGATTTAAGTAAAGAATACGCCCAACTGGAACCGATAGTGCAATGTTTTCAACAATACCAGACTAATCAAAACGGTTTGAAATCGGCCCAGGAATTATTGAATGATGCTGAATTTCGGCGTATGGCGGAAGATGAAATTGCCAGCCTAACTGAGCAAAAGCAATTATTAGAAGAGAATTTAAAAAAACTCTTAATTCCACCCGATCCCAATGACGAACGCAATGTCTTTTTAGAGATACGCGCCGGGACCGGAGGTAATGAAGCCGCGTTATTTGCCGGCGACTTATTCCGCATGTACAGCCGTTTTGCTGAAAACATGGGTTGGAAGGTTTCGGTGGTGTCCGAGCATGAGGGTGAGCAAGGGGGCTTTAAAGAAATTATTGCTCGTATCGAGGGTCACGGGGTATATTCGCAATTAAAATTTGAATCAGGAACCCACCGAGTCCAACGGGTTCCCGCCACTGAAGCTCAAGGGCGCATTCATACTTCCGCTTGCACCGTGGCGATTATGGCCGAAGCGGATGCCCTTGAGCAAGTCAAAATCAATTTGGCCGAATGCCGCATTGATACGTTTCGCGCTTCAGGGGCAGGCGGTCAACATGTCAACAAAACCGATTCGGCGATTCGTATCACGCATTTACCAACTGGTATCGTGGTGGAATGCCAAGATGAGCGATCGCAACATAAAAATAAAGCCCGCGCCTTGTCTTTATTACAATCACGAATTATGGCGGAGCAGCAGGCCCAACGTTCCCGCGAGGAAGCCGCCACTCGTAAAAGCTTAGTAGGAAGCGGGGATCGCTCTGAGCGAATTCGCACCTATAATTATCCTCAGGGACGTCTGACAGATCATCGTATCGGCTTGACGTTGTATTCATTGGAAAGCGTGATGGAAGGCAAATTACAGCCTGTCATTGACCCTCTCATCCGCGAGCTACAAGCAGAACAATTGGCGAAACTCGATGAAGAATAACTTTACTACTGTAAATCAAGCTCTTAGACAAATTTCGGAGGGCTTGTCGGCCTATTCGGACAGCGCTCGCTTAGACGCTGAGTTAATTATTTCCACTGCTTTAGAGCGTTCGCGTTCTTGGTTATTAGCCAATCTGGATCAGAATTTAAGCGAATCCAATTTAGATTGTATCGGCGAACTTTGTCAGCGGCGCATGCAAGGGGAGCCCATGGCGTATATCCTCGGCCATCAGGAATTTTGGGGGTTAAAATTTAAAATTACGCCCGAGGTCCTGGTACCCAGGCCCGAGAGTGAACATATCATCGAATGGATTTTGGCTAATTTTTCCGACGAGATGGCTTTACAGGTGGCGGATTTAGGTACTGGGTCTGGGGCCATTGCTTTATCTTTAGCCTATGAGCGCATACTCTGGCGAATCGACGCGACGGATTTATCTGCGTCGGCGCTGGCTATTGCAAAGCATAATGCTGAACTCCATCAAATCAATAATGTGGAATTTTATCAAGGTAATTGGTGTCACGCCCTACCCCATCGTCAGTATGGGATTATTGTGAGCAACCCCCCTTACATTGCGGAAAATGATCCGCATTTGCCTCATTTGCGACATGAGCCGATGAGTGCGTTAGTTTCTGGAATAGATGGTTTAAACGCTATCCGGGAAATTATTGAGCAAACCACACATTTTTTAGCTGAGTCAGGATATTTAATTTTGGAACACGGCTACAATCAAGCGCAAGATGTCACGCAATTATTACGTCATTACCGGTTTACGGACATTCAAAATCATTTCGATCTTGCTCACAAGCCTCGTTTTGTATCCGCCCGCTGGACCTTAACTTGAAAATACTCAATACGTTGAGTAAAATTACTCAGTATATTGAGTAATTTCCAAAAACCTGGCCAACTCTATGTTTAAAAGAGACATTTTAGATTTAATATTATCACGCATAGAAAACACTCAAGCCCTAATTCAAGCTCTTATCGGTCCACGCCAGCTAGGAAAAACGACCCTCGCCCAACAAAACAAATACAACAGACCGCTCAAATAGCGCCGGACCACATGAATCCAGCTGGATACAAGCTCAATGGAGCATGGCCCGCCTAAGACTACGCACTGCTTCACAAATTGTATTAATTCAAATCAATCGTCACAATCCCAGCTTGTGGGGCCGATTGGTTGAATCTGGTGTCGGAGCGTACTTATGCAACCAAGTGGTAGGCACTTCGATTGACATTTTTTATTGGCGAGAGGGGCATGCGGAAGTCGATTTGGTTTTAACCTGGGGGAAGAAAATAATCGCAATAGAAGTTAAAAGCGGTAATCGCAAATCAGCTCAGCCTGGCATGGACAATTTTATCAAATTCTATCGCTCAAACCAGGTCATCCTAATCGGCGAACCTGGTTTGAGTTTAATAGATTTTTTGAAAGAGCCCGTAGAAAACCTATTTTAGTTAACTACTTATCTCTTATTAGACATAGCATCACTGTTGGCACATTGGTCTCCTTTTCGGTAATTTTTATCCCTCACTGCAAAAAAACTCGGTGAAACAGAGTTTTGACCCATGCCAATACCTTTAGCTGAGGTGATTGACGAAGCAAGAAGATTATTGTTAGTTATACCGAGAGGAGTATATCCGTCCCTATCTTTTATGGAAAGATCAGCTCCTTTATCCAACAATAATTTGACCATGTCTACACGTTGATGTTTCACCGCCCAATGCAATGCAGTCCTTCCCATTGAATCTCTATTATTAATATCAACAGTATCTAAAAGTCTTTTTAAATCTTCTATGTTATTGTCTTGTACTGCTAAAAATAAGGCATTAGACGCTTTGGGAGTCGGTTTCTTACTTCCTCTACACCACACATACATTCTAAATATCATTGCAGCAAAAACACCGACTAAGCCGACAGCTTGAGTTTGTTTTTTTATGGGTGTTGATTTTATGGGTATTGATTTAATTTTTTGATAAGCCAATTCATCAATTATTTCTCTATATTTTTCTACTTCTGAATTAATTAAAGCAGTGTATTCCTCATTATTAGAATTTCCGTGCTTTTCTGAAATATTTTTATAGACCCGGACTTTGGTTGATGCAACTAACTTACAAATTTCACCATGACTCTTTGCTTTTTGTAATTTTTTTTCTAAATCCTTTAGTAATTTTTCTAAATATTTTCGTAATTCGTTATTGTGATACTCACTTTCAGCTTCATTATCAAAATTGCCTAAATCGCCTACATCTGCCGAAATTTCCGGAACCATATCATCAATTTCAACTTTAAATGTGGAAATAACTTTATCCAATTTAGTTATTAACCATGCCTTCTCACATGGTAGCAATTTACTTTTCTGAACATCTTTTTTCAATTCCCGCATTTGTTGTATGAATAGAGATAATTTTTGATTCCAAAGTCCTATGATATGGGCTTCTTTTTCTATAGCATCATACAGATCAAAGGTTGTTGCCTCTAACTGCAAAAGTCGTTTCTTAAATTCTAGTAATTCAGAAGAACTTTGAGACACATTAAATTCTTCTTCTCCATCTATTCTTTCGCTTTGATCAAATAGAAACTCTTTTTTATTATGTTTATTATGCCTCATAAATATACCTCTTTTTTCCTTCGAAAAATCTATTACATTAACTTGGTTTTTATTTTAACAATGTAATGTTAACAATATATTAATTTGATTGAACGACAGTTATAAATTCAATGAAATAGTATGATAGACTATAAAGTATGCAATACACAACTCCAACCGGAATTATTTTGATTAATTTAGGCACTCCTAAAGCAGCAGATACCGCTAGCGTGCGCGCATATTTAGCCGAATTTTTGAATGATCCCAGAGTGATTGATTTACCATCCCCTTTTCGACAATTGTTAGTAAAAGGATTCATTTTGCCATTTCGGCCTAAACGTTCGGCACGTGCATATCAGCAAATTTGGCAACCTGAAGGCTCTCCCATGCTGATAAACAGCCAAAAATTGATTAACGCTTTAAGCGTAGAATTACAAGAAAATTTTATTGTCACTTTAGGCATGCGTTATGGGCAACCTTCAATCGGCGCCGCCTTAGAAGCAATGAAAAAGAAAAACTGCCATAAAATAATCTTATTACCCCTTTTCCCTCAATATGCTTCCGCTTCTACCGGTTCCGCAATAGAAAAAATCTTGAGAGAACTGCAATCATACCGGAATTTTCCCTCAGTCCAATGGATCAATTCTTTTTACAATCATGCCGGTTTTATAGAGGCATGGAATCAGATTTTTACAGAGCAAACTCATTCGCATAAACTGCCAGAAATGTGGGTCTTTAGTTATCATGGATTACCAGTCCGCCAACTCAATCAATCAGGTTGTTCAACAAACCCCTGTTTGGGGCAACACAAATGCGAAAACTTATCTTCGCAAACCGCAATGTGCTATCGTCAACAATGCTTTATCACCTCGCGCTTATTAGCCCAAGCATTTCAATTAAAACCAGAACAGTATCGTGTAAGCTTTCAATCTCGGCTTGGCCGCACCCCTTGGACTACTCCTTATACTGATCAACTTTTAATTGAACTGGCCGAGCAAGGCATTAAACATATCGGTATGCTCTGCCCTTCATTTGTCACTGATTGTTTAGAAACGTTAGAAGAAATTGGCATTCGAGCGAAACAGCAATGGTTTCAATTAGGCGGAACTGAATTTACGCTTTTGCCTTGTCTCAATGACCACCCCGCTTGGGTACAAGGTCTAAAAAAAATTTTGTTTGAGGGGGATTTCAGTTATACTTAGGACATGGAATGCAGACACACCCAAAATGGCATCAGCCTTATTGAAATTTTGTTTGTTTTGATGATAGTTGCGGTTATAGCGACGATGGCGATTCAGTTTTATACCCAAAGCATTTCCAGTAATCGAGTGGCACAAGCCCTCACACTCATTCAAGAAATCAATAAAGCGGGACGAGAATGGCTGCAAACTCCTGGCGTGACTGAAGAGTCCGGCGATCAATATCCAGCTAATTTTAGTCAATTACCTTCCAATCCACTGCAAGCTTTTAAAGAAAAAGGCTTGCTCCCCTGTGAAAATAACAGTTGCCAAACCAATCCTTGGGGTGGCGGAGTTGCTATTGCCGCTAATGCCAACAACCCGCAATTTATGAGCATTAGTTTATCCTTATTGCCTAAAAATGATTGCGCCAGATTGCAAGAAAGTATGAAAAATTATGCCCCAGAAAACTTAGAATCGCAAAATACTTGCTCCTCTGATGGTGTAGGAGCCTACGTTTATCAAATTTCTTTATGAAAAAATTTCAAAGTGGGCTAAGTGTTATTGAAATTTTGCTGGGCATAGTCATTATTGCTTCTATATTAGGGATGGTTTTCATTTTCTATAATCCACTCAGTCAACGTGGCATATTAGTCACTCAAGCTGCACAACAAATACAGCAACTGGCTAGTGTAAGCTACGAATGGAAAAGCGCTCAATCTCAAAATGATTTTAACGGTATTTCTTTAGCCGTTTTACAAAGCGCCGGGCTATTAGATAGTTCAGACAATTACACCCAAAAAAGTCCTTGGGGCAGCAATATTCAACTCAACGCCGATACGGATAATCCGGCTTATGTGCAAATATCCATGGACCGAATTCCACAAGAAGCTTGCTCTAATTTGGCTGACAAGCTTAACCAAATTGCCCATCGTCAATCGGATAAATCGGATTGCGATAAAGGTTTTTATTTTATTGTCTTATAGGCTAACCATGCAAAAAATAGTCTTAGCCAGTGCGAACAAGAAAAAATGTGCCGAAATCCAAAATTTTTTTACTGATCTGCCTGTACAATTGATTAATCAAAGTGAGTTTCATATTCCCAGCATTGCCGAGACCGGTTTGACTTATATTGAAAATGCGTTATTAAAAGCCCGTCACGCGGCTAGTTTGGCCGGATTGCCCGCGCTAGCGGATGATTCAGGCTTGTCTGTCGATTGTTTAAATGGCGAACCGGGAGTTTATTCCTCTCGCTATGCCGGTGAAGGCGCGAATGATAAAGACCTGGTCGAAAAATTACTGAAGGAAATGCGTTCGTTTGAAAATCGCAAAGCTCAGTTTCATTGTTTGTTAGTTTTATTGCGAAGCCCAACCGATCCCGCTCCGATTATTTGTCAAGGTATTTGGGAAGGCGTTATCCTCGACAGTGGCCGTGGTATACAGGGATTTGGGTATGACCCCGTATTTTATGCTCCCACTCACGCTTGTAGCGCAGCAGAATTATCGCTAGCAGATAAAAATCGAATCAGTCATCGCGGTCAGGCAATGCGAGAAATGGCGCAAAAATTAAAGGAATTCTCGATTTATCCTTAACGCAATAAAAATTCGATATACAGCCATTATCCGGGCAGACAAGCTTGTTTGCTTTGAAATACTCGAATAGCACAATCATTTATTCCGGGTGGTGAATGGATAATCAGCTCTATACCGCGCGTTTTCGGTGGAAGCTGAAAAGTGCAATTAAAGTTAGCGTTGTTTATCTCTTCTACTTTTAATAATCCTGGCTCTGTGACGTCTAAATCGGCATGATAAAGTCTTTGCCCCGCCTCTAAGCGAAAATGGTCCGCGGCAGAGGTAGACGAAGCGCCAAGACTGGAAAGGGTATAGGTAAATTTACGCATAGATAATACGTGGTTGTCGCCTTGCAGCTTGACACAAAAGCTAACTGTACCGGCTTGCGGGGGAGCTAATTCAGGTAATGGAAGCGGGTCAGCCCACATAGTACTGCAAGCACTTAAGCCAATTAACCAATTTAAAATTAATATTTTATTCTTTTTCACCGATTTCTCCTGCTTCTATTTATTTAACTTTAAAATTATAGCATTCCCCATTAATAATGAGACGACTTTGCTAACTCGACCCATTTACGTTTAAGGCATAATAATTATCATCGTTGATGGAAGTACTATCCGGTTCTTTGAAGCAGGTAAATTTGTTAAATAGCCATCTAAAACATTCCGATACTTTATCACAAGGGTTTTTGGTCCGTTGAGTTCTCTCGTGCTGACCATTGTAATGTCTTGTTGCCCGGTGACCACCTTCAAAGCCAAGCTCAAAGTTGGTCGCAGGGATTAAAGAAACTCTCCGCGCTAATGATCCCATCCCCCAAATTAATTTTAAAATTTTTCTTTCATCATCTGTTCCTTTTAGATAGCAAAACAATTGTGATAAAAATCCTTGTACTTCTATTACGGGGAATAGATTAAATATAATCACTGAAATACGCGTCGCTTCAACGAGTACTGTTTGATAGCTATCATTACGATCTAACCATCCAAACCAAGCCGGATTCTCTTCTGGGTGTTTATCGTAAACTGCATCCATTAATAGCTCTAACGAGGTATAAAAAGAAAAAATAGCCATAACACTTAAGCCAACACCGAAGAAGATGCTAAATAATGGACTTTTACGAACGGCATAAGGAAGTTTACGCCCAATCTCGCCGCACTCTTGAGATATTATTTCTTTTAAAAAGTTGGTAATACTATTAATGAGTTGATAAGAAACATAACACGAAAGCCATAATAAGGGAGGCATCGTTAAGGAAGTCATGACGATGGAAGTTGTTCTATTAGATAAACTTTCCCAACCATTCAGCGTTGAATTACAATATCCGATGTTGCCAATGACCTGTGAAAGCACCCCCACAGACTGTATTGACCAAAACAATAGAGTTTTCAAATTACCAACACAATCACATTTTGTTTCTTCTTCTGAATCAGATATGCATTCACTTATAATACGATCAGATAATGTATCAATATTCACCTTAAATAATTCTTCGTCAAAAATATAAAGCGACTTAATCTCCTCATATCTATTTTGACAAAAATCGGCTATGATTTTAGCCGTCAAACCTTCGATTTTTTTAGTTATTTTTGATTTCGCTTTATGAGAATTTGGATGACGTCTCTTACTCTTTTCCTCGCGAAACAATTTAAAAATAGTCATCACTGAAAAATAATGCTGGGCCGTGTAAGTCACCACCTGTAAGAAAAAATTTAAAAAAGACACAAAATTATCTTCAAGCACCAAAAACGCAAAAGCAAATGATGATAAGCCACTGATGACAAAGGTGACGCCCAAATCTACACCAGGAACAATCACCTTTCCGGTTTGCGAATCTCTTAATAAAAAAAGCTCTTGCACCGCATCATTATTATAAAAACCATTGACCGCTATATTACCGATCATGCTGGCAGCCACGGCAAAATGAGCATAATAAACAGATTTGTCTCTAGTAAATTCTAAAGTCTCACCATAATAAACCCAGACTGCCAAACCACCGAAAACCCATGCTAATACGGTGGCTATCTTTTTTTTCAAAGGAGGATTTTCAATTTGTTCATAAGCATCTCTACATAAATCCGGTAAAACATTTTTGGCCTCTGAACGTCTTATGTAAATTTTTTCGTATGTTATTAATTCATGTTGCATAGTGATCCTAATTATCCTAATTTAGCTTTTAAAAATTTTATTAAAATGACGTGCAGAACGATTTTTCCAAGCGCCTTTTTGATAAGCGTAAGCTGACAACAAAGGTAAAGCAATGGTGGCTTCGCAAAATACCATTTGTTCGTAAGTCATATCTACCTTCCCCCACGAACAGGCCTCTTTTAAAGTTGAGCCAGATAATGCGCCGTCACGCTCGTCAGCCACCGTGACTTGAATGGCATATTTGTGCATGGAGACTTCTTCTTGTAACATTTCAGCGGCTACCACAATGTCTTGCGCAAAATTTTTGGGTACACCACCACCCATCATCAGTAAACCGGTTTCTTTAGAGTGAATTTTTAATTGCGTCAATTCACGAAAATCTTTAACTGAATCAATTTGGACGTGAGCCTCAGGGTGTTGCTGCTGATGCATTACCAAACCAAATCCGGCGCTACAGTCACTAAATGCAGGAACGAAAATCGGTACTTGATGTTCGTATGCTTGTCGAATTATAGAATCCTCTCCTTTGCCATTCGCAATTAAATATTTAGCCATTTCAGCAATAAATTCTCGAGAGGAATAAGCACCAGGCTTAAGCGCATTGGCAATTTCTAAAATGGTGTTATCGCAAATACGTAACTCATCTTCGTCAATTAAAGTATCGTAAATACGATCTATGGCTAATTCACGCAGTTGATTATCATTCAGTAAAGGACTGCCTTGATAATGAGAGAAGCCTAAGGCTTCAAAGAAATCTTGATCGACTATGTTTGCTCCGGTTGACACAATCACGTCGATCATGCGATTTTTAATCATATCGACTATGATATTCTTCATTCCTGCGCTGACTAAAGATCCAGCCAAACACAAAATAATACCGCACTCTTTATCTTCTAGCATTTGATGATAAATTTGAGCAGCCCGAGATAAATTCCGGGCTTGAAAAGCGGTATGTTGCATGGCTTCCACCAACGTGAAGATATTTAAATCAGCCATGTTGATGTGTTGCACTTTTTTATTTAAAAGATTTTTTTTGGAGCTCATAGTCATTTCCTAATAGATGGATAGAACAAGTTTTAATTAAACTGGAATTTGCATGGCAATGCAATGGAGATTACCGAAATTTTCCAACAGAGAACGGCAGGGTATCCCTACTATTTCTTTTGTTGGAAAACAGGACTGCAATATTTGTTTCGCCACCAAATCATTCGGATCATCATAAAAAGGAGTTAATATTGAATGATTGGTAATTAAAAATTGAGTATAAGTGGCAGGCAAGCGTTTGCCTTCGGCACTATAAATCGGCTGCGGAATCGGCATAGGAATAAGGCGGTAAGACTCGCCTTTAAAATTTTTTAAACCTTGCAATTGCTTTTCCATTGCGGATAATGCGCCATAATTTTCATCGTGAGAATTGATACATTGGCTATAACAAATTGTTTGTGCGTCAACAAAACGCGCCAAGTTGTCGATATGCCCATCGGTATCGTCACCGATTAGATTACCCTGATCCAGCCATATTATTTTTTTTGTCCCTAAATGGAGTTTGAACAGGTCTTCAATTTGTTTTTCTTGATATCCTGAATTGCGATTTGATGATAATAAACAACTGCGGGTAGTCAGCAGAGTTCCCATGCCATCCGTTTCAATACTGCCCCCTTCCAGCACAAAATCAATTTGATTAAATTGCGCTTGAGGGAAAAAACTTTGTTGAAAAAGCGCTGAGCTCACTAAATTATCCCGTTGATGCGGGAATTTATAACCCCAACCATTAAATCGAAAATTGGCTAAATGAGTTTGCTCTTTAAAGCGTAAAGTTAAAGGTCCATAATCACGCATCCATATGTCATCACTAGGAATAATGAAAAATCTTACCCGTGGGAGATTGACATTGGCGGCAACCAATAATTGTAAAATATGGTTGCGATGCTCGGTATCATAACAAATTACCATCACGGATTGAGTCATCACCACGTGTTTGACGATTTTCTGATAAAGCTGACTCATGGAAGCTTGCAGCTTATCCCAGCCAGAATGACTGGAATGAGGCCAATTGATCAGTACGGCGCGTTGCGGACTCCACTCGGGGAGGAAATGAAAACCGGATTCCATTTTAATCCTCGAGGTAGGTATAGCCGTGTAATGCTTGCTGCACAATGGAGTCTTCATCAAAACGGGATAAGACTTCTGAATCGGTATCAAAATTGACGTATCGCAACATGGTTTCAATGGTATCGCCACGTTGTATGTTGCAAATTTCATAACTGCCATTGGGCTGTACTACGACATTAAGAGAGTGAGTATCGCCAAATAAATTGTGCATATCACCTAAAATTTCTTGATAAGCGCCGATTAAGAAAATGCCTAAATAATTGGGCTGCCTCGGATTAATTTCCGGCAAAGGTATCGTAGTCTCTAGACCATCATTATCCACATAGCGGTCAACTCTGCCGTCAGAATCGCAAGTAATATCTTGCAAAACTCCTCGTAAAGACAATGGTTTATCCAAACCACTGATCGGTAATATGGGGAACGGTTGATCTATTGCCCAGGCATCAGGCATGGATTGGAACAGCGAAAAGTTCACGTAATATTTATCCGCCAGCTTTTCATTCAGCTCATCAATAATAGGCCGGTGGCTGCGCACGCTTGGATTCAGCAACTCACGAACTTTATAACAGATGGTGTAATAGATATGCTCAATACGAGCCCAAGCTTGTAATTCGATCAGCCCGTGCACATACATGCCATGGGCCTCTCTCATCCAATAGCAAGCATCGTGATACACTTCTAAAACTGAGCGAGCAGAAATATTAGTCAATTGATACCAAAGGGTTTGTAAGACTGGAGGATCTTCTTCTGTCACCGGTTTTACTTTTTGATCGTAAGGGGCGCGTTCCATATCAATAATATTGGTGAGAAGGACGGCATGATGCGCGGTAATCGCCCGGCCAGATTCGGTGATAATATGGGGGTGGGGAAGGTCTTCGGCTTCACACACTTCCGTGAATGCGCTGACGATATGGCTGGCATATTCTTTGACAGAATAATTCATGGAGTAAGTAGAACGAGTACGAGTGCCTTCATAATCAATAGCTAAACCACCGCCTAAGTCCACTGTGTGGATCGGGATACCCATTCGATGCAATTCTGCGTAATAGCGAGCACCTTCATAAACACATTTTTGAATATCGCCGATATTGGCAATTTGCGAACCCAGGTGAAAGTGTAGAACTTGAAGCCAATGGCGTTTATTCATTTTATCCAGTTGTTGTGCAATCTCCAAAGTTTGCGCCACTGAGAAACCAAACTTGGCTTTTTCGCCCCCCGTGTCCTGCCATTGGCCTTCGCAAGTGGAGGCTAAACGCACTCGAATACCCACATTCGGCTCCAATCCGCCTTGGCGCTCTACTTCATCGTTAACCAAGGCAAGTTCAGCCATCCGCTCCAGAATGATATACACGGTAAAACCTGACTTAAGCGCCAGTAAAGCTAAGCGAATGTATTCCCGGTCTTTGTATCCATTGCAAACTAAAATAATGCGTTTTTGTTTTGCGGTAATTAAAGCGGCAATCAATTCCGCTTTGCTGCCCACTTCCAAGCCGACATTTCCATGCGGGTGTTGAATCATTTGTTCAACAACATAACGCTGTTGATTCACTTTGATAGGATAGGCCGTTAAATAATTACCTTTATAATTATTTTCATTAATGGCATGCTGAAAGGCCGATTGCAAGGCATCGATACGTTGATGGATAATATCGGTAAACCGCACCAAGACCGGGAAACTTAATTCTCTTTGGTTGATTTGGTGAATGAGGTCGGCTAAATCGATTACAGCTTCCCCACGGCGTCCCTTTGGGTAAACCACAACCGAACCTTCTTCGTTAATATCAAAATAGCCGCCGCTCCAATGAGCAATATTATATGCTTTGCGAGCATTTTCGACTTGGGATGGAGTAATGTTTTCTGTATTTGCCAATTCTTAACGTCTCAAAAATAAAAATTAACACAAGATTGGTTTTGATGGTTACTACCATCAAAAATGGGCATTATACAAAATTTATACTGCTAATGCTATACTGTAAATATAATGAGACCAATTCGCATTATCCATGAATGATTTTGGAGTTTTAAACGTGAAACTATATTATTCTTTATTAACCGCTATCGCAATCCTGATCGGAATATCAACTCCAGTGGGCTACGCTCAACCGGACCTTCCTCCACCTCAAGCCAGCCAGCAAGCGCAACAACTGCCTGACTTTACTACCATTTCCGTTCGTGGACCCATCAAATTGATTATTATACCCACTGCGCCAGGTCAGCAAAATTCATTTCAAATTAATGGGGAACAACGTAGCCCCATCAGCATTAACGTGAGCGAAGATACCTTATATCTTAAAGCCGATGAATCGGCAAAAATGACTTCCGCTACAGTAGCAGTCTCTCAATTAAACCATTTAATTGTCGACGGGGCAGCCACGGTAAGTAGCAATCATCTTAACAGCAATTCTTTAAGTATTGATGCCAACACCAGTGGCTCAATTGATCTTATGGGTATGGTCAATTTGGATAGAATACTCAGCACCGGCTCAGGTGATATTCATATCCAATGGGTGGACAGCTCAAGATTAAGAATTGATGGCAGCAATAAAAGCAAGTTTCATTTAGCGGGCGTAGCTGGAACGGTGGAATTACGACTTAAAGATGAAAGCCAATTTGAAGGGCAATATTTGCGTATTGACGATATTTTTATTCAAACCCGAGATTATTCTGTCGCAAAATTATTGGTCAACAATAGTTTAAGAGGTTTTGCGTACGATCATAGCAATATTTATTACTATAAAAGACCAGCTGAAATGACTGAATATACTTCAGGGTCTGGGAATATCCTTCAATTGCAATGGCGGCAATAGCCGCCCATTACACTTACGCAGGAACGATGATTAGGATAATCGGCATTGCTGATATACAAACTCTTTTACAGCACGTCAGTCTGAAAGATTTTTTGCTAGAACTCATAAAACGTTTACAACATGATTTCATGCGTTGGAATGAATTCAAAAAAACACCGCGTCATGCCATTTATTATCCTCACGGCGTGATAGAATTAATGCCGATCAGCGATGAGCATCGATATAGTTTTAAATACGTCACTGGCCATCCGCGTAATGTTCTCCAAAAAAAATCCAATGTCGTGGCTTTAGGCTTGTTGAGTGAAGTCAGCACTGGCTTTCCTTTGTGCATAAGCGAGATGACCTTACTCACTGCGTTGCGTACCGCTGCCACTTCTGCAATGGCCTGCGCTTATTTAATAAAACCCAATGCTCAATCTATGGCCCTTATCGGCGCCGGAGCTCAAGCGGAATTTCAAGTTTTGACCCATTATTGGCATTTGAAGATCTCCCATATCAATTATTTTGATCAAGATCCTGTCGCCATGGATAAGTTGGCCCATAATCTAGCTATATCAGGCTTAAATCTATTCCCCGCTAAAAATATTCAAGAGGCCATTGATGGGGTGGATATCATCACTACCGCAACCGCATCTAAAACACAAAATCACGTGCTCATCCAGGAATGGATTAAACCCGGACAAGTGATTAATGCTATCGGCGGTGATTGCCCCGGAAAAACCGAATTGGATGCGCATATTTTGCAACATAGCAAAATTGTGGTGGAAAATCTCGAACAAACGCGTCATGAAGGAGAAATGCAACAAATGGATAAACCCATTTATGCTGAATTGTGGGAAATTGTCAACGGCAGAAAACCAGGCCGGGAAAATCCCGAAGATGTTTTTGTGTTTGATTCCGTGGGCTTTGCTTTAGAAGATTTTACTATTCTCAATTATGTCTATGAACTTTGCTTGAAATACAACCTGGGCCAAAGACTGGATCTCATTCCCGATCTTGCCAATCCCAAAGATTTATACAGCTTGATAAAGCGCTAATCGAACCCAATCGGCTTCGAAAGCCGTGTCTAACACCTGCAGATTAGGGGTATAAACTTGCAACACGCGGGCTAATTCGGATTCTAAAAATCCCGAAAGGATTAAAACCCCACCAGGGGCTAAATGCTGGATAAACCGCGGCGCAAGTTCGCATATGGGATTTGCCAAAATATTGGCCAAAATAATATCCGCTTTTACTTGAGTAAATTCCTCGGGAGGTAAGATGAAAAATTTATTTTGAGAAAATGAATTCAAATTGGCATTATCTCGAGTGGCCGTTAACGCCTGCGGATCGTGGTCTATCGCCCATACTTGTTTTGCACCCAGAGCCAAAGCGCTTAAACCTAAAATACCCGAACCACAACCGTAATCCACCACTATTTTAGCGGGTAATGTCTGTTGCACCAGCCATTTCAGGCATAACGCCGTGGTGGGATGAGCACCAGTCCCAAATCCCAAACCGGGGTTAATACGTAATAGCGTTCCAGAAATGACTGGGGCGGACTGCCAGGGTGGGGCTACCCATAATTTATCGCAGAAATTTAACACAGGGAAATTGGCCTGAGATTTTTCTACCCAATTTTCCTCGACTAAAGTTTCCAGTTGATAATTGACAGGCGCGTTTAATAAGATTTCTAGTTCTTTGATGATTTTAGGAAAGAGGTCATCTTCAGAAAAAAGCGCCTCAACGCGAGTATCTTGCCATAACGGCGTTTCTTGCGGAGCTTCTTGAAAAAGCGCTTGATCACCGTTGTCTTGCAAAGTAACCGCCAAAGCTTGATGCTCTGCCAATATATCACTGATCATTTCCGCCCATTCACTTGAAATATTAAAAATCAATTTTTTCATATTTTTTTGGGTCTGATCAGTGGGAAAATCCCAATAATTTCTCTAAGTAATGAATATTCTGCCCGCCTTTTATAAAATTAGGGTCGTGCATCAACCGCTGATGCAGATCTATATTGGTTTTAATCCCCTCCACCACAAGCTCTTCTAATGCGTTACGCATTCTCGCTAAAGCTTTTTCTCGAGTATCCGCATAAACCACTAATTTGCCGATCAATGAGTCGTAATATGGCGGAACTTTATAACCGCTATACAAATGAGAATCCATTCGCACTCCTAAGCCTCCCGGCGGATGGTAGCGGGTCACTGTCCCTGGGCATGGCATAAAAGTCTTGGAATCTTCCGCGTTGATTCTACATTCAATGGCGTGGCCTTTAATGGTGACTTGATCTTGAGTAAAACTTAAGGGTTGTCCTGCTGCTATTAGAATTTGTTCGCGAACAATATCAATGCCGGTTATCGCTTCCGTGACCGGATGCTCGACCTGAACGCGGGTATTCATTTCAATAAAATAAAAATTTCCATCTTGGTATAGGAATTCAAAAGTTCCTGCCCCTCGGTAACCCAGTTTTAGACAAGCGGCAACGCATAATCCACCAATTTTTTCGCGCTGTTCCGCCGTGATGCCCGGAGCAGGACCCTCTTCTAATACTTTTTGATGACGACGCTGCATGGAACAATCCCGCTCACCCAAATGTACCGCGTGACCGTGAGTGTCGGCCAAAATTTGAATTTCAATATGGCGCGGATTTTCTAAAAACTTCTCCATATAAACTTCGTCGGTACCAAAAGCGGCACCGGCTTCCGTGCGAGTAGTGGCGATTGTGCTCAGTAAATCTTCTTCATTGCGCACCACTCTCATGCCTCGGCCACCACCGCCGCCGGAGGCTTTGATTATAATCGGATAACCAATTTTGCGGCCTAGCGCTAAATTACTGGGATTGTCGTTACTTAAAGCACCGCCAGATCCAGGGATACAAGGGATACCCGCACTGGACATCGCTTTGATAGCTAACACCTTATTGCCCATTTGGGTAATCATGTCGCGGGTAGGGCCAATAAACGCAAATCCGCTTTTTTCCACTTGTTCGGCAAAATTAGGATTTTCCGCTAAAAATCCATAGCCGGGATGAATGGCGTCCACATTGGCGACTTCGGCGGCGCTAATGACAGCCGGAATACTTAAATAACTGTCTGTCGAATTAGGAGGACCTATGCAAACGGCTTCATCCGCTAACTTCACATGCATTAAGTTTCGGTCCGCTTGTGAATAAACCGCTACGGTTTGGATGCCCAATTCTTTGCAGGCTCTATGTACTCTTAACGCAATTTCTCCCCGATTCGCAATTAAAACCTTTTTAAACATATTTTACTCAGCCGGTTCGATTATAAATAACGCTTGGCCGTATTCCACCGGTTGTTCATTTTCAATTAAACGAGCGCTCACCACCCCGGTAACATCGGCTTCTATTTTATTAAACATTTTCATTGCTTCTATAAGACACAGTGTATCACCGGCCTTCACGTTGCTGCCCACCTGCACAAACGGCATTGCACCCGAAGCCGGGGCTAAATAAACCGTCCCGACCATGGGGGAGAGCACATTATGTCCTTCTGGTAAAGCGGCTGAGGCGGATGTCTGTAGGGCTTGGGGGGAAGCGGAGGTCTCGGCTTGAGTGAAGGAGGGTTCAATAGGAGTGCTAATCATGCCCGTATTGGTGGTAATGATCGCCCCTTTTTGACAACTAATCCGCACTGACTCGTCGCCGGATTTAATTTCCAGTTCTCCAATACCTGTCTCTTTGACCAATTCGATTAATTTTCTAATTTTTCGTGTATCCATAAACTCCTCTGGGAAAACTTGCTTATGCGATTTGGCAAGAGTAACATCCGTAGCACTAATGCCGATACTCGTGTTAATAAATTATTACGGTTGTTAAGATGCTTATATTTTCCAAGTAGATATTAGCAAGATCTCAGAAGATGTCAACCAAGTTCTCGTCATAAGCCTATGCGAGCTAAGTTTTTTCATCTAGACGCCGTAAAAATTCGCTCACGGATATCTCCCCCACAATCCGTTTTTGCGTTAGTTCTTGGTGTTGAGAATTAAATAGTAATAGAGTGGGAGGAGCGATTACCCTGTATTGATGCATTAAATTTTGATCAGTTGTATCATTATGCGTGATATCGGCTCGCAATAATAAATAATCCGCCAGTCGTTTTTGCACCTCCGGGTCATTGAAAATTTTCTTTTCAAGAATTTTACAAGAAACACACCAATCGGCGTAAAAGTCCAGAATAATCGGCTTGCCTTTTGCTTTTGCCATTTCAGCCGCAACATCTGCCGTGCTTTTAACCGTCACGAATTGCGGCTTGGCCACACAACTTTCCTTATTGAACTGTAACGGCGCTAACAGCCTGTTAGCGCCTTGGGTGGTGCCGACTAATAATAAAATTCCATAAATAAATAATAATATACCGATACCTTTGCCTAACAACTGGATTCGGGTAAAGGTATTTTGGAAAGTTTTTAAGTATATCGCGATACCTATTGCCAATGCGGACCACAAAACCCATGTTATCCTATCAGGTAAAATACGGCCCAGTATAAAAATTCCCATGCCCATCAGAACCATTCCTAAAATATTTTCTACGGCACGCATCCAAGGACCGGTTTTGGGCAATAGACGTCTACCAAAAGCGCCTATTAATAACAATGGCGCTCCGCTGCCTAAACCTACTATCCACAGCGCCAGCCCACCGACGTAAGCATTGCCGGTTTGGCTGATATAGGCTAAAACACCCACTAAGGCCGGCGTGGCACAGGGAGAGAGGATTAAAGCGGATAAAACTCCCATAACGGCAGCCCCCCAAACGCTGCCTTGCTGTTGGCGCTGACTTAAGCGAGCGACAAAAGCGCGCCAATGCGGCGGCGGCTCAAATTGAAACAAGCCCCACAAAGATAGCGCCATCACGACAAAAATTAAGCTAAATCCAATAATTACTGCCGGTTTTTGAAAATACGCTTGAACACTTGCGCCCAATAAACCAAAGAGAACTCCCGCACAGGCATAAGCGAAGGACATGCCCAATACATACGCCAAGGAAATGATAAAACTCCGCCAATGACTGGTATGCTCTTTACCCAAAATTAGGCTTAACAGAATAGGGATCATAGGCAACACGCATGGGGTGAATGCAATGAGCAATCCCACACCAAATAACCCTAACCAAACCATCCAATTTAAATGCTTACTCTGTAACGCCTTTACCGGCTCAGGCGTGGATGTCGACTGAGGAATAACATCCACTCCTTGCTCGGGCACGACATTCATGATGCGGATTTGCGGAGGGTAACAATACCCTTGCTGGGCACAGCCTTGATATTGAATTTGTAAAGAGAAATTGTCCGTGGGCGATGATAACAGAGGAACCTTGATTTGAGTGAGTCCTTCAAAGGCGGCGAATTTACCGAGAACCGGGCTGTTATGCTCTTGAGATGGAGGGAATTGCAGCTCGCCTAAACTGACTCGTTTACTATCTGTGGGTACAATATGGATGCGGTCTTTATAAAGATAATAACCCGGCTGAATATCCCACTCTACGATCACCATTTCGGGATTCGATGATGATGACCATACTGTAAGGGGAAAAGCTTGATCTACTGATAAAGGGGAGTTCTGTATGACCTCGCCAGCGGCATACTGCCAAATTATACAGATTAGCAGGAAGATCCATCGCTTTAAACCGATATTCATAAACTCGAACCTGTATGCATAAAATAAAAGTTCCTCATTTTAATGGCCAATCTAAAAAATAAAGTCTAGGATGTCAACGCCAATTTAAAGGGTCACTATCCCATCGACAATCAAGCTTGATACAATCACACCATGGAAAAATTACGATATTATTGGATTTTAACCTTTGTTTGCCTTTGCTTATATTTACCGGGTATTGGCTTACCTTTTTTTGATCGGGATGAGCCGCATTTCGCCCAAGCCAGCCGACAAATGCTGAGTGAGAAACAATATTGGAAAGTGGATTTCCAATATCAACCTCGTCATCTTAAACCTCCCGGGATTTATTGGTTACAAGCGATTTGCGTAGGCCTTTTGAGTTCACCTGAATCCAAACAAACCTGGCCGTACCGCTTGCCTTCGGTGTTAGGAGCTTGGCTAGCGGTTATTCTATTGTTCGAATTTGGCAGACGTTATACCGATTTAAAAACCGCGCTATTGGCAGCCACTTTTTTGGCTTGCAGTATCTTACTCATGGTAGAGGCTCATCTTGCTGTCACCGATTGCGTTTTATTAGCCTGCATGATGCTCATGCAGCTAGGATTGGCGCAAGTCTATTTGCGCGGCCAAAACCCTTGGTTGTTTTGGCTAGGCATGAGCGCTGGCGTGTTTATCAAAGGCATCACCCCTTTGGTAGGGGGCCTGACCATTTTGGGGCTGGTTATTTTCGATAAACAAAAACATTGGATTAAAAATTTGCATTGGCGCTGGGGTGTTGGGCTGTTAATAATCACCAGCTTGGCCTGGCTGGTTCCTTTCAGCATCGCTTCGGGACATAATTTTTTATGGGATATGATTCGTGGCGATGTCTTGCCTAAACTCACGCAAGGGCAACAATCTCATGGGTGGTGGCCTGGGTATTATAGCCTTATTTTCACCATGGCCTTTTGGCCAGCGTCTTTGTGGGCAATCCCTGCCGGGCTTTCAGCTTGGAACAACCGGCATATCCCTTTAATACGCTTTCTTTTAGCATGGTTATTACCAACCTGGGTATTTTATGAACTTATTCCGACCAAACTTCCTCAATACATTTTGCCGGCTGTTCCTGCCATCGCACTCTTGATCGCGATAGCTTTAAATCATAATTTACCTCACTTAAGAACTCGATTTATTAAAAATTTAGCTAGAGTACAGCAGTCCGTCTGGGTTATTTTTTCAGGGGGATTAGCCTCGGCTTTTATTTATTTAGGAGGATGGGGTTGGCTAGCGGGAGGCGCCACGCTGGCAGGAGCGATTTATTTATGGTCAATTTATTATCGCAATCCTCAGCATCCCCGGCCTGGCTTTGGCATGGCCCTTTGCGCAGGGAGTCTTATTTTTATATGGCAGATGACACTCCCTCAAATGACTGCTTTATGGATGAGCGAGCAAATTTCTCAATCTATTGCTAAAATTCCTACAGAGTTAAAAAACTGGCACAACCCGGTGATGGCAGTGGGTTACCAAGAGCCCAGCCTCGTTTTTGCCTTGGGGAAACAAGAGGTGCTCATGCGGGATATGTTGGAAGCGATGACTTTCCATCCGGGAGATAAATTAGAACGTTTATTGTTAATCTCTCAAGAACAATTTCCGTGTTTTGTTCAAATGGCGCATGAACGTCATTTATCGTGGATTTCTCTAGGGAAGAGCAAGGGCGTTCAATATAATCGAGGCCGCCAAAGTGTTATTCATCTCATTTTATTATCAGGAGCCTTTCATGGATACGAAAACTTTAACCAAGCCGGGATTTTGGCTTCCTTTAATCGCAGTGACAGCCCTTTGCTATTTTTTTGTCGATCTTCGAGTCTCGATCTTATTCGACCGTTTCGACCATCACCATCAATGGTTGAGCTCCCTTTTCTCCGAAATCAATAAGGCAGGTAATGGCAATCCATACTTACTGGCATCGGTCTTTGTATTTGCTTGGGCTCTCATCGTCGCTAAAAATAAACCTTTGGCGTGGGTGGCAGTCTATTTTTTCTTAACTCTCACCCTGGCCTCTCTGATTTGTGACGGATTTAAAATTTTGGGTGGCCGAGCGCGTCCTTTTGAATATTTTAGTTATAATATTTACGGGTTTTACCTTTGGGAATTTGATAATAATTTTTGGTCTTTTCCTTCTGGGCATGCCACGATCATGGCCTCGGTAACCAGCGCCTGTTATCTCATTCTTCGTCGCTATGGTTGGTTATTTTTATTGTTGTTTTTTTTAATTTTCTGGGGACGAGTTATTACCCGCGCCCATTATATTAGCGATGTCATTGCCGGAGGTTATTTAGGATTTCTCACGGCCTATTGGATCCATTATTTTATGCGGGACAAACTTGTCATCCTGACAAAACCTGTTTCTATTAGAGCTAACAAATGGACTCTTCAGTAAACTCGTAAGTCATTCCCGCTGCTCTTAGAACCGGTCACTGAGCATCAAACACTATTTAATAATTTTTTAGATTCACTCAGACAAGCCCAAGACGCAGATATTAAACACTTTTTCAGCACTGAATCACAATTTTTTACAGTTTACAAACTCATTTTAGCTAATGTATTTGAAAATTTGACACGCAAGGGATACTCTATTGATAATATCCTAAAGCGGGCTTTTTTAACCCAGAGAGCAAAATTCATGAACAATTTCTCTGATAAAAGCGAATTAATATCTAATCATTTTTCTTCAATCGTGAATTCAGTTGATAAAGAAGATCAGCCAGGCTTAATTTTTTGTTTGCTTAATCATGTTTTAACAGAATATATAGAGGATGAAGACGAACAAGCCTCATGGGCAAAATTCGTTGAGTCGAGGTGGAATCTTCAAAAAAACCGCCTTAAAAAGGAATGGGAGGCATTAAAATCTATCGCCTCCACCCAACAGATAGCTTCTTATGAAGCACAGATGAAAAACGATAGCAATCCTGCAGTAGCGTTTAATACAATAACTCAATTGTTTATGAAATTGCGGCACTTACAAGAGCAAAGACATCAATGGCAGGTTAAGATTCAACAATATAAATCACGTTGGCCACTATTATTAGGCTGGGCAACAACGGATGATGAAATAGATTTTTTTAAATACACACAACCGAACTGTTATTTAGTCCAGGATAGTTATAAATTAATTGATAATTTGTTATCTGATTTAGAAATTGCTCGGCAAACTGATTTAAATGATTTAGAAACCGTAACCAAACAATTAAACACTCATGTCCAAACTGCAAAAAAATTGCGTCAAAACTTAATCAATAATAACGAAGAAGGCATTGCCAGTGCTATACATGAAAATAAACTTAACAACGCTGAGGATTTATGTTCTGAAATTTTTTGCACATTCAAAAGTGAACAAAAAATCCATGAAAACTTTTCTTCGCAAAATATTGTCAGGTCAAGAATTAAATACGTTAAGTATATAGATGAACAGATTAACAAACAATTGAAATTAGCTTATAAAAGCTTGGATGAAAAGAAAAAGAACCCTTCTAATTTACACTTAGCGCTAACCGATTTATTAACAAAAGCGAATAATAGAATAGAACGATATAAATATGGATGTCTATTTTCTAAAACTGCATCAAAACAACATAAAACTCATGATCTTATCGTATCCCTTGAAACCTACCAAAAAAAATCAGAATACCTCAAAACAAAAGAAGATATTATAGCGCTTAAAAAGGAACTTCGTTCTTTAATAGAGACGTTTGAACAATCTACTAAACGACCTTGGTTACATTTTATGTGTTTTTTAGGTGGGGACACCACTAAGAGAGAAAAAGTATATATTCAACAATGTAAGGATGTCATTGACTCAATAAAGGCTCCCGAGGACAACTCAGACAGAAACAACGCATCCAATTCAATGTCATTAAGTTAAAAAATGTAATCAAGCGTTAAAAAAACATTTATGACTCATATTCTGTCTTACTGTGAGTCATAAATCGTGCTTTTATAACTCGTCCTTACTTTTTTAACATTTGACGCAAAACATATTGAAGGATGCCGCCGTGCCGATAATATGCCGCCTCGTCTTGTGTATCAATACGGCTATGCAATTTCGCTTCAGTTTGAGTTCCATCGCCGCGTTGAATCTTCATGATTAAGGTCGCACCCGGCTCCACTCCTTGCGTCAACCCCTGGATAGTAATGAGTTCTGACCCATCCAGTTCTAGGGTTTTACGATTGACCCCGTTTTCAAATTCCAGCGGTAACACCCCCATGCCAATTAAATTAGATCGATGGATACGCTCAAAACTTTCCGCTATCACCGCCTGGACTCCCAACAATAAAGTCCCCTTCGCCGCCCAGTCGCGAGAGGAACCCGTGCCATATTCACGTCCCGCAATAATGACCAACGGAATTTTTTCTTCTTGATAAAGCATGGCAGCATCATAGATCGATAAGGTTTTCTTGTCTGGATAATGCAGGGTAAAACCGCCTTCCACCCCCGGAATCATTTCATTACGAATGCGGATATTGGCAAAAGTCCCCCGCATCATGACTTCATGATTCCCACGGCGCGCTCCATAAGAATTGAACTCCCGCACGCTCACTCCTTTGGATTGCAAATAACGTCCAGCCGGACTATCCGCTTTAATGGAACCTGCTGGAGAAATATGATCCGTTGTCACACTATCCCCCAACAAAGCTAAAATACGGGCATTATCAATATTTTTAAGTGGTGCAGGCTCAACCTTCATATCACTGAAAAATGGCGGATGCTGAATATAAGTTGAATCCGTGTGCCATTGGTAAGTGGCGCCCCCAGAGACCGGGATGTTCTGCCATTGATCATCGCCGTCAAATACTTGCGAATATTCCTTGGCAAACATTTTGCGATTAACCTCTTCCATTGCCGCTTCGATTTCTTTTTGCGACGGCCATAAATCTTTTAGATAAACTGGATTTCCCAGGGCATCTTGACTGACCGGTTCTCGAGTGAGATCGATGCGAGTGGTTCCGGCCAGCGCATAAATCACGACCAATGGGGGTGAAGCTAAAAAATTTATTTTCGTGAGGGGATGGATCCGCCCTTCAAAATTACGGTTACCTGACAAAACAGCCCCGACCAATAGATCATTTTGCTGGACATTTTGAGTCACGGATTCAGGTAAAGGTCCGGAATTGCCAATACAAGTCGTGCAACCATAACCGACTAAGTAAAAACCTAACTGGTCTAGATAAGGCATTAAATCAGTTTTAATCAAATAATCGGTTACAACTTTAGAGCCGGGAGCCAAAGAAGCTTTAACCCAAGGCTTCGGCGCCAATCCTTTCTGTACGGCTTTTTTCGCCACCAACCCTGCCCCAATCATGACACTGGGATTTGAGGTGTTGGTACAACTGGTGATGGCCGCAATGACCACGTCCCCATGCTTCATGGAGTAACCTTCTGAATTTCCGAAATTTTGTTCAATCTGCGCGGTCTTCCCAGCCGCTTCAATGGCTTGTTCGGTCACGGGACGCAAATTCTGTAAACTGACTCGGTCTTGCGGTCGTTTAGGGCCTGCTAAACTGGGCTCGACCGTGGCCAAATCTAAACTTAATTTATCTGAAAAAACCGTTTCTTCTGTTTGAGCATCGTGCCAAAGCCCTTGCTGCTCGGCATAGGCTTTGACTAAGGCAATGGTCTGCTCGTCGCGATTAGTTAAACGCATGTATTTTATCGTTTCTTCATCTATGGGAAATAATCCACAAGTGGCGCCATATTCTGGAGCCATATTACCGATAGTCGCCCGGTCCGCTACCGATAATTCTTGCAGCCCAGGACCATAAAATTCCACAAATTTACCGACTACCCCTTTTGCGCGCAGCATTTGAGTTACGGTCAACACCAAGTCCGTGGCGGTAATGCCTTCACGCAAACTCCCTTCTAAATAAAATCCAATGACTTCAGGGATCAACATGGATATGGGCTGTCCTAACATGGCGGCTTCGGCTTCGATTCCCCCTACTCCCCAGCCTAATACACCTAAACCGTTGATCATGGTGGTATGGCTGTCAGTCCCAACCAAGGTATCTGGGTATGCCATCAGCTCCCCGTTTACCACACTAGACCAAATGCCTTTGCCTATATACTCTAAATTGACTTGATGGCAAATGCCGGTCCCCGGCGGCACTAAGCGAAAGTTTCCAAAAGCATTTTGCCCCCATTTGAGGAACTGATAACGTTCGTGATTGCGATCAATTTCCAACTGGACGTTTTCAGCATAAGCCTGCGGGCTCCCAAATTCGTCAACCTGGACAGAATGGTCAATGACTAAATCCACCGGGCATAAAGGATTAATCTTTTCAGGATTTCCCTGTAATCGGGCCATAGCCGATCGCATGGCGGCCAAATCCACCACCGCTGGCACTCCGGTAAAATCTTGCATTAAAACCCGCGCAGGATGGTAAGCAATTTCATGAGTGGATTGTCGCTTTTGCAACCAATCCGCGATTGCTTGGATATCTTGTGGGCGCACTTTTTGCCCGTCTTCATGCCGTAACAAATTTTCTAATAAAATTTTTAAAGAGAACGGCAGTTTTTGAATGTCCCCTAAATGTTTACCAGCTTCAATCAAACTATAATAGACATACTTTTGACCATTGACGTTTAATTCTCGACGGGTTTGATAACTATCTAACATAAGATTCTCCGGAAATAAGTATTAAAATAATAGGTCATAGTTCACTCATCTTTCAAGGGTCAGAAAAAATAGAACACTTGAGAGAGGGAAGGACTTGAAATATAGAAAACCGCCCCCAAATTTATTGGCATAGGCGCCAGTGGGCAAAAGGTTCACTGGTTTGAAGAAAATATTTAAGACAATTGGAGAATAATATGGCAGAAGTAGCCGATAAAGTTCATTTAAAAATTGTACCTTTAGGTGATCGTGCATTAGTTGAACGTATTGAAGCCGACCAAAAAACTCCCGGGGGTATCGTGCTTCCCGGCACAGCCAAAGAAAAACCCCAAGAGGGTATCGTTCGTGCCGTAGGAAAAGGCGGCAGAGACAAAAATGGTAATGTTATCCCCTTACCTGTCAAAGTCGGCGATAAAATTATTTTCGGCAAATACTCTGGCACCGAAATCAAACTGGAAGGCAGAGAGTATGTCGTAGTCCGTGAAGACGACATTATTGGTATCATTGAGTAATTTTTTAAAGAGGAAATAGTTATGACAGCTAAAATAATTCAACATGGCGAAACCACCAAGCGGGCATTAATGCGCGGAGTGGACATATTGGCTGATGCAGTCAAAGTGACTTTAGGGCCCAAAGGCCGCAACGTGGTACTGCAGAAATCATTCGGCGCGCCCACCATCACTAAAGATGGTGTTTCTGTCGCTAAAGAAATTGAATTGGTCGACAATTTTGAAAACATGGGCGCTCAAATGGTCAAAGAAGTGGCTTCTCAAACTTCCGACCTGGCAGGCGATGGCACCACTACCGCCACCGTATTGGCGCAAGCCATTCTCAAAGATGGCATCCGCATGGTGGCTTCCGGTTCTAATCCCATGGACATTAAACGTGGTTTAGACAAAGCCATGGCTTGTGTTGTGGAAGAATTGAAGAAAATTTCCAAACCCTGTACGGATGATCGCGCTATTGCCCAAGTAGGCACCATCTCTGCGAATGCCGATGAAAATATCGGCCGCATCATTGCTGATGCCATGGCTAAAGTGGGTAAAGAAGGCGTGATTACGGTTGAAGACGGCTCCGGTTTAGATAATGAACTGGATATCGTAGAAGGTATGCAGTTTGACCGTGGTTATCTCTCACCTTACTTCATCAATAATCAACAAAGCATGAGCGCTGAGCTAGAATCGCCATTGATTTTAGTGGTCGATAAAAAGATCTCTAATATTCGCGAAATGTTACCGGTGTTGGAAGGCGTGGCCAAGTCCGGCAAACCTTTATTGATTATTGCTGAAGATGTGGAAGGCGAAGCCTTAGCAACTTTAGTGGTGAATAATATCCGCGGTATTGTCAAAGTAGCTGCGGTAAAAGCCCCAGGATTTGGTGATCGCCGTAAAGCCATGCTACAAGACATCGCGATATTAACCGGCGCCAAAGTGATTTCCGAAGAAGTGGGCATGGAATTAGAAAAAGCTACTTTAGAAGATTTAGGCTCGGCTAAACGCGTGGTTGTCAGCAAAGACAACTCCACCATCATTGATGGCAGCGGCAAAGCTAGCGATATTAAAGGTCGCATTGACCAAATTCGCCAAGAAATCGACGCCAGCACTTCAGATTATGACAAAGAAAAACTGCAAGAACGTTTGGCAAAATTAGCTGGCGGTGTTGCGGTTATCAAAGTCGGCGCAGCAACTGAAGTCGAAATGAAAGAGAAAAAAGCACGCGTGGAAGATGCGCTACATGCTACTCGCGCTGCGGTTGAAGAAGGCATTGTGCCCGGAGGCGGCGTCGCGTTAATCCGTGCTTTAAAAGCATTGAAAAAAGTCGATGTGAAAAACCACGATCAAGAAGTCGGGGTAGACATTTTACGTCGCGCCATGACTGCTCCTTTACGTCAGATTGTGTCTAATGCGGGTGAAGAGTCTGCCGTTATTTTGGCGCAAGTGGAAAGCAATAACAATGAAAATTATGGTTATAATGCTGCCACAGGTGAGTTTGGCGATATGATTGAGATGGGAATTCTCGATCCTACCAAAGTCACACGCACCGCATTGCAAAATGCTGTCTCCATTGCTGGATTAATGATCACTACCGAATGCATGGTTGCTGAGGCTCCTAAAGAAGAAACTCACTCTCATGAAGGTGGCGCCGGCGGTGGCATGGGCGGTATGGGTGGAATGGGTGGAATGGGCGGTATGATGTAATTTTGCCGCTTTTTAACTTAACCCATTGAACGATAAAAACCCCGCGCTAAGCGGGGTTTTTTTTGGATTGATTTCCCTTACATGATCTATATTTATACAATAAAATCATTGGGGAAAGGATCATGAAAAAAATCATTAGTGGGATCAGCTTGTTGGTAATTAGTTTTTTCCATACATCTATATGGGCTCAAGGTGTATTTTTTAATATGGTTTTGAATTTTACTCCCAGTCCCTCGGCTTGCGCTTATTTTATCAATTCCGGAGCGTTGTATATGGAGGTCAATCCACGTTTGCCTGATACGATAACGGGGGGCGAAGAAAGAGTTTCAGGCGTGGGAGGAAGCCCTGAACTCATTAATCCTCAAAATAGCATCGCGGGAAAAATTCTCGCCTTAGTCAATTCTAATCACACTATTGCTCTTCTGAACGCTCGACCCGGTTATACCGTGATTGTTCCAGCTTTGAATGAACAAATATTTTGTTCCGCCATGTGCGCGGTTGCCGGCCCCAATTGCTGGCCGCAATGCCGCTTCGCAGTGCGCAATTTTTACAGCGCCCAAAAACCGACTTACGCAGTCCCTAATGGCACGGTTATCGTCAATTGCCCCAACCTAAATATGTCTAAATATCCTTATTATCCCAGTGATCCTTACACTAAATTTCCCTACACCCGCTAGGCTTATTGCCTTCCCAATCACGGTAGGCATCTCTGATCATGGCAGTTATAGAGTAGGAGTTAGGAATTGTCATCAAAGCTCTGCCGTGGACTTGATTAACGCTTTGGATTCCAATTAAAGTGTTGGTCAGAAAAACTTCTTCCGCTCGGTGTAAGTCTGATAGAGATACTCGGCCTTCTTCGATTGCAATACCCAAACTTTGCCCTAATTCAATAACTAAACTACGAGTCACGCCATTCAACACCCCTTCTTCTAAACTCGGGGTCAATAATTTGCCATGAGGTAATTTTAAAAAAATGTTCGCACAACTGGCGCTGGCCACTCGTCCTTGCGTATTCAATAAAACGGCCTCATCTGCTCCGGCTTTGATGGCGGCAGTTTTAGCCAATATGTTTTCCAAATAATTCAAAGATTTAACTCGTGATAATGGGGAGTGTTCATTTTTGGGAATGTCTACCACCCACAAAGTTTGAGCTGGCATAGCTTGCTTATGATACTCAAAAGCCGTCAACAGGACTTGAGGCTGAATATTCGGTGTAGGGATTAAACCTCGTGACCCTTTGCCGCGACTGAGCGTTAAACGCAATACCGCATCCGTTTCCATCAAACCATTTTGATTTAGCAACTCGTGAGAAATTTTTTGTAATTTTTCCCAACTCAACAAAAAAGGAATTTCCAGAATGGCAGAGGCATCCTTTAAGCGCTGCCAGTGTTTCCTCAAATTAAAGACTCGGCCTTGATGTGCTTTCATGGTTTCAAACAGCCCATCGCCTAATAAATAGCCCCTGTCTTCCGCCCAAATAACCGGCTGATCGATTGAAAAATAGCTGCCATTAAAAAAAATAATGCTCATATTGTTTAAAATTTAATAATGTACTATATTTATACTGTAAAAATATTATACTGATCAATTAGGAGACAACAATGAAAGGATTCATTATTAGCGGTCTTGCAGGCTTATTTATCGCCAGCCTTGGTGCAACCAGTTATGCGGACACTATCCGCGTTAACGTCTCTAACGAATCTGGCTCACGCGCCAATTTGATTATGGGTAATACTCATATGCAAAAACGCGTGATTTCTTTAGGCGCAGCAGATGCCACCTTATTCACGGCCCATTACACTTACCCTGAACGTATCTCCATCCAAACTTCCGAAACATATAATAAGAATTGCGATTGGGCAAGAGCAAGAATCCCCGGTGTGCGTATGAACGCCATTCAATCTCTCGACATTATTATTACTACAGATAAATTGACCAATTCCCCTAACTGCCTCATTGACTGGCATTAGCCAAAATTTGAACTATATTTAACCTTATTCATTTAACAAAAGGGGAAGCACATATGAAACGTATATTATTATCATTAGGTGTGGCTGCTCTGGTATCCATAGCTGGAGTAAGTTTAGCTCAAGACTACGACAATACCGCCCCCACCAGTCCCAATAATCCCAGCACTCCAAACAATACCGCTCCGTCGATGACGGCGCCAGGGACTCCAGCAGCCACGAGTGGCACAGTAGTCCGAGTGGAAAACTGGCCTACTAATGACTCTGCATTAAGCTCGATTAATGTAAAAGTAAATGGTCAACAAACTACAGTTACTCCGACTGCACCGGGTAATTTGACGATCCAACCGGGTACTCCAGTGCGTGATTTGAAAGTGGAAATCAGTGCGATGATGACAGGTTCATCCAACGGCAGCAAAATGGAAAGATGCGCTCAAACTGAAGTGGTTGGGGGGAATGGTGAAAAAAAAGCGGATGGCGCCACTGAAACCCTCAGTCAAATTTCGCTGAAAATCAGTAAAAAAGGCGATGGCAAATACGTCTGTGACAAAGCCAGTCTCATATTAGGCACCCCCGGCGGTTTCGGAACTGGTGGTTTCGGCATGTAAAGATTTATTTCTATAATCTTTCCTTTTCTTATTAATTTTTTATAGAGGAGAATGGCAAATGAAACGTATTCTTTTATCTTTAAGTATGCTTGCCTTAATTGGTACTTCTGCAGTGGGTTTTGCTCAAGCTGAAGTCTCTTCTGCCCCTAAGCGCGCGCTGATGGTGACTATTGATGCCAGTGACGCTGCTAAAGTGTTGGGGCATGAACCCCAAACCATAAGACTGGCTGGTAATCGTGAAATCGAAGTCACCGGCAGCAAAAAATTCACTATTGAATTGACAGGTGCTGACTTGCAAAGATTGCAAGAAAAACGCCAATTTGAATTCGGCTCAAGAGGATTTTTAAAATCTTGCCAAACCATTAAAATCACCCGCACCGGCAAAGCGTCAGACACTGAAGCAGGCGAAGTGCTCGTGAAATTAGGCGTAAAACGTCAAGACGGAATGGATAAACCATTTTGTGAAAGTGTTGATTTCAAAGTAAACAAACTTGCTACAAAACCATAATTGATTTGTGGAAAAGCCTGTTATCACTCCAGGGATAACAGGCTTTTTCTCCAAGTATACAATTTTCGTAATTCAAGAAATTGTTCCGCAACCAAGCCTTTCTGATTAATACATTCCTTCATTTTTACAGTATATTCCAAAGGATTAAATAGGTTTAAGGCCTGTTTTTGCCATTCAAACGGAAGCTTCTTAACCCCCGCTTTCATTCCTAATTTGATTTTAGGCCAGCCAAAAAATTCTTGGGCTTTCGCATAAAGTAACAGACTAGCGCGCCGTTTTGCCGCAATACTATAGGCGGCAATATGCGGAGTTGCAATCAGAGCTTGATCTAGTAAATTTATATCAATATTCGGTTCGTTTTCCCAAACATCTAAACATAAATGCAGCTTTTTTTGTTGCAATAATGTTGCCGTATCCACCACTTCACCTCTAGCAGCATTAATAAGCACTGTTCCCGGTTTTTGCCGTTGAAAAAAATGCTTTGTTAACAAATGATAACTCGGATGAGGTGGATGCCGCGTCAAAGACGTATGGAGACAAATTAGATCCAAATCGGTGAATTTCTCTAATGGAGTTGAATAAAACGTTTTCTCCGTTTCACTGCGAGGCGGATCATTGGCAATGATCTCAAATCCAGCTTGAGATAAATAATCACTGACCAAACTTCCCACCCTGCCCATCCCAATAATCCCAGCACGCAAAGGTCTATGGCATAACAGCTCTTGAGTTTGCAGGGCCGCTATCACCATCAGCACATATTCCACCACGGCTATCGCATTGGCCCCCGGCGCATTCGCCCAAAAAATGCCTTGTTCTTCTAGCCAAGAGATATCTAAATGATCGTAACCTGCCGTGGCGCTGCCCACAAAGCGGACGGCAGTATCTTGTAAAAGAGCGGCGTTGACTGGAGTGACGGTACGGACCCATAGCATTTGCGCATTCATTAAGTCCGCTCGGCAAATTTCTGTCCCCGGCTTTTTTAAAAGCCGATGGGCGGAGAATAGTTCATCCACTAAAGGAATTTGCTCATCGACAACTATTTTCATATATTTCACAATTTGATCAATACCGTTATTCCCCAAAGAAAGATACCAAAGAGGATTGAAACTCTGCGTAGAGACTGATTTAATGTCCGGTACATGCACTATCTACGCCATTTAACAATATTTTTAATTCTCTTTTGCACGGCCTGCTTTTTCAAAGCAGGGTATGCAGAAGAAACTATTGTTGTTTCCTCGGCAACCGATCAAGAGCTGGAACATCTCCCTCTACCGCAAGATACCATTAGACATGATAAAATATTAACCTTGCAAGAAGCCATTATGTTGGCGCTGCGCAATAATCCATCTATCCACAGCAGCCGCTTCCAAAGAATTTCCGATAAATATGCTTTAGAACTGGCTAATTATTCCTTTCAACCACATTTTAATTTTACCGCAAATGTCAGTTTTACCCAAGGAGAAAAACCCGGTTATAACATTAATCCAGGAATCAGTCTCAATACACGCTGGGGTACTCAAATCAAAGCGGATAACACCACCGATTTAAATGGAGAACAAAGAGAAACCTTAACCATCATGCAGCCTTTATTAGGCGGATTTGGCGCGGTCAATGAAATTCCTTGGCTTAATGCTCAAGATAATGAGCTTATTGCACGCCAAAATTTTAAAAGCACGATAATGCAAATGGTCACCGAGGTGTCGACAAATTACCGGCAGGTAGTGCAAGATTATAATGGTTTAGACGCTCAAGAACGTGCATTAAAGAGGCAACAAGAAACTGCGCAACAATATCAATTGCGAGTCAGCTCCGGCAGAATGGCTCCCAGTGAACTTTTGCAACAACAAGCTACTGTAGCGAATAGTGAACTGGAAACCGAACGACAAAGGACTAACTTAGAGCAAGATTATCAAACTTTATTAGATACTTTGGGCCTTTCCCCTCAATCCCATCTTAAGGTAGAAACCAATATTAACTTTAAAACTTATAATCTACCCACATTAGAAAACTCCATTCAAATAGCTCTTAATAATAATCCCAGCTATGTCAGCCAGCAATTACAACTTAACGCCACCCGGCGGGGGGTTCTCACTGCGAAAGACCAACGGCGCTGGCGTTTAGATGCTACCGGTACCGCCAATATAATCAATAGTAATGGCTTTGCGGGAATTGTGGATAGTTTCAACCAATTAACTACCACAAATAAACCATCCGCCACTATTGAACTCTCTATTCCGATTCGTGATGTGGATTCGAAAGTGGGTTTGATTAACGCCAAAGTGGCCTTAATTCAAGCGGAAGACAACTTGGAACAAAGCCGCCGGACCTTAATTAGACAAGTGACCAACGATTGGAATAATTTAAACAGTCAACGCAAACAACTTGTGATTGCGGAACAAGCCCTGGATTTGCAGAGAAAAAATTTAGAAGCCGAGAGAATAAAACAACAATACGGGCAAACCACGGCATTAAGTGTTAACATTATACAAGATAATTTATTACAACAGGAGTTAGATTATATCAACACTCAAATCACCTATTTGAACGCCGTGACTGCCTTTCAAAATTTACTCGGAATCACCTTAAAAGAGTGGAACATCGTTATAAGGTATTAAATATGCAATTGCAATGGAAATATAAAAATTTTTTATTCTTGCTCTTTCTAGCCCTATTTATCACCGGCTGTCCTAAAAAAGAAGAAAAAAAGACGGCTGGCTTTACAATTATCACTGCCCAAGCCAAATCAATGGTCACCAGACTCCATTTTAGTGGGACTTTAGCCCCATTAGAAGTACACCCCGTTTTAAGCCCGCTAGACGGTCGAGTCACTAAAGTTCAATTTGAGTATGGCCAACATATTACTAAAGGCCAGTCTTTGATATTGTTAGACGCGGTAAAATTGTCTGAAGATTATCGTAAAACCGTCAGTGACTATTTAGAAAAAAAACAAAATTATGAAATCAGTGTTAGCACCTATAAGGGCAATCAAGCTTTATTTAAAGCCGGGGTCATTTCTAAAGAAGAATATTTATCTGCATCAAGCAAGCAAAGGAGCGACACCCTCAGTTATTATCAAGCTAAATACGACCTGGAAAAACTTTTATCACAAACCAGTATCCCCCTGAGTACTATTGAAAACTTAAATCTTTCCGACATGAAGAAAGTCAATGAATTTTTAAATCAACAGTTTCAAGCCGTTAAAATTTTCGCTCACACTCAAGGCATTGCTTTGTTCCCTACTCAAGATCAAAAAAAGGATAATAACGTTGGAAGAATTAGCGCGGGCGATGACATTAAATCAGGCCAATTGATATTAGCTATCGGCGATTTAAGTGGATTTACCATTAAGCTAACTGTCAGTGAAATAGCCGTTAATTTAATCAAACCCGGCTTACCCGCGATTGTCACGGGCAGCGCTTTCCCGGGAGTTGAATTAAAGGGCAACGTCAGTTCAGTGGCTGCGCAAGCAAACCCGCAAACGGGATCTGACGGCGGGTTAGGAATGTTTGATGTCATTGTTAAAGTTCCCAATATCACTCCGGCACAACAGCAAAATATCCGAGTCGGTATGAGCGCCGCAGTCGAACTGGATATTTCCGAGTCCCCCCAAATCTATATCCCATTAGAGGCCGTTCATCCTAAAAACAATCAGCGATTGGTCACTGTGGTAGGCAAAGATGGTCAACGCCGTGAAGTGGAAGTCATTACTGGGAAAACCACTTTGACTGAAGTGGCGATTATCAAAGGACTTGAGCCAGGAGACAAAGTTGTCGTCCCCACTAATTGAGTTACAACAAGTCACTAAAACCTATCTCATGGCCTCTGAAACTTATACGGCTCTAAAAGGGATTAATTTAACTATCGACCGGGGCGAATTGGCAACCATTATTGGGTCTTCCGGCTCTGGTAAAACCACCACCATGAACATTTTGGGTTTGTTGGATCGACCCACTTCGGGCAAATATTATTTAGAAGGGTTTGATACCTCTACCTTATCTTTAAACGACGTAGCTGATTTACGTAATGAAAAAATTGGTTTTATATTCCAATCTTTTTTTTTATTACCCAGATTAACTGCCTTACAAAATGTCATGTTGCCTTTATCCTATCGCCGGCGCCAAACAGCCGCTGAAAAGCTGGATAAAAATAGGGCGTTAACGATGTTAGAGAAAGTGGGAATGGCAAATTACATTAACCACAAACCCAATGAATTGTCCGGAGGACAGCAACAAAGAGTGGCCATTGCGAGAGCATTGGTAGGCAAGCCCAGTATTATTCTCGCCGATGAACCCACTGGCGCTTTAGACACCAAAAATAGCCATGATGTTTTACAATTGCTCAAAGAATTAAATAAAACTGAAGGGGCCACGATTATTATCATTACTCACGATCTAGAGGTGGCCAATCAATCAGAGCGTATCATTAAAATTTCCGATGGGAAAATTATTTAATTTATGAGAAAAATATGGGATTTCTAGCGCATATTCGTGAAGCGTTAATGAATTTATTGTCCGCTAAGCTGCGTTCTTTATTGGCTATATTGGGAATTTTAGTGGGCACGGGTTCGGTAGTGGCATTAATTTCTTCCAGTGAGCTCGCTACTGAACATGCTTTAGCTCAGTTCAAAAAACTCGGCACTAACTTACTCGCTGTACTATTGTTACCCAAAGAACAAAGCGCAGGCGCCGCCACTGGCCAAGGTCATAATCTCAATGTTAATGATATTGATATTATACAAAATAAAATTCCGGATATTGAAAAAATTGTACCTTATACCATGCTTTATCAACCGATTTTTTTTCAAGACCTCTCCTTCGATGGCCAAATTATAGGGGCCACTGAAGCACTGGCTGATATAGTTAAAATTAAAATCAACAAAGGCCGCTTCGTTTCTTTTTTGGATCAAAACAGCTTCTTTTGCGTAGTCGGCCACGACATCGGCCAACAAATACGCGCTCGCGGGATTGATCCAATAAATCAACAAATCAATCTTGGCAATCAACTCTTTACTATTATCGGGGTTGCCGAAGAATGGGAGCCTAATTTATTCCTTTTCGCGAATATCAACGAGGGCGTGATCATACCCTTATCTTTATCTTTTCTAGTATCGCCCCACGTAGAGATACAAAATGTCCTGATTCAATTACATCGCGATACCCCCTTAACTACGGTAAAACCCAAGATAGAAGAAACGATCGAAACGCTGGCCCCCGATACGCAAGTGCGTTTCCACGACCCCCAACAAATTATCGACGTAGTAAGCAAACAACGCAGTACTTTTACCTGGTTGTTGAGCGCGATAGGCGGTATATCCTTACTGGTTGGCGGAATTGGCGTTATGAATATCATGTTGGTATCGGTGATAGAGCGGCGCCGAGAAATTGGGATTCGCATGGCGGTGGGCGCCAGAAGAAAAGATATTTTACAAATGTTTTTGATTGAATCGATGGTGCTCACAATTGGCGGAGGTCTTTTAGGAGTTATTTTTGGAACGGTGACGACACTAATATTAGCCCTTTCCTCAGGCTGGGAATATTCGTTCCACTTGATCCCTGCCGCATTGGGGTTTGTTGTTTCTGCCGCTGTGGGCGTCTTTTCCGGATTATATCCTTCTTATCGAGCTTCTCGACTGGACCCCATCACCACATTGCAATCTGAATAAGGAAACAGGCATTATGTTGCATATTATTATTTTGGGGGCCAACAGCATAGGTCACTCTTTGGCTGCTAATTTAGTCGTTGAAGGTCATAACGTCACCATAGTCGATCAAATCGAAACCGCCTTGGGGGAGATGCAAGAGCGCTACGATTTGCGCACGGTGTATGGACATTGCGCTAATCCACGGATCTTAGCTGAAGCCGGAGCGGCAGAAGCGGATATGATTTTAGCCGTTACTGACAACGACGAGGTCAACATAGTCGCTTGTTTAGTAGCCAAAAGCGTTTTTAAAATACCGCTTAAAATCGCCCGCGTCAACAGCGCTGATTACTTCTTTGACTCCCATCAATTTTTCGCCGGTGAACAATCCCCCATTGATATTTTTATCAATCCGACTCAATTAATTACGCAGTCTTTGATTGATTTAATCGAACATAGCGGCGCGTTACGAATTTTTAATTTCGCTGATGAGCAAATTAAGTTAATCGCCACCAAACCCTCCGCTCAAGGGAAACTCATTGGCAAAAGCGCTTCGGAGTTAAATTCCTACTTACCCGATATTCGCGCCAAAATCATTGCCGTTTATCGGCACAATCAATTAATGCCTATGGATACACCCTTAAACCTTGAAGACGATGTGTTATTTATAGCTGAAAAAAATAAGGTTTCAGAAGTTCTAAGCATCATATGCGCACCAATCAATCAATCTGATTCGAAAAAAATTATGATCATCGGCGGCGGCCATATCGGCAGCTTAGCGGCACAAAATTTGCAAGCCCACCACCAGGTCAAATTAATTGAACAAAACAAAAAACTGTGCGAAAAATTAGCCTTGCAATTAGAGTCCAGCTTAGTATTATGCAGCAACGGTTGCGATACTTATTTGTTACGCAATGAAAATGTGGAAGACATGGACTGCTTTGTGGCATTGACAAATAGTGATGCCGATAACATTGTCAGTGCTTTGCACAGTAAACAACTGGGAGCGAAGCAAGTGATCTCCTTAGTAAATCGCGATGCCTATTTAAGCCTTATCATTAACGGTTATATTAATATCGATATCGCCTTGTCACCACAGCAGATCACTATCAGTGCGATACTCCGCCACTTGCACCGCGGTAATATCGTTCAAGCTTATTCACTGCGGCAAGGTAGCGCCGAAGCACTAGAAATTAAAGTCGATTCAAGCGCTGCTATTCTAAAGTTAGAGTCTTCTCAAGCATTGCCACCTCACGTCACGATTGCAGCCATAATACGTCAAAATCAAATTCTTATTCCTAAAACAGACATGCTTATCAGAGAAGCAGATCGAGTCATTTTATTCGTGAGTGATAAAAAACAAATCCCGGCGGTGGAAAGTTTATTTGCCGTTAACAATGGGGGATAAAATGCCTAATGCTGCCATAATCAGAACCTTGGGATTGTTATTATTAATTTTCAGTATTAGCCTCTTACCTCCCATGGCCGTGTTTGCTTGGTACCGTCAAGGTTCAATTTACCCTTTTTTAATTACTTTTTTACTGACCACGACAGTGGGTGGATTATTTTGGTTATTGACTCGGCGCACCACGGCTGAATTAAAAGCTCGAGACGGTTTTTTGATCGTATTTTTAGTTTGGGCCGTGGCGTGCTTGGTAGGCGCCATTCCCTTTTTTTTCTATTTTTACCCTAATTTATCTTTTACGGATGCGCTATTTGAATCGGTTTCAGGATTGTCCACCACTGGCGCGAGTGTTTTTGAGCATTTAGATAATATGCCGCATTCTATTTTATATTATCGTCAACAATTAACTTTATTAGGCGGTGTGGGAATTGTGATGATTGCTTTAGCCATCCTTCCGGTTTTAGGCATTGGCGGTATGCAGCTTTATTTTGCCGAAACTACCGGACCTGTGAAAACCACGCGTTTAAGGCCGCGGATTCGCCAAACCGCTAAAGCGATATGGCTCATTTATTTGGTTTTGGTCATCGCCTGCGCCTTCGCTTTTTGGGCCGCCGGGATGGACATTTTTGATGCAATCACCATTAGTTTTAGCACCATCGCGACGGCAGGTTTTTCCACGCACGATGGGAGTTTAGGTTTCTATCATAATCATTGGATTGAATTGGTCGCTATTATATTTATGATTTTGGGCAGCACGAATTTCGGACTGCATTACCAATTTTTCCAGCAAAAAACCTTTAAAGTGTATTGGCGAGACCCTGAACTGAAAACTTATGTTCAAATATTGCTGATTATCACTTTAATTGCGATTATTACACTATTTGCCTACTCTCATTTTCAGTTTAATTTTTCTCAAGCCTTTACCGCTTTTTTCACTACCACCTCAGTCATTAGCACCACAGGTTATGAATTAGTTGATTTGGATAACTGGCCTAATTTTTTATCCCATTTAGTTTTGTTGACCTGTTTAATTGGCGGCTGTTGCGGGTCTACAGCCGGAGGGATAAAAGTACTGCGATTTATGTTGATAAAACGAATGGGAGGACGTGAATTACAACGTTTAATTCATCCTCAGGGTGTCTTTTCACTTTACTTCGGCGAACAAGTCTTATCAGCCGAGTTCTTACAAGGTGTTTTTGGTTTTGTCGCCCTTTTTATTGTGATATTCGTTTTTATCACTTTAGGCTTAATCGCTTGCGGATTAGATAGCACTACGGCTTTTGGATCCGCCGCAGGGGCTTTGGCCAATTCCGGGATAGGCTTAGGGAAAACTGGGCTGATTTTCAAAAATATTAATTCACCCGCGAAATGGATACTGACCTTGGCAATGTTTGCAGGTAGATTAGAAATCTTAACCCTATTAGTCCTATTCCGCCGTGAATACTGGCGCAAATAATCTCATTTAGATTAGCCATTGGTCGAGTATGCTTTGGGCTTCTTCAATGCCTTGCATTTGCATGGATGAGAAAATTTGAACGCTGACAGTTGAACCAAAAGGTTCTAATGCAATGCTGACTTCTTTGTGAACCTTTCGGGACTCGTTGGTGCTTAATTTGTCCGATTTAGTTAGCAAGATGTGCACTGGCACTTCGCATTTCACCGACCAGGCAATTAGCTGCTGGTCAGCTTCCTTTAATGGATGACGGATATCCATCACCAGTATCAGCCCCCTCAAACAGTGCCGGGTTTCCAAGTATTCATCCACGGTTTTTTCCCATCGCTCTTTAATCATGCGGGGGACTTTGGCATAACCATAACCAGGAAGGTCTACCATGCGCCGGTCTTTATCTAGGCTAAAGAGATTGATCATTTGAGTTTGGCCTGGGGTACTGCTGGTGCGGGCTAAACCGCGAATGCCGGTTATGGCGTTAATCGCGCTGGATTTACCCGCATTAGACCGCCCTATAAATGCCACTTCCCAACCTTTATCTGCCGGCAACTGCTCCAATTCAGTAGCACTCTTAAGATACTGAGCCTGATGGTAATCAAACTGAGGCTGGGGTGTGAGTATCATCGCCACTCGCCTTGCTGATAGCGTTTTGCCATTTCTTCAAAAGAAAATACGCGGGTAATTTTATCAGCCTGTCCCGCAGTCCCAAATGACTCGTAGCGTGCTTTACATATTTCACGCATGGCTTTGCGCGATTCACTTAAATATTTACGAGGGTCAAAGGCATCTGGATGCTGATTAAAATACTTTCTTACTGCCCCTGTGGCGGCTAAACGCAAATCGGTATCAATATTGACCTTGCGCACTCCTGATTTGATTCCTTTTTGGATTTCTTCTACCGGTACGCCATAGGTTTCTTTCATTTTACCCCCGTTTTCATTAATGACTTTTAACCACTCTTGGGGTACGGACGAAGAACCGTGCATCACTAAATGGGTATTGGGTAACCGCTTGTGGATTTCTTTAATTCTATCTATGACTAAAACTTCTCCTGTCGGTGGACGGGAAAATTTGTAAGCGCCATGGCTGGTGCCGATGGCGATAGCTAACGCATCCACGCCGGTAGCTTTGACAAAATCAGCGGCTTGTTCAGGGTCTGTCAGCATCTCACTTTCGTGTAACTCCCGTTCTGCGCCTGAGCCATCCTCTTTGCCAGCCATTTTGGTTTCTAAGGACCCTAAAACCCCTAATTCTCCTTCTACCGAAACGCCACATGCATGAGCCATTTCCACGACTTTTTTAGTTACCTCAACATTGTACGCATAATCACTGGGGGTTTTCATGTCTTCTTTTAAGGAGCCGTCCATCATCACCGAAGAAAATCCCAATTGGATGGAGCGTTGGCACACGGCGGGCGAACCTCCATGGTCCTGATGCATGCAAATGGGAATGTAGGGCCATTCTTGCAGAGCCGCTTGGATTAAATGATAAATAAAAACTGCTCCAGCATATTCTCGGGCGCCGGCGGAAGCTTGAACGATAACCGGGCTATGGGTCTCCGCTGCGGCTTCCATGACGGCACGAATCTGTTCCAGGTTATTTACGTTAAAAGCCGGTACGCCGTAATCACGTTCCGCCGCATGATCTAATAATTGTCGCAAGCTTATTAATGGCATAATATCTCCTCATAGCTTAAATGTTTGTGCGCAATAACCACACACAAAATATAATAATGGCAATCAGTATAAGTGCTAAAATTCCCAAGGTATAAATACTTTTGCTGAGATTCTCTTTACTAAATGCCTGGGGATTATGGCGGATACTTCTCACCATAAACCAAATTAAAAATGCAGCGCTAATTAAAAACAAAATCAGAGTCCAGGTATTATTCATTGACCTCAATTCCCTGCTGGCCGATTTTGGATGTTATCTGACTCATACGACTTTGTTGACTTCTAATATCTTTAGCACATTTGAACCACCGGTTACTCCAGCATGGTCTCCCGTAGTGAGAATGATTAAATCGTTAGCCTCAATGTGGTTGAGACCGTACACGGTTCGTACTGCTTCCCGATTTATGGCGTGGTAGGGATATTGAGTCACATCAAAGGGTATGGGGAAGACACCTCGGTAAAGCGCCATTTTCCCTAAGGTTCTAGCATAACGGCTCAAACCATAAATGGGGATACTGCTGCGTACTCGTGACATCCACAAAGGCGTGCGCCCTGACTCGGTAAGAGTCACTATCGCGGCTATGTCCAGGTGATTCGCGGTATACATGGTTGCCATGGCAATGGCTTCATCAATGCGCTCAAAGCGCGCATCTGGGCGGTTACGTGATTTAAATCCCGGCTGTTGTTCTACTGCTCGGCATATACGGGCCATGGACTCGACTACCGCGACGGGGTATTGGCCGCTGGCAGTCTCTGCGGAAAGCATGACCGCATCGACATTGTCTAAAACCGCATTGGCGACGTCGGATACTTCCGCTCGGGTGGGGACGGAATTGGTGATCATGCTTTCCATCATTTGAGTCGCGATGATCACGGGTTTATTTAAGTGTCGAGCTCGGCGAATTATTTCTTTTTGTACCATTGGAACTTCTGCATCACCGATTTCTACTGCCAAATCGCCGCGGGCCACCATCACTCCATCACTGGCCTCAATAATTTCATTAATAGCCATAACGGCTTCCGCGCGTTCAATTTTCGCGATTATCCCTGTGAAATTATTTTTTTGTTCTCCGGCAAATTCATGGATCAGTTTACGAGCATCAATTAAATCTTGGGCGTTTCGTGGAAAAGAAATGGCGATGTAATCCACCTCGTTTTGTATGGCAAATTGTAAATCCCGTTTATCTTTTTCAGTCAGGGCCTTAGCGGTCAAGCCGCCTCCTAGGCGATTAATGCCTTTATGATTGGATAAAATCCCTCCTACTAAAACGCGGCAAATTATCCTTGAACTTAAGACCGATTCAACTTGGAAACGTAAGCGGCCATCATCTAACAATAGAATATCTTTGGGTTTGACATCGTTCGGTAAATTTTTATAGTCAATGCCCACTTGGGTTTGATCACCCGCGTTTTCATCTAATTCGGCATCTAAAACAAAAATATCATTTTTTTTCAGTGTGATAGCTTTTTCTTTAAAATTAGCCACGCGAATTTTAGGGCCTTGTAAATCAGCAAGGATTCCTATCACTTTTTTTTGATCAGCCGCTACTTCTCTGACATTTTCGATCCGTTTTTGGTGGTCCGCTTTGGTGCCATGAGAAAAATTTAACCGCACCACATTGACTCCGGCACTGATAAGCTCAGATAACACGTCAATATTATCCGTGGCCGGACCTAATGTGGCGATAATTTTAGTGCGACGAATAAAATGATCGTGCTTTATCATAACATTACCGGGCCCGTTGGATTAACATGGCGACAGCAGGCAATTCAGACCCTTCGAGAAATTCCAAAAAGGCTCCACCACCAGTGCTAATGTAAGAAATTTTATCGGTTAAATTGAATTGGGCTAAAGCAGCGAGAGTGTCGCCGCCACCAGCAATGGAAAAAGCCCGGCTTTGAGTAATAGCCTGAGCTAAGGCATTGGTGCCATGACTGAATTGAGGAAATTCAAAAACGCCTAATGGACCATTCCAAACCACTGTACCGGCATCGGTTAAATAACCGGCGTAGTGTTTGGCGGTCAATGGACCTATATCCAAGATGATATCTTCCATATCTAAGTCATCCAGCGGCTTGGTGTAGGCTTTGGCGGATGCTGACATTTCCTTGGCTACCACCACGTCTATGGGTAATGGAAAAGACACCTTCATCTCACTTGCAGTATTGATCAATTCTTTTGCTTGTTGTATCCAGCTGGGTTCGTATAATGATTTCCCTACAGGATACCCTTCTGCCGCTAAGAAAGTATTCGCAATCCCCCCCCCCACGATTAAACAATCCACTTTGTTCAATAAATTACGGAGCAATTGAATTTTAGTTGAAACTTTTGAGCCTCCCACTACCGCAACTAAAGGTCGCCGGGGCTTTTCCAAAGCTTTGGATAAGGCTTCTAATTCAGCCATTAATAATAATCCTGCACAGGCGATAGGGGCATATTCACCAATGCCCACGGTAGAGGCTTGCGCACGATGTGCTGTGGCAAAAGCATCCATGATAAATATGTCACATTGCGAAGCCATGCGTTTTGCTAGAGTGGGGTCGTTGATATCTTCTCCAGGCAAAAAACGCACATTTTCAGCCAGGGCAATTTCGCCAGGCTGAACTTCAAAACCGTTTAACCATTGATGGTTTAGCAAGGGCACGGGTTGGCCTAAGGCCTCACTAAGCGCTTTGGCCACCGGGGCTAGTGAAAATTTGGGGTCGTGTTCGCCTTCTTTTGGTCTCCCCAAATGAGACAACACTAAGACTCGGGCTTGAGCCTTAATCGCGGCTTTTAAGGTTGGCAAGACTTTCTCTATGCGCGTGCCTTCCATAATTTGTCCGTCCTGAATAGGCACGTTCAAGTCTTCTCTGATTAAAACCCGTTTGCCAGCCAAATCCAAGTCGTTCATTTTGAGAACATTAATAATACTCATATTCTTAATTCTACCTTATCCTCCCCAAAACAGCCAGGCAGCTTAGCCATGACTGTGATTTTTTTCTTTTAGCTTTAACGAAAATGCCATAAGGCACCGAATTCATCCAGAATATTTCCTTTGTTGCGCAGGGTTCCCTCATTAAAATTAAAGCCACGCAAAACGTTCAATTTTGCTCCAGATTTGACGAAAAATTGGCCGAAAAAGCACAGCATAGATGTCTATGTGAGCATTTTGAGGACGATTTTTCGTCAAATCTGGAGCAAAAGTGGACGTTACCTGGCTTTAATGAGGTGGCCCTGCTTTGTTGCGCCCCCTTGCTTTTCATTTGCATAGACCACACAATGGTATATAATGTTTTCTTGTGTCCTCGCCCCTTCAATGAGTGACATAGAATCTAATAGCAACATAAATCAAATTTGGTGTTAAAGAGTCAATTATGAAAGCAACAGAAGAAAAGTATCCAGTCATCTCAAGCAAAAACCCATCTTCAATGACAGAATCACAGATTAATTCTGAAATAAAAAAATTAATAGAATCTATAAAAATAAAAAAACGCGATTGAGAGGAGCTGAAACCTCAACTAGAACAATTGCGTGAAGCATTGTCTACATCAAATTGTGAAGAATTAATATCACTCATGACTAAAGAGTTAGAAATCAAAAGCTCAATAGAAAATGGTGAATTTAAAATTTTTCAACTCATACTGCAGAGCACAACTCAACCAAAGTCATGGTTAGATAATTTTACCGCTCTCCGAGCATTATATTCTAAATATCATGTTATGTATGATTATCTGCAATTTAATGAAAATGAGATTGGTTTAGAAATAGAAAGATTAAAACAAAGCTCACAAAGCGAACAAAAAAACCTTAATGCTGTAAAAATACAATCAACAAAAAATAACTTATCGAACGAAAAATTACGTTCATTATGGGACAGAGAGATGGCGGCAGTCGATTCAATCAAGAATATTGAATTTAAAATTTTTCTACTCATACTGCGCAGTAAAACAAAAATTAAAAACTGGTTAGAAAATCCTACAGGATATGAATTATTACATTATTATGATAGTTTTTTTGGTGGCAGCACGATGCAATTATGCCAGTTAACGGAGTGCGCTTGTCAGGATCGTTTATTTAATAGGAAGCTGAATGATCGTCGCAAAATGGGAGAGGAATTTAGCGTGAATGAATTGGAAAAACGCTACCCACCTAAATCCGATTTTACTCTTCACTATCTTTCCTTAGGTAGCGGCGGATTGTTACAAGATTTTATTAATATTGCTAAACTGATTGATCGCGGTTATAACAGTTTTTGTATTACATTGATTGAGTCTAATCATAGCGAAATGCCTGATAATAAACAAATTCAACTTTTGTTTTTTTTAACAATTTTAAAAATTACTTATAATTTAAAAAATATTTCAGTTCGTTTTTGTAACAATATCAAGGACGTTAAACTTGATCAATTTTTTGAACCATTTCATTACATTAATGCGATTGATTTTGATGAATTATACATGAATGATTCGCTTCATGATATTGTCGAGACTCACAAATGGCTTGCTGAAAATGGCTTATTTTTCCTCTCTGTGAAACAATATGATTTGATATTTGGCACAAAAGGTCTTACTAAAAGCACTTTTTATTCATACGAACGCCCTGAATTCTTCTGGCTTCAATCTTATCAAATAATCATTCCGCATATAGCGGCTATTTTTGCCAATCTGCAAGCCGATAATAAAACATCTCTGAACTATACTTGTATGACTCCTCACTTTCTTTTTCAAATAATTGAAACAATTAACGTGCTTTCTTTATTACAATCCACTGACATAAGTGTTAACTTTACTTTACGCAATTTAATTAATGAACGTGAAAAAGATACCGAGAATAAGGAGAATAACCATATAAGTATAGATATACGCGCTGATTATGAAAATTTTATTCGATTATTGGTTCCCGGCTTAAATGTAAAGGTATCTTTAAAATCTGAAAAAGCCATTCTTGAAGCTAAATCAACTGAGGAATCAGATTTGTTAATATCAATTGGTGAACAAGTTGATACTCTAAAAGAAAGTCATACATTTCTTGAGCGAATAAAAGAAATGCCGATTCTAGGCGGTGAACAATTCATTGGAATAAAGCTTGTTGAAAAAAACGGAATCACAACGAATCCATCTTCAATATTCCTATACCGCCAAAACAAAGATTTAGAGCAAACACCTCTTACAGATTTAAATAACGAAAGAAAATCAGTCTTGCCCAGTTCTATTATAAATGATTACATCTTAATGCCTCCTTTAAAGGATGAAAATGAATACAAATTATATAAAACATTAAAAGACAAAATAACATTGAGAGCTCCAGAGCTAGAGCCTTTACCGGAACCCCAAATTATTACGCCGCAGCCAGAGTCTCTTCAGAGACCCAAGATTAATACTCCACAGCCTGATACAGAATCCAATATGCGCGGATGTAATATATTATCATGCCAAATACTCTAGTTTTTCCACAATAAGCTCTCATTATAAGAAAAAATGAAAACAAATCAACTATAATTCATTTCCTCAACAAGGAGAATAACATTTCGTATCAACGGAATTGACTCTACACGAAAAGAAACTAGGGTCTGTTGACATTTCACTATATGTGTTTGACTTCTCAATTTATTTTTCAGTTAATTGTTTAATGGCAATCATTCTTCCCATACTTCAAACTAATGATAAAAGAAATGTAGAAATTACATTAATCGATTTATTTAAAACAGAAAAGCTCAGGACGATGTTATTATTAATTTGAGCGATGATTATGCTTATTTTTGTGAATTATTTTCTCTAAATTTTACTATGACCGTACGTTTAAAATTCTTAAACGCTATTCTTGAAGCTAAATCCAAAATCAAACCCCATATCGTTACCTTTATTGGTGAATATTCTGGAAATCTCCAGAAAACTCATCAGATCCTTACCAAAGCAAGATCAATCGCGCTTCTAGAAACAATTCGGAGAAGACATAGATGACAATTTTGAAAAGCTCGTAGCGCCCAGCATCCCAAATCCAGCCCTACTCGAGGAATCAACAAAATCAACCTCCACTGGCTGTAGTATGTCATGTTTAATATTATAAATTTTTTATATCCTATCTAAAAAATTAGACTTAGTTATTTCAAAATAGTGCTATTAAATAATGCTTCAAATACCCTGTTTCGAACAATTTACTCCAAATATTTGCTTTCTAGCACTGTCTCGATTTTCAGTATCCTCTTGATCTCAGAGACAAGAGCGCTTTTCTTCGGAACTCATATTTATAACCCTCCTCGATTATCTTTTTTATAAGTTAAGTTGTTTTGTCTGTATTTTAGGGCTATGATGGCATTTTTCAATTACCTAAGGATTCTAATATGTCTAAGAAAAAATCCAATGCACCTGAAGAGAATGAGATTTTCGATCAAATGATGTATGAAGGCGAAGACTTCGCCGACGAAGAAATGCTTCATACTTTTGAACACGTCACATTGGCTTCTGTAGAGCACATGAAAGTGGCTTATCGCTTGACCAAACTGATGGTGAAAAGTCGGGATGAAAAAATTTCTCAAGATGAAATTTTAAATTTTTTCCGCAAAGCCGCCGACACTGTGTTGGATTGCACTCCTTTGAAAGCCTTATTTGAAAAAGTTTAATTTATTTAAAATCTAAGGTTTGCAAAAAAACACGCGCAGGACAAACTCGAATTCCTAAATCTCCTAGGTAATCTTTATTGCCGATTGCTGAAATCTGCCAAGCGGCAGCTTTAGGAAATCGAGTTTTTAAATATTTTAAGCCGTTAGAAATAGTGGTGTCGTTCCATTTACATTCAATAAAATTAGTTGGAGTGTTACCTGCGCAAATGACAAAATCGACCTCTCTGCCATCTACGTTTCGGAAATAATTTAAACTTAATTCTTCACCCAAAGCATCTTCTTGAAAATTTACCCATTTTAGTAAAGAACAAGCCATCAGATTTTCAAATTTCAACGCATTTTCCTTCACCAAAGTCCAATCAAATTGGTAATGTTTTTGCTCTTTTTTTCACCGCGCGAATTTTAGGGACTCCAAATGGAGAATCCAAAAAATGGAATACAGCCTTTCTAAAATTTGCAACCAAGTACTTACCGTTTTATGGCTGACTTGCAAATCTTCCCGCAGCGAATTTGGATTTCATCAAATATCCACAATGGACTGACAGGCAACTCTCTTTTTTAGATAAGCTCTCGATGCGCGGGTACATCCCAATTAAAATAAGCGTTGGGGTCTTTTAAGAAACTCTTGGCTAAAGTGGTTTTGCCTACTTGGCGCGGACCGCCGATAAAAACCATTTTTTTAGCCAAGTCATGCTTAACTTGGGGAGTTAAATATCGTTTTAGCATACTCAGGCAAAATAGGGTCTGTTGACATTTCGCCGTCATTTATTTCATCATTAAACTTGCCACGTCTAGCATACGATTAGAGAAACCGCATTCGTTATCGTACCAAGAAACTACTTTCACTAAATTTTTATCCATGACTCGGGTTTGAGTGGCGTCAAAAGTGGAAGAGGCCGGGGTATGATTGTAATCCACCGATACCAATTCTTCTTCGGTGTAATCTAACACTTCTTTTAAAGGGCCTTGCGCGGCGCGGCGCATGATCTCATTGACCTCCTCAGTGCTGGTATTTTTTTCGACCTCAATGGTTAAATCCACAACGGACACATTGGGAACTGGGACTCGCAGAGCATATCCATCTAGTTTGCCAGCTAATTCTGGAATGACTAAACCGATGGCGGCAGCGGCGCCCGTTTTGCTGGGGATAATGGACACTGCAGCAGCGCGGGCGCGACGTAAATCTTTATGAGCACTATCCGTTAAGCGTTGGTCGTTTGTATAGGCGTGCACCGTGACCATCAATCCCCGTTTAATTTTCAAAGCATCATGTAATGGCTTTACTAATGGCGCCAGACAATTGGTCGTGCAAGAACCATTGGAAACGATAGTGTGCTCAGGTTTAAGTATGCCGTGGTTGACACCATACACAATGGTAGCATCCACGTCTTTACCGGCTGGCGCAGATATTAATACTTTTTTAGCGCCGGCCTTCAAATGGACGCTGGCTTTTTCACGTTCGGTAAATAGTCCCGTGCATTCCAACACTAAATCCACACCCAATTCTTTCCAAGGCAGTTTATTGGGATCACGTTCCGCGCAAACCCGGATTTTATCTCCGTTAACAATTAAACTATCACCTTCACATTTGACGTCTACCGCAAATCGGCCATGAATGCTATCGTATTTTAAAAGATGGGCGTTGGTTTCGATTTCCGTTAAATCGTTAATGGCAACGATTTTTAAATCTTTATTTTTTTGAGATTCATAAGCGGCGCGCAAAATATTACGGCCAATGCGGCCAAAACCATTAATAGCTAATTTGATAGTCATAAGCTCCTCCGGAAATTAAGACAAAGGCCCGAAATATGAAGTAGTTTAATTTTTGAAACAGCAGCATCATACCAAATATCAGCGCTTAATAACAAATCATGTTATTTGGGTTTGATTCTTCAGGGTAATAACGGCAGAAACAATACTTTCTACCGTGAGTGCCAATGTTTGGTATACGGCTTTAGCAGGAGCAGAGAGACCAAACCGATCAATCCCTATCACTTTTCCTTGAAGGCCGGTGAATTGATACCAATAATCAGTCACGCCCGCCTCCACCGCTATCCTTAAAGAGATACGAGAAGGCAGCACCGACTCACGGTATTGGGCGTCTTGTGCCTTAAAAATTTCACAACAAGGCATGGATACAACGCGTACGTAAACTTGTTGGGTTTGCAGTTGTTGTGCCGCGGCCATTGCCAGCGCCACTTCGGAGCCGGTGGCTAGGATAATGCCTTGTAATTCTCCCGCTTCTTGGTGCAGTATATAACCGCCTCGCTCTATCAATGCCACTGTTTCTGAAGAGCGAATTTGATGCGGCAGATTTTGACGCGATAATAATAAACAACTTGGCCCCTGATTTTCCAAGGTCTTTTTCCAAGCAACGGCGGTTTCAACGGTGTCGCAGGGCCGCCATACTTGCATATTAGGAATCATGCGCAATTGCGAGGTATGCTCAATGGGTTGATGAGTTGGGCCGTCTTCCCCTAAGCCAATGGAATCATGCGTATAAATATAAATCACCCGCTGACGCATCAGAGCAGAAAGCCGAACGGCATTGCGGGCGTAATCTGAAAATACTAAAAAAGTCCCACCGTAGGGGATCACTCCACCGTGCAAGGCCAAGCCATTCATGATAGCAGACATGCCAAATTCGCGAACACCGTAGTTAACATAATTTCCAGAAAAATCTTGAGGTGTTAATGAATGTGCTTTTTGCCAATGTGTGCAATTGGATTCCGATAAATCGGCTGAACCGCCCAGCAACTCTGGCAAATGCGGGGCATAGGCGTTAAGACACATTTGTGAGGCTTTACGGGTGGCAACTTCTTGTGGATTGGCTTGAGTTTTCTGAATAAACTCTGCCGCTAGGGATTGCCAATTTTCGGGAAGCTTACCTTGTTGGCGTCGAAGGAATTCACGAGCTAATTCAGGATATTTTTTCGCGTAAGCCTCGAATTGTTGCTGCCAAACCAATTCCATTTCTTGTCCCAGAATTTTTCTATCCCAGGCGGCCAAAATCTCGGGGGGGACTTCAAATGCCTCGTAGGGCCATTCTAAAGTTTGCCGCGATAAAGCGATTTCTTTTTCTCCCAAGGGCGCGCCATGAGATTTTTCCGTTCCGGCTAAATTGGGTGCACCAAAGCCGATTTGAGTCCGGCAACATATTAACGTAGGACGCTCAGTCTGCGCGCGAGCTTCTTGAATGGCTTTGATTAAGGCTTCACTGTCGTGGCCATCTACATCGGGAATCACATGCCAATGATAAGCGCGAAAACGTTCGGGAGTATTATCACTAAACCAGCCTCTGACGTCTCCGTCAATAGAGATGCCGTTGTTATCCCAAAACACAATTAATTTATTTAGCCCCAGAGTACCAGCTAGCGAACAGGCTTCATGAGAAATCCCTTCCATTAAGCAGCCGTCTCCAGCAAATACATAAGTGAAATGATCGACAATGGCGTAATTGGGGCGGTTAAAATAAGTCGCTAGCACCCGTTCAGCCATGGCCATGCCCACGCCATTGGCTAAACCTTGCCCTAAAGGTCCGGTAGTGGTCTCCACTCCAGGTGTGTCATGGTATTCGGGATGGCCGGGGGTTTTTGAATACAATTGGCGAAAATTTTTTATATCTTCAATGCTAAGAGAATAGCCGCTTAAATATAATAAAGCATATTGCAGCATAGCCCCATGGCCATTGGATAAAATAAAGCGGTCGCGGTTAGGCCAATGCGGATTACTGGGATTAAACCGTAAAAAATCCCGCCACAATACTTCGGCAATGTCTGCCATGCCCATTGGCATACCTGGGTGGCCCGAATTGGCTTTTTGGACTGCGTCCATGGCCAAAGCCCGGATAGCGTTGGCTAATTGACGTCTGCTCGGCATGATTGGCTGGCTCCTATGGTTAAATATTGAGATTGAATAAATCGATGATCCAATGGAGAAGTATTTGAATAAATGGCGATAAAATCTTACCTAGCACGCCTAAAAAAAGGAGTCCTAATAATATCCAAATTCCAAAGGGTTCTAAACGTTCATAGATCTGGGCCAGGCGGATTGGCAGGATACTGGAAATGACGCGACTGCCATCTAAAGGAGGGATGGGAACTAAGTTTAGAACTAATAAGACACAATTGATTAAAATGCCAAAGCTCGCAGCGGCTTGAAAAAATTGTCCACTGACAGCTACCCAGGATTGGGAACTGCTTGCTAAATAAATTGTAGCAGCCTTAGCAATAATCCCCCACCCCAAAGCCATTAGCAGATTTGCCGCCGGACCTGATAAAGCAACTAAGGCCATATCTCTGCGGGGATTCTTGAGGTTTTGCCACGCCACGGGAACCGGTTTTGCCCAGCCAAAAACAAATCCGCTGATAAAAAGCAAAATGATAGGAATCAGAATAGTCCCTATGAGATCAATGTGTTTTAAGGGGTTTAAAGTTACTCTGCCCATCATCAATGCCGTTTTGTCCCCGCACTTGCTGGCGACCCAGCCATGAGCGGCTTCATGCAAGGTAATAGCAAATATCAACGGCAATATAGCCACAGCAATCGTTTGAACGGCGTTGTCAATATTCATGGAGTTCCTAATTAACTTTCATATTCAAAAACCTGTACCACTTTCCTCACCCCGCTTACGCTACGAGTCGCTTCTGTGGCCATACGAGCTTGGCTAGGAGAAACTAATCCCATCAAATAAACCACTTTATTTTCAGTGACTACTTTGATTTGCGAAGAACTTAAGCCCGGTTTGGCCACCATCGCGGCTTTTACTTTAGATGTTATCCAAGCATCAGCGCTTTGATCCCAAGTGGTTAAAATGGGTGAGATCACTTCAATTTGATTATAAATTCGTTTAATTCCTTTAACTCGTCTCACGTCATCATATGCCGCTTGGCGTAACTCTTCTGATTCAGCCTGCCCTATGATTAAGACTACACCGTTAAAAGTGGCCACCGTCACTCGGGCTGTTCCCTTTAATCGAGGGTCTGCATTAAGCCAGGCTATGGCTTGGTTAGCAAGGTCTTTATCTTCTAACATGACCGTGCTAGGTCGCTTATCATAGATGATCGCCCCACCTGCGGTGGCGCCGACAGCGGCAATAATGATCGGTATGCATCCGCTCAATGAGAACAGACAAAAGAAAGCCACTACTAATTTTAAACTTAAACGTTTCACACTGAATCCTCCGTTGCTACAAATAATCTATGGTCAATAAAATCACACAAACAGTGTATGATCAACAAATGTACTTCTTGAATACGGGCAGTGGATTGAGAAGGGACGCGAATTTCAACATCATTTTCGCTTAAAATGGAAGCGAGCGCACCGCCGTCTCGACCAGTCAGTGCAATTATCTGCATTCCCCGTTGTTGGGCGGTGAGTACGGCTTGCACTACATTTTTGGATTGACCACTCGTGCTGATAGCCAATAAAATGTCTCCGGCTTGGCCTAATGCTTTAATTTGTTTGGAAAAAATTTCTTCATAATTATAGTCATTCGATATAGCGGTAATGGTGGAAGTGTCTGCTGTCAAGGCCAAGGCAGGTAAGCTGGGGCGCTCGTTTTCAAAACGATTCAGCATTTCAGAAGCAAAGTGTTGGGCGTCTCCTGCTGAACCCCCATTGCCGCAACTGAGTATTTTTCCACCGCTCAACAAGCATTGCACCAGGGTTTCACCTGCTGCATGAATGACTTCGGGTAGCGAGTCGGCTGCTAATATTTTAGTTTGAATACTATCTTCAAAGTTTTGTTTAATTCGGTTTAATAGTTCCATTTTAGTATTGTACCTCAATTGCATTTTGAATCCAGTTCACTTTGTCATCATCGGCAATGCCGATGACATCAAAGCGGGTATTGGCCTTTTCAGCGAGATTGTAGTCCAATAAAAATTGCCAAGCGGCCTTAATAAGGCGATATTTTTTAAATGTTTGCACAGTTTCAATTCCTTCACCAAAATCAGCAGCCTTACGATAACGAACTTCAACAAATACCAAAACATCCCGATCTTGCATAATCAAATCAATCTCTCCCATAGCACAAAGGTAGTTGCTGCAAAGCCAATTAAGGCCTTGTTTTTCTAAATATCTGCGCGCTTGGGTTTCGCGGATATAGCCAGTTTTACGGGACATTATTTGGCACGCCCTGGACTATTTGGGCCCATGGTAGTTGTCGGCGCCACACTTTATTACTTTGCAGTATTAATTTACCGGTGGCGGCTTCTACAGTATCAGACACTTTCCCTTGTAAAAGTTGACGAGCTAAAAAATAACTATCCGCTCCCAAAGCAAAAAATGGAGCTTGCTCTCGGGAAGCCTGTGGCCAGGTCTTTTGTACATTGGTTAATATACTTTGCAAATCTGCGGGCATGCTTTTTGGCGTTATTTCCCAGGGTATGGCGCAAAAATAAATTCCATTTAGATCTTGATCATACTGGGGATTGGGATAACCGCCATAAATCTGGGAAGTCGCGTAGACTGGGATATGAGATGCATAATAAAAACCAAGTAAAGGGCGAAATTCTCGAGCTAATTCCGGCTGTGCTGCTAAAAAAATCATGTCAATATCCTGGCGGCGATAAGGGATGGTGCGTATTTTAGAGGCATTGAGATTGCGCCGTAACTCTTTAGCCCGTTGCTCTGATAAATCAACGTGCATGATTTGAGCAAGCTGTACCGCAAGGAGTTTGGGATTATCAAAGAATAATTCACCCACAATTTTTCCGCCAAGGCTTTGCCATCGATCCAAAAAAGTTTGTGAAACTCTTTGTCCCCATGAGTTCGCGGGGGCAGCAATTAAGGCTTTTTTGTAACCCTCTTGCCAGGCCTTATCAGCAGCTTGGATGGCTTCATCTTCTGGAGACAATCCCAATTGGTACAAATAATCATTCGAAGTCACACCGGATAAATTATTTAATAATATTGTAGGAGTATTGATCACTCCGGCTTGTACAAGTTGTAATCCTGCTTCTTTATTCAGAGGGCCTATAATGACATTAGCGCCTTGGTTTACGGCTTGTCGATAAATCTCCGCAATATCACCATGACTGGTGTCAATGATTCGAATTGTCGGGGGGTTGGCATCTTGTGGCAAATATTGATAGTAAGCTGCAATAAAACCGTCCCGGATGGCTTGAGCTGAGTTGGAATAAGGTCCTTGGAGAGGAAGTAACAAGGCCATTCGTGTTGATTTAGGCGTGGAATTCCAAAAAGCGGCGCAAGAGGTTTTCCATGGTGACAAACTCATTAAAATCAGAATAAATATGGTCAATATATGCTTTCTCAAGGACTTAACACCTTATTTATATTTTGCGCATTGCCAAGCCAATTGCTCGGAATGAAAGGGGCCTCTTTCAATCCCCCATTACTATAGAGTCAATAATTGAATTTTTGGAATCAGCATATTATGTCTTTAGTGTGGATTGCAACTCCGGAATTTAGGATAATACACTGTTTTCCTGGATTGATTTTAACATAATTAAGGTGTTCTTATGTATAAAAAAGCTCTTTTTTTGCTTAGTATATGTTTTCCCATGACCGCATGTGTGGAAGATCCCCAGCCTCCACCTGCGCCGAAACCGATACTGCAGGGCCAAGTTAAGCAATTGGACATTTCCGGCGTGAAAATGATACAACAAGCCGATCGTTTAATATTAATTATTTCTACCGATAGTTTTTTTGTTCCCGGAACGACGACTGTCAAAGAAGAAAAACAAGCTGACTTACGTAACATGGCCCAGTTTGTTAAAAAATATTCCAGCAATTATCCTCACTCTGTTATCAAAGTCAGTGGTTATACAGATCGTGTGCTGAGTCATAAAAATCAATTACAACTTTCACAAAGCTACGCTGAAGCAGTAACCGCGTACCTTTTCAATACCGGCATTAACCCTAAAAGGTTGGCTGTCCAAGCGCGTGGGTCTTATGAGCCCATTGCAGGAGAGTATGAACCCACTAGCGCCGCTATAAATCGACGAGTGGTGGTGCAAGTTAATTAAAATATAGGGAAAGGCGGAGGTGAGTAATCCTTCCTCTGCCTGCCGCGAAGCAAAAATTGCAGAAAATACTTAATGGGTTGACAGGGGGGAGTTGCCATCCAAAGAATCCTGCTGATCTTCATGCCAAGAAACTTGACTCAAGCCTTGGGCGCTGGCTTCATTTATTCCCAAACTTTTCTGTAATTCCCTCACCGACACTGGTTTTGATGGCGCTACAGCCGCTGGCGGATTAGACTGCGGCGGAACCGGCGCAGATGCCGGAGGAGCCGCTGGTGGAGCAGTGTTAGGCTGAGTTAACGGGGCCGCAGGGATATCGGTCGAGACCGGAACTTTAACTTCTTGAAGTTGTTTGGCAATGTTTTGTAAAGTTTCGGCAGGGTTTGACGCGTTTGGCGCCGAAGTCGCCCCCGGGGTATTTGAGTTAGGAGGGACCGCGGTGATGCCTAATATTTTGGCGATCTTGGCATTATTAGCGTTAATAGTACTACCGATATTATTTAAATTATTGCGATTTTTTGTCTCCCCCGGTTTTTCCACGGAGTTTTTGGCGCTCGATTGAGAAGGCGCTGCAGAATTACTGTTAGCTTCGACTTTGTCTACATTGACACTGCCTTGAAAACTTACCAAGCGTGATTTGCCATGCAAGTTTCGCAACACCACACCTTTATCATTGATAGAAATGACACGGCTGCCGTCAGTCAAACGTGAACCCACTTGCACTTCCTGATATTGACCGTTTCGGTTTAACGTCGCGGTCCATTGACCTGCTTGGCGGTCTAAATAACTTAACACGTAGATATTATCGGCGTTATCGCCGCCTATTAAATCCCCGTAAACTCCGTAATTAACAAAACTGGTATTGTGACTGGCGTCGGAAATGCGTTTTTGAGCGCTGGCCAAACTCGCCTGTTCTTCTAAGATTTGACGCTTTATCTTGGTAACTTGATACTCTCGAATCAATCCTAAATAAGCTTGCTGGCTGGCAGTTAAGTTGACGTGAGAACTCTCTTTGGCTGGCAATGGCTTAACGGGCGGCGGCGGCAAAATATTCGTGGACGGTTTTACTGAAACCGGATGTGGCGTTGAAGGGTTGATAGGTTGCACCCCTCCTGAATTGCCATGAACGAAATTATAAATTTGCCAGGATAAAAATACAGCTGCTAAGACAGTTAAGGTTAACATTACTTTTTGTCGGATACTGAGTTTGGTAATGATATTCATGTTATATTCCCCACACTGATAATTGAACACTACCGTAAAGCAAGCCGCTTCGCAAGCTGACGTTCATTCCGGTCACTGAAAGCGGCAATCCCCCTACCGTATTTCCTATTAATAACAAAGTATCAGGGGTCGCATCGGTTAAATTGATGGTTAAAGTTCGCAACTTCGTTTGACCTAGTATTTTAAGATCACTGACGCTGATGGTTTGATTTAAAAATATACTGTCTAAATTATCCAACAAAGATGCCATGACTTCAGAGACGGAATACATGGCTTTCGGCGCTGGACGGGGCAATAAATGACTTGGCACGGCAATTTCAGCTCCATCTTGATTCAAATTCAGAAGATAATGATGTTGCGAAACCCATTGTGTAAGCCAATTTAGCGTCCCTCCTTGACGTATTAATTTCACCCGGTATTGATTATCACCATAACGAATCTCTCCTGCTTGCCATCCAGGTAAACTATAGAAAGATTGAGTAATATGAGCGAGCTCATGCAATTGTTGATCAGGAGCGGGAGTTTTCATCGCCGTATAAAAGTTAGCATAAGCCTCATCTGGCAACTGGGTAACTAACTGGGGCAATGAAACAGCCTGGTTAGTGGGATAAACGTAGTAGGCCCACCATACTACAGCAAGAATTGTGGCAATTCCTCCTCCCACAATAGCAGGAGAAACTCGTGGCCCTAATAAAGGCGATTTCAATGCCATTAACAAAGTTAAAATTCGTGCTTGTGGATAAACGGGCAAATTTTTGAAAACGGGTCCATTCGCAATCTCGAAACTGCTCACCAGATTTTTGGGGAGCATAAAGTGAGTTGTGTCCTCTTTCTGACCTAATGATGTATCTCCACAGGTAATCACACGAAAGGATTCAGGCATGGTCATGAAAGGTAATAGCTCCACACGCACTTTATCATTGTCCACAATGGTGTCGAGATAAATTTCATTAGCACGTATGATCACTAATAAAACCTGATTACTGTCTTTAGAAATTTTTTCACAAAAAATTAAATAAGGTGGTTTGTCGAAATAGTTCCAAATACTTTCACCAAGCAAATAACCTGATTCACGAGAGAAAACGGCCTCAATCGATCCCGTGTTTAGAGGTGTAAGCAAAACATATTGCCCGTGTTGCTCTGATAAAAAACGGATACGTTGTACCATAACTGAACGTTTACCAATGGCTATACGTTCCCGGTATGGCTGAACGACAAATTGAACACCGTCTGGGCGATTCAGTAAACTCATGGATTCCTTTAGTTATTGGTTTGCTGTTGTACTATGGGAGTAATCAACACCAGTGTCTCGATATTCTGGCTCTGAGCGCCTTTACCTCCCAACTCAGAGATGGTAAAAAACTTAGCGTCTTTCGTTTCATCTCGCACCCGCCGGTAACCTGCCACGATTAAGGTTTCTCCGGAGCGCAAAGCAGTCCTTTGATTAAAACGCTTTTGAGCTAAAGACGGAGTTTGAATAGCCGTGTATGTCGTTTGGTCTTTAATATTAGTCCCCGTGGGCGCATTGTCAGCTTTATTGATGGCGACTAAATCAGATAGAGTGCTGCTGATTTGCATAAATACTTTATCACCTTGGATTTTAGGCAACGCATAGAGAGTAAATCCATCTGTTACAGTTCCCGGTGTGATAGAAGAAGTTGTGCCCGCATCTGGAGTTTGCGTCGTGCTCACACTTTTCACATAACTGGTATCATTGGTGATACGGATGGTAGCCATTTGATTATTCATGGTGACCACTTGTGGATTGGTAACAATGTGGACTCTACCTTGCAAATCCAATGCATTGATAAATGTTTGATGATCGTGTTTGCCAATAATAAAAGAAGCGAGACCTGAAGATCCGCCGCTAAACACCGTGGGCATAATCGTAGTGGCAGTTGATTCTGCACCCACTAGGTGAAAATTGGTAAAAGTTCTGACAATGGCATCCCAATCGATACCCATATTATAATTTTGATTAAGGTCTACTTCCAACACTTCCACTTTAATCGCGACTTGTTGTGACAAAGTTTTATTTAAATCAGCAAGATAATTCCCAATCGCATCAATATTATCAGGATGGTCGCGAACCGTTACAGTGGTAGTTGACTCGGATATCATATATTTGCCATCCGACGAAATGAGCTTACCAAGGCCATCGCGCAAATCTTCCCACACTGAAAGTTGCGCTTGTAAACTGCTGAATTGATCATCATTCACATCGCTTTGTACTTCGCCCGAGCCTAAGTAGGCGTTGCCAAAACCTGAGTTGCTATTTTGACCACGGCCAACTAAGTATGACGCATAACCCGGCATGAAAGAGATATCAAACATTTTGGTTTGAAAAGCTGACCAACTAACTACATTTTTGTCAACTGAGTAAAAGTAACGAGTTTTGGCGGCAATGGTATCTAATGCTCCTTTTACGCTGCCAGTATAATGCAGACTGACTAAGCGTTTAGCACGAACGGTGTCATCATAACGCACATTCACGTCTGTATTTCTTAAAAGACGGGAAACCAGTTCATCTAAAGGCATATTCTGCGCAGCCATTGTCACTGAACGACGCATCCACGCCGGATCTTGACTTAAACTCATGGGACGAGTGTCAACATAATAACCGGGGCGGCTGATGACTGCTGGCGCTCTTTCGTTATCGGCTATTTTATCCGCTGCAATTTGACGATCGGTTTGACTGATTCTATCTTCGGCGTGCAAATAAGGCGGTAACGCACATGCGGTTAATAACAATGTACCACATACTACACTGAGAAACTTAAAAAAAATATTCCGCTTTTTCATTATTTTAATGTCCTAGGATGAATATACAACACGTGATTGCCTTGGTAGAAAACAGCTTGTAAAGGATAATCATTTAAAAGCTGGCGCAAAATAATAGATAAATTTTCGCCGTGGATTTGAGCATAACCTACCCAACGATAATCTTCAGGGGCATCCCAAACGACATGATGCCAACCGTAATGCGACGCAATTCGCTCGATATTTTCTTTTAGTGAGCCTGGATAAACTTCGGCTACAGGTAAAGGTTTTTGTCTAACAATGGCATTTTTGGGATACGTAGGTGTAGCAGGAGTGGATGGCATGTCAATCACTTGCGCCTTTGGCGGTGTAGAAGGTGTAGCAACCACTTTAACATGAGGAGTTGGAGCAGAAGGGGCTGGTGGTGGAGTTGGTGCGCAACCTGTGCAGAAAAGTAAGACGCCGAGACTAATGGCTAATTTATTCATACAAAAAATCCTATTCGCGATATAATAGATAGTCTATTTAAAAACTTTGTTATAGTAACCCGATTTTTTAAAAAAGAAAAGCTTTTTTGTTAAAAAGCTACTCAATTTACATGAGAACACAGCGGCAAATCACGTTTATAAGCCAAATAATCTGTCCAATTCTTGACCGCTTTGTTCTGCATTTTGTATCATTGAATCCACCTTTGTTAGCTCTTTGGGTAAACCGGGGGCTCCTGCGTCTCTATCTCTCATGGAACCAAAAATAGTACTCGAATTCAAACTAGAACTAGAACTAGAACTAGAACTAGAACTAGAACTAGAACTAGAACTAAAATTGAAACTGGGACTAGAGCTATTATTAACACTTCTATCTTGAGTACTTGCCATTTTAGACTCTATCAATTTTTTTCCATCGTTGTACCAGGTAATTCGGGTATTAAGCGTATTGATTATTCCGCTATCTGATTGATTTAAAAATGAATGCCCTAAATTTACTTTAATCAATTTCATAAGCGGCTCTAAAGCCTCTCCCAATTGTTGCTGAACCGCTAAACCTTCTCGATAAGAGTCTATCGATTTGATCTCTCTGAATTGGTCTGGGTTAATTGTTAGATGTTTTTCTGGCTGGCCGTCAAAATTTACATAAATGAGACTGACGTCATTTGTTTTTTCAGATTTAATAAATAGATAAGAATTGAGGTAGCTCTGGAACCGGTCCGGCATTTTAGAGAAAATATAAATATTACCCATCTTTAATTTGTTCACATTCGAACAACCCGAAGATAAAATCGATACCAACTCTTGCGTAGATAGACCAAAGTTCTCTTTCTTACATAATCGGGATTTTTGAGCCATTTCATCAAACTTGTCAAATTCAATTTTGGCGAGTTGGTTTTCACTATCACAATAATGTAAATGCCAATCTGATTTCTTTCCAATAAAATCGAATATTGACTGACTTTCCACCAGGTAATAAGTGTCCGGCTGAGGATCGTTAATTTTTCCATTCGCCAACTGAACCGAATAGCTTGGAGGTTGGGTCATGTAACGCCAAATAGATCGTTCCTCTTTGTTTGCGCCTTCTTTGACTATGGCCGTTGAAGAGGCTTTCCTCATAATATCTTCGCTAATCTTTGAAACAAATTCTCGCAATTTTGTAGGTAATGACAACTGATAATTATCGTCAATGTATTCAAACGGCGCTACATTGTATAGGTCCCGGTAAGGGCGGGCGATCTCATCGAGGATTATAGTACGATTAAAGCTATCCTGCTTCTCTTCCAAGGGGGGTTGTATATTAGGCAAAATTAAAACATTAACTAATCTACCGATGGCCTCATCAAAGAACATATTAATAAATTCAACATATTTCTCTTCTTTCTGTATATCCGCTAGATTAATTTCGTCAGTGTTATTGCTTAATTTTATGCCTAATAATGTATAAGCCTCACTCAAAATTTGAAAAATATTTGTTTCATAGCTCCGATTAGAGTCTAAAGTCGCTTTTTTCCATTGCTGCAATATGGAAAAAACCTCCATCAAAATCATGTAATTAGTGATAGCCTCATACCAAAGCGGATCATTATCCTGAAAAGCTTTTAAATTTCTTTCAAGTGTAGACTCAATTTTTTTATAAAGATTTGAGTAAACGAGTGATGCCATTACTCGCGGCATACAATATTTAAACCAAGCCTTTTTTCCTTCACGGTTTATTTGTCCCGTTAACTGTTCGCTACTACCCGGCATCAATTCAAGGCGATATCCTGTAGGACTGTAGTCGCAAAGAAGAGCACCTGCATTTCGCGGCAAAATAAGATCATCATACGAGCAGCCTATGTCTCTTTGATTATCTTTGGTCCATTTCATGGGTTGTCTTAAGACAGAAATAAATTTTCTTAATTGAAGTAGCTTACCTTTATCCTCAACGCCTTTGATTACAGCACTCAGGTATTCCACTAATTGGACCTGCAAGGTATGGCCCGTCATCATATGCTCATAGAAAACCAGTTTCTTTTTAGGATCCATTTCCCATTTTTGCAATAGAATAACCATAAATGATAAAGGGTCAATTGCTTCATTAAATTCATCGCCAAAAAATTTTTCTGGGAAACTATTCTTTTCTTCAAGTGATGGTAATAGAACGGTAATATTATAAGGCGCTTTAACCCTTCTTGCTGAGATGTAATCTTCAACTAATGAATAAGGCTTAATATTTAACCGGTAAGATTGAAATTTTTGAACAATGTTTTTTACAGTATGCATATCGAATTTAGCTTCCTGTAAAACCTTGCACCATTGTAACTGAGCGATATTCAAAGGCGCGAACTCTGCTAATTTAATCACTGCTTGCAAATTCTTCATGTTTTTTTCATCTAATTCGTTATCAGCAGCCCACCGCACTAAATTTTTGTAAACCTGATAACAAAGCAGATTATCCTTAAGAAAAAGTGGATAAAATATTTTAAAAAACTGCTGAAGTTCGAAGAGAAGAGCCTGATTTGATGAATGTCTTTGACTATTTTTTTGGTAAACATTCAAATGCCACTCTAATTCATTTGCCATTGTGAAATCGTTATTATTTGAGCCTTTCAGTTCTTTTTTAATGACTGAAAACAAACACTCCCGTGCTTTTTCAAGTAACTCTGTTGGGTTTTTAAAATCCCGTAATGAATTGAAATTTTCTTTATCACGAATCGACTCAATAAAATAATATAAAAATATCGGCGTTAAGCTGACTTGTCTAAAGAAATATTTAATTTTAATTGCTGAATCATAAGATGAATTTTTAATGGCTTGCTTATCTTCGATCCTTATATCATTTTTAGACATACTCAGCGGTATAATTCCATTTTCACCAAAGGTAGAAGAAAATTTTAAAGCCTGAGGAACAAGAGCACAAAATTGATAGTAAAAATTGATAAAGCGTTCGCTAATGAGTTGCGTATCGAGCTTATAATAGCCTTCTTCATAAGTGATTTTAAAGACTTTCTGTTGCCATAACCAACTCACAAATGCCAACAATGGCACGTTTTTATTCGAACTCGAGTCTTCCATTTTAATTGGGATATAGACTGATACTGTTTGAATAAACGCTTCCAGCACCTGCTGTAATTTTTCTTGATAATCTGAATAGTTAGTTTTTATATAGCCATTAATTTTTTTTACTAGATTGGGAACAAGTATTTTTTCATCATAAGATGACTCTACAATTTTTTCCAATAACTTTTCTGGCTTTGTTTGAATGGAAATAGTCTCATTTATAGACTTGACGGTGCGAAAACATAATTCTTTATCAGCTAATATAGCGGTACGCAATTCATTCCCTTCAACTTTATAATGGATTGTGCCTGTTTGACCGACGACATCCATTAGATCTTCATCCGCTTTAGCTTTTTCTAAATGATATATTTTGAAAACCAGATTATGTAATTCATTTAAAATATTTTTGGGAGCTTTTGTAGGGTCCAGTAATCCCGCTACCCACAATATTTGATGATAACAGCGCACAAATGTATCAAATTGCTTTTCTTTACTCTGTTTCGACTCATTTGACAATATTTTTTGATCAAACTCTTTACAAAGAGGCAGCAAAATTGCGTGAACAATTCTATTTCGTACTTGCATTTTAAGAGGTAGATTTTGAGTATCGTGCGTTTCTTCCGGGATAGCACCAATCAATGCTTCTAAAAGATTTGTCACCGTTTCTTGTAAAACAAAAGGAGCGGCTTGTGCAACTGCTTTCTGACATAACTCTTTTAATTGAGAAATATCGTCATTGATTTGAGCAATATCGATATAAAAAATACTAATAAAATCAGCAAAACTCAATTGAAACAAATTATTTTGATACAAATCCAGAAGCGGCGTTGGAGGAGGGTTTTCGGTATTTTTTTGTTTTGCTTGGCACTCAAAATTGTAACAAATTTTTAACGCATCGGTCAGTTTTTCCTTACTCGATGTCGTCAAACTATGGTTAAGTAACGGGGGTAGGCTAACCTCTCTGATGATCCGGCGAGCAGCTAAAATTTTGGGAGTTGTCGTTTTACTTTCGAAATTTTTGAGCTCCAAAGCTTGAGGGGAAAAATGCACTATGTTGTTTGCGCTATCTATTTTAAGACACAATAATTTTTTAACATCATTAAGAGCCAGTTTAATTTCGTTTTCTAATGCCTCATTTGGTGAAAGCAAATGGTACAAGCTCAATAAACCACCTGAGAATAAACTATCTTGATTCATTCTTAAATTTCGATAAGCTTGCAAAGCAGTTTGTAGTGTTAAAGACAGTTTTTTAAAGTTGTTTTTGTCTGTGTGATGCTTTAATTTATGAGACAAATACAAATAAAAGTTACTCAACACACTCTTATCTTCCGCTTTGTGATCAAAATCACGGTACATTTCGACCAGAGTTTCCGACTGTAAAATTCTAATCATTTCACTCCAGTATTTTTGAAAATCATTCGGCGTGCTAATACAGCTTAATATTTCTGTTAAAAATTTAGGTAAAACTTGATCTTCCATGAAATCAGTTAAAAACTGCGCAAAAACTTTATTAATCAACTGATTTTCCATTTTTTCGTCTGCAAACCAATTAGCATTTAGAAAATTCCTCAAGATTAAAAAGTCTTTATTTTTATAAACAATTTTTATTCGAGTATCTAATTTATCGACAGTCCTTTCTTGCAAACTATGTTTGTAAGCTAGTTTATTCCAATGATTGAATAGCAAACTGACAAAATAAACAGCCAAGCCCATCAATTTAGCAGTCGTTTCGTTTAACGTTTCCCATTTAATAAAAATTTCAAAAACAAAGTCAATAATCTTAGTATAGTTCTTTTCATCTTGACTGTTTTTCAAAAGTTCGGCAAAAAATTCAGAGGTTAGTTTATCATCAGAGGGACAATACATTTTTAGTAGTGGCTCAATAATATAAATATCACTATCCGGATTACCTAGGGCATTGCAATTAAAAATGTCTTCTGGCTTGAAATGGCGCTCACTTAATATTTTCTGGTAACGCTCAATTAAGCTTTGTTTAATTACGTCCCGTTTCTCTTTAACTAAGTTCTGTGCATTTGGCGAACCCAAGCAATTTTGCACCATCGAATATTTGTTTTCACTTTCTTGGATTTTAAATTCAGGCATTTTTACAAAAGGGAAAATAACATTTAAATTTTGCCATTTTTTAAATATTCCTTGTAATATATTGAATGGTTTTTCTTTACCGAAATTCAAACCTAATGCAGATTCCCAAGCCTTATCATCCGAAATGCTTTTATCATTCACCGAGGTACATTTAAGTAGAAGTTTTTTAACTTGTGCGCCAATAAGTTGTTGTCGTTTTAAAGCACTACGAAAATTTATTTTTTGATATACTTTGTTCAGCGCATCTTTCAAATTCTTAATATCACCTTGACTTAGGTTTTGATTGTTGCAGATTATTTTCAATTGATAATGGGCATCATTTTCACCCATATTAATCAATAAATCCATTATAGAGCTGAAACTTCCATGAATATTTTTTTCTTGATTAAATTTTTCTATCAAGGATTGTAGTTTTGTCACGTTTTGATTTTTATTAGTCTGCAAGTTGCCTAATTGGTTTTGCAATAAGAATAAAACTTTTATAAAAAATTTATGTTCTATTGTTTCCGTATCTTTAATTTTTTCTGGAATGATTTGAGATTGATATTTTAATCCGCAAATTTCTTTGATTTGCTCAACCAAATCCATTCGAGTAATAAAGCCAGACAAAATATATTTTAAATTTGCATTAAATAATCCCCTAATCTTTAGAACCTGTTCTTCTTTAAGCTGTAAATATTGATTGAATTGGTGAATTACCGTTATTGACTTTTTATTATCACAAATATACAAAGTATCGGAAAATACTTTGGAAGGGATCTCATTAACTATTTTAACTTTAGTTTGATCATTTAATGCAAATATAAAAGAATTTATAAATTCATTTAATAATTCCGGCTCCTTTTCCGAAGAATAATCTCGATCTGGACTAGTTAAATATAACCCTAACCTCCAGCATACCATCGGTTCAAGACGTGATAACGAATCAAATACTAGATTTAAAAATCTATCTATATGATTTTCTAATAATTGTTTATGCTTAGAAATAAAATCGACAGTCTCGGCTTGACTATAATTTAAAAATCTTGTCACAAATTGCATAATACCTAAATCTAAAGGGTATTTTGTCAAAACTCCCAATTTATCGACATCAGCCAACATTTTTGAAGCAAATTCATTCAGGATATCATCCTCTTCGTTTTTAATTTTTTTGGGATTAACTAACAATGTTACGCATCGATTTTTTAAATATTGCAATCTATCAAAGTTGCCGTTCCATGAAAACGCGCGAGAGTACCACATCTGCAATTTATCAATTATGTCATTAAATTGAGGATTCTGCGAATCTCTTAAATATAGTATGACTTCATTTACCCGTGCTTTTACCCGCTTCTTATTAGAACGTAATAATCTATTAATACATCCCTTAAAATTTTCACTTACAATAAATTGACTGAATAAGTTTTCATTACCATGATAATAGTTTGCATTTTTATAATAATGCATCAACCAGACTAATTCTAACCAAGAGTTAATCAATTCTTTGCCAGTTTCGTTAGTTAATTTTTCTCCTTCGTTAAACAAATATTTTGGAAACTCGGTAGTATTGTTAACTAAAACTTTTTGTGTCATGGAAATTAAAGCCTGAGCTAAAATTAAATCCTGCTCAAAGTTTTTATCTGTCAGCAATTCAGGTAATTTTTTATTATTTGCCTTACAAAGACATGTAGCAATCGCTTTTCTTTGTAAAACCATTAATTCAGCTTGCGGGTCCGTACAATAAGCGAATTTTTCCAGAAAATTTTGCCAAGCATCTAAATTAGCTCCAGGTACTTGAACCATAAATTTAGCTAGATTTTGGTAAAGAACTGACGATGATGATGATTCTACCACTGAAAAGGCTTGTTTTAATTCATTCAAGTCATCCTCTTGGACAAGTTCATAGTGTTTTATGAATGCAAAAAATAACTCACTCAGGCTGGTGATTTTAGGTGAAGATTTTTCTTCTTCATATTTGTTTTCTTTACTATCCACTGTAAACGAAGCTTTGTTTTTGCATTTCGCAATTAATGAAGGGGTAAATGACTCCCACTTCGGCCTTGATAAAACATCGGTAAAAAATTCCGTAACTGACGGTTCTTTTTCTATTTCCATTAAGTAGAACAGTTGAGCGACAAGCAGTCGCCGCGGGTTTTCAAATAGCTCATATGCTTGTTTAATAGGATAATCATTTTCGATTTCAGCAAAATATAGTTTACAGTTTATCGGGTGATTTTTCTCCTCTTTATCGAACCAGTAGCCGTATGTTTGTGAACGAATTCGTCCAAGCTCCCGGAATAAGCCAATCGAATCTTTTATTGTTTTAATTTCTTTAAAAATTATATTTTGACCCTTAAAATCAATGCCAATTTGTTGCATCATGACTATTTTAGCATGAAACAGCGCTTTGTTTGGGGCCTTCGAAGTAGCGCACTCTATTAATACTAAAGCAAATTGTTTAAGTAATTTTTCAACCGTGTCATTGATTTCAGATTTCATCAAAAGTGTTTTAAACTTATCGCAAAACGTGGAAGACATGGGAAATAATCTATATAAAACAGTAATAAAATAATCAGCCCAAATATTTTGGGTCTCGTGTTTTATTTTCCAAGCTTGTAAATTCTGGGTAATAGTTTTTCTTTCTTCTTGTCCTAAACCTTGAAAATATTTTCTACATACGTCGATAAAGTATTTACCGTTTTGAAATAGAGCAGATTCTCTACTATTTTTTACACGTGGCTTTTCATCATGCTCGCATCCAAAGTTAAAGAGAGCACGCAACGCATCAAATACTAATACAGGCATCCTAGCTTCAGCAATTTGCGCGTATTTTTTTAAGGTTGTTTCTAATTTTTGATTTACATTTTCAACAACTTCATTTTTATCCAGTATTTCTATGATTTTTTTGGCAAGCTCATATCCTAAAAATAAATTAGGATGATTTAAAATTATTTTCATCCAATATTGATTTGAAAGAAAAGTCGTTTTAGAGTAAAAACCGGATTCTGTCATTCGAGTATTTCGTAATAGCGGCAGGGTGTTTTTTAGCAAATCATAGAGAAAGTGACGAGCCGATCTTTCATTAGTATCAGGAAATTTAGAATGAATTATCTGGCCAGTTAAAATTTGAATTGCCTTTTCCTCTAACTGAGGAGGAGGATTATGCAATAAGTCCTGTAAAGCTTTAAAAGAATTCGCCATGTCGGATTTAATTTCATTCTTTACTTCAATAAAAGGAACTAATGATGAAATACTTTCATCGAAAGAGAGTGAATAGTATTGTAGTAAAAATTTAGCCAAATCATGAAACCCTTCTTGGTCTTGTCCAATCTCATAAAAAAGATCCAATACCCATAGTACTTCACTTCCCCGAGTAGCTTTTCGCTTTTCTTTGAAAACGGTTTCGCAAATTTCTGTTGCCAAGAAATACATGCTGTGAAAGATTTGGCGCCATTCATTTCTATGCGCTACTTCAACTAGGACTCCATCACTATGAGATAGTTCATTCAGTATTTTCTTAATTGAAAAAATTAAACCTTTGATTGCAATACGCGTCAAAAAAATTAATTTGGACCGCGGCACTCCAAAATCATGAGCTATTTGCAGTAAAATAACGGCATAGGCTACATTGACATGCACATTATTTTCTTCTCCATGCTTTGATTCTATTATTCCTATCGTAGATTCTATGCCAGCTCGATTAATTAGCTCTTTCAACTCCTTTGCAGGTGAGGTTTTCTCATCGTTGTTGTTATCCAGAAAAGGGGGGTAGGCTTCACCTTTTATTTGGATGGCTTCTCGCAAAATATTTATAAAACTTTGTAGGCATGTAATTTTATAAACGGAAAGTGCTTGTTCAAGAGTAAGTAAAGTGCGTTGAACAGAGGAATTGTTTTGTTCCGATTTTGAAGTGTCATAACGCCATTGCTGGATTTGTTGTTGGCGAGACAATTTCCCTTTTTGTTCATTGATCACTTCCATAGTTAAATTTTTTAATTTAACTGAATCTGGCGTGCATCCTTTAACCAAGGTATATGCTGAAGGTAGCGTTTGGCTGTCTACTGGAGCAGGGATTAGAATTTTTTGAGTAGGGTTAGAATCCTTTTTTTGAACGAAAAAATCTTGTCTTTCAAATCTAAATTCATTAAAAATTTTACATTTTTCTAAGAATAATTTGTTTAAATGCCATCCATCTAAAGATTTTAATTCTATTAAGTTATTTTTTTCTCCTTGATTAATCTTATTTTTTATGTCTAGCAATAATTGACTATGTGAAAAGGAAGGGGATTTGTTATCCCGTATGCGTGCTGCTAAAATTAAAATAGGACTTTCCAATAGAGCATATATTTCATTACCCGGAATTTGAATGAATTTAATAATATAGCTATTGATCCAAATTAAGATATTTGACGCCCAACGGTATTGCAATGCATCGTCTTTATGTGCTTTTTTGTAATCTTTAATATCGTTTTCTTCGCGAGTACCATTGATAATTGCGTCCAGCAATGAAATAAAGTTAAATATTTCTTGTGCGGTTGTAACTGAAAAAGTTCCTTCGGCAGCCGCAAAAAAAAGATCTAAAAATTTGGCTGGTTCAATGGGTCCCGACATAGCCGGGATCTTTAAACTGCACACCCGAATCAGAATTTCTACTAATTTCTGTCTTTTTTTGGTAGACGGAAGCTGATAGCTGGGAGGATTTAAATAGATTTTTACCAACGCATGTAACGCTTGCTTTAAAATATTTTTTAAAATATGGTCTAAAACATATTTTTGAATTAGAGGCAAATTGAGTGTTTCTATGAATTGAATGATAAAGCGATAATTTAAAGGATCTGTAAAAATAGCGTTAAATTTATTTATCAAATCCCCTGCTCTTATATCAAACCCAGAGTGAATAAATCCATTTGTTAAAGACACTATTGTAGATAAATTCTGAAGGTGGGAGTCTGTGTCATCTGGACTCAATGTATTCATATTTAATTTTTTTTCATTTCCATCTTTTAAAGAGAATCCAATCATTACAAAAAAATTCACTATTTTTTGACGTTTCATTTTTAAAAATTGCGGATTTGGATAGGAAAGCCGATATGCGCTAATTAATAAGCGATCTACTTGATTGAAGCAATCAAATGCATTTTCAAAAAAATTAAGCAGGCTTTCTTTACTTAACTCGTTACGTAATTGGAAATAAGCTTCATCAAGATCTAAGTTTGCGAGTAAAATAAAAATAGTGGCGCTGCGAGCCTGATCCATTCCGATTAATTTTATCGCATTTACTAAAAAGCAATATCCCACTTGTTTTAAAAATATCGAACAAGCCGGAAATTCTTGGATTTTAATGCTTATATTTTTAATTAAATCAAATACCTCTTTAGTCGGTAAATTTAAAAATTTATCCCAATATTCAACCAAGAATGCAGCCAGTTCTGGTTTTTTGTTTTGATAATTATTCGCATAGTGTTCTAATAAAAAGCCTAAACCTCGATGATATTCGGAGTCTAAGGTTGAGTCACCTAATAATTCTAAGGCCGTTACAAATAAAACGAAAGAATGGAAATCATAATTATTCTGTCTTTGTTGGATTTGGGATGTTATATACTGATATTTTTGCTTAATTTTCAATAACACCGGATTTGAAATGGTCTCCTTATCAAGCTTAAGAAAAGACTCAATTAAATCCATTTGATTAATGTCAATACAAAATTGGTATACGACGGTTTTTACTGCCACTACCGAGTCTATAACCCACAATAAGGCATCATTATTGTTTGACTTAAGTTGAGGCGTCAATTTGTTTAACAAGGCATGCGAATGTATTTGATGGTATACTAATGAATTAAAGTCATCGCCGTAATCTAAAGAGGCAGGATAGCTGATGTGAGGTTTGCTAGGCTTTAATTCAGTTAATTTTTCTTCTATTGAATCCAATTCCAAATTTTCCTGAATTAGTTTATATTTTTTAAATTTAATATAGTTGATATATACCTTGTTTTGTAAAGCTTTTGTCAGTAAATAACGGGGATAGGATACAGAGTCTTTACTATTCCGATAATTGTTGATACTGTTAATAATTTGATATAGAGATTCTAAATCGTTCTCACACGCTCCCTCTCTCGTTAAGTAATCGACTATAAAGTCTGAAAATCCACTTTCAGAAAAATTTTTTTCATAATCGGACTTATTCTTTTCCCCCTGGGAAGTCAGAGATAAATTTATGTAACTCCAAAAATATTGTTGTCTTAAGTAATGGATATCTCCCAAAAGTTGTTCCACAATGACAAACAAGGAGATTTCTCTGCTATTTTTTTTTATACTTTTCCCAAATGGCCGAGAAGCCAGCTCTGTCATAAACTTCTTAATGAATTTTTGTATATTGCTGCTTAAATGATTTGTTGGATGTTCATGTTGTAATAAAGCAGGTAAATTCATAAATAAATACCGGACAATCACATTTTCACTATAGTGATTTAGGTAGTTCCAAAGATTATTTAATCCATTGGGACGTTTTTGAATTTCAATTAATTTTTCAGTGATTTTTTTCGATTTTTGTTTAGAATTTTGGCTCTGATCAATACCCCATAATTCTTGTCTTGCTTTTAGTTCCACTTCATATTCTTCACTAATTTTTTTAAAATGGATTTTTAAAGACTCTAAATCTGTCGTCTGTTTCAGAATAGAGTAAGTATTAATCAAATCCAGTAATGGCATTTTAAAAGAAGATTCATAAAATAATTGTTTAAAGCATTCCGGTTTATCAATTGCAAAAATATTGACATAAGCAGCCGCTAAAAAAGCGGTAAACTTTTGTAAATCTTTGCCCATGGCCATATAAAAATCGAGTAATAATTGATTTTTGCAAAAAGAAGCCTTAACGCCAAAAAAGGGTGCTTGTACAATAGCAATGATAAATAATATAGCCTCACTATGTCCTTTAATTGAGCCTATAATTTGTTTATACTTAGTTTGTAACTTTGAATTAGAATCTCGGAATTCTTCGTTTAAATGTAAATCAATACTCAATTTAAAATTGAGCAAACATAATGCTAAGTGAATAAAAATAGGTAGCCTATTAAAATCCGGATTTGTCCCCTCGTACAGTGAAGGAGGGGATAATTCTTTCAATTCTGACCCGTTGTCATCAACTTCATCTAATACAATTTCTGTCTCATAATAATTATTACTACTACTATAGGATACTAAATCTTTAGTTTGTTTTTGTTTATTTATTCTACTTAAGACACGCTCGATAAAATCACAATACCTAGAAAACAAATTATTAACGAGAGTTTCCCCTGTGCTTTGATTATACGGTTCAAATAAAGACAAATGCCATTCATTTAAAACGTCGCTCATGGTTATTAAGCAGCGTTGCATTATCGGAGAGTCTGCCTGGATAAAAATTTTAGACTCTTTTTCTGGTAATAATAAATCCAAAAAAACATTATGGACTATTGGTGTCCACTTGCTATTGTACGCACATAATTCTTTGATAAACTTTAAATTTATACCTCGCTTAAATAGGTTAAAAAAAATGTCTTTTTCTTCTTTACCCGATATATCGGGCATTAAGACATCGGTTGAATTATTCAAAATTTTTGTTAAAATTGTGGGGCCTTTTAAAAATAACTTTTCATATTGGTCTTTTTGGGGGTTTGAAACGTTTTTTACTTTCGTTTCAATCAATTCAAAAACTTTCAAAAGTTTCATGAAACCCTTAATTTTAACGGTAAGGGCTAATTTTTGTATCAAGGGCACTTCTGCGTCCCCTAGTAGGCCAGCCATTGGCAATTCACAACACTCTATAAATTTTTTCACATTGCTAAGAATCAAATTGAGAATTGATGCAGGAGTTGATTCGTCTGAAGAGATATATTTACTTAGATAACTAAAATATGCCTGGAAATTAAGGGACACTATAGTGGGGATAACTGTTTCAAATCCCTTAAAATTTTTTGAATTCAGTTCTAAAATACCTATCAGTTTTTCATGTAGGTCTAACCCTCTATCTAATTTTTTGGAAAAGCCATCAATAATCTTTAAAATATTATCGCGGTCTTCTTTGGTATATTGGTCTTGACCATGAGAGTAAAATGGTTCTAAATAAACATTTAACGTATTAGCATTAGAATGTTCAATTGCTGCGCGTAATAATGCAGACATATCTTCAGTGCTGGGAAGGAAACGCCCTTTCGCATTAGCAAGCGCCTTTTTCCAATCAGTGCGCTCCTTCTCCCGCATGGGGTAGGACATGGCTGTTGAAGGGGGCAGCTTAAGTTCATAAGAAGCGCGGTGAAGACTAGCTGTCTTCTCAACTTTACTTTGCATGAGATACTTCATCGCTTGGCAAATGCGGTTAAATGAAATACCTTTAAATTCACAAGGCTGTGCGAAATGACTATTCTCTGGTATTTGTTTTTTTTGCTTTGCCGTGTCTAAAATTTTCTGCAAAAGCTCACTCTCATCGAAGTCTTTTTCAGGCCATGTTAACGAAGTAATCGTATTAGTAATGACTTTGTCATTATTATCTAAAAAAGAATATTCTAAACCATTTGTTATTGTTTTTATTAAAAATTGATTTTTCTTAGGTTTACCCTCTTTACTGTCAAAAATAAATTCATAACCATCAGGGCTACGCACTTCAGAGTCTAAATCTCTATATTGATCTTCACTTAATTCACCTTCATATTGTTTAAGTAATGTTTTTATTTTTGTTGAAGCTTTGTATTCTTCATTTTTTTTAATTCTTTTTACTGTTTGCTTTAATTGTTTATAACTGCCTTTATTATTTTCTCCTTCGAGACACAGCTTATCAAAAATTTTTACTATTTGATCCTGCGTATATAAATTGAGCTTAAACTCTTGCAATATTTTTTTATTTTTGTTGTAAAACCCGTTTAAATTATCCATTATTTCTTGTAGTGCTATCCCAGCAAATTCCGGATCTTCTTTAGATTTACGTAACTCATTATCTACTGTTAAAAAAAATTGCATATCACAATTTGTTTTTCTTTTTTGAGTAATTTCAATATGTTTTTTTGAAAAAACTGAAGGTTCGATTGTTTCCTTGTTTTTTATTTTATCAAACAACAATGTTGTTTTTTTACAAAGAGCAGTAAATGTTCCTTTTTGATTTGCTAATAATGTTCGATATTCTTCATCTATCGATTCCAGCTTATCTTGTATGTCTGAATCATCAAGCCGGGGTTGATATTTATTATATAAAAAATATAAAAAGTAATTGTTAGCCATTATTTCGAATGTATGCCTAACGATCTCATTCTTATCATAACTTCGGCAGGAAGTTTTATTGGAGTCTAACATAATATCTCCTTTTTTACTGCTCTATGTGAATTCCATTAGCTTTTCTAATTAACTACCAAAAATATTAATAACATGAGACTGCTCAGAGCTGCTTGAAGAATTAGAACTATTCGAAGAGCTTGAGCTACTCGACGAGCTAGAACTGCTCGACGAGCGAGTAGAGCTTTTCGAATTTGTACCTAATCCCTTGCTTGTTGCTACAACAGCGGAGTGAAAACCTAAGATGGCTGACATTTTTTGAGCCTCGGAATCTATTATATGATTATTTTTTTCAGACTTTAAAGTGGACTTTTGTTCATGGGCTAAGGGTTGAATTAAGTCTAAAGGAAGACTAAAAAGCGCTTTGTCATATGCTTCAAATAACTCTCGATCTTGATCGAAGTGGTGAGCTATTTTTTGCATATCACTTTTTTGAGGCAATACTACAAAACGATAATTATAAACCCACAATACCATGAAGACAGATGCCGAAAAACCTAAACCTACTGATAATATCATGTCAACTAAAGTTTTATGCATGTAAACATCTTGTTCGGCCTGCTTATTGACGATATTGGTAATAACCACTTGAAAATCCCCATCGGTGGACACTAAGTGGCTCTCGTAAGACAATGAATCTATTAATAATTTTAAAGGCCAAACCATAAATGTTAAAATACTCACCGAAGTAATGGGAAAAACCCAACGGCGCAGTCTAGCACCACAAGTATTCTCTTTCTGTCTTTCCTTTTCTTCTTCACTTTCAATAAAAGCTTTTAAAGCTAACATTTCGCTATTGATAAAATCCAATAAATTATGATCGTTATAATTCTCATTGTCTAATTCTTGCAATGCAAAAAAACCTGCTATGCCAGCTGGAGTAGGATTTACTTTCTCTAGCTTTTCTTTATATTTTTTAATAAAATAATACTTTTTGCTGCCTTTAACAGAAGCCGTCAATTCTTTTGAAAAAAAATTTTTTAAAAATATCAATTGTTCAGGCCGGCCATATTTTTCTCGGTGCCCCTGTTTCACATTAATTATATTACGCAAAGCCTCAATAAAAACTTCAATTTTACTTTTGCTTGAGTCTTGCTGTTCAGGTTTTTTCTCTTTTTCTCTAACGTCACTTGGTAATGGCATGTATCCTGTTTCATTATCACTGAGTTCATCATTTACAGTGGATGATTTGTCATCATCTAATATATCATCATAATTCGTATAATATTGATCAATTGAGTATTTTAATTCATCATTTAATGTTAAATTTTTGGACATAAATCACCTCGTTTTATTAAAAATACACTTCTACCAAAAATATTTCTTCGTATTTACAGCCATTTTAGAACTTGTCTCACTGGAACACACGGCGACATAGGAGGCGCCGACATAACCAGGACGGACGGTTCCACCGCCACTGCAGTTAGAGTTGCCACCGGCGTCCTTGGGACAGATACAGATTCCTTTGGCAGCGTAATCGTCCGTGCAGCCGACATCCGTAATCAAATTCTTAGCAGCCTCGGAGATTGCGCCAAAAGTTGCCGTCAGCGTCACTACGCATTTTGCTTTGCCGTCTGGAAAGAGCGGATCACAATCCGGGATCATATTTCCATCCCCGTCTTGCCGTTTATTATTCGCCACTTTAATTTCATACATTGGCGATGTTTGAGTGCTGGAACGTTCCATTTGTATATAGTTGGGAGTTAGATACACGCTTGGTATTTCATTGGCTTTACAACTAAACAGGATGGCATATTGCCCCAGAGAATTGTCGGCTGAATCATTGCCAGCTAATTTTGGATATTGTTCGCCCAAGGTTGTCCTCATACAGGAAGTATTTTCATCCCAACCTTTTTGTCTCTCACCTGCATTCTTTGAACCATCGCAATAACCCATCCCTGCGATATAAGTTGAGGAATTTCCATTGCTGGCGGACGGCATGGTTACCACCGCTTTCACATAACAAGGATTTACACCATCACAGGTGTTACTTGGCGCAGTATTTTCTTGATTGGGGTTATTGGTGATTATGGCATTGGGCAAGCGCGCCGCAATGCGTTTTGCTAAATTAGCAGCATTAGCGTCTTTCCCCGTTGTGACAGCCGCCCAAAATCGATTCGATTTTTGTTCTTGCGCAGGATCATTTGGATCACCATCACCACTCCAGCACACCGGACTTCCAAAGTTACTTTGGTTACTTTCATTTGGCAAAAAGTTTTTTACAAAATTATCATCCTGCGGTGGGGTACTATTGGGCGCTGTGCTATTGCAAGGATTCCAGTTATTTTGTGGCCATAAACCATTGTTTGCCACATTGTAGGCAATGCCGGACTCTAAAACATGTTGAATATTAAGCGCAGCAATATTGACTCGATCGGATTCAGATTTATCACGATATGTTTTTACTCCCAAGGCAGCGATAAGTGAAATTACTGCTACCACCAGCAGTAATTCGATGAGAGTATACCCGTTTTGATTACGTCTATTCTTTTTAGTTCCGGATCCCATCACTGTTATCCATAAAATCATCTATGCAGAATTGACTCTAACACAGTTGTTTAGAATTATACAAGAGTTCTAACCTTTCCCCAAAAGGAAAGGTTAGAAAGAGAGGCGTTAGATTGCGAAGTTGACGGAAACGCCAGCTTTAATGGCGTCTACATTGACGACGTTTTTAAAGTAGGCATCACCGTTGTCATTGACACCGACGAGGTCATTGAAATCACCTGCATCTTTACCAAAGATGTGATCGTATTGTAAGTAGAAGTTTAACAATTTAACTTGATATCCCGCACCCACAGCAATCATAGGCAACACTTTGGTTGTATGAGTTACATCATCTTTTTTGTAACCGTCTGGGGTTTCGTTAGATAAAGTTTGTTTAACACTGGCTAAGCCTGCTTTTCCAAACAGATTGATGCCGTTGTTAAGCAAATAAGTACCGGTTGCTAAGAAATTTAAATCCGAGGAATAAACCCTGGACGTATCTGTGCCAACGCCGGGAAAAGTAATGGTGTATTTTGAATAACCATTATAGTCCCAACCCAATTCAGCTCCCGCTAAAACATTCGGAGTAAAAGCGTGTTTTATTCCAATGTTAGCGCCTCCCGCTAAATTTCCGGTGCTATGAGAAACATTTGAAACGCCATCATAGGGTAATTCAACAATGTTTTTATCTGGGGTTGACAAAGAGGCATAACCTAAATCGCCGCCCACATAAACATAGTTTTGTGGAATGGTATTGGTTAATACTCTATCAACACCACCGGCCAATGCTGAAGTAGCAATAATACTGGCGGACGCCAATAAAACGAGTTTCACAGGTAAGTTCATTTTATGATCTCCAATTTTAGTTAAGCATTCCCTGCGAGCTTTTCCATTTTCAATCATTTTAAAATGAGATCAAGATTAATGCAATAACAAAGAGTTAATTTCGGTAATTTCCGTAATTTTGTTTTACAGAAATTTATTTTTTGATTTTAATTTGCGCAATAAGAACCCGAGTATTGTGGAGCAGGCGAACTGCCAGCCCCGGTTTCATTCGCTTTTGCACGAAATGCAGCGCCAGCACCAGCGAGGACCCAAGTATTATCACCTAATTCAACATAACTGTTCGATGGCATGCTGTCCCAGTATAAGATATTTTCACGCGAGGTCTGACTCGCTTTCAACTCTTGGATATACCAAGCCAGTTCCGAAGACGTTGAATGCGCCATGTTGGCTTGGACTTGTAATTGGTAAATCAATCTCGGTTGTATACCCTGAGTTTTTTGATCAGTTAAAATCAAGCGTGCGCTGTATTGTTTTACCAAGGGTGGGCGCTCACAGACAATATCAGCGCCGCTTTGCTGTAAGGTTTGACAAGAAATTTCTAAAGAGGTATTGGCGAATTTGCCTTGAGCATCGCAGCCCATGTTGTGGAAATAATTATTTAGTGCGCGTTGCAGTGATTTGATGTCCGATTGAATTTGTATCATTTCAATACGGCGCTGCTTTTGCTGAAAATGGTGCATGGACCACGTGATTATCGTGGCCATGCACACGAGGACTAAAAGTATTTCTAAAAGTGAAAAACCATGCGGTTTTGACACATTAGGAACCTGGATTATTCGCGTTTAAGTAAACTGTTGCTGTTCCATCAGTGCCGCATTGAACAATGTGAGTTCCATAACTATCTTTCAAGTTATTGCAATAACTGGTATCGGGCAGAGGGATATTCAGATACGGCATTTCTCCTGAAGCACCACTGACAGTACCGATAGTCACGTCTGCGCCCCAAGGGGTTTTTTGAACACAAGCTCCTTGAGTGCAGTCAATATTTTTAGGATCTTTATTTATATACCCGTTATTGACTAAAGTATCCCAACTCAAATCTTGGTATGTGGGATTATTAATCCCATAGCTTTGCACAGCCGCCATATCAGCGCCGATAAATGATCTGATCAGGTTTAATTTTTCGTGGTAACTTGCCGTGGTAAAATATTGCATGGATGCGACATAAATGATTGCAATAATAGCTAAAGCTAACAAAACTTCTAATAGGGAAATTCCTGTTTGCTTTAACCGGCCACAAAAATTTTTCATATTTATTTCCTCACAAAAGTTAAAATCGTAAACCGCATTAGCCTACCATACTGCATTTCTTATGTCACATCGCCAGTGAACTTCCCACTGTGTAAATGCCGAAGACAATTGTCATGGCAATTATAGCGCCAATCGCTAAAAATAACGCGCCTAATAACTTTCCGATTCGCTCGATTCGTTTTGCCGTACGCTCACGAGCTTGACGGCCTAAACTGATTAATGCTGGAGCAAATCCTTTGCTGATAGCAACCACACGCAAACGCATCAAATCAGTGGAGTTGAGCAAGTGAGTATGGAGGACGTCCGCTATATTTTCTTGTCCTCCGCTTAATCGATATTCCATTTGTAGCAAATGCCAGGACAAATAAGGAGAGGCATCGTATTGCATCGTGCTTAAAGCTTGTCTTAACATCACTCCATTTGTTAACAATAAACCTAGAGTTTCCATAAATCTGGCTGCGAGCGATGATCGATATAAAGATAACATCGGCGCTTCATCCACCCAGCGTCTGGTCTCTCCAGTTACATTTTTTAATATATTATTGACAATAATAATTAGCAGCAGCACTGTTAGTAATATTAGCCACCAACCAGATTGGACAATGGCTCCCATATGATATAAATAGCGCCCCGGCGCGGGCCATTGCTCTAATGCAGGTTTTATCCTTAAAAAACCTTCCAATACCGAATTTTTCACAAACACCGTTATCCCTAGCGCTAAAATTATCACGCTGATCGGGTATGTGATTGAAGTGAGTAAGGAATTCAATGCACTGCTATAAGAGGTGAAACTATTTGCTGCTGAACGCAAACTTTGAGACAAAGCTCCATTGGCCTCTCCCACGCGAATGACTTCCACGATTGTCTGTGAAAACCACTGTTTCATTCCATCTGCTAAACTTTGCCCTTTCGATATACTGACCGCAATATCTTCGGCCACCCGCTTTGTTATCCCGGTAGTCACTCCGATGATTAAATCAATTGCTTGACTTGCCGGCACGCCATCTTCGATCAAAGCAGCCAGGTCCTCTAGAAAAGCTTGCTGGTGTTTGCGATTAAATTGAAAACTTTTCCAGCGTTTTAAAGTAGGCTGCCAATAAATATTTTTGACTAACCATTCTGCTTTCATCTTCCAAATTCTCCTGCTAATGCTTCAGCATCAAGTGGATCAACCCTGCCTTGCTCCACTAGCCGGATTAATTGATCTCGATAGCTCATCCAGCCTTTTGTTTTTAATTCTCTAATCCATTGAGTCATTAAATTATCTTGTATTAACTGACGCCCGCTTTCGTCAACCCAAATCATTTCAGCCACCACAATGCGTCCGTCAATTCCTAAACTATGACATTTAACACATTCGCCTCCTCGCACTTTAATTTGATCCATGGAGCCTTTAAATATTTCACTCCATCGGTTAAGAAAAGGGCGATGGCGCTCAGAGTGCTTTAAAGGGATGGCGCAATGTAAACACAATAATGGTGCTAATCTCTGACAAATTAAACAAACTAAAAGATCGGGGCTGGCTAATAATTTAGTAGAAACCCCTAAATCCGCTAAGCGAGTTATAATACCCGTAGCACTATTGGCATGCACAGTAGAAAACACCAAGTGGCCGGTAATGGCTGCTCTCACCATCACTGCCGCGGTGTCCTCATCGCGAACTTCCCCTAACACTAACATATCCGGATCCATGCGCAATACTGTACGGGCCATATTGGCAAAACTACGGTCGTAATGTTCGGTATTGACGGGGACTTGGGTGACTCCTTTAACCACTTTTTCGACCGGATCTTCAATAGAGTATAGTTTACGCATATCTTCCACTAAGCGCATGCAAGCCGCTAAAGTGGTGGTTTTACCAGAACCGGTAGGCCCCGCTAAAACCACCGCACCATAGGGCATGTGCAACACCCGTTTGAGTATGTCTATTTGTTCCGGTAGATAACCTAATTGCTCCAAGGTGGGTACTTCATGGTCGGCGGTGGTTAATAAACGCATGACCACATCAAAACCGCCGTGGGCGGGCAGGCTTGCCAAACGGAGACGGATTTCTTTATCATCGATCATGAGCGGCATTGACGCGTTTTGCGGCACTAATGGATTGAAATGAGTGATGTTGTGGTCCGTTTCTTTATTGAAAGCAACGGACGCGACTTCACGTGCGAGCTTAGGCAACCACTCTGCATGTAAAAATAACTCTCCGTGTTTGCGAAAACGAATTTTTGCAGTATCACTTCGGACTTCCATATGGATATCCGTCGCTTCCATATCTAAAGCACCTTTAACTAATAGACGTAAGCGTTGTTGCTGAGTGCTGACCTCTGACACCTTTTCTTGAGGCGAATGCGATTGCTGTAATCGTTCTTCGGCATTATCTAACAATACTTTGATTAATGCGCTTGTTGCGGGAAAGACCAAGCCTGGGACCAAGCCTTTGTGGTGCATAACTATTTTGCAATTTTGAACTAAGCGAGAGGTCGGTTCACTGGTGAGTATGGTGCAACTTTGCAGGACAACTATATACTTTTGTTCGCGACACCAAGCTAGCATTTCAGGCATAGCATGATCTTTGATGCTTAAGTCAGCCGGACTACTCAAAATCTTGCGCTGCGAAATTGTCGCGTATTGCTCAAGAACTTTTTGCTCCTGAGTCTGGGCAGTCTGCTTCATAATCCTCTTTTCTCTTTCGCTTAAAGCAAAAATACTAAATTAAACTGTCTGTTATTGCAATACTCAGCGCGCCTCTCAGCAATTCCCAAATAATTGCGTTTAATTTGAAACCTGGCTTCGTGATTGATCATAAAACAAGAGGGTGATAGGATTTTTTGATTATGCGCATTTTACTGGTAAAGCTCACTTCCATGGGGGATTTGATCCACGCCCTACCCGCTATCACCGATGCCTGTCATTTCGTTCCGGGAATCCGTTTTGACTGGGTAATTGATAAAAATTTTTCAGAAATTGCGCGCTGGCACCCCGCCGTGGAGAAAATTATTCCGACTCAGCATCGACATTGGCGTCAAAATTTAAGCCAGTCACTTCGTAATGGGGAAATTAAACAGTTTTTTCAGTCACTTCGAGCAGAGAAATACGACTGCATTATGGATGCCCAATCTTCATTGAAAAGCGCTTTGGTTACCTATTTAGCAAATGGACCAAAACATGGACTGGATGCGTGCTCGGCTAGCGAGGGGAAACTCGCTAGTTGGGCCTATCAAAAAACCTATCTTATCCCCAAGGATATGCATTCTATTCCACGCTTGCGCTTACTATTTTCACAAGTTTTAAATTACGCATGTCCCACCTCTTTTCCCGATTATGGGATTAGCCAATATCCGTTTCCAGCATTAAAGTTTGAATTGACGCCACCCTATTTGGTGTTTGTGCATAATGCTAGCTGGGCCTCTAAACTGTGGCCGGAGCAGCATTGGCAAAGTCTAATGGCCATGGCAGGAGAAGCAGGCTTGCACGTCGCGCTACCCTGGGGAAATCTGATTGAAAAAGCACGCGCTGAACGAATTGCACAAAATTTTAGTCATGCGCAGGTATTGCCTTTTTGTTCACTATCCGAGTTGGCGCGCATTTTATTAGACTCACGTGGCGCGATTTGCAGCGATACAGGATTATCGCATCTTGCCGCTGCTTTGAATGTTCCCGCCGTTACATTGTATGGCTCTACTGATTTTCGTTTAATAGGATCGACCGGTTTACATCAATCTCTTTTCGATTCCCCTTTTGCTTGCACAAAATGCTATCAACACCATTGCCATTTTAATCATGTAAAACATGCAGAGGCTTTGTGTCAACTCGCTATAGAACCGAAGAAAGTCTGGGAAATTTTTTCCAGATTACGCGACGGCAGCTAAATTTTTAGCCAGACGGGCGCGAAAATCTTGGATGATACGGCGGTAAAAGGCTTTATTTTTTTCGTTTAGACGCTCTAAAGTATTATTGTAAATGGCCAATTGTTCTTTAGAACTCAATTCTATTATCAAGGCATGATTGTCTATCACTTGCTGAGCAACAATTTCTGTTAATTGTTCTCCCGGGAGAGATAATAACTGAATCGATTTAATCAGTAAGTTAGAGGCTTTTTGGGCTTTGTGGATAACCTCTTCGCCTTCCAAGGAATAATTTTCCATATATTCGCGCAAAAACTTCGCAAAGCGGACTATTCCATAATAAGAATAATAGCCTTCGTTGGGAATTTGAATATTTTTTTCTATGTCGCGTAAAATATCATGCACAACTCGATACAGTGTCGGCTCGTCATTAAAAATTGTCGGGTCTTTTAAACGTAATTCCGCCATTTTTGATGCGCGCTGCTCAGGTGTGAGATATTTTTTTAAAATCTGACGATAGTCACTAATGGCACGCGACAAGGTTTCCACGAATATGGAATCAAGCATATTGTCTTCCATCCTCCACTAAAAATAACGATTCAGATAATCCATATCATATCGCCTTAACCTTAACGAAATATTAATCAAAGCAATGTCTTATGTCAATCTTGATTAATTTTTTCACTGAATTTTGATCAATAATTGATCTATAATTTCTAATGGAATTCAAAATAAAAATAGAAATGTATCAAAAATCTGAAAACAGAAGGGGGCAGCCATGAAAATGGATATATTGTGCTTTTTAAGTCGCGTTTGCATTTTATGTACTTTGCCGCTTTCCTTAGCACAAGCTTATTATGGGAAAGAACTATGCCAATATCCCGAGTTTAAATGTATTAAGGTAAAAAAAACAGATACTTGGGAAAAACTTTGGCCTAATCCCAATCAAAGAGACTTGGTGATGCGTTTGAATCGGACTAACCTACCATTAAATAGTCGCACTTGGATATTGACGCCTCGAAATATATCAGATTTAGACCTATTGGACTTATCCCCCTTTCCAGAACAAAAAAATACCTCAGGCAAGAAGCTCATTTACGTTGATTTAGGGAAATTGGCTTTTGGAGCTTATAACGAAAGCGGCAAGTTATTACACTGGGGGCCTATTTCAGGAGGCAAAGAGTTCTGTCCCGATATCCAAAAATCCTGCACCACCCCGTCAGGCATATACAATATCACCGTAAAACGCGGCGAAGACTGCTTTTCTAAAACTTTTCCGGTGGACACCGAAGGGGGCGCACCCATGCCATATTGCATGTTTTTCCATCAGGGTTACGCACTCCACGGATCCAATGCGGTACCGGGATATCATGCCAGTCATGGATGTATCCGAATTTATAGTGATGACGCACGCTGGTTAAACGAGGAGTTTGCTCAAACAGGGACTCAAGTCGTGGTAGTTGATGGCGGCAGCCGCTCAAGCAGCAAAGGCTCTTAAAATGCGAGAGCGGAATTTTGCTAAGCAAAAATTCCGAAAATTGCGGTATAATGACCCTCATGTCTAAGGTAAATGATTATATCCGTTTAATGCGTTTGGATAAGCCCGTTGGAATTTTTTTGTTATTATGGCCAACGTGGTGGGCTTTATGGACAGCATCAGGAGGATTTCCCTCTCTGGATTTGCTTCTTATTTTTACCGCTGGGGTGGTAATTATGCGCACGGCGGGTGATATTATCAATGACATTGCCGATCGTCATTTTGATGGTTCAGTCACCCGCACTCGTCTACGCCCTTTAGCTAGCGGCGCTATCCAAACTCGCCACGCTTTATATTTATTCCTGGTTTTATGTGCTTTAGCTGGTAGTTTAACTTTGTTTTTAAATTCACTGGCATTCTACCTGGCATTAGCGGGGCTATTTTTGGCCTGCATTTACCCTTTCATGAAACGATTTACCCATTGGCCTCAGGCTATTCTAGGTTTGGCCTATTCCTGGGGAGTCCCCATGGCCTTTGCGGCAGTAACGAATTCAGTGCCCTGGGTTGCCTGGTGGATTTTTGCAACCGCCGCACTTTGGGTCATCGCTTATGATAGTTTTTATGCGATGGCAGACCGCGAAGACGATTTAAAAATTGGGATCAAGTCTACCGCCATTTTGTTCGGTAATTTTGACACTTTAATCATTGGGGTTTTGCAAATCGTGGTATTAATTTCATTAGCCACATTCGCCCAATATTTGCATTTCGCCAAGACTTTTTATTTAGGTTGGAGCATGGCTTTAATATTGGCCATGCGCCAGCAATATATTGTGCGCTTTAAAAATTCTTCCGCATGCCTTAATGCTTTTCGCAATAATCATTGGTTTGGATTTGCGATTTTTATTGGATTCGCATTAGGTTTATCTTAAGATTTATGTTATAACATGACCATGATTAGCATTATCATTCCCATGAAAAATGAGGGAGAAGGTCTCCCTTTATTATTTTCCAAACTTTTGCCTAGCCTCAGAAATTGTCACCAAGCTTTTGAAATTATTGCTGTCAACGATGGCAGCACTGACAATACTTTACAAATATTAGGTGATTACCAAAAAACCATGCCTTTTTTGCGAATAGTGGATTTATCCCGCAATTTCGGCAAAGAAGCGGCCCTCACAGCGGGCATGGCCATCGCTAAAGGCGATGCGGCAATTCCTATCGATGCTGACTTACAAGATCCTACTGAACTTATTCCTATCATGGTTTCTAAATGGCAAGAAGGCTACGAAATGGTCATTGCCGCCAGGGATGACCGCTCTCAGGATGGTTTCTTCAAACGGGTTTTCTCTAACGGATTTTATTATATTTTTAATTTATTTTCTGATACCAGATTGGTCCCTAACGCCGGCGATTTTCGTTTATTCGATCGCAAAATTATTGATGCTTTCGTCTCTTTACCGGAAAGGACACGATTTAACAAAGGGCTGTTTGCTTGGCTTGGTTTCCGCTCTTGTGTAGTCACTCATTCCAGACCCGAACGAGCCGTTGGCAAATCAAAATGGAATTACAAAAAATTATTTCGTTTTGCCATTGACGGAATCACTTCTTTTAGCGCATCTCCTTTAAAGATATTCAGTTATGTGGGTTTTATCACGGCTATTTGGGCTATTTTGTATGGCGCATACATTGTGATAAATACTTTATTGCATGGCAATCCGGTTCCAGGTTACCCTTCTTTAATTGCATTAATATTATTTTTTGGCGGTCTCAATATGATAGGAATCGGCATTCTTGGCGAATACGTGTCTCGCATTTTTATTGAAACCAAACAACGTCCTTTGTACATAGTCCGTCAAATTTATGAATGCCGCGATGGGAGCAAGCCATACCCCCCCCACACCTAGTAGACGTCTCAAATTTGGTTAATTGCTAATTTTCATCAGTAAACCCGTAAGTCATTCCAGCCAGATCCCTTTCAGCTCGCCCCGCGCAGGAGAGATGAAAAAATAGACGATATCGCCATGTTCATCTATTTGAGACTTTGATCTTCACAATAACAAAAACCTTTTTTTATAGCAGTTTATACATTTACCTTGGGAACACTAAACAAAATTTGAACTTAATATTTCATTAATATTTGTTGGTTATTTTATATACAAAGCAGTAGCAATATTATTTAAAGAATTAAGGAATATAAATGAGAGATAAAAAGAAATTATTAAATCGGTACATTATAAACCCAATTAAATACTGGTGGAATGGCTCAAGACTCAGCACTGACTACCAAAAGAGAGTCCCGTCATGGCAACAAATGGTATTGTATGATGACATTATAAACGGTTTTTTCACCAGAAACTCTTCCGAAGAATTTATGATAAAAAGCAGGGATCTGCTTATAGAAGAGCAAAAGGCAAACTCATTTTTTTCAAAAAACAATCCGACATTTTTTCTAATTTTTAACCATTTACTCAAAGGAAGACGCGTAGTTTCAACTCTGCTGTCTCTTACTACTGCCGTGTTACCATTGGAGCTTTTTTTCCGTTTTATCAATGCGGGCGTTGAAACATTATATGACTTTGCCTCCCAAAAATATAAAATGTCAGGTTCGTTCGGATGGGGATGTCTAAAAGCAGTCAGTTTTATCGCTAAATGTTTCGCAAAAGTAACTGATTTTTTTATAGTCGCTCCTGCTAGTGGTATACGAAACAGCATCGATTCTCTTATGTTTGGAATAATACCCATATCACCTTTTAAAGATGCTTGCGCAGCTTGGCCAACGAAAGAATCTAATTTCAGCCTTGCTCGTAAAGTCGGCGTATCGGTTGGACAGTTTTTTAAAAGTTGGGGATACGGATTCACCAGTTTGATCAGAGGAGCTTTAAAAGCTGTCAGACCTATAGCCCTAGTTAGTTCAATGGGTTTTGCAGGAGTAGCATGTGCTGCGCTCAGTTCATTTTTTAGCGTTACAAGTTTAGCGAGCCATATTCCATTAATTAGCTCCTATATTTCATCAACGATATCAAAAACGATAACCTTAGTGTCAACATCCACTCGTTATTTGCCTTCATGTGTTTCAAATTTTGCAGCGCGAAAAGCCATATTTGGACTTCAAAATTCACTCGCCGAAACCGTTAATACTGTTTTAACGCCCAAAAGGGTTAAGCAGCAAGGCCATAGGATTACAAACCCGAGCGGCAGTGAGAGTGAGAGTGAGAGCGTGAGCGCGAGAGTGGATGCGAGGGGGAGTGTGAGTGATAGCCAGAGTTATTCCGAAACGAATAATGATAATGCAAATGGAAAAAAGAAATTCATGACAAATCATCTATTATTCAACCAAAATAATCCACGCAACATAAAGCCAGCCAATATCTACACAACGAATATGGCAAATAAACATAGATAGCAATCCACCCTGCTTCATTTAAGGCTTGACCCCATCATCACCCGTTATGTTATTATTCTTCATTTTAGAAAAAATGTGAGATGAATATGAGCAGTAAAAATGTTTTCACTTCAGAATCCGTGGCTGAAGGTCATCCTGATAAACTCGCCGACCAAATTTCAGACGCCGTCCTTGACGCTTTGATCAGTAAAGACCCTACAGCCCGCGTGGCCTGTGAAGTGGTCATTAAATCGGGAATGGTTTTAATTACCGGAGAAATCACCACTTCAGCTTGGGTGGACATGGAGCACGTGGCGCGTAATGTCATTAAAAACGTAGGCTACACGGATCATCAATACGGTTTCGATGCAGACACTTGCGCCATACTCACCGCAATAAGTAAACAATCACCTGATATCGCCATGGGAGTGGACAGCGATCCTACTAAAAATAAAGAGATGGGAGCAGGAGACCAAGGCATGATGTTTGGTTATGCCACACGTGAAACAGATGTACTCATGCCTGCCCCAATTACCTTCGCCCATCGCTTGATGAAACGCCATGCGCTGGTGCGCAAAACTAACGTGCTACCTTGGTTGCGTCCGGATGGAAAATGCCAACTGACTTTTATATACGAAAATGATCAGCCGGTGGCCATAGACTGCGTCGTATTTTCCACCCAACATAATTCCGATGTGGGACAGAAAACTTTAATTGAAGGCGTCATGGAAGAGATTATTAAACCCATATTGCCTTCTAAATGGTTACACAAAGAAACCCAGTTCTATATTAATCCTACCGGTCGTTTTGTTATCGGCGGCCCCGTGAGTGATGCTGGATTGACCGGGCGCAAAATAATCGTTGATACTTATGGTGGAATGGCCCGGCATGGCGGCGGTTGTTTTTCCGGCAAAGATCCCACTAAGGTTGACCGCTCCGCCGCTTACTTAGCGCGTTACATTGCCAAAAATGTTGTCGCCGCCAATTTAGCCGAACGCTGCGAAGTCCAATTATCTTACGCAATTGGAATCGCTAATCCCACTTCAGTTCGTATTGAAACCTTCGGCACAGGAAAAATAAGTGATGAGCAAATTAGCAGTTTAGTTCGCAAACACTTCGAACTTCGCCCCTACGGGATTATTCAAAGTCTCAATTTATTACAACCCATTTACACTAACACCGCTGCTTATGGTCACTTTGGTCGAGAAGAACCCGGTTTTACTTGGGAGAAAACCGATAAAGCAGAAATACTGGCGCAAAGGAATTAGGAGTAATTTATGAATAGCAAGAAAGACTATCAAATTGCTGATCTCAGCTTAGCCTCTTGGGGCCGTAAAGAAATCGCCATTGCTGAATCAGAAATGCCTGGCTTAATGTCATTACGCCGAGAATACGGCCCGCAAAAACCGTTAACGGGTGCACGAATTACCGGCTGCTTACACATGACAATCGAAACAGCCGTATTAATCGAGACCCTAATTGAATTAGGCGCTCAGGTGCGCTGGTCTTCTTGCAATATTTATTCTACCCAAGACCATGCCGCCGCTGCTTTAGTAGAACGCGGCATTCCCATTTTTGCTTGGAAAGGAGAAACCGAAGAAGAGTATTACCAATGTATTGATCGAACTTTGGAATGGGGCCCAAATGGCGGGCCTGATCTGTTATTAGATGATGGTGGCGATTTAACTGCCGAAGTACATAAAAAATATGCACATCTATTGCCTAATATTAAGGGTTTGACTGAAGAAACCACCACGGGAGTTCATCGCCTCGCCGTTATGGCCGCTGAAGGTCTTTTGAAAGTTCCCGCCATCAATGTCAATGACTCGGTGACTAAATCCAAGTTCGATAATTTGTATGGCTGCCGAGAATCCTTAGTAGATGCTTTAAAACGAGCCACCGATGTGATGATAGCGGGAAAAACTGCTGTTGTGGCCGGTTATGGCGATGTCGGCAAGGGCTGTACACAAGCGCTTAAAGCATTAGGCGCCAAGGTTTGGGTCACTGAAATTGATCCGATTTGTGCTTTGCAAGCGGCGATGGAAGGATTTGAAGTGGTGACCATGGAAGAAGCTGCACCCGCGGCAGACATTTTCGTGACAGCCACCGGTAACCACGGCGTTATCCGCCTTGAACACATGCAAAAAATGAAAAATCAGGCGATTGTTTGCAATATAGGTCATTTTGATGTGGAAATTGATGTTGCGTCTTTGGAACAATTTCAATGGGAAAACATTAAGCCTCAAGTTGATCACGTTATTTTCCCAGACGGTAAGCGGATTATTCTGTTAGCCCGTGGGCGTCTGGTGAATTTAGGCTGTGCTAGCGGTCATCCCAGCTTTGTCATGTCCAACTCCTTCACCAATCAAGTGTTGGCGCAAATGGAGTTGTGGAAAAATAGCAGCAAATACAGCGTGGGGGTGCATGTATTACCCAAACATTTGGATGAACAAGTGGCCCGTTTACACTTGGCCCGCATCAATGCCAAGCTGACCACTTTAACCGAAGATCAAGCTCGTTATCTAGGCGTTAAAATGGAGGGTCCTTTTAAGCCTGATTATTATCGTTATTAAAATTGGGGTTTTGCAAAAACAAAAAACCCGGAATGGTTGATTTTTGGATTAAAAATTTTGGTGTATACGTTCTTTAACTGCTTTTAAAGTTTGTTCGGCAATGGCATTAGCCCGGTTGGAGCCCTCACTCAAAATGGCTAAAATTTGCGCCGGGTCTGTTTCATATTCCCGACGGCGTTGGCGGATAGGTTCTAACAAAGTATTTAACACTTCGGCTAATTTTTTCTTACAAGCCACATCACCGATACGTCCGGCTCGATAAAGCTCTTTAGTTTGCTCAACCCAGTTTTTGTCTGGATTAAAAATATCGTGGAAAATCCATAACGGGTTGTTTTCAACTGTGCCCGGATCGCTGGCATGGATGCGATTTGGATCGGTATACATGCTCATCACTTTCTTATTAACCGTATCCGCATCATCACTCAACAAAATGGCATTATCCAAAGATTTACTCATCTTTAGCAACCGACCTTCTGGATTAGGCGCCCCTAACCCGATCAAACGCTGCACCCGCCCCACCAAAGGCGTGATTACCGGTAATAATCCTCCAGCCCTTAGATAATCTCCATCTACCGTGTGTGGATCTACTCCGCAATACATTTGATTAAATCGCCGGGCTACCTCTCGAGTCATTTCTAAATGCGGCAATTGGTCCTCCCCTACCGGGACTACCTCGGGTAAAAAGGCTAAAATATCCGCCACTTGTAAAACGGAATATAATAAAAAGCCAAAAGAATAGTTTTCACCCAATTGTTTATCGCGGATCTCGTCTTTTAAAGTGGGGTTACGCATCAAACGCGGGAAAGGGATTAACATACTGAAAATGGAAGCCAAAGTGTAAATCGCTGGAACTTCTGATTCAACGAAAATAACACTTTTTTGTGGATCAATTCCCGCCGCCAGATAATCTAAAGCAATATCCAATACGCTTTGACGAATGAGCTGAGGTTTGTCTGAACGAGTCGTAAAAGCGTGAATATTCGCTAGCAAAAAATAGCATTCGTATTCGTCTTGTAATTTCACTCGGTTTTCGACCGAGCCGACCCAATGCCCTAGGTGTAATTTTCCTGTGGGGGTATCACCGGTGAGTAATCGAGGTTTCTGAGTTGATTGAGTTAACATAAGACATTATAGTAACAAACTCGCGCATATTCTAAAAGTTTTTCCGACCCAGCAGATACGCCTCATCAGCTAAGCTCGATGATCGCACTCTCACTCCAAGACCACCATCAAGTAAGCCTTAGTATTTCAAATAACGGATCTAAATTTTAAGAATTTTTAGAAGGCAACTTAGATGCAAGAAATTGCTGTCTCCAATTATTGATTTCACTCACGTCCTCTGGTTTGATTTCGAGCGAGATATAGGGATCATAACATGATTTTTTATATTTATTTTTTATTTCACGAAAACTAAAAAAGGTTTCTAACATCGTAACCTTAAAAGCTCTCTTTTCTAATTGCAAATACGCGCGATAAGTCGCGCGCAAGGGATGAACATGATCTTGGTCTTGGTCTTGGTCTTGGTCTTGATTTGGCTTAAAAGAAAAAACCTTAATATTTAGCGAACTTAAAAAACATAAATACTTAATATAACTTACATAACATTTAAATTGTTTTGATTCAATGTTTGGAGCATTTTTAATAGCAAAAATCAATGCACCCAATAAATCATCTGCATCCATTCGAACCTGCCTAAACTCCTTCATAACAAAATCGGACCAACGTTTGACCAGCCATCTTTGCAATTCAATTTTTCTAAAAAGATTTAAATGAACATCAGAAATTTCAAGTTTTGCATCGAGCTTATCTGAGCTTAATAAACTTCTTAGATAAAATTGCTGTGGCTGCTCTTCTACCGACGAACTTAATAAACGGAATAATTCCCCCCCTTGAACGAGGTCTCCGAAGAAATCCAATTCTTCAAAAAAGGTTTGTTTATCTTTGATAACAGATGGTTTCAAACAATATTCTTTATAAGGAATAAATTCATCGAGATTTATTAAATCCCGCAATAAATAACTTTTGATCAATTCGGCAAAAAAAGATTTCCAAGGCCAATCAGTTAGTACTTTTAAATACAAATGACGATCATAATCTCCAAAATCATTTTCCACTAATTGAAGTATTTTACTTAATAATAAATGGCCAAATGGGGTCAACGATATTTGACCATCCTTTTCTGAAAATCCCAGTAATTTCTGAGACAATAGAATTCGAGCATAATTCAATATTGTAATAAAATTATTTGATGAATACTCCAGAATAAAATTAACGATGATTCTTACAGGAACCTCATTACCCATAAAAAAAGGTTTAGACTCAAAGTTTTTTAATAATTTTTTTTCCGATTTCAGATCTATAGATAAATTCTTAACAAGATCATCAGCTGATTTATTTGCAAGTAATCCAATGGATTTTCTTACCATTATCAAAAACTTCAAAATTTTGATTTCTTCACGATTATTTTTGATTGACATGATTGCAGCATCTCCGAGAACCTTATTTTCGGTCAAATGAGACGACTCCTTTAATTTAAACTCTTCAATTAAATTTTCAAAACGATCTAATTCATCCATTAAGTCGGGAAAATTGAACAGATAATAAGTTTTTAACTTGGGTAAATTTTTTTGGACCATATCTTTTATTTTCATGCGATGGATATTAACCCAAACTTGAAAGCAATGACAATATTAAGCCTAGGCCTCGGCCTCGGCTAGCTATGGCCTCTGACACAATTATGTTGCAGTGACGTTTACAGAATGCTTTAATGAAACATTATGAGCACTCATTTATTACCCAATTTTAGTAAAATCGAACCGGCCAATATTATTGGTGAGTTACAAAAAATCCTGAAATATAATCGGGAACAAATCCATTTGTTACTCTCTCAAAAAACCTCTTTCACTTGGGATAACTTATTGCGTCCCTTGGAAGATTTGGAAGACAATCTGCACCGTTTTTGGTCTCCAATTTCTCATTTGCATGCAGTTAACAGCCAAGCTCCCCTGCGGGAAGCTTATAACGCCGCGTTGCCGCTACTGACTGAATACCATACCGAATTAGGACAAAATCAAGCTTTGCATAAAGCGATCAAACAAATTTGCGACAGTCCTGACTATGCGGCTCTGGATTCTGCTCAAAAAATGGTCATTAAACATTTGCTACGAGACTTCGAGCTAGCAGGGATTGCTTTACCTGATAAAGAAAAACAACAATTTGCTGAACTCACTAAAGAACTTTCCAAGCTTGGCTCTCAATTCGAGGAACACGTTCTCGATGCGACTGAAGGTTGGGTCAAACAGATTACTGATCCTTATGAATTAGAAGGGGTCCCTGAAATTGCTATCCATGCCGCCAAAGCGGCTGCTAATTCGCGTGGACTAGAAGGTTGGGCCTTCACCTTAGAGGCGCCTTCTTACATTGCCATCATGCTACATGCCGATTCGCCAGCCTTACGAAAAGAGATGTACACTGCCTATGTTACCCGTGCTTCAGATCAAGGCCCTACAGCAAATCGCTGGGATAATTCAGAAATTATTGAGAACATGCTGAGTAAACGTTTGCAAAAAGCTCAATTACTGGGTTTTAAAAATTTTGCAGAATATTCTTTGACCCCTAAAATGGTAAACAATCCGCAACAAGTACTGGATTTTTTACAGCATTTGCTGGAAGCGAGCCGACCCAAAGCCCAAGAAGAATTTAAAGAATTAACGGATTTTGTCAACAGTCATCTTAAAAAAGAAAGGAACATCGACCCTTGGGACGTAGGGTATTATAGTGAAAAATTGCGTCAGGAGAGTTATTCGATTTCTCAGGATGGATTAAGGGCCTATTTTCCTTTAGAGAAAGTATTGTCCGGGTTATTTACTATCGTTAACCGTCTCTTTGGAATGAATTTTCAGCGCGTGGAATCTGTTGACACCTGGAACCCTGAGGTTCGTTGTTACGCCATGACCGATTCACAAAACCAGCTCCGCAGTTATTTTTATGTCGATTTGTATGCCCGGCAAAACAAACGAGGTGGCGCCTGGATGGATGAATATACCGGACGCAGACGTTTAAGCAACGGTAAAATTCAAATACCGGTGGCGTTTTTAACTTGCAATTTTCAAGCTCCCGTTGAAAAAGCCCCATCTTTATTAACTCACGATGAAGTGCAAACTTTATTTCACGAATTTGGACATTGTTTACAGCACATGCTGACTCAGGTCGACTACGCCGCAGTTTCCGGAATCAATGGAGTGCCATGGGATGCGGTGGAATTAGCCAGTCAAATATTGGAAAATTGGGCATGGGAGAAAGATTCTATCCAATGCATTGCCGAACATTATCTGACTCATCAACCTCTGCCAGATGATTTATTCGAACGCATGTGGAAAGCCCGGAATTTTCAGCAAGGTATGCAGATGCTTCGCCAATTGGAATTTGCTTTGTTTGATTTTAAATTACATATGGAATTTAATCCTTCGCTAACTGGGCAAGTTCAACGGATCTTGGATGAAGTTAGAAAACAAACTGCCCTCATCCCAGTGCCTGCCTTTAATCGCTTTCAGAATAGCTTTACTCATATTTTTGGAGGTGGTTATGCGGCAGGCTATTATAGTTACAAATGGGCGGAAGTCATGGCCAGTGATGCTTTTGAACTATTTTTAGAAAAAGGTATTTTTGACCCGGAAACGAGTCAACGATTCTTGCATACTTTTTTAGAGAGCGGAGGGGCGGTCGACCCTCTAGACTTGTTTATTCAATTCCGCGGACGTCCGCCTCAAGTTGAAGCACTATTGCGACATTCGGGAATTATTTAACTATTTCAAATGAATAGTGAGGCAATGTCTCCTCAGAGCAGCAATATTTTTATCCCGGCATTGGAAGCCCAATATTTTTTTTTGACTGAGGAATCCTGGTAAGTGATTTTGCGTAGAGTTAATTTTAATTCCTGCTGAGGGAAATTGCTGATATATTTTTAGATTAATTGGGAGAAAATGTCATGCGTTTTTGGTTTTTGATTACGGCGATATTAGCGCCACTAACGACTTATGGCGCATCCGCCCCCCCCCCTCCTATTCAAGAATATCAATTGAAGAATGGTCTTACGTTGTTGGTAAAAGAAGATCACCGTGCACCTGTGGTTTTTTCTTCGATTTGGTATAAAGTGGGAAGCAGTTATGAGCCTCGCGGAATCACTGGCATTTCTCATGCTCTAGAACACATGATGTTTCGCGGCACAAGTAAATACGGACCAGGCAAACTCACTGAAATCGTTAATACTAATGGCGGCGAGCAAAATGCCATGACTTCGGATGACTTTACCGTATATTATCAATCTTTGCCTGCTGAAAAACTTGCGCTAAGCTTTGATTTAGAATCCGATCGCATGAGCCATTTGAATTTAGACAAAAATGCGTTTGAAAAAGAAATCCAAGTGGTCATGGAAGAGCGCCGGATGCGGGTTGAAGATAAACCCCAAGCCTTGACCTTGGAGCGCTTTAACGCGATTGCCTTTATCAATAATCCTTATAGCCAACCCACCGCAGGGTGGATGAGTGATTTACAGCAGATGAGCATTGACGATTTGCGGTCTTGGTATCATGAATGGTATGTACCCAATAATGCCGTTATTATCGTGGTGGGTGATGTTCAATCCGACCAAGTGTATACGCTCGCCAAAAAATATTTTGACGCAATCCATTCTCAACCCCTGCCCATCATCCATCAAACTCAAGACGTGTCTGCCTTGGGTGTACGGAAAATTAATGTGCATATTCCGGCTCAGCTCCCATTTCTGATATTAGGGTATAACACCCCTTCTCTTACGGCGAATCCTCAGTCTGCCGATCCTTATGCATTGTTAGTCTTGTCCTATTTATTAAGCGGAGGCGATAGCTCTCGATTAAATCATGATTTAGTCCGAGGCCAACAGATTGCAGTCAGCACTTCCGCCAATTACGATATTTATAATTTGTATAATAATTTATTCACTATCTCTGCCATACCGGCCAAAGGAGTTTCTCCCGAACAACTGCAACAGGCTCTGCAAAAACAAGTGGACAATTTGCAAAACGATTTAGTGACGCCTGAGGAATTAGATCGCGCTAAGGCGCTTATCATTGCCCAGCATGTGTATGATCAAGATTCTTTAAGTAACCAAGCAATTAATTTAGGTGTTGCCGAAGTGACTGGCGTAGGCTGGCGTGCTGAAACTGATTTTGTTTCGCGAATCCAAAATATCAACTCGCAGCAAATTCGTTCAGTGGCGCAGCGGTATTTAGTTAATAACAATTTAACTGTGGGAATATTAGATCCCATAACCTCATTTAATTCCCCTGCTACTTCCGGAGAAACTCGTGAAGATCAAACAACTATTAATTAAAATTCTGGCCGCATTATTCTATTTTTTTGTTAGCAATAGTTTTGCCTTAACCACGAATCAAAAACCCGTGGTGGATATTCAATATTGGCAAACTTCTCAAGGGGTGCCAGTTTATTTTGTTCATGCTCCTGAAATACCCATGATTGATTTGCAAGTAATATTTACTGCCGGTTCCGTGTACGATAAGGATCAATGGGGGTTAGCGAATATCACGGCTTCTATGCTTAATGAAGGCAGTCAACAACACAATGCGGATGAAGTAGCGAATGCTTTTGATCAGGTTGGGGCTCAATACAATGCTACGACTAATCGAGATGCCAGTATCATCTCCTTACGAAGTTTATCTGCACCTCAATATCTGGATCCCGCTTTAACCATGTTTACCGAAGTTCTTACCCAAGTCAGTTTTGACCCTAAGTCTTTGGCCCGAATTAAGCAACAGGTTTTGGCCGCCATTGATGAACAAATGCAAAATCCCTCAAAAGTCGCGGCTAATGCATTCTATAAAAATTTATATGAAAATGAGCCTTATGCCCATCCTATTTTAGGCACACATCAAAGCGTTAATGAGATTAATGCGGATCAGGTAAAAAATTTCTATCAAACTTATTTTGTCGCACATAATGCTAAAATAATTTTAGTGGGAGACGTGGATAGAGCCGCGGCAGAAAAAATCACTTCCGATCTGATGAGCAAGCTATCGGCTGGAGCGCCGGCCCCTTCTTTGGAACGAGTAAAACAATTTCCTGCGGGCCGCATTCAAGATATTGAATTCCCTTCTCAACAAACGACTATCGTTACCGGGCAATTGGGTATTGACCGTAAAGAACCTCAATATTTTCCATTAATTGTGGGTAATTATGTATTAGGTCAAATGCCAATGAATTCTTTGTTATTTGAACAAGTGCGTAATCAAAATGGATTTGCTTATGATGTTTATAGCACATTTTCTTTAATGACGTATCGCGGTCCTTTCGTCATTGTATTGCAAACTCGCAGTGCGGAAAAAACACAATCATTAGATTTGACTCAAAAAATTTTACAACAATTCATTTATACTGGCCCCAGCGAACAACAATTACAATTGGCGAAACAAAATATCATTAATAGTTTTCCCTTGGAATTGTCTACCAATAGTCAAATTACCCAAGAATTAGAGGATATTGCCATTAACGACAGGCCTTTAGATTTTTTAGACCATTATCGGGAAAACGTGAATACGGTGACTATTGATCAAATTAGACAAGCATTTCAAGACCATATCAATCCTAAAAATATGTTGACCGTCATGGTAGGTAAGGGTTAGCAAATCTGAAGCTAAGACACTTTCCATGAAAGGCTTTTCCAGTGTTCGCATTATCGGGGGAACTTGGCGCAGTCGTCGAGTGACCTTTCCGGAAACTTTGGGCTTACGCCCGACTCAAGATCGAATACGGGAGACTTTATTTAATTGGTTAAGCCCTTTTTTATTGAAGTCGCATTGTTTAGACTTGTTTGCTGGGAGCGGGGTGCTGGGTTTTGAAGCGTTGTCTCGAGGAGCTGATTTTTGTTACTTTGTAGATCAAAACCCCCTCGTTATCAAAACAATTGCCGCCAATGCCAGCATTTTAGGCGCAGACGCCCAATCCTTCTCGATTCATCGTGGACAGTTTTCTCATAAATTACCGTCTTTTGACGGCAGTCCTTACGATATTGTGTTTTTAGACCCGCCATTTGGCCAAAATTTATTAAATAAAGCCCTCACTTGGGTTTATCATTCCTCTATTATTAAGCCCCAAACGCTGATTTATTTTGAAATGGAAAAAAACTGCCCTCTTTTTCTACCTGATCATTGGTTGCTATATCGACAACAAAGCACAGCTTCATTAACTTACGGACTCATCCAAACAAAACAACTTAATGAAGGGCTTTAAAGGCTCGGAGATTCTTCAACTTGGGAGCGAAAAATTACGTGAAATTCTCACAACAAGCCCTGGTAGAACAGGATAACACTAAAAATAAAAGCACGGAAATAGTAAGTTATCGATAGCATATTTGTAATAATTCCTCTTTTTGATCTGGTGGAAAAGCCTCGGCGGGTTTAAATATATTTGTTAACGTTCCAAACTGTTTAAATTCCTGTTTTTTCTTTATATATTTAATATGTTTATCGAGTTTGTTGTTGTCAACTTCAAAGCGATTTTTAGCAATGGAAATTCCAATTATCATGGCTAAACAACTCAAATCAAATGTTGTCAGTTTAAAATCATAGTCAGCATAATTACGAAACATATTCTGAATATGTGATAACGCACTCATCAATAATACTGCCGATTTATGAAAACGGGCATTGAAATTGATCCAAGTGGATATTTTGGAAAAACGCGGGTATTGATTTTTAACAGGTTCTTTACCAGATAACCTTACCCATAAGGACAGGCTGCCAAAACATATTCCAATGTAAATATTATTTAAGTAATGCTTTGAAAAAACCACCATTGCGCCCGTGATTAAACTTTCTAACAAAATATCTAACACAAAGCCACAGGGGAATTGCTCCTTATTTTTGACTAAATGCGCTAGATTTTCACTGTTTTCCACAGGCATATATCTTTTTTTTATGGGCACAAAACGTATAAAGGCATTGGTAATTAACATAAAAATTCCAGTCATTTTCATAACTGAAACTAAAGATTCTTTTTTTTCGTTTAACTCAAAATTGGAACAAATCGTTTCAGCAAATCGAGTAAGATAAAATACACCCATGGTAGAATAATACACTGATACAATGGTGAAGGATTTAGCAATTTGAATTGCAGGTCTGGGATTGTCACAGATATTGCGAAAGGTTTGAAGGGGATGGTTTATGCAAGATTCAAAAAATTCAATCGCTTCCAAAATAGAATCAGTATAATAAAAATGCGAGTAACTAAATCCTAAAAAAGTTCCTATCGCCGCTGCAAAAATTCCTAATGTTTTTTTTAATACGGGAATAAAAAACATTTCTAAAGCGCCTATCGCCCCTCCCGCGGATAAAACTGAAATGCAAGAGTAAATAATAATTAAAAATATTTTACGAAGATATTGGGCTAAGCGTTGTGTCCAGCTAGGTATAATTTCATCCATTTGTGTTAAGGTTAATTTTTGGTAGATAACTTGATAAATTTCCGCGGGAATGACTAAAAGCAGGTCATTTATCAGCGTATTCAAGGCGAAATGTCCTGCTAAAAAATAACAAATCGCTTTAGCGGGGGCATTCAAATCATCGTTCATTTCAATTTCAGTCACTATTTCTGTCAAGGTTTGAGCGGTGACAATTAAATTAAAATAGGCATTGGGAAAATTTCCCAACTCACAACCCCAGGCAACCATCCCGGCTATCCAACGTTGGAAATCAGTGTTTTTGATTTCTTTTGTTTCGGCAAGATTTTTTTCAATAAAGAGTAAATAATCCGGATCGTTATTCTGCTCTAATTTACCCTCTTTAACCATTGTTTCCCCCATTGTTAATGACATCTAATTTATTTTACCCTGCCATTGGCAAAGCCAATCGGTCTTATTTTACACATCTTAAGCTGACTAGCAATCTCAGCTTGTTTTAGGTATCATTTTTTAAACTTTGCACTGGTTGCCATCATCATTGTTAACGACATGATTAAAAAATTTTGGTTAAAAGTTCTTTTTTTGACATCCATTTTATTACCATTAGCCGCATCGGCTGATAATTTAATTTGGAAATTTACATTAATTTCGGCTTTGCCGACGAGAACGGATGTCCCCGCTGATTTTTGTATTCGTACCACGCCAGATACTTTCATTGGCCCCTTGGCCTTATTACAACAATCGGGAATTTCCTCACAAAACGGCATGCTAATAAAATTTCGAAGCTTACAAGTGAGCTCCGAAAATGGATTATTTTTTACAAAAATCAATGCGCAAATCTCTCGCAAACTGGATGCCAACCGAACCTGGTATACCACTTGGTACATACACTTACAACAATTAAGCCGTTATGGCATCGCCGATGGGGTTTGGAGCACAGTAGATTGCAAAGGCCGTTTAATTGCACAACCGCTCAACCAATCTGATCTAAATGGATAAGCGCCGCGTTAAGACTAAAAAATATCTGCGCTAGCATTCCCCGCTGTGGAAGTGGAAGGCGAAACGGCTTGAGCGTGCGGCTCCGTCCCTTGACGAAAAATTTCATAAATCGCATTTTTTTGATCGGCGCGAGCCAAAAAGCCTGTTTGCGGATCAATTCTCGCTGTCACAATACCTTCCGGTTGCGGCATAGTGCTAATCGGCATCATAGTCAAAGCGGTACGCATGTAGTCTATCCATATGGATAAAGCTGACTGCGCACCGTATTCATGCGTCGAAGTGAGATCATCATAACCAACCCAGATGGTGGTCACAATTTTACTATTGAAGCCCGCAAACCAAGCGTCCACCTTATCATTGGTGGTGCCGGTTTTTCCAGCAATATCACTTCGATTTAGCACTAAAGCGGCCTTGCCTGTGCCATTCACAATCACGTCTTTTAAAACTTGTGTCATTAAATAGGCATTTTGAGGGTCAATAACAGGAGTTACCCCTTCCGCATGGGCCGCCAGCGGATTGGCCTGCACCAGAACTTTATCATCCTCCCCAACAATATGATCAATATAGTAGGGAGTGACAGAATATCCTCCATTGGCAAACACACTATAAGCCTTTGCTACTGCTACTGGGGAAACTAAGCCAGTGCCTAATGCCAAGGAAAGAGACTTTGGCAACTGCTTTTGATCAAAACCAAATTTTTGTAAATAATCAACCACATAAGGAATTCCAATTTCTTGCAGTAACCGAATGGAAACCATATTCAATGAGAGCACCAGCCCTTCTCGCAAACGAGTCATCCCGGAAAATTGCCGACTATCATTGCGGGGACGCCACACATTGTCCTCTCCTGTATCATTGATGACCACAGGAGCGTCATTAATGGTGCTGGCCAGGGTCAACCCTTTCTCCAACGCTGCCGCATAAATAAAAGGTTTGAATACGGACCCCGGTTGGCGCAATGCTTGAGTGGCGCGGTTAAACTCGCTTAAAGAGAAATCATAACCGCCCAATAATGCCAAAATAGCGCCGCTTTGAGGGTCCATAGAAACCAGCGCGCCCTGGATTTTAGGTAGAGACTCTAATCGCCAATCCCCATCGGGCAAATGCTGAATCCAAATTATATCTCCTACTTTGGCCACTTCTTGCGCGCTTTTAGAGACCGCCCAAGACAAGTTTTTCCAAGAGATGGTGATATTTTCGCCGGAAGCCAAAAGCGCTTGAATGCTATCATCGCTCAGCGCTAAAACCGCAGCCGGCTTTAAGGGATTATTGGCAACAGACATTTGGGCTAATTGAATCTGCCATAATTCCTTCCAATTCGATTCATTTTGATTTAATGATTTGCCGCTAGGATAAAAACCGTGCCGTTCCGTAAAATTAATAAGACCTCTTTGTAAAGCTGACACTGCTGCATTTTGCCATTCACCGGACAAAGTTGTGTACACGCTGAATCCTTTATCGTAGGCATCTTCTCCATATTGCTGGAACATGTACTGTCTCACCATTTCAGCAATATAAGGCGCATTGACGGCGACTAAAGGCCCGTGGTAACTGGCGTGATCCATTTCACGAACAGCTTGCTGGTACTGAGCTTTGCTAATGTCACCCACTCCCAGCATCCTCAATAAGACATGATTACGGCGTTCAGTCGCGGCAACCGGGCGGACAATGGGATTATTTTTAGAAGGCGCTTGTGGCAAGCCTGCAATCATCGCCATCTCAGCCAAACTAAGCTGATCTAATGATTTACCATAATAAACATTTGCCGCGGCTACGACGCCATAAGCATGGTTGCCGAAATACACCTTATTCAAATATAACTCTAATATTTTATCTTTACTAAACGTACGTTCGATTTTTAAAGCCAATAAAATCTCACGTATTTTCCGGACATACGTTTTTTTATGGGTTAAGAAGAAGTTGCGAGCAACTTGCATGGTGATTGTGCTCGCTCCTTGACTTTTTTGCCCGGTGCCGATTAAGACTTTGAATGCTCTAAATAAGCCAATAAAATCCACTCCTGGATGTGAATAAAATCGTTGGTCTTCGGTGGCTAAGATCGCTTTGATTAAAAGCGGTGGGATTTGTTCGATAGATGCCGGTTCTCGCCGGCTTGGACCGTATTCTGCAATGAGTAAACCCTCTTTGGAGTAGATTCGTAAGGGCACTTGCATGTGAGCGTCTTTTAAGACTTTCACGTCAGGTAATTGTAATTCAAAAAAAATCAAAACCCCGACGATTCCCGCAATTATAAATGCAAAAACTCCGATTATAACTAGAAAATATCGGGCTATCGTACGAAATATTAAAGAAATTAAATTCGCCATATTCTTAAGGAGGCTCAAAGCTCTATTGTAACATTTATTTGATAAGACTTATAGCAAGAGTCAGCCTCTGACAGAGTAAATGTGTCTAAACTTTCCTGACTTTCGCCAACTTTGATGCTATTTATTTTTATAGCGTTTCCCATTTTTATTGAAACGGGTCCTTACGCGATGGGGGATTCTTTCCCTTAAGCGCGAGCATCGACTTTGCCGGGCGCAGCATCAAAAAAAGATAGCTTCATTACAAAGACTTAAATTTTCTAATAACGATGAATTCATCTTCACGTTCCTTTAATTGTCTGAAATTGCAGTCTGCCAATAATGATTAAGAATGCGTTAATAATTATTTTTTATACTTTTAATATTGAATATTTGATAATTTAAAACATAGAAATGAAATACGTCGATAGAACACAAAAAGGAATTCCTCGCTTAGAAACCTTCCTCTTCCGAGACTTATAGTTTGCTCAGATTGGTGAATACCCACTCAGAAAGTGATACTAACCCACAGCATTAAAATTCCTGTATTGTAGATGAACGCAGATAGAATACACTACAAGGATGAGCGACTATCGAATCGGGATTGAGTTAACCGAAAATCATTTACATTTCTGTTTGGTCAGTAAAAAAAATAATTGCTGGCGGCTATTAGAAAGTCAATCTCATCTCTTGAGCGCTGCCAATGAGCTTCCTTCAATTTTACGGATAATTCGCAAAACCATTCCGAGATTTAATCGGCAAATCATCTTAGGCTTAGCATACCACCATGTTTTAATGAAGGAGATAAAAATAGATTCATCTTTAGCAGATAAGGAAATTTATTTTTATCTACAAAATCAAGCGCACGTTTTATTTGGCAAAACGGAAAGACATTGGGTGTTAGACTATGAATTTTGTCAATCCATGTCTAACGAAATTTCTTATAGGCAAATAAGAGTAATCGCTGCTGCTAAAGCAGAGATTTTTCGAGTTAATAAATTATTTTATTCGTCACATTTAAAAATCCACTTTATACAAGTAGATGTATTAGCTTTATCACGCCTAATGAGTTTTTTTGAATTTTTTAAGCCAGAAATACCACAGGGCTTGCTTTGGATTAAAACTTCAGAACTTATTTTTATCGTCGCCAAAGCAGAAAATTTATTATATGTTAAAAGAACTTCATATCAGCATGATAAATCATTACAGGAAATATTAACTTCTCTACTCCAATTTTTTTACGCGCTTTTTCCACAAACTAACTTAGAAACTATTTTTTTACTTAACACAATTAAAGATATTATGTTTAACACTGATATCATCGACCTTAATTCGATTTATTTAAAAAATGCGATTATTAATTGCGAATTTTTTACTAAAATTGAAACTATTTTACCATCCGCTTTTTGCAGCTTAGGATTAGCAACTTATGAGTATTAATTTATTACCCTGGCGCGAAAATCGCCAAAAAACACAATTTAAAATTCAGCTATTATCATTAATATTGTGTTGGATTTTTATTAATTTCAGCATAGGCGGGATTGAACATTATTTAAATTTTTCTAAAAACAAATATGAGCGCAGAAATCAAAGTTTGACTGAAAAAATTCAAAGAAATCAGATTAACAAAGATTTTCAGCAACTTCAAAATGAATTTCAACTCCGATTACAGCAATTAAATTATTTTAATGAAATAAACGACCAAAAGAAAAATTTTTGGCAGGTAGTGAGCGTACTTCAAAGTCACTTACCCAATGGAATTCAGTTAGATCGTATCTCTTGGCAAAAGCTCGGTTTTCAACTGCAAGGAAACGCCATCACCAGTGACAAAATCAATTTGACGATGAATTTGCTCGAAAAAATAGCATTATTTAAAAATGTGACTTTAAATAATATTCATCTAAATGAACAATCTAAATTAATTCAATTTTTAATTCAGGCAGAGCTCCATGATTTTAAGCATGAATTATAAAAATCAACCCATTTTTAACAGAACAATCATCGTACTCATCTTGCTCAATATCATTAGTTTGATTTTTGGTGTTTATTGGTTATGGCCTTATCCATCTGAGCTGCATCAATTAAAAAGAAAAAATCAGTTATTACAAAAACAATATTTGACGCAAATGGAATTACAAAACGATTTTGACAAACTAAAAATTAAACTGAGCGACCTGCATACTTTGCTACTCGTCCACTTAAAAAAAATCGAAAAAACTTCCGATGTAAATCAATTTTATGGGCTGATCTCTTCAGTTATACGCGCCTATCATTTAAAACTATTAGAATTAAAACCTCAATCACACGCCAGCATTGCCAATGTACAAAAACAGATTTTTCACTTAAAAATTTTTGGTGAGGAGAAGTCTATCTGGTTATTTTTAAATTCGCTTGCACACTACAAAAACCTTATAGAATTAATTCAAATTGAAATTACCAAAAATAAAACCGGAATTCAATTGGAAACGGTGTTGGCAATTTATTATGATTCAGTTTCTTAGCTTAATTTTCGTAGTATTTTTGTTACAACCAGCCGTAGCTAAAGCACGTTTGTTATTAGAAAGCGATACTGCTAGATTTATTTCCAAAAAAATTCCATTTAAATCCCAGCAGATTTTAATTAAAGCCCATATTGTGAATGTAGACCATAATTACACACATGAGTTAGGGTTAAGCTTTAGCACCGATTCTAACTTATTTAAAACCAGCAGTGGTTTCACCTTAAATTTACCTTCGGCGCAAGCAGAAGCAGATGCGCTCAGTTTTCCTATCGCGGCAATTACTCGCAGCGTCATTTTGAATGCCACTTTAACGGCTTTAGAGGCATCCGGTCATGCTCAGCTTCTTTCTGACCCACAAATTGTAACGCTTGATCAGCAACCAGCGGTGATTGAAGCGGGGCAGGAAGTGCCATATCAACAAAGCGAAGAAAACGGCACGAGCATTGCTTTCAAAAAAGCGGTTTTGCGATTAAAAGTAATCCCGCGAATTCAAGCTAATCGGACTGTCTTACTTAAACTGACTATTAACCAAGATCAAGTCAGTGATTTAAGCGTTAATGGCTCTCCTGCGATTAATACTCAATTATTACAAACTCAAGTGATAATGAACGATCATGACACTTTGGTTCTCGGAGGAGTGTTACAGGAAAATAAAACTGATCAACAACAAGGGATTCCTTTTCTATGTCAAATCCCCTTTATTGGCGCTTTATTTCGCTATCATAAAAAAACCGATGAGCAAAAACAATTAATCATTTTTGTGACGCCTATTATTTTGCCGTAACCAGCGAAAACTTTATCATTACCACTAGCAATTTTCCTTCAGCGGGAATTGTTGACTTCACAAAAATTTAGCTTTATTTACTTTGTTTCTTTCTTTACATCACCGTTAGTCGCATTGATGCTTAATTTAGTCTTAGACCCATCTGGTGCAATGGCGACTACGTAATAAGCATTACCTTGTGCTTCGATAAGAGAAAAATTCGAATAACCGAGAGATTCAATTTTTTCGACGGCATCAGCCATGCTCATAAAAGAATCTTTTTTGAACATGGAAATAAGTTCTCCAGTATGAGAATTGACTTTTATATCGACTTGTTTCCCCTCACTATTCTGTCCTTGAATTTCGTATTCTCCATTTAACAATTCAATTTTGGTAATGGAAACGTATCCATCCATTTTGAGTTTTTTCAAAATCACTGAAACAGGTTGCAACACCAACACTTCAGCATAGGCATGGCCCCATGTGAACGATGAAATAATTAAAATAAGCACTATTTTGAATGCCATTTTACTTATCATATTGACCTCGAAGAGTGCTAAAATTGAATATTTGTACGATAGAGTATAACTGAGCAGACTGGATAGATCACCCAAAATAGCTTCCTGCTTTTTTCGAGTGACCGGATATGGAAAAATTAGCGTCTTGCTAAATCCATGCTAGCGTTACTAATAAACACATCATCACCATAACCGCTATGTATGATTTAAACATAATTTTCTCTTCTGATTTTTTCATTGTCGATCTCCTGGTCGTATTGTTTAATATTATTACTAAGCCATACGGCACTGGTCTAATTAATATAGTGTATATTTCGGGACCACGCTTAATTTTTTCTTAAGGTTTGTTAGCTAATATTTGATCAAAATTAAAAAACCTGAAGGACTCATTCAAGATAAAAATCAAATTAAGTTATTGAAAAATATAAATTTGTTTTATTTTCTATTTTGGGGGCCTGAAAGGCATGGGATTAATTCCTACAAAAAAATCAAACAATGTCTAGCATGATTTATTGGTTTTTTTCGGCACTAATTAATTCTAAGATATGACAAACAGGACGTTTACGCAGTGTATCCCATTTATATTTCACTCGTCAATACTATTTTTTTGTCTAGCCAATTTATCCACAGCACGATACAATAAACTTTCTATTTTGTTAATGCCTTTTTGATTAACCTATTGGATTCTTATTCGTGGATATCAGTCTTTGGGAACAATGCCTAAATAACCTGCGTGCAACAATCACTGCACCTATGTTTAATACGTGGCTTCGCCCATTACAAGCCATAATCCAACCTAATCATCTTGTCCTTTTGGCCCCCAATCAATTCGTCGTCGATTATATTAATAAAAATTATCTGGAAAAAATCATCTTTGCCTTAACGGCATTATCAGGAGCCAGTGCCCCTCCTAAAGTCACTGTCAAAATTGGCGAAAAACCAGAACCCACCGCCACCCCCTATTTGGATAATTTATCTAAAACAGGCCCGACAGTCGTTAAAAATACTCGCTTTTCACATGGCCACTTAAATCGCGGATTTACTTTTGCCAATTTCGTAGAAGGAAAATCCAATCAATTGGCCCGCGCCGCAGCAATGCAAGTCGCTGAGAACCCAGGTCAGGCTTACAATCCTTTATTTATTTATGGCGGAGTAGGCCTTGGAAAAACTCACCTTATGCATGCCATTGGCCATTCTATTTTAGAAAAAAATCCGGAAGCCAAAGTGTTATATTTGCATTCCGAACGTTTTGTCGCAGACATGATCAAAGCTCTACAACGAAATTCGATGAATGAGTTTAAACGATACTACCGAGGATTAAATGCATTATTAATTGATGACATTCAATTTTTTGCTGGAAAGGACCGATCGCAAGAAGAATTTTTTCACACTTTTAATTCACTATTTGATAGTCAACAACAAATTGTACTGACTTGCGACCGTTATCCTAAAGAAATTGATGGCTTAGAAGAACGCCTCAAATCTCGATTTGGCTGGGGATTGACCACTGCCGTAGAACCTCCCGAATTAGAAACGCGCGTCGCCATCTTAATGACTAAAGCAGAAGAAACCAAAGCCGCCCTCCCAGAAGAAGTCGCTTTTTTCATTGCCAAACACATTCAATCCAATGTTCGGGAATTGGAAGGGGCTCTTAAGCGAGTCATGGCGAATGCTCATTTTACCGGTCAAAAAATAAATATAGACTTTGCACGCGAAGCACTAAAAGACTTATTGAGTTTACAAGCTAAATTAATTACGCCAGAAAATATTCAGCGCACTGTTGCTGAATATTATAAGATCAAACTCAGCGATTTATTATCTAAACGGCGCAATCGCTCTTTAGTCCGCCCCAGGCAAATGGCCATGGCTTTGGCGAAAGAATTGACTGATTATAGCTTGCCCGAAATCGGCGAAGCTTTTGGCGGACGTGATCATACCACTGTGCTTCATGCTTGCCGTAAAATTAAAGAACTCATGGTAAGCAGTCTCGATATCCAAGAAGATTATAAAAACCTACTACGTATTTTATCAGCTTAGGAGTCAATTGATGAAAATGACTATCGCACGCGATGAATTATTAAAACCCTTGCAAATGGTCATGGGGGTGGTAGATCGCAAACAAGCTTTACCCATATTGTCTAATGTTTTGTTAAATACCGATGGCATGCGTTTATCCGTGATAGGGACCGATCTAGAAATTGAACTCACCGGACATAGTCTTTTTTCTCAACCATCCACCGGGTCACTCAAACTGACTTTACCCGGCAAAAAATTGTTGGATATTTGCCGCGCGCTCCCGGAAAATTCAGTTATCGAACTTTATCAAGACCGCCAGCAAGTCATCTTAAAAGCGCAACGCAGCCGCTTTACTTTAAGCACCTTGCCTGCGGAAGAATATCCCAATACTGAAGAACAAAATGCCAACTTAAAAATTACCGTGAAACAAGCCGATTTGCTCAAATTATTGCGCCACACCTATTTTGCTATGGCGCAACAAGACGTACGCTATTATTTAAACGGCATGTTATTGGAAATTATCCCAGGTGTATTGCGCACCGTGAGCACAGACGGGCACCGTTTATCTACCGACACCATGCCTATTTCCACTCAAAACGAACCAAGTTTACAAGTGATTGTCCCTCGCAAAGGGATACTGGAATTGATGCGTTTACTTAATGATTCCGAGGAGGAAGTGGCTTTGTCTATCGGCGCCAGTTATTTACAAGCCGTTTCTCCCCATTATACTTTTATCTCTAAATTGATAGAAGGCCGTTTTCCTGATTATCAGCGAGTCATACCTAAACATGCGGATAAAAAATTAATTCTAAATCGAGAAGAATTCAAACAAGCATTAATACGCGCGGCTATTTTATGCAATGAAAAAGTTCGTGGAATTTATTTAGAATTAAAACCTAATGTTTTACGTTTATTGGCTAATAACTCAGAACAAGAGCTGGCGGAAGAAGAGCTTCAGGTATGCTATACTGGCCCCGAAATGGGTTTGGGATTCAATGTCAATTACTTATTGGATGTGTTAAATACCTTGACATCTGAACAAGTGGAATTGGCTTTTTCCAGTAATCATAATAATAGTTTGTTGATCACCGAGCCCAATGGTCCTCAAGATCAGGCTTTTGTCATTATGCCCATGAGAATGTAAGTTGATCGAGCATTTGGTCATACAACATTTTCGAAATCTCACACATATTTCAATTCGGCCTGGAGCAGGAATCAATCTATTTTATGGCTTAAATGGTTCTGGAAAGACCAGCCTTGTCGAAGCGATTTATTTTTTAGGTTTAGGAAAATCCTTTCGCACTACCTCCTTTCAAAAACTCATCCAGGATAATACCTCTCATTTTTTACTTTTTACTCAACTTCAAGAAAATAATCAGACCCAGCAAATTGGAATGGAACGCTTTCGCACGGGCGAGAAAAAAATGCGGCTCAACGGCGAAAATCTGACTTCGCTCGCTTCTATCGCTCAATTACTTCCGATTCAATTACTTTCTACTGACTGCCACCGATATTTTCATGATGGGCCAAAGCCTCGCCGACAGTTTTTAGATTGGGGAGTGTTCCACGTGGAACCTCATTTTTATTCGACTTGGAAACGCTTTCAAAAGGCCTTGGAACAAAGGAACGCCGCTTTAAAAAAGCATTTATCTATTTCTGAGATTGAGATTTGGAATTCAGAAATCACCAGCTCTTCTCATCTTCTAGATCAAATGCGTCTAAATTATGTCAACCAATTAGCTCCTGTCTTAGAAGACCAATTACAATGGGTACTACCCGAATTGTCCTTAAAATTATATTATTCGCGAGGATGGGCCAAAGATAAGAATCTGCAAGACATACTCATTACTCAACTAAGCAAAGACATGCATTTGGGTTATACACAATTCGGGCCACATAGAGCCGATCTGCAATTATATTTCGAAGAAAAATTGGTAGCCGATTTCCTTTCTCAAGGTCAACAAAAAGTCACCGCTTATGCTTTACATTTAGCACAGGGGATATTAATGCGAAAATTGACAGCAAAGTCCCCAATTTACTTAATAGACGATTTACCCTCCGAACTGGATGTGATTAAACGTCAATACGTGGCGTCTTTACTGTCACAACTTCAATCACAGGTATTTATTACTGCGATTTCATTGGATGAACATCAAGAGTTTCACCGAAACATTCTCACTAAAAAGTTCCACGTGGAACATGGAACAATAATTGACACCAATGCTTAAAGCCTCATATGTTCCACGTGAAACATAGCTGAGCGGCAATTAATCCTCCAATTGCACAGCATAAGTGGAAATTTCAGGAACAAATTTTATCACGTTCTGCTCTTTTAAAAATTGAGCGAAATTTTGATATTTTTTCTTATCTAGAAAGCGAGGATTATCCGAAAAATATTTAATGGACTCAAACCACGAAGTTTTATTCATTGAATTATTTAATTCTGGATAACGTTTGATTGCCGCGTTCCAAGACTCCAGAGGGTGCGCGCGCAAATAAATTATCCCCTTTTGCAGCGCCTCTAAAAACCGATTAAAAATTTTATCATCAATATTTTGACGTTGGACTACAAAAATCAACTCATCATAACTGGGAAATCCATTATCTTCCGGGAAAAACACCTGAGCGGGATGACCCAATTCATTTAATTGAATTGGCTCCACATTCCTCATTCCACCTGTAAATGCATCAATATTTTTCGATAACAAGGCTTGAACTAAATCAAATCGCACGTTGATGAATTTGACAGTATTTAAATTTAAATTATTATGATCCAACATAGCACGCAACATCACACTATCGATCCCCCCCGAACTGTAACCAATGGTTTTATTTTTAAGGTCTTTTACCGATTTTATGCCAGAAGAAGATAGGGCTACCACGCAATCCAAAGGTTTATCCACCAAAGAGCCTATTCTAACCAATGGCAAACCTTGCCCTACCTGAATCATTAATTGCGGTTGATACGTCATGGCTAAATCCGCTTTAGCCGCCGCTACCCATTTGGGACCATCCATTGGGTCGGACGGCTGAACTAATTTCAACTTAATGCCCGCCTGTTGAAAAAAGCCTTGTTGCTCTGCTACTAAAATCGGCGCATGGTCGGGATTGACAAACCAATCCAACACCAAAGTCAATGACTTTTCTCCAGCAGCTAAACTAGCGGAACTAAACCAAAACAATACCCAAAATAAAATTTTTTTAAACATACTCTCCGCTCCAAAAAATAATTTTTTTCAAAATAAAATCCACAATAAAATATAAAACTAAAGTGATTAGAATTAATATCAGTAAAACGGCAAAGACCAAATCAATTTGCATACGTGCATTGGCATTCAACATTAAAAATCCCAGCCCTCTGCTAGATCCTACCCACTCCCCTATGATCGCACCCATAGGAGCAAAAGTAGCCGCAATTCGCAGACCACTGCCTAAATGCGGTAATGCCGCCGGAATGCGTATATACCAGAATATACGCCAATGCTTGGCACTCATGACTTTTCCTAAATTAAGCCATTCACGCGGAGTCGACTCTAGTCCATCATAAAAAGCATTCGCCACCGGAAAAAAAATCATTAACATGGCTACTGCGATCTTCGAAGCGGCCCCATATCCAAACCAGATAACCAGCAGCGGGGCTATGGCAAAAACAGGTAAAGCCTGACTTGTCACAATCACCGGCAAAAACCAAAAACGCGCCCATCGGAAATAACTTAAGCAAAGCGCGATCAGCATACCGGCGATTATTCCCAACACAAATCCCAACAAAGTTTCATAAAGTGTGTAAATTGTATTCACAAAAATCAGATTGGCATTGACATGAATACTTTTTATCACATTGACAGGACTGGGTAGAATATAAAAAGGTAAATGAAACAGCTTAATAATAAGCTGCCATATTAATAAAAATACCAGCAATAAAAGCAAAATCCGCCATACATATTTTTGTTGGAGTTTCAGCATCATTTTTTAGAGGTAAGTAATTTTAACAATTCATTTTGTTTTTTTAATGTCTTTAAGTCGTCAAAACCACGGGGTCGAGGGATGTTTATAATAAATTGTTCGCATTGTTGAATAGGCGAATCACGAAAAATAACGATATTATCAGCCAATCTCACCGCTTCCAAAGGATCGTGAGTAACCTGTAATACCGTTTTCCCTGCAAGAAGTTCGACTGCTAAATCCTGCAATTGGAGCCGTGCTATAAAATCTAAGGCTGAAAATGGCTCATCCATCAGGATAATAGGGCGGTCTTCCAATAAAGTTCTGACTAATGCCACACGTTGCCTCATTCCGCCAGATAATTGGGAAATCCTAAGATTTAACGCATCGCTCAATCCCACCCGATTCAACAATTTTAACGCGCGCTCCATGACTAATTTTTTTTCATTCCGCAATCGATAGCCTAATAGACAATTTTCTAAAATGCTCAACCAGGGCATTAACAAATCTTGTTGCGCCATATAAGACATGCGACCTTGCAAAGCGTGATTGTCCGACGTACGGATCATGGAATGTGAAATGGATTTATCCACACCGGTAGGCAGGCCCGCTATAAATTTTAACAATGTGCTTTTCCCTACTCCACTGGGGCCTAATAAGCAACTCCAAGAACCAGCTGGCAAATGAAGATTAAAATTTTGAAATAAATGTCGCTGCTGATAACTTAATGTTAAATTTTGGATAAAAATATCGGGGGGATTTTTAGGCTCATCAAAGTTCATTGCGCTCCTTAAATCTATAGCCTAATCATGAACCATGATATTTATAATTACAAGATAGATTTGGCACGAAATGTGGTTTTTAATTTCAAAATCCGGTATAATATCAAAACGATGGATAAAGCACCCACAACCGATAATTCTTATGATTCCTCCAGTATTCAAGTCCTTCGAGGACTTGATGCCGTGCGCAAACGGCCAGGAATGTACATTGGCGATACTGACGACGGCTCCGGTCTACATCACATGGTTTTTGAGGTGGTGGATAACGCTATCGATGAAGCGCTAGCCGGACATTGCAGCAAAATTAATGTGATTATCCACAACGACGGTTCCGTTTCAGTACGGGACAATGGCCGCGGCATACCCACCGATATCCACCTCGAAGAAGGCCGCTCAGCGGCAGAAGTCATCATGACCGTCCTTCACGCCGGCGGCAAATTTGATAAAAAATCCTACAAAGTCGCCGGAGGATTACACGGCGTTGGTGTTTCAGTGGTTAACGCCTTATCCGAAGATTTACATCTTAAAATTTACCAGCATGGCAAAATCCATGAGCAGCACTATAAAATGGGTGAACCCCAAGCCCCATTAATCGTCACCGGGAATAGCTCAGAGAGCGGGACTGAAGTTCGCTTTAAACCCAGCCCTCTGATTTTTACTAACGTGGAATTCCAATACGACATTTTAGCCAAACGCCTACGCGAATTATCCTTTCTTAATTCCGGCATCCGCATAGAGCTTACGGAAGAATCCAGTGGCAAAAATGATGCCTTCGAATACGAAGGCGGGATTAAGGCTTTTGTACAGCACCTCAATCGCAACAAAACCCCGATCCATCCCGATGTATTTTATTTCATTCAAGAAAAAGACGATATGGTGGTGGAATTAGCCATGCAATGGAATGATGGTTTCCAAGAGACCATGTTTTGTTTTACTAATAATATCCCCCAGCGCGATGGTGGCGCTCATTTAGCCGGCTTACGTGGCGCATTGACCCGCACACTAAACGGCTATATTGAAAACGAAGGCTTTGCCAAAAAAGATAAAATCGCCACTACCGGCGACGATGCCCGCGAAGGTTTGACCGCTGTCCTATCCGTTAAAGTCCCTGATCCTAAATTCTCGTCTCAAACTAAAGATAAATTGGTTTCCTCCGAAGTGAAACCCATCGTAGAGTCTTGTACAGCGCAAAAACTGCAAGAATTTCTTTTAGAAAATCCCACTCAAGCTAAGGCCATTGTTCTTAAAATGCTTGATGCCGCTCGTGCACGCGAGGCCGCTAGAAAGGCTCGCGATATGACTCGCCGTAAAAATGTACTGGATATCGCCGGGCTTCCTGGAAAATTAGCCGATTGCCAGGAAAAAGACGCGGCGTTATGCGAATTATTCTTAGTCGAAGGAGATTCAGCAGGCGGCTCCGCCAAACAAGCCCGCGATAGGCGCAATCAAGCCATTTTGCCTTTAAAAGGTAAAATTTTGAATGTGGAAAAGGCAAGATTTGATAAAATGTTAGCTTCGGTTGAAGTGGGCACATTAATCACCGCCATGGGTTGCGGCATTGGACGAGAAGAATATAATCCAGATAAATTACGCTATCATCGCATCATTATTATGACCGACGCCGATGTAGATGGTTCGCATATCCGCACTTTGTTACTCACTTTTTTTTATAGACAAATGCCGGAATTAATTGACCGGGGGCATATTTATATCGCTCAGCCTCCCTTGTATAAAGTAAAACGGGGAAAGCACGAGCAATATTTAAAAGACAATGAGTCCATGGATAATTATCTCATTCAATCCGCAATTGAAGGGGCTAAACTTTATCCCAATAAACTCGCTCCGGCTATCGCTGACGGCAGCTTGGAAAAAATAGCGCGAAATTATCGCCGCGCTTTAAGCAGCCAGCAACGCTTGTCTCGATTCTTACCTATTTTTGTGTTGGAGGCCATGCTAGTGATTCCTCCCCTCACGAGCAATAAGTTAACTGACGAATCCGGGGTTCAAACCTGGATTGAGCATTTACAAAATTTCATTCGCCACTCTCGCCAAGAGCCCAATCAAAGTTATCACTTTAGCGTAGAATTTGATAAAGAAAAAAATTATTTTTATCCTCGAATCATCGTCAAGCAACATGGCTTTAGCAAAGATTATTTGCTCAAAACAGAAATTCTAAACTCCAATGATTATAAATATATCATTGAATCACAAAAAGAAATTTATGGTTTATTAGAGAAAGAGGCTTTTGTAGAACGGGGAGAAAAACGCCTAAGCTCACAAGAATTTAAAGAAATTTACCACTGGCTCTTGGAAGAAGCCAAAAAGGGATTGGTAATCTCTCGTTATAAGGGCTTAGGCGAAATGAATCCTGAGCAATTGTGGGAAACCACGATGGACCCCCAATCCCGCCGTTTATTGAAAGTGAGCATTCAAGATGCTGTTGCTGCCGACGAAATCTTTACTACCTTGATGGGAGATCAAGTTGAACCGCGACGTCAATTTATCGAAGACAACGCCTTAAGCGCTGAAAATATTGACGTATAGTGCGATTCCCAATTTCACCTTTTCAATGAGAATTCGCCTTTTTAGAAGGTTTAAGTACTAAACGTATCAAATGGGACGCGATTCGAGGCAGGTTCGAATCATGATAACTCACTTCATTTAATTGAACTTGGGGCTTTAAAGTTTTATCGAAAGCAGTCAGTAATTTCCCCTCTCGGGAAAAACGCTCAGCCATTCGTTTAAAATTGTTCATGCGAGTACTAGTTGTCATTGTTAAATCTCCTTCATATAATGCTTTATGGTTAAGATAACCCAGGGATATTAAAAAAATCTTAAGAGACCATTAACATAATCTTAAATATGCGTACATTTCGTAAAAAAGCTGTCATCTTACACTCCGGGGGTATGGATTCTTCAATCTGCTTAGCGCTAGCTATACAGGAATTTGGTAAAGACCATGTGGCAAGCCTTTCCATTCATTATGGACAGCGTCATGCAAATGAGTTAGCGCAAGCAGCACGAATTTGTAAAGATTGGGGAGTGAGCTATCGTCAAATCGCTTTAGACTGTTTGCGGGAAATAACGGACAACGCCTTGATGGACCCCACATTAACTATAAAACACAATGAGCACGAGCCGCCCAATACTTTAGTGACTGGCAGAAATGGGCTGATGGCACAAATAGGTGGAATTTTCGCCAGCCACTTAGAAGCCAATTACCTCTACTTAGGAATCATTGGCATAGAATCGGCTAATTCGGGCTACCGGGACTGTAGCCGCGAATACATGGATATTGTCCAACAGCTTTTGAGGATAGATTTAAATAATCCTCAATTTGAGATTCGAACCCCCTTGGTCGATATGTCCAAAAAAGACACTTTAAAACTGGCTTATGAGTTAGGGGTATTAGAATACCTTCTGACAGAAACGATTACTTGTTACCAAGGAATTCCCCTTGCTGGTTGTCAACAATGTCCCTCGTGTCAACTTCGGAATCAAGGAATACAGGAATTTATGGTGGAAAACCCCCATATTTTGCTTCACTACCCCCATGATGGGGCGGAGAGTTTATGAAAAAAATACTGGTAGGAGTGATTATGGGCTCGCAATCCGATTGGCAAACCCTCACACATAGCGCCGAAACATTAGATTTACTAGAGATTGGCTATGAAGCAGAAATTGTTTCGGCCCATAGAACCCCAGATAAGCTTTTCCATTATGCCGGATCCGCTCAATCCAAAGGCTTAGAAATTATCATCGCCGGCGCCGGCGGAGCCGCACATTTACCGGGAATGGTTGCCTCCAAAACCTGTTTGCCCGTGTTAGGCGTCCCTATCCATTCACCCGCTTTGGGCGGAATGGATTCTTTACTCTCCATCGTACAGATGCCTGCCGGAATACCCGTTGGCGCTTTAGCCATCGGAAAACCGGGAGCCATTAACGCCGCATTATTTGCCGCGGCCATTCTCTCCAACAAATATCCAGAAATACAATCTGCTTTACAAAAATACCGCCAAGCGCAAACTCAACGGGTTTTAGACAATCCTCTCCCAGGAAACTCATGAAGCTAGGTATTTTAGGCGCAGGGCAATTAGCCCGTATGTTGAGTTTAGCCGCTCACACCTTGGGTATTCAAACCATTTGTTTAGACCCTACCCCCGCCGCCTGCGCTGCAAAAGTAACCCAGGTACTCCAGGGGGACTTCGACGATGCTTTCGCCATGTCTCAGTTCTTGGCACAGGTCAATACCGTTACTTATGAGACAGAAAACATTCCTCTGCGATGCGCCCAATTGATTAGCCAGACTCATCCCCTATTTCCCTCCGCAGAAATATTACAAATCGCTCAAGATCGTTTATTTGAAAAAAATTTCTTTCGAAATTTAGCGATACCTACCGCTGATTTTCTAGCAGTTGATACCAAAGAATCACTTACTCAAGCTTGCACACAATTTAAGTTTCCCTGTATTTTAAAAACTCGGCGCATGGGTTACGATGGCAAAGGTCAGGCTTTTTTAAAAAACGGTGAAGATATAGCATGCGCATGGGAGACTCTCGGCAACCAAACTCTTATTTTAGAAAAATACATTCGTTTTGAGTATGAGGTTTCCCAAATATCCGTGCGCAAAGCCACGGGAGAAATGCAATTTTACCCCTTAGTCCGCAATCAACACCAAGAGGGTATTTTAAGATGGTCCGAGGTTTCTCATGAGCAAACTGAATTACAGCGGTTAGCACAAGACTATGCCACCCGCGTCTTGGAGCAACTGAATTACGTCGGAATCTTAACCATCGAATTCTTCTATGATGGCGTGCAATTATTAGCAAACGAAATGGCGCCTCGAGTCCATAACTCCGGCCATTGGACTATTGAAGGCGCGCAAACGAGTCAATTTGAAAATCATTTAAGAGCTATTTTTAACCTACCTTTAGGCTCTACCAGAACCTTGGGACATGCTTTTATGCTGAATTGCATCGGAGAGATGCCTTCTTTGTCAGCGACCCTCGCCATACCTGGGGCACACTACCACACCTATGTAAAGTCCCCTCGGCCTCAGCGGAAAGTCGGTCACGTCACTTTAGTCGAACCTGATTTAGGACATTATCTTATGGCAAGACAACAAATTCAGGATTTGATTAAGCAATGCAATTGAGCAAAATGTGCGCCAGTTGCTCCGGCATGGCATAATGCGGTAAGTGACCCGTGTCTAAGGAATGGACTTGGCATGGCCAACGGCTGTGCATATATCTTTGTAATTCTAAACTAATCGAATAATCCTGCAGACATTCGACGTAATATTTAGGTACTTTTCCAAATTTATCGTCCGTCAAAAGAACCCTACCATAAAACGGCAATAAAGGCTCCGGTTGCAAGCGCGAGGTAGCGAAATTGATCGTTTCGGTCGTACAGCCATTATAAAAAATCCGATCTAGGCCGTTGGGGTCCAAGGTAATGGTTTTGCGAATACGATCCATATTCATATTTTTAGTCAATCCGATGACGGGGGATTGTTTAGCGATATCAAAAAGACATTCCCCATCGACAGGCAAGAAACCACTGACGTAAATAAGCTGTTTTACCGGAATACTTTGCGCAACTTGGCTGATCACCATCCCTGACATGCTATGGCCAATGAGCGTCACCGGGATGACTTTATGTAAATGTTGAATTTGCTGGCACACGTAAGTGACGTAAGTTTGTAAATTTATGGCCGGGAATGGAGCGCCGATATTGGCCCCGTGGCCGGGCAGATCCAATAAAAAAACGGGATAGCCTTCTTTCTTTAAAAAAGAGGCGACGGGTTTCCACGCTTCTCCCGATTGCCAGGACCCGTGTAATATCACTAATGCACAAGTCTTCTTTTCCATTTATTTACCTTAAAATAAATTCACATTTGGGCGATAGTGGGCTCGAACCACTGGCCCCTGCCGTGTGAAGGCAGTGCTCTACCGCTGAGCTAATCGCCCATTCATCTACTGCAAACGAGGATTATACTAAAGCTTGCGATTGAGTTATAGACTCGATTTTGCTATCTTTTAACCATGAAAGACAAGTGCATCCGTCAGCTTGAATATCCCTTCTAATATGAATCCATTTAGGAAAAATCCTTCCATTACCGGTTTTGGCTTCTTAGCTTTCGCCCAAGTGATGGTTGGCATGAATATCGTGGGGTCTAAATATCTTGTCGCTACTATTCCAGTATTATTTTTGATTACAGCTCGGTTTTTTATTGCCGCTATTTTATTGTTGCCTATGCACTGGCTGACTAAACACCGACAGGTCCCCATAAAGTTACATTATCGAAATTTTAAAAAAAAAGACTGGCTTATGTTAATCGCACAAGCGTTATGCGCTGGAGCTCTATTTAATGTCCTCATGGTTTTAGGGCTGCGGTATACCGACGCACAATCTGCTGGAATCATTACAAGCACCCTTCCCGCTTTAATTGCGGTTGGTTCTTGGCTAATTTTAGGTGAAAAATTTACGCTAAAAAAAACCATTTGTGTGGGTTGTGCTACTTTAGGTTTAATCGTCATCAGTTTCCATTCAGCAGGCAATTTATCACACAGCCCTGTCTCATTATTAGGGGAAGTGTTGGTATTGTTGGCTTTAATGCCTGAAGCGACTTATTATATTTTAGTCAAACTTCAAAAAAATCATCTGCCGATTTTTTTAATGTCCGGAACGATCAATGCCGTGAACGTGCTGATCTTAATCCCTTTAGTTTTATTTTTTGTGAACTGGAGAGGAGTACATTTATCTAGCATTGATATAATTGTTTTATTAACCATCGGCTTAGCATCCGGGTTTTTCTACGTATTCTGGTTTTTAGGTTCCAATCAAGTTGATTCTATTATGGCTTCTTTGGCAACCGCGGTAATGCCGATCGCGACTGTATTTATCGCATGGCTCAGCTTAGGTGAAACCATCACCTGGCATCATTTCATCGGCATGAGCCTGGCCATCATTTCTATTATTCTCTACGTTATTTAACCTCGTCCCTCGTGGGAGAGGTCGATGCGCATAGCGTGGTGACGGGGAATATTTCATTGCGAAAATTCACGCCGATTCGAGTTTAGCAAAACTGGCTATCAACCACTTAACTCCGTTTTGATCGAACTTCACTTGCACGCGAGTATGTTCACCACTGCCTTCTGCGCCAATTATCAATCCTGGACCAAAATGAGGATGTTTAACACGTTGCCCCAATTTCAAACCACCTAAGAGTGATTCACTTTCAAAAGCTTTCAAGGGACGTGCGGCAGTAATTTTCACACTCAGCCGCACGCGCTCAATTAATTGTTCGGGAATTTCATGCAAAAAACGCGAGGGCAAATTAATTTTTTCCATGCCATGTAAATAACGCGTTTCAGCGTAAGTGAGAAAAAGCTTTTCTTGCGCGCGTGTTAATCCAACGTAACATAAACGTCTTTCTTCTTCGAGCTGCCCCCCCTCTTCCATGGACATCTTATGAGGAAAAAGCTCTTCTTCCATGCCAACTAAAAAAACAACCGGAAATTCCAGGCCCTTAGCCGCATGTAAAGTCATCAGATGCACCGCATCCGATTCGGTATCAGCCTGACCTTCCCCGGCCTCTAATGCCACGTGGGCTAAAAATGCATCCAATAAAGTAAGATTTTCAGCGCCTTCCAACGGACGAAATTGTCGAGTGGCCGTTATCAACTCTTCCAGGTTTTCGACTCTGGAAAGACCTTTTTCCGTTCTATCTTTAGCATGATAGGCGATTAATCCAGAAACGTGTAACACTTGTGTGGTTTTCTGCTCTAAAGTTTGCAACTCACCTTGGCTTTCGAGCGAATTAATCAACTCAATAAAAAACTGGAGAGCGTGTAACGCTCGGCTAGGCAATAAAGATTGAGCAAGAATCATTTCCGCTGCTTGCCATAAAGAAATCTGATCTTGTTTGGCTTTTTCTCGCAAAGGATTCAAGGTAGCTTCGCCGATGCCTCGGGGGGGCAAATTCACTATGCGCTCGAATGCGCTATCATCGTGCCGATTCGCGAGTAAACGTAAGTAAGCCAGCGCGTCTTTAATTTCAGCCCGCTCGAAAAACTTCAACCCGCCATAAATATGATAATTGATTTGAGCAGCCAGCAATTGTTCTTCTAAAACTCGAGATTGCGCATTGGAACGATATAAAATAGCGATATCTTTGTAGCCATAGCCTTTTTTCCTCAAATCCCGTATGGTGGAAGTCACGTAATGGGCTTCATCCCGCTCGTTAAACGCTGCATATAAAGAAATCGATGCGCCCTGTTCTCCTTTAGTCCATAAGTTTTTCCCCAGCCGATTGCGATTGTGGTTAATCACGGCATTCGCCGCCTGCAAAATAACGGAAGTTGAACGGTAGTTTTGTTCTAAGCGCACCACTTCGCAATCGCCAAACTCTTGACTGAAACGATGGATATTTTCGATTTTGGCGCCACGCCAGCTATATATAGATTGATCATCATCCCCTACCACGCTGAGATAATTTTCTTCTCCGCTCAATAATTTGAGCCATTGGTACTGAATGGTGTTAGTGTCTTGAAATTCATCAACCAAAATATGTTTGAATCGGCGCTGATAATGTACGCGTATTTCGGCATTGTCTCGCAGTAATTCTAAGGACCGTAATAGCAATTCAGAAAAATCAACCAGTCCACTACGTTGACACAATTCTTCATAGGCGCCATAAATTTTTTGCATGATTTCATCAAAAAATTGATCCATCTGCGCCGGGGCTTGCGGGCGCAGACCTTCTTCTTTTTGATGATTGATGTACCAAACGGCTTGTTTCGGCGGCCAGCGGGCTTCGTCCAATCCTAAATTTTTCATGACACGCCGCACTAAACGGTATTGATCATCGGCATCCAATATTTGAAACGATTGCGGCAGACCGGCTTCTTGCCAATGCAGGCGTAAAAAACGATGCGCCAAGCCGTGAAACGTACCCACCCACATGCCAGATAATGAAATACCAAGTAAATTTTCAATGCGATTTCGCATTTGAGCCGCGGCTTTATTAGTGAAAGTGACGGATAAAATAGAATAAGGAGATAAACCTTGATGAACCATTAACCAGGCAATTCGATGTACTAAAACACGGGTCTTCCCGCTGCCCGCACCAGCCAATACCAAAAGATGTTTTGCAGTAGATGATACTGCCACCTGTTGTTCAGCATTTAAAAATTCAAGTAAGTTATCCATACCGTATTGTAGCAAATTAGCGTTTTGTGAGATATATTTCTTATTTATAGCGTTTCCCGTTTTTATTGAAACGGGTCTTTACGCGATGGGGATTCTCCCCTGAAGTGCGAGTATCGGCTTTGCCGGGCGCAACATCAAGCAATGCTATAATCGTTTCAATAAAGGAGGTTTGTTATGGAATGTCAATGCAAACAATGCGGCATGAGTGTTAAGGGATTTAAATGCGGCAAATGTGACGCCGAATTGATGGAAGATTCTATCAACCGTAATGGCAAATCGATCAAAGTGGCAAAATGCCCACAAGGATGTGGGATGATCAAATCGCCTACGTGTTGTGGTCAAGATATGGCTTGTTCTACTTAATGGGTATTCGTCGTTTCGCTGAATTTACCCCTAAAATTCACCCCACTGCTTACGTGGATGAAACTGCCTTAGTCATCGGTCAGGTTAATCTGGAAGAGGACAGTTCAGTCTGGCCAATGACCGTAGTTCGGGGGGATATTAATTCTATTCATATTGGCAAACGTTCCAATATTCAAGACGCCACGGTGATCCATGTGACTCATGCGGGGAAATACAATCCCGACGGATTTGGCGTTTTGGTCGGTGATGATGTAACGGTTGGGCATCGTTGTATTTTGCATGGCTGCACTATACAAAACCGTTGTCTGATTGGCATGGGAGTTTGTCTGATGGACGGAGTTGTGGTCGAATCAAATGTCATTATCGGGGCCGGAAGTTTGGTCACTCCTGGAAAAATTGTAGAAAGCGGATATTTATGGTTAGGGTCACCCGCTCGGCGCGTTCGTCCACTTAATGAAAAAGAACAAGAATTTCTTCTTTATTCTTCTCAATACTACGCTCAGCTTAAAAATAGGCATCAAGAATCCGGCCAATCGCGTTTTGAATAAAACTACTCAGTTTTTTAATAATAATGAAAAATAAAAACCGTCGTGAGAATCGGTCTTCGGCAATAATTGCCGTCCAAATCTTTGTGCACTGCCCTCCTGTAACTGGACTGGTACAATACGGGCATCGGAATGGCTAAGACAAAAATTTTCTATATTGAGGTCATTTTCTAAAGGAAAAATAGAGCAAGTGGTATAAAGCAAATATCCACCGGGTTTTAATAGCGGCCACAAGGCATTGAGTAAAGTAGCTTGCTGCTTCACACACGGCTCAATGTCTTCAGCTTGACGCAAAATCTTAATGTCGGGGTGACGGCGGATCACTCCCGTGGCGGAACAGGGTGCATCCAACAAAATTCTATCGAATAAATTACCGTCCCACCAGGATTCGGTATCTGCCGCATCCGCGGCAATGCATTGCAACAATTTCTGATTTAAACCTAATCGTTGGCAATTTTCTGCAATTTTTTTTAGGCGTTCAGCGTCATTATCAATCGCGATCAATTGCGAAATAAAATGAGCCGTTTCTAAAAGATGAGTTGTTTTCCCTCCCGGCGCGGCGGAGGCATCCAAAACCCGGTGCTTTGGTTGTAGATCTAATATGGGAATGACATGTTGGCCCGCTATGTCTTGTACCGAAAAATAACCTTGAGCAAAACCGGGTAATTCTTGCACTTTTAAAGGATGCAGTAAGCGGATGGCCTGCGGGAGACCGTCCACAACCACAGCCTCAATGCCAGCCTTTTTTAACAACGTCATGTAATCTTGACGACTGCACTTTTGCAAATTCACTCTTAAAAATAAAGGGGCATGTTCATTATTGGCGGTTAAAATCGCTTGCCAATCATTCGGCCAGGCGCTTTTCAACTCCTCAATCATCCAGCTTGGGTGGGCAAACTTGCCTGACAAACTCTCTTCGGCCTTAGGCAAAAGGGTCGCTGAATTTTCAGCGAACCGGCGCAAGGCTTGATTAATGAGCGCTTTGGCCCAGTTTTTTTTTAAAACAGCCGCCGCCTCAACAGTTTCAGCTACCGCGGCATGGGTAGGGATAGATAGATAGATCAATTGATATAAACCGATGCATAATAATGCGGAAATTTCTGCTTCTTTGTTTTTAATGGGTTTATAGAGTAATTGATCGGCAATTTTAATTAAGCGATAGTACCAGCGGCATACTCCAAAACAGAATTCTTTAATCAGAGCCTGATCGCGGCTGGACAACTTAGATGGAATATATTTTTGCAATAATTCGGTTAGGGATCTCCGGTCGCGAATCACACCAGCCAGAATTTTTGCTGCAATAGCACGCGTGTTCAACCCATCTCCTGCAATTTCCCGTCAACCTCTTTACTGGATCTGCTGCTGCGCGGCCAAGCTTTCACCTGGCCGCTCATCTTCAATTATCCTTTCATGGAATCAAAAAAATCGTCATTGGTTTTGGTTAATTTCAATCTTTCTACCAAAAATTCATTGGCAGCCAATTCATCCATCGGATGTAGAATTTTTCTCAAGATCCACATCTTTTGCAATTCATCCGGTTTGGTAATTAATTCTTCACGACGAGTCCCGGAGCGATTGATGTTGATAGCAGGGAACAAACGTTTTTCTGCAATTCGGCGGTCCAAATGGATTTCCATGTTGCCGGTGCCCTTGAATTCTTCGTAAATTACATCATCCATTTTAGAGCCGGTATCGATTAAGGCCGAAGCAATAATCGTTAAACTGCCCCCCTCTTCAATGTTGCGGGCAGCGCCAAAAAACCGTTTAGGCCGCTGCAAGGCATTAGCATCCACACCGCCTGTTAAAACCTTACCGGAAGCCGGGACGACGGTATTATAAGCGCGGGCTAAGCGAGTAATGGAATCCAGCAAGATTACCACATCCCGGCCATGCTCCACTAAACGCTTCGCTTTCTCAATCACCATTTCGGCTACTTGCACGTGTCGAGTTGCCGGTTCATCAAATGTAGAAGCCACCACTTCTCCTTTGACAGAACGCTCCATTTCCGTCACTTCCTCTGGCCGCTCATCAATTAACAACACCATCAAAATACATTCAGGGTAATTTTCTGCAATAGAATGAGCAATATTTTGCATCATCATAGTCTTACCCGCTTTAGGGGGTGAGACAATTAGTCCGCGTTGACCTTTACCTATCGGAGCAACTAAATCGATCATCCGCGCCGTGATGTCTTCGGTGCTGCCATTGCCCAATTGCATGGTTAAACGTTCATTCGGGAATAAGGGAGTGAGGCTTTCAAAAACAATTTTGTTCTTGAGCTCTTCCGGGGGATCTAAATTAATTGTTTCCACTTGCAATAAAGCAAAATAACGCTCGCCTTCTTTAGGAGGGCGGATTTTTCCGGCCACGGAATCGCCGGTTCTTAAGCCAAATCGGCGGACCTGGCTGGGTGAAACATAGATGTCATCCAGACCGGCTAAATAAGGGGGGGAGCGCAAAAAACCAAATCCGTCTTGGAGAATTTCCAAAACCCCATCCCCATAAATGTCTTCGCCTTTATGCGCGTATGCTTTAAGTATTGTGAAAGTTAAATCCTGCTTTCTCATATTGCTGACGCGCTCTATACCCAATTGTTGGGCCATACTCATTAATTCTGCTGGGATTTTCCGATTTAATTCAGTAAGATTCATGTTACCTCACAGTTATTGTTTAAACTCGCCCAAACTAAACACGCAGAGCTGCATTAAAAGATCAACTTGAGCGTAATGGAATGGTGATTTCGATTGGATTTCAAGACCCCGATGAAAATCAGAGCCCAAGGATCATCATCCTTGGCTCATTAGTTTAACGGGATATTATCGTTTGTCAAGTCAGATTTAGGTATGTGCATTTAAAAAAGTTGTCAATTGAGACATATCTTGCGTGCCAATCAATTTTTCGACTTCGACGCCGTTTTTGAACAGGATAAGAGTCGGAATGCTTCTTATCCCAAATTGGGAAGCCGTTTGGGGACTGTGGTCGACATTGACTTTCACTATTTTAACTTTTGAGCCCATTTGAGATGCCACTTGCTCGAGTATGGGAGCCAATCTTTTACAAGGACCGCACCATTCTGCCCAAAAGTCTACTAGCACCGGCGTAGTCGATTGAATGACCTCGGCATTAAAATCCGCATCGTTAATTTCTTTGATCAAATCGCTCATAAAACTCCCCTATTGTTTCCTAATTATATTATCTTAAATTCATCAACACCGCAATTCAGGTTATGGTATTTTGTTTATATTCTGCGCATTTATTTTCATATCACTCACTCTCTAGTTCATGTGAGATCGCTTGGGATTTTTTAATCGCTGCTTCAATAGCACTTTCCAGTAAACGACGAATGCCCTGATTTTCCAAAACCGCAATGAGTTTTTCCGTAACTCCCCCTGGAGATGTGACTTGCCTGCGTAATTCGGTCAGTGGATTCTGTGACTCCAATGCCAATCGCGCTGACCCTAAAAAAGTTTGGGCAATCAATAAACGCGACAGCGAGTCACCAAGACCTTGTTTTCTAGCGATATCCGCTATCGTTTCCATTATTAAAAATAAATAACCCGGACCACAGCCCGAAATAGCGCATATCAAATCCATCTGCTTTTCTTCTTCCAGCCATATTATAATGCCCACTGCACGAAATAAGATTTCGGCTAAGTCTTTTTGAGTAGAACTGACTGCGCCGTTAGCCAGCAGACCGGTGGCTCCAGCGCCTACCATGACTGGCGTATTTGGCATTGCTCTTACCATTGCCGCTTTAGATGATAACCATTTATTCAATAAAGAAAGCGTCACCCCCGCTGCAACTGAGACCACTAAAACCTGACGGGATAAAACTTGTTCACGTATTTTTATACACACTTCCTTAACATGATTGGGTTTTACCGCGAGGACTATCACTTCAGCTTCATTAACCGCTTGAACATTATTTTCAGTCACCTGCACACCCAAACGTTGGTGCAAAGCAGTTAATTTTTCTTCACTCGGGTCTGCCGCCCATATTTTCTTGGGATCGTAATTGGTCGATAACAACCCCCCAATTAATGCCTGAGCGAGATTCCCTGCACCTATAAAAGCAATCGTTGGATTTTTCATAATACCTCCTGAAATAACGCCGTGCCTATTCTAACTATAGTACTACCCGCGGCTATCGCTGCTTCGAAATCTTGCGACATTCCCATTGATAAAGTATCTAATTCCAAACCTTGCTCAATCAATTGCTGTTGTAAGTTAAAAATTTGTTTATAGATGGCGCACTGTGCTTCAAATTGATGCTGTTTTTTAGGAATTGCCATGAGTCCGCGTAAACGCAAGTTGGTTAGTGGTCGAATCTGATAAGCAAGATCCAACACTTCGCTGATGGCGGCGCCTGATTTGGTTGACTCTTCACTTATATTGACCTCAATGCAAATATTCAAAGGCGGTAAATCTTTTGGTCTTTGTTCATTTAAACGTTTAGCAATTTTGAATCGGTTGACACTGTGAACCCAAGCAAAGTTTTCAGCAATAGCGCGCGTTTTATTAGCTTGCAAATTCCCAATAAAATGCCATTCTAAAGACTTATCTTTTAATGCCTGAATTTTAGCTAAGGCTTCGGAAAGGTAATTTTCTCCAAATGCTTTTTGACCGGCTGCAATTAATTGCTGTATGAGAGCCACATCACGGCCCTTAGTTACTGCCAATAAATGGACCGCGCCGGGTGGACGTTGGAATTGCAATTCCGCTTGACGGAGCTTATTCCATACTTTTTGAAAATAAATTGTCATAGCTTGTTTTGTTTATACCCTACGCATTGGCAATACCAATTACTCGGAATTGAAGTATAACATTAATTACTGGAAAATTTTTAGCAATGCCAGAATTTTTATTTGCAAAATCCACCCCGGTTTTGGGAAAAAACAATGTCCGCAAGGAGGGATAAAATTGACTCTCTGCTCCGGCATCACTCTATCGCGTTTGAAAATCACTAAACTCTGAATATATAGTATAATAGTCTTGTAATATTTTTTTTTTGGGAGTAATCTTCGATTAAGTTTTTTCGTTTTTCTGGAGTTGAAATATGGTAAAAAAAGGATGGCTTGTTGTTTACCCAGCCATCGTCTTATTCGGGATAGGGGCACTGCAAATTACTTTCGCAGAACCTGCTCCAGCGCAATCATCACCTATAATAAATCAAAACACCAATTCATCCGATCAAGATGATAACGATGACTACGATAACGTTGAAGATTACGGTCAAAATCAAGATGAAGAACAAGATCTTTCTTTGAATCCTCATCAAGAAACTGCTCCGGTGCAAGCGATTCCTCCTTCCACTACGGCGCCGCAGCAAACACCTTCTACTCCTACGAATCCAACTCCTCATCCTGGTGATGAAGGAGAAGAAAATTAACAAGCAGTCAAGTGCTTTATTGAATAGAGACAGCGCTTTTTGGCCTGTCTTTATAGGGTGTTGACATGTTAATCAATGTCAACAAATAGTAAACTCTCACTATGAGGAAACGACAATGAGCAAATCTAAAGATAAAGGCGGCAAGGGCGGCAAAGGCAAAGGCAAATAAGCTTTTTGAGTTCTGGGGGTAAACGAAAGTTTATCTCCGGACCGCTTTTTAATGAAATCCACTCGGATGATGAATCATGAACTTTAGAATTGAATACGAAGATGATTACTACGAAGAGGATCTAGAAGAGGCTCCTTCCGTAAATAAAGTCTTAATCAAAAATAAAAAAAGTTTAGAAGATTGGATCAAAGAAAAAATATTAAATAATTTTATAAGCGATGAAAAATAATTCCCTCGCTGACCACTTCTTAGTAGCATTACCCAGCATGGATGATGCTAACTTCTCCAAATCCGTTGTGTATATTTATGAACACAACGAAGAGGGAGCTATGGGTTTGATTATTAACAAACCGCTGGTCATGCAACTTAAAGACGTATTAGAACATCTGAATATTAGCACTGATTTGGAAAAAGTCGGCTCTCAACTCGTGATGATGGGAGGCCCTATTGGGCAAGAACATGGTTTTGTTTTGTATCAGGAAGAAGATGAAATTTACTTATCTTCTTCCAAAGAAACTCTAATTTCAATTGCCCACGACGAAGGCCCGCAAAATTATTTAGTGACTTTGGGCTATTCTGGCTGGCAAGCAGGTCAACTGGAATTGGAATTGCAACGAAATGATTGGTTAATCTTGCCGCGTGAATCTCACATATTATTTAATACCTCAATTGAAGAACGCTGGCAGGCTACCGCAGCATTGATTGGAGTAGACATTTTAAAAATGTCTGATCAAGTAGGACATGCCTAACTTTCAAGTTATTTTAGCTTTCGACTTTGGTTTGCGCCATATCGGCGTTGCTGTGGGGCAGTCCATCACTTTGTCCGCCACCCCATTAGCTTCCATCTCCGCAGAAAGGGGCCAGCCCAATTGGCAAGTGATTGAATCATTATTATCAAATTGGAATCCTCAAGCCTTACTAGTCGGACTTCCCTTTTTAATGGAAGGAGGTGAGCAAGCCATTAGTTTTGGCGCAAGACAATTCGCCAAAGAACTCGAACACCGGTTCAATTTACCTGTGTATATGATGGATGAACGTTTCACAACCAAAGAAGCCCAACGGCGATTGAAAGAAATGAATGTCAAAAAAAATGACTCTATTTCTATTCACAGTTTCGCTGCCAAATTAATCTTAGAATCCTGGATGCAAAATAAAGCACTTTGATTAATTAAGAAAATACGTTATTCTCATGGTCATTATGCCTCACTTACTCAATATAAAAGATTTAAATAAAGAAACAATTGAACATTTGCTGGACCGCGCTCAGTATTGGTTAACCGGCACGGTTTTAAATCAAACTACCACTTCACTTTTAGCCGGCAAAATTTCTGCAAATTTGTTTTATGAACCCAGCACCCGCACTCAATATTCATTTTCTATTGCCGCACATCGCTTAGGTGCTTACGTGCTCAACCCTCAAATGAATCGCAGCTCGGCTGTTAAAGGCGAAACCATACTGGACACGGTGCGAACTTTTATCTGTATGGGAGCACGACTGGTGGTCATCCGTCATTCTGAAGAACATCTGCCAGAATGGCTGGCCAATGAAATAAAAGAGGAAGCCTGTATCATTAATGGCGGCGATGGCGCGAACCAACATCCCACCCAAGCTTTATTAGATTTAATGACCATACGTCAATATAAACATGAGTTTAACCATTTAAAAGTCGCTATTATTGGTGATATCGCTCATTCCCGAGTCGCGCGTTCATTGACTCAAGCGTTGACCATAATGGGATGTTCGAATATTACTGTTATCGCTCCGCCGGAATTTTTACCCCAAGACATTGACTCCTGGCCAGTACAGCATTTTTCCAGTATCGCGGAAGGAATTCAAAATGCCGATGTCGTGGTGGCTTTGCGTATCCAGTTAGAAAGAATCACCTTACCTCCATCCGCACCTGATCCAGCTCATTTTTTTGAAAAATATCGTTTAGACAACAAAAACTTAATGCTGGCTAAGCCCGACGCTATTGTGATGCATCCTGCACCCATGAATCGTGAAACCGAAATCACCTCTGCGGTAGCGGACGGAGATCAATCCGTGATCTTTAAACAAATCCGCAACGGCGTTGCCATGCGCATGGCAGTGATAGAATGGTTGATGTCATAAATAAAAAACCGCAATTGTGCCAACTAGCCATTGAATCATTAAAGCGGGGGCAATATCAGCCGCGCCGTCACTTTGATGAAAATGCTTTAAGAGAGCTTGCGGATTCCATCCGTTCCAGCGGCATGATTCAGCCTATTGTCGTGCGCCGCTGCGCTGATAAAACCTATGAAATCATTGCCGGAGAAAGACGTTGGCGCGCCGCACAAATGGCAGGCCTGAGCGAAGTCAACTGTCTGGTCAATGATTATAGTGATGCCCAAGCTGCCGCCGTCACTGCCATAGAAAATATTCAACGCAAAAATTTAAATCCCATCGAAGAAGCGCGTTCCTTACAACGCTTGGCTGATGAGTTTAAATATCACCACGAAGAAATCGCGGCGATAATTGGGAAATCACGCAGTCAGGTCACCAATGTTTTACGATTATTGCGATTGGACACACGTGTGCAGCAATGTTTGATATTAGGCGAATTGAGCGAAGGCCACGGAAAAATTTTAGCAGGGCTCCACGAAAACGAACAATATTCAATCGCCGAACAATGTATCACTCATGCCTGGTCTGTGCGGCAATTGGAACAAAAAATTAAAAAAATCCAAACGCAATCCACTGCAACCCCGGTTCGTGCCGACATTGTCCGCCTGGAACGGCTTCTCAGCGATCAATTAGGAGCCAAAGTAAAAATAGAAACCGATTTAGAAGCTCGCAGCGGCTGGCTGCGGATACAATTCCATAATAACGATACACTCGAAGGGCTGCTGGAAAAGATAGGTATATCCCCAGAAACGGAATCTTAAAGCTTATACAACAGAGTCAAGCCGTCGCTGATCGGCAACATGCTCAACAATACACGTGAATCGTGCAGAAGCTTATCATTAAGCGCTCTAAGGGCCAGCGTATTAGGACTATGGTTGGAAAGGTCCGCCACACGTCCACGCTGTAGCGTATTATCAATCGCAATAATTCCGCCCGGCTTTAACAAAGTTAAAGAATTTTCATAATACAAGTCATATTCAGTTTTGTCTGCATCGATAAAAATAAAATCAAAAACAAGATTGCCCGCTTGATTCATTTGCTTTAAAGTTTCGACAGCAGGGCCAATACGCAAATCGATTTTATGCTGCATTTGCGCTTGAGACCAAAATTCCCGCGCTGTTGCGGTAAACTCTACACTAATATCACAGGTCACCAGCTTACCCTCTTGTGGTAAAGCCAAAGCGATCCACAAACCACTATATCCAGTGAAAGTTCCAATTTCCAAAACATTTTTCGTTTGAGTCAATTTAATTAACCAATGCATAAACTGACCTTGCTCTGGAGAAACTTCCATTTGTGCTGACTGCGGAAATCGACGTTGAGTTTCCTCTCGCAAATGCGCCAAAATAGCGGCTTCTCTATATGCATGAGCCTGGTAATAGCGATAAACCGACTCGGTCAAATTCAAAGTTTGAGTAGACATAATAATATTATAATGACAAAATCTTAAAATTTAAAATATATAAAATATGAATATTAAAGTCCAAGATGCTCCGAACGGAGAAGGTAGAATGCAATGAACGGATTTCCAGCGAAACAAAAATACCGGGAATGGCAGGTCATTGTTAAAAACACTTTGTCATTGTCGGGAACAATTACTATTCCGAGTTCCAAATCCCAAAATATTCGTGCATTATTTTTTGGTTTGTTAGCCAAAGGCCGAACCACACTGGACAATGTTTTAGAGTCAGAAGACACTCGCGACGCAATTCGCGTTTGCCAAATGTTGGGGGCTAATTTTGTGCAATATGAGCCACATGAGCGAATTGAGTCTCAAATTATTGTGGATAGTGAAGGGGCGCCTTTACGGACAAATGTGACATCTGTCCATACTGGCAATTCCGGCATTACTACCCGCTTTACCTTACCTTTGTTAGGCTACCGCCAAAATTATGAACAACCCGTAATTTTCGATTGTGGGCCACAAATGCGAGAACGGCCCATCCAAACTTTAGTTGACGCGCTACGCTGCTTAGGAATGCAAATAGATTATTTAGAAAAGAATGGCTCATGTCCACTACAGGTCCATGGCCGTTTGCTAGGCGGTAAAACCGAAGTCAACGGATTAAGTTCACAATACTTATCGGCTTTGTTAATGGCATTGCCTTGCGCCACACAAGCGAGCGAAATCAGAGTCAGTCACTTGCATGAAAGACCTTATGTGGAAATGACCTTACAATGGCTACAGTCTCAAGGTATTCAATTTGAGCACCAAATTAGCCAAAATGAAAATGAAGATATATTTAAAATTACCGCCAATCAACGCTATCAGCCTTTCCATAAAAAGCTCACCGGTGACTTTTCTTCTGCGTCTTATTTCATTGCCGCGGGCGTATTGTTTAACAAAACCATCGAAATACAAGGCTTAGATATGCAAGATCCACAAGGCGATAAACGATTAGTCGAAATTTTACAAAGCATGGGGGCAGAAATTACAGTTAATCCTCACTCTTTGATAATCAAAGGCGGAACACGTTTACAAGGAATTGACATTGACGGGAATGACATTCCCGATCTCTTACCTACTTTAGCCGTGATTGGCGCCGCCGCCTCGGACAAGACCACCATTCGCAATGTGACGCAAGCACGCATTAAAGAAACCGATCGCATCCATTCTATGGCTCAAGGTTTATCACGACTTGGCGCAATAGTGGAAGAATATACGGATGGTATACGTGTTTACCAGAGTCCCTTAAAAGGAAATTTAGTAGAAGGGTTCCATGATCATCGAACGGTTATGGCTTTAACCTTAGCCGGACTCCTTGCCGAGGGCCAAACTCATATTACCGGCGCCCATGCAGTTGCTAAAACTTTTCCTCAATTTTTCTCCCTCATGCAAAGCCTAGGCGCTGACCTGGATATTAGCGATGATTTTAAATAATCCGTTATCCAAGCACATTATTTTATTAGGATTTAAAAGTACCGGCAAATCCACTGTCGCCAAAATATTGGCGACACATTTACACAAACGTTTTTATGACCTAGATAAAAAAATTGAAACCCGATTTTTTACCCAATACGGAATTAAATTAAGTTGTCGAAATATTTTTACCCACCACGGTGAAAGCTTTTTTCGAAATTGCGAAACTCAAGTTTTAAAAGAAGTATTATCCTATCACCCGGCGATAATCGCCTTAGGAGGGGGAGCCCCATTAAAAATAGAAAATCAAAACATGATAGGATGTCACTGGTTGGTGCACATCACTGCGAAGCCGGAGGTTGTTTTCGAACGGATCATGCGCCAGGGTAGACCGGCTTATTTTCCAAACGATCAAGACCCTTGGTTTTTTTTCAAGGAGTTATGGGAAAAACATCAAAAAATATATACTCGTTTAACTTCATTCAAGTTAGACAACACTGGCTCGATTGAGCAAGTGGTCAGTGCTATTTTAAAAAAATGGGAAAAAGCAAATGAAATACACAGCCATTAAGAAATTGCCCACTGCGGATGAAATCATCGCTTCAGCGCCGCTTACTGCGACTGAAGAACGGCAAATTGCAGCGCAGCGACAAGAAGTTAAAAACATTTTCGAAGGCAAAGACTCTCGTTTGTTAATTGTAGTCGGTCCTTGTTCAGCTTGGCCAAATTCAGCCGTATTAAAATACGCGGATAAATTGGCTCAGTTGAATGAACGAGTTAAAAAAAATTTATTATTAGTGATGCGAGTTTACATACAAAAACCACGCACCACCAAAGGATGGACGGGTCCTGTCAACCAACCTGATCCGCTCTCTCGTCCCGATATCGAGACTGGTGTTTATTATGCTCGTAAAATGATGATAGACGTTATCAAGAAAGGCTTACCTATCGCAGATGAAGCTCTCTTTACTCATAATGCGAAAGGATTTTTAGAATTACTGGCTTGGGTGGCCATAGGAGCGCGAAGCACAGAAAATCAGGAACACCGCATTTTTGCTTCGGCAATTGATTGTTCCGTGGGAATGAAAAACCCCACTCATGGCTCATTAACAATAGCCGTAAACAGTCTCCTTGCCGCTCAATCACCTCATATCGTCGCATTAGACGGTTACGAAGTTCAAACTCATGGTAATCCTTACGCTCATCTGGTGCTACGCGGCAGTCATTCTGGGCCGAATTATTCTATTGAGCATTTTCGCCAAGTACAAAAATTAGTGGACGCCCATCATATCCATAACCCTTCTGTGATTGTTGATGCCAGTCATGATAATTGTATGACTGAAGGGAAAAAAAATTATCTCTTACAAACTCAAGTGGTTGAAACAGTGATGCAGCAGCGAGAACGGTACTCCGAGATTAAAAAATTGCTCAAAGGGTTTATGATAGAAAGTTTTTTAAAAGAAGGTTGTCAAAAAATTGATCCTCTTCAGCCTGAAAAAACCGATCTAGATGGGTTATCTATTACTGACGCCTGTTTAGGCTGGGAGAAAACCGAGGCATTGTTATTAAATTTAGCGGAAACCTTACAAAAACATGACTAATATCCTAGTCCAAATTCCAGCTCCTCCCCCTCGTGAATACCCTATTTTAATCGAAGCAGGATTATTGTCTCAGCCTCAGACTTGGTTGCCGCGAAAATGGGAAAAAGCCGTGATCATAACCGATGATATCGTCCGCCAACTTTATGGGGAAACACTGCTGAGTCGCTTAAAACATCTGGGGCAGGATGTGTTACTCCTGTCCTTTCCACCTGGTGAGCATTCTAAAAATAACCAAACTAAACAATTCTTAGAAGAACAAATGCTAGCTCAAGCCTGTCCGCGAACGACGGGATGTTTCGCTTTAGGGGGAGGCGTCACCGGGGATCTCGCCGGTTTTATCTCCGCCACCTATATGCGGGGCATCCCTTTGCTCCAAATACCTACTACTTTATTAGCCATGGTGGATAGCAGTATCGGCGGCAAAACGTCTATCGACACTCCTTACGGAAAAAATCTCATCGGCGCATTTTGGCAACCCTCTGCCGTGATAATTGATATCAATTGTTTAAAAACCTTATCTTTGCAACACGTCAAAAATGGTTTATTTGAAGTGATAAAAATGGCATTAACGCATGATCAGCAATTGTTTTACTTTATTCAAGACCATTTAGCATCCTGTTTAGCTACTGATTTAGAAATCCTACAATCGCTGATAGAGCGCGCTGTCAAAATCAAAGCCGCCGTCGTGGCAGAAGATGAACGCGAACACAGCGGAGCACGCGCTTTGCTTAATTTTGGCCATACTATCGGTCACGCGCTGGAACAATTAAGCGCCTACAAAATGAGGCACGGCTTTGCAGTCGCTTATGGTATTTTAATGGAAGCCAAAATAGCCGAATTAACGGGAATTCTGTCTTTACCGGAATTTAATATCATTGCCACCTTATTAGCGCGTTTAGGCATACATGCCCATGACTTAGGCGTTTTCTCTCCCCAAGATATTATCAGCACGACTTACCTTGATAAAAAAAATCGCGCCGGAGAGATTCACTACGTTTTATTAAAATCCATTGGTGACGTTTATATTCATCCTAATCAATTCACTCACGCGATAGAAGATAAACTGATTGTCGCAGCCTGGTCAGCCTTAACTGAGCCAATTTGACGATTTCTTTCTCACCGAACTGTGGGATGACATAATATATCTTATTGAGATCTTGCGAGAGAGTTTTATATGCCTGGTAATAGTTTTGGTCAAATTTTCCGAATTACCACTTGTGGTGAATCTCATGGCGGTGCAGTCGGGGTGATCATTGACGGCTGCCCACCCAACTTCGCCATTTCTGAAGCAGAAATACAACAGGAGCTAGATCGGCGAAAACCAGGCCAAAGCAGCATCACCACACCTCGTCAAGAACAAGACCGCGTCCATATCCTTTCCGGTATTTTTGAAGGCAAAACAACCGGCACACCCATTTTATTATTAGCTTACAATACAGACATGCGCCCTGAAGATTATGCCGAATTAAAAAACGTCTTTAGGCCATCACATGCAGACTTTACCTATTTTCAAAAATATGGCGTCCGCGACTATCGTGGCAGCGGTCGAGCCAGCGCCCGTGAAACATTAGCACGAGTGGCGGCGGGGGCCATTGCCAAAAAATTTTTACACGATTTTTTAAACGTGGAAATTTTAAGCTATGTGGAACAAGTGGGGGAGATTAAAACCGATATGGATTATCATTCGGTAAAATTCGCAGATATCGAAAAAAATACAGTCCGATGTCCCGATACTAAAATAGCTGAGGATATGATCAAACTGATTGAACAGGTTCAAAGTGAAAAAGATTCTATTGGTGGCGTCATTAGAGGCATTATCCGCCGCCCCCCCACCGGATTAGGCGAGCCAGTCTTTGATAAATTGTCCGCCGATTTGGGTAAAGCCATGTTAAGTATTAATGCCGTCAAAGGTTTTGAAATAGGCTCCGGTTTCGAAGGAGTTAAGTTGCGCGGCAGTGAACATAATGATCCTTTTACCTCAGAGAGTAACAAAATTAAGCCCAAAACCAATTATGCCGGTGGAGTCCTGGGAGGAATTTCAAACGGAGAAGACATTTATTTTCGCGTCGCATTTAAACCGGTTTCCACTATTGGTGTATGGCAACAAACCGTTGACTTACAAGGCCGTCCTCAAAATCTGGCTGCGGCTGGCCGACACGATCCCTGCGTGCTACCCCGAGCGGTTCCCATTGTCGACGCCATGTCCGCCTTGGTTATTATGGACCATTATTTACGGCAAAAAGCCCAAAATCTCGATGCTGCGCCCGGCAAAGCCGATGCTCGCACTTAAGAATACTCGATCGCGTAAGGACCCGTTTCAATAAAAACGGGAAACGCTATAATTTATTTATTTAACATACAAGGAAATTACCAAAAATGTCCCCGCATCACCAATCAGCTTGCGCCAGAGTCGCAGTCCTCGTCGCCAAAAACAGATTTGATGCTGAAAAACAATTGCCGCTTTTGTCAGAGATAGCAGACATTATTGAATTACGTTTAGATTATTGGTCAGAATATTTTATCGATGAAATTGCTCGCCTCCGAAGTCAATTGACCCTACCGGTCATTTTTACTTTGCGCAAATTTTCTCAAGGCGGCCATTGTCATTGGCCGGAAGCAGAACGTTTAAATTTTATAGAAAAACTGGCCCAGCTCAAGCCGGAATATATTGATTTCGAATACGATATTCCTACACTTTGGTTGCAAAATTTTCGACGCCAATTCCCTCAAATTACACTGATTGGTTCTTACCACGATTTTAACGGCACTCCTGAGGATTTTATGGAAAGCGTTAAACCTTTATTAAAACCCGAATTTGATATTATCAAACTAGCCTATATGGCGCATCATGTCCGTGATGCCTTACGTTTGTTAATTTTTATCCATCACTTCAGCTTACAGCGTGCGGTAATTGGAATCGCCATGGGTGAAGCCGGTCAAATAAGTCGAATTGTTGCTCCGATTATTGGAAGTGTCATGACCTATGGAACAATCTATGAAGGATCAAATCCTGCTCCAGGACAAATATCACTGCAAGATCTCACTCACATTTACCGAGTGCACCACCTTAACCGTCACAGCCGGATCTATGCATTGCTGGGAGATCCGATTGAACAAAGTCCCGGGCATAAATTTCATAATCGCGCATTCCATCTTTTGAAAAAAAATGCGGTATACGTAAAATGCCGCATTCCGGCTTTAGAATTAGAAGAATGCTTTATTTTAATAAAAAAATTACCGTTCTATGGAATGAGCGTCACTATTCCCCATAAAGAAACTTTGGCGATTTTTTTAGATGAACTCTTTGGGATTGCGTCTAAAATCAATATTGTTAATACGGTTAAACGCGAACAACAAAAATATGATGGCTTCAATACCGATGCACTCGCCACAATCGATGTGTTAGAAAAACAAACTTCACTGATAAACAAAGCAGTTTTAATTCTAGGGGCCGGAGGGGCTGCGAAAGCCATTGCTTATGCCCTACGCCATGCTGGCGCTAAGATCACTTTGTGTAATCGAACCCTTTCTCGAGCTCAGGAATTCACTCAGCAATTTGGTGGCACAGCCCTTGATTTTAGCCAACTGCATTCTGCGACAGTTTTGCCGTATTCTATTGTGATTAACACTTTACCCGGTTCTGCTTATATCCAGCAATGCGGGGGTTGGCAATTTCCCCCCTCTAACTCCAAAATAGCAATGGACATTGTCCTTAAACCTTTAGAAACCGCGTTTCTTGCTGCTGCCCGGGTATCAGGTTGGATTTGTTTGCAAGGGGATAGTTTCTATAAAGCTCAGGCAGTCCGGCAACTTAGACTATGGTTTGAACTGGATGAAAAAGCAAGTTTTTCTCTTTTTCACCTCTACCCTTGTGGGTGAAATGTCAACAGACCCTATTCTGCCAAGGTAGAAATCCTAAAAAAGGCATTTTTAAATACCCCTGTAACGTTTTGATATTTTCTTCCCAAAATAACATGTTGGGGTCAATGCAGTTTGCTATCCATCCTAAACTTTCGATCCCACTCTGTTGTAAGGCAGATTGAGTCAGTAAAGCATGATTGAGGCAGCCTAATCGAATTCCTACCACTAGTAAAACCTTACAGTCAATCCTCTTGACAAAATCCGCCATGGTTTCTCTATCGTTCAATGGCGTGAACCAACCGCCAACACCTTCCACCAGGCAAATATCTACCGGAGTATTCAGTGCTTTGCCGCACGCTTTTGTTAATAATTCTACCGATAATGCAACCTGGATTTGTTGTGCGGCGATATGTGGTGCAATAGGTGGTTCAAAAATCAACGGATTAATATCGGTGTAGTTCAATTGGACTGAAGAATTTTGTTGCAGATATAAGGCATCTTCATTGTATAGACGATTTTGGTAACTCACTCCTCCGGTGGCCAAAGGTTTAATACCTAAAGTAGAATAACCGCCTTGTTGTAACCCTGAAAGTATTATGGTGCTAACGTATGTTTTTCCCACACCCGTATCAGTTCCAGCAACAAAAATTTTATACGACATGGTTTATTCTCGCAATAATAAAAGAAATTCGATAATCCAAAGATATGTTTTGAGTGCCGGTTTTGCGAAATAGCGATTGAGGTAAAGTCACTGAGTTGGAACGGCAATCCGCGCCAAGCCTTTTAAAGGATTGGAACGCGGCTAATAAATTAGGAAAATAGAGATTATATTCTTGTAATTGATGATGAATAATTTCATAGCCATTACTTTGCAAACAATGGATAATTTGTTGTGACTCTGCAAAGGTATTTAAATATTGCTGACCCGTAAGTTTAAATAATTGGTGCTTGAGTGGCTCAAAAGTCCCTGCAACCGGCATAGTTAAAGCCAAATAAGCTTCCGGCCTGGATACCCGCGTGATTTCGGTAAATGTATTAGCCAAATTCGGACTCCATTGCAAAACCATATTGGAAAAAACCAAATCAAATTGATTGTTTTGCAACGGAATTTTGTCAAAATCAGCACATAATAAACACGCTGCTGAATTTAAGCGATGCTGCGCTAAAGATAATAATTTATCACTGATATCAATTCCCGTTAACGAGCACGGCGAATGATTTTCCGCTAAATTTTGGGTAACAACTCCCGTACCACAGCCCACGTCTAAAACAAAATTAGCATCCATATTGAAATCGTTCATCAACGATATTAAATGTTTACCGATACTGAGTTGTAAATGATTAAAATCATCGTATGTTTCTTTGGCGCGATTAAAACACTGCCGCACTTTAATTTTGCTGAAACTCATGGTTTTTCTCCACAATTAAATCGAGCAATTGAATCACTTGATTTTCGTTATGATGACAATTTAATGAAATTCGCAAACGCTCCATTCCTAGTGGCACAGTGGGGGGCCTTATCGCCGCCACCAAAAAACCGCGGTTTTCAAGTTCTTTTTTCAACTTGACCACCGACTGATTCTTAATGAGTATCGGTTGGATCGGAGTGGACTCTCGTGCAGTTGAAATTAAATCCCTTCGCAAAGCTTCGCGAATAAAAAAATGGCCTAATTCTTGCAAACGTTCCCGGCGCCAAGTTTCATCACGCACTATTTTTAACGATTGCAAGGTAGCAAAAGCCACGGCCGGAGGCAGTGCTGTGGTATAACAATAGCTGCGAGAAAATTGTAAAAAAGTGTCGATAAGATCTTTATTTCCGGCAACTATAGCGCCAAAACTGCCAAAAGCTTTTCCCAAAGGTGCTACTAATAGCGGGACTTGATCTTGCGATAAACCTTGTTGTTCACATATCCCACCACCGTTTTTTCCAAGGACGCCAATTCCATGGGCATCATCTATCATGAGTAAACTATTAAAATTTTTGGCAATTTCAGCCAGTTGTTTTACCGGCGCTATATCTCCGTCCATACTAAACATACTTTCAGAGATAATCATGGCGCGTTGAGAATTCTCACGGCTTAATTTTTGATTAAGGTCTCCCGTATTCAAATGTGCATAACGTTGATATTTAGCACGGGATAAAATAATTGCATCAATGATAGAGGCATGAGCTAAGCGATCTACAAAAACCCGTTGATTTCGATTCACCAGAGCGGTTATCACTCCTAAATTAGCATGATAACCGGAATTGAATAAAAGTGCTTTTTCTCTTTTTAAAAAATCAGCAAATTGGTCTTCTAATTCCGCCTGCGCCAAACTATAACCATTGACGAGTGCAGAAGCGCCGCTTCCTAAACCATACTTTTTAGCACCTGTGATAAATGCTTCTATGACCCGGAGATCTTGGCTAAGACTTAAATAATCATTACTGCTAAAATTAACTTGATTGGCTGAATTTCGTGCTATAATCCGTTCTCGATACAAACCGGATTGTTTACATCGATTTAGATTTTGTTGTAAGTGTTCTATCCACATACGTCCAGGCAAGAAGTTTTTTGGGGTTTTAATCCCAATTTATCCAGCATTGCTAAGTCTCGCTGAGTTGAATTGTTATTTGAAACCAGCAGTTTCTCGCCAAAGTGAATCGAGTTAGCCCCCGCTAAAAAACACAAGGCTTGCATTTCTTCAGACATCACTGATCTTCCTGCGGATAAACGAACATACGATTGTGGAAATACAATTCGCACTACGGCTACTACGCGAATAAATATAAAATTATCTAAGGGTTGGGTCTCACCAAGACGAGTGCCTTGAAATGGGATTAAACGATTAATGGGGATGCTGGCTGGGGGTTTTGGTAACTGGGCTAATTGCAAAATAAAATTAATACGGTCTGCATGGGTTTCACCTAAACCCATAATACCACCGCAACAAATGTTCATGCCTGCATCAGCCACATGTTTTAATGTTTGTAACCGATCATCATAAGTGTGGGTAGTAACTACTTCAGGATAGTATTCACGAGAAGTATCCAGATTGTGGTTGTAATAATCTAAGCCAGCCTCTTTGAGCATTTGGGCTTGTTCGGCGGTTAACATGCCTAAGGTAACACAGGTTTCCATACCCATTTTTTTTATCTCGCCGACCATTTCGGCCACTTTGAGTAAATCGGAAGAGTTAGGGCTGCGCCAGGCCGCTCCCATACAAAAGCGAGTCGCCCCATTTTCTTGCGCTTTTTTGGCACTAGTCAGTACGTCTTCTATTCGCGATAATTTTTCTTTGCGAAGTTCAGTTTTTTTATGATGCCCGCTTTGTACGCAGTAACCGCAATCTTCAGGACAGGCACCGGTTTTGATGTTGAGTAGAGTGCTGAGCTGTACCTCATTATTTTTAAAATTTTGTTTATGAACGGTTTGAGCCTGATGTAAAAGATCATTAAAAGGTTGTTGATAAAGCTCATCGAGTGATTCATAAGTCCAATTTATCTTTGCCATGAATTGCCCCTCAACTTGTGAAATTGGGAAGTCTATGTTAATCTACTTTTTCAGTCAACCGTAATTCATAAAATGGTTAACCTCCAGAATATGCATGATATCCTCGATAAAAGTTTAAAATCCATTTGGCACCCCTGCTCGCAAATGAAAGATTATGAAACTTTCAAACCACTGCTGATATCTCATGCCTTAGGCCCTTATTTATATTTGCAAGACGGTCAAAAAATAATTGATGCTATATCAAGCTGGTGGTGTAAATCTTTGGGCCATAATCACGTTAGGCTGCGCCAAGCTTTAATTTCACAAGCTGAACGCTTTGAGCACGTCATTTTCGCTAATACCACTCACGAACCTATCATCGAACTTTCCGATAAATTAACCCACTTAACAAAATCATTGAGCAAAGTATTTTACGCAGGAGGTGATGGGTCTTGCGCGGTGGAAGCTGCCCTGAAATTAAGCTTACATTCACGTAAAGTGATGGGACAAAATCAGCGTGAAAATTTTTTAGCATTAAAAAATGCTTATCATGGCGAGACGTCGGGTTCACTAAGCGTGAGTGATTTAGGACTATACAAAAATCCTTATCAAAAAATGTTATTTCCAGTTAACTTTATTTCTCCCATTTACGTTGCCGGTCTTCACGATCCTTTATGGTCTGACATCCGTGAATACTGGCCTGTTATTGAAGAACAACTTAATGCATTAGCTCCGACTTTAACCGCGATTATTGTCGAACCCATTGTGCAGGGTGCAGCAGGAATGCAAATTTATAGTGCCGATTTTTTACGTCGCTTAAGGTATTGGAGTACTGCTCATGATGTTCATTTAATTGCTGATGAAATTATGACTGGCCTGGGCCGCACGGGAACCATGCTCGCTTGTGAACATGCTCAAATTGAACCTGATTTTATTTGTTTAGGAAAAGGACTCACTGCCGGTTGGATTCCTTTTAATGCCATTTTGCTCAATGAGAATATTTATGATTGTTTTTATAATGATTACGAAACAGGCCATAATTTTCTCCACTCACATACGTTTAGCGGTAATGCACTAGGAGTCAGTCTCGCCAATGAGACTTTAAAAATTCTTGAGGAAGAAAAAATTTGTGAAAAAGTTCAAAAAATGCAAACCATTTTAAAAAATAATTTAGAAACGCTGGCCCACAAAACTGGTAGATTAAAAAACATCCGCGGTATCGGTGCTATAATTGCAGCGGATATAGTTACGGACAATCCCCATCAGCGTTTAGGATTTCAAATTTTTCAAAAAGCGGTCAAATTTGGCGCACTATTACGTCCACTTGGCAATACTATTTATTGGCTTCCTCCATTAAACACCTCCACGGAGGTTTTAACTGAATTAATGGAAATCACTGAAAAAAGCCTGTCGTCCATATTTTAAACGATTCTACGCGATGGAGTTATAAAAATAAAACCAAAAAAATTATTTTCAAAATTTCAGATTTTCTTAATATTTCTTTTTTAATATGTACAAAACCTCCAGGGTGAAATAAAAAAAAATAGAAGTAAAAAAAGCTTTTAAATTATAGAAGGCGTCCTTCCGAAAAAAAATAATAGATATTAAAATTGAATATTAAAATAGGGCTGGGGGTTTTTTATTCTTACTTCTGATCTTGCGGTACAGTAAAAGATCGAGTTATGATCTCATCTTTTCATTTTCCATGGGTTTAATGAGATCTGTACTGTGTGCAAAAAAAAGAAGCGTCTATATCTTTCACTTTTATTGCCGTTAATGGCCACTTTTCAAGCGCCGGTTTGTTTGGCTAAAAACGATTCCCACCATCACCGCCATTATCATCATCAGGTATTAAGCCTTCGCGTGAACAATATTCAAGCCGGGATGAACCAAATATTAAAACAAGTTTCTCCGCGCACGCATATTGGCATACTAGTACAATCCATTAAAGATGGACAAATTCTATATCAACATAATTCCGATAATCTATTCACTCCCGCTAGTGTAAATAAATTATTCGTTGCTGTTGCTTCGCTTGAGTATCTTAAACCGAATTATCAAATAGAGACTCGCTTACTGACCACGGGTAGTCTCGATCAAGGGGTACTCAATGGAGATTTGTATGTGAAGTTTAACGGTGACCCTACTTTAACAGATAGGCAATTTTCCGAATTAATGGATGAAGTAAAAAACCGCGGTATTTATAAAATAAATGGTCACGTTTATTTAGATAATACCGCTTATGGGACCTCTGCTTATGCGCCAGGTTGGTTATTGCACGATCTTATCTTTGGGTATGCAGCTCCGCTTAACGCGGTTATTCTCAACGAAAACCGCTTCGCTATCATTCTCTCGCCTTCTCAACCCGGGCGCCGAGCCGCAGTCGCGACTACCGTCCCTGCCGGTGTGGTTAAAATTGAAAATAATGCGGTAACTAATTCAGGCAAATCATCCTGTCAACTCTCGGTTTATAGTAATAATGATAATACTTACCATATCGATGGTTGCATCAATCATCAACCCAGTAAACAATATTTTGCTTTGGCTTTAAGAGACCCCGTAGCTTATGCCGAAGCCCTGATTAATAACAATTTAGTTAGGGGTAATGTGAGTTTCAATGGGACAATAGAAATCCAAAAAACACCTCCCAATGCTTTGCTTTTAGCGTCACACGCTTCTCAGCCATTAAATTTAATTATTAAAGCAATGCTGAAAGAATCCGATAATCTTTATACAAATTCTTTATTAAAACAAATTGGCGCGGTTTATTATCAAACCCAAGGGACCTGGCAAAATGGTTTGAATGCCATCAAACAAATTTTAAGTAAGCCAACTGGCATTGATTTTAATCAAACTCGCCTATTCGATGGTTCTGGGCTTTCTCGTTACAATTTAGTATCACCACATCACTTAGCCCAATTATTGCATTATGCTTACCAAAATCCCAATATCCAACCAGACCTATGGAATGCTTTACCCATTGCAGGCCATGATGGGACTTTACGGAGCCGCCTTACTCAAGTTGTTAGAGGAGATTCTATCCACGCCAAAACCGGGACCATGAAAAACTCAGGAGTCAGCGCTTTGGCCGGTTATATCAAATCCCATAATCATGGATTATTGGTCTTTGTGATTATGACAAATGGAGCAGAAGACATGCATCGTGTTTATAAAAACACGGAGGACCAAATCTGTAAATTATTATTGAACGGGCATTAACATCAAGCGTTCGCTCTAATTTTTAAGGCGAACAGCCAAAACATCGCAATGAGCGCCATGAAGTACTCCATTGGCAGTAGAGCCTAATAGTAATCTCACGCCGTGACGGCCATGACTTCCCAGAACAATTAAATCAATACTTCTTTCTTTAGCCAGTTCAACAATAACTTGGGTGGCAGGGCCTACTTCAATCAGCAACCTTTCTGGAGGTATGCTTAAACTTTTTCCTAACTTTTGAATGCTAAGCTTAGCTTCGTTAATCAAAATTTCCTCAATGTCCACGCCAGCGGAAACACCATAGGCAGCTCCATAATTACTGAGATGCTCTACTACATGGACTAAAGTAATTGGAGCTTGATAATGATCCCTCAATTCTACCGCTTTAGTTAAAATAAAGGAATCTGATTTGGAGTCCAGCTCCACAGCAACCAATATATTTTTATATTTGCCCATAGTTTTTTTCCTTGCAAATTAATAAATAACTATAACATATTCTGACTTTAAATCCATAGCGTACATTATGTGGAAGTGATCAGCACAACACTATTCTATAATTTTTCTCCTAGTTTAAATTTGATGTCAAATACTTCTTATTTTCCTGTGGATAAGTTTGTGGATAAAAAATATCCTCAAATCATCCACAGCTAATAACTAGATTAGCACACCTACTTAGAGTGATTTTAAGGTATTGAATTAATATAAAATTTTTTTGTTTTTCACAAAATATGGGCTTGCTAACAACAACAATAATATTAAATATTAATATTTTATTATTGGGGAAAAGAATTCATAACGATTAAATTTTGGCCATTGACTGAAAAGTAAAATTTATTTATTATAAATGCTCTTTTTTTGAGAGGACCTAATTTATGATGAGAACATATCAACCAAGTAATCTCCACCGGAAGCGAACTCATGGCTTTCGAGCTAGAATGCAAACTGTTGGTGGCCGTCGCGTTTTAAATGCCCGGCGCAGAAAAGGTAGAAAGCGTTTAAGTGTCTAAAAATTTTGCTTTTCCTAAGAAAGTTCGTTTGCTTAAAAAGAGCCTTTTCCAAACTACTTCTTCTCATAAACAGCTTTTAACAGGAAAGTATTTTGTTTTTCATTATCACCCTAACAAATTGGCGTACCCTCGATTGGGAATTATCATCTCGAAAAGAAAATGCCGCTTAGCTGTTTGGCGTAATCGGTTAAAACGGCAAGTGCGTGAAGCTTTTCGCTATTATCAATCCAGATTATTCCACTACGATATCGTGGTGGTCGTCCGCCAAGGTGCGCAAGAGGCTTGTAAAAACGAGTTACGACAATGTTTAGACAGTTTATTTTTAAAGCTTATCTGTGCAGTTCAATGATGATAGCCAAAATCTTATTGGGATTATTGGCTGGGTACCGCTATTTGATCAGTCCTTGGTTAGGCAATCATTGCCGATTTTATCCCTCTTGTTCGGCTTATGCTCAAGAAGCTATTTTGAAATTGGGGGTTATTAAAGGCTTGCTGCATATCATTTGGCGTTTATTGCGTTGCCATCCCTGGCATTCTGGCGGGTATGATCCCGTCATCCACAAAAAGGTCTCATCATGAAGTTTAAGAATATCGATTTTAATCAGCTTCGCCGCATCTTGCTGTATTTTGCCGTAGCGCTTTTGGGAGTGTTCATTTGGAATGCTTGGGTAAAAGATCATGCTAATAAATCAGAAGTCAACCAACCCAGCGCTAATGATTTTGTGCCTCCTTCTTACACTAGCGAAGCAACGGTCGCTAACGCACCGCTGAGCTATCCGGCGCCTTCTCCTGCTCCAACGACTACGAGCACCGCGGGAGAAAATTTGGGAGTGAACATCAAAACCGACGTATTAGATGTTTACATCGATCCCCAAGGCAATTTAGTAGATGCTAAATTACTCAAATATGATGAAAATTTAGGGCAACCCAATAAGCCCATGGCGATTTTAGATTCCAATCCTAATTCGCTTTACGTGGCACAGTCAGGGTTGAAAGCCAACAACGCCCAACAAACAGAGTCAATCAATTACAAAGTAGACCAAAAACAGTATCAATTAGGCCCTAATGAAAATAAGTTAACTGTACGCCTGGTTGGAACAACCTCTTCTGGATTGCAAGTAGTTAAACTGTTTGATTTTGAAAGAAATAAATACTATATACGTGAAAGTTATCAATTACACAATCCTAGTCAAAATCCGTGGACAGGAAATTTATATCAACAAATTATCCGCAAGAATGTGCCACCCAAAGGTTCACAACATACTCGTTCTTATAACGGTGCGGCCATTTCCAGTGCAGATAAACCCTATCAAAAGTTACCTTTTAAAAAATTAAATGAAGAACAAGTAAATCAAAATGTCCAAGGTGGATGGTTAGCCATGCAACAGCCCTATTTTTTATCCGCCTGGATACCGCCTGAGGATCAGTTGAACCACTACTATAGTTACGTGAATAACAATGCTTATACATTAGGTTACGTGGGGCCATCTTTAAATATCCCCCCCAATGGCGATGCTAATCAAACAGCGGTTTTTTATGTTGGTCCTGAGCTACCTGATCAACTTAAAGGTTTAGGTAAAGGGTTAGATCTTACGATTGATTATGGCTGGTTATGGATGATTTCCAAAATTATTTTTTGGGTGATGGACCATGTTCATTCAGTAGTAAAAAATTGGGGTTGGTCAATCATTATCACCACTTTAATCATTAAACTTATTTTCTATAAATTATCGGAAAAAAGTTATATTTCGATGGCAAAAATGCGCGATATTCAGCCGCGGCTCCAGGCATTGAAAGATCGTTATGGTGATGATAAACAAGGCCTTAGCCGGGCAACGATAGAGTTTTATAAAAAGGAGAAAATCAATCCATTAGGTGGATGTCTGCCTTCTATCATCCAAATCCCGGTATTCATCGCTTTATATTATGTTCTGATTGAAAGCGTTCAATTACGGCAAGCTCCTTTTATTTTTTGGATAAAAGACTTATCCGTGCACGATCCCTTATACATATTGCCCATATTAATGGGGTTGAGCATGTTCCTTCAGCAAAAATTAAGCCCCCCTCCCCCGGACCCGACTCAAGCTAAAATGATGATGTTGCTACCTGTCGTGTTTACTATATTCTTTTTATCCTTTCCGGCGGGCTTGGTTTTATATTGGTTAGTCAATAACTGCGCCAGTATTCTACAGCAGTGGTACATCATGAAAACGTACAAGCAGTCTAAAGTAAAAAATAAGAAAAAATAATTTTATTATGGCGATTAGAGACACTATTGCCGCTATTGCCACGCCAGCTGGACGAGGCGGAGTAGGCATTATCCGAGTCTCTGGCCCACAAGCCAGCGCGATAGCAGAACTGGTTTTGGGACAGCTTCCTTCGCCACGCCAGGCTGTTTTCCTTCCCTTTCTCGACACAGATAAATCAATCATTGATGAAGGAATAGCTTTGTTTTTCCCTGGGCCCCGTTCTTTTACAGGTGAAGATGTTTTAGAACTTCAAGGCCATGGTGGCCCAGTAGTTTTAGATTGTCTGCTTCGTCGAATACTGGCTAGTGACGGCATTCGCCTAGCCCGCCCGGGAGAGTTCTCTGAACGAGCCTATCTCAATGACAAGATTGATTTAGCTCAAGCCGAAGCCATTGCCGATTTAATTAATGCCGGGTCAGAACAAGCTGCCAGGTCTGCCATTCGTTCACTACAAGGGGAATTTTCCCATCAAGTCCACGCCGCGGTAGAAAAATTAGTCAAACTGCGGATTTACGTGGAAGCCGCGATTGATTTTCCCACAGAAGAAATTGATTTCATTTCTCAAAGTCACGTACAAGAAGATCTGCGCATGATTTTATATTTTTTGGAAAATTTACAGAGATCAGCCAATCAAGGCAGAATATTGCGCGATGGCATGACTGTAGTGATTGCCGGTAAACCCAATGCAGGGAAATCCAGTTTACTCAATCAATTAAGCGGAAACGATTCAGCCATAGTCACGGATATCCCGGGCACCACGCGCGACGTAGTAAAAGAAATGATTCAAATAGACGGTCTACCCATACACATTGTCGACACGGCTGGGTTGCGAGACACCAAAGATGTGATTGAACAAGAAGGGATTCGCCGTACCAAAGCCGCCATAGAGTCAGCAGACGTTATTTTATGGATTACAGACAGTGTGAACCCAGATAGCCCGGATAATGCAGTCCATTTCAGTCCCCAAATTCCATTGGTTTACATAAAAAATAAAATTGACTTAACAGACGAGCCTGCCGACATTCACGTGGGTGAAAATAACGGCGCCCGCATTTCATTATCCGCCAAACACGGTCATGGTATACCCTTATTAAGGTCTTATTTGAAACAATTAGCAGGGTACAATAATGTTAATGAAGGCGTTTTTAGTGCTCGCCGTCGGCATATTAATTCCATTAATCAGGCGATCAACTCTATAAAAAATGCACTAGATCAATTATTTTCTTCTAACTTAGGAGAATTAGTTGCCGAAGATCTACTACAAGCGCAGAATGCACTCAATGAAATAACAGGCGAGTTTACCGCAGACGATCTTCTTGGGAAAATTTTTTCCAGTTTTTGCATTGGAAAGTAAGCATGATATGAAATAGCGATTACCATCTTTGAGATGGAATTAGTTAATAAATACAGAAATTTTACTATACAACGCAATAAATGTATAATAATCTTGCGGGTACGGTTAAAGTAACTGGAGATGAGATAATTATGATGAAATCTAAATACTCTCAAAAAAATAAAAATGTTCAGATAGAAACTAATGTTGTTCTCATAGGCGGAGGCGCTGGGGGATTACGTACGGCTATAGAGTTAGCTAATATGAATTATAAAGTTATTATAATAGAAAAACGTGAAAATATCGAAGTAATGCGCCAAATTGATGACAAAATGAATCAAATTTCCAATCTACCCACCAGTTTTATTAATCCAGGTAGAGCGGGACACGGTTTGCATTACAAAGACATCACGACCGCCAAAATGCTTTTAGAAGCTACCATTGGTGTTTATCAAAAATATCCTTCAGTACTTCGCGGAAAGGATCTTCCCAAAAATCATAATTTAAATAAAGGCCGCTATTTTATAGTTAGAAATTCACTTACCCCCAAAAAGGAACTCCTTAAAAGTTATGACGAGTTAAAAAAACATTACAAAATGCTTATTTCAAAAGATCCAAGCAAGAAAGTTTTAGGTGAACCTGAGGATTTTTATCGTAAACTCAAAAAAGAAGCCTATAAAGCTCATGTTAACGAAAGTGAGGTTAAAGTGGGATTGGAAACCACAGAACGTTTGATTGATCCTCTTAAATTAGCTGAGATATTAGCTCAGGAAGTAAAAAAAGAAAAAAATATTAAACTGAAATTAGAAACAACAGTCACCCAAATTCGCTACGGCACAGACAAAGTGTTTGAAGTAGTGACTCAAAACAACGAGATAATAAAAGCGGATTATGTTATCAATTGTGCTTGGGAGAATTTAGAAGCAATTGACCAAACCTTAGGTTTATATGACCCACAAGTCAAAGTAATCAATCGACTAAAAGCCTTAGCCCATATAGAGTTACCAACCGAATTGATCGATCAACATTCCATGTTTTTTTGTTTAGGTCCATTTGCTATGTTTTCAAATTTAGGAGATGGGACAGGATTGATTACCTACGCTCCGGCAACGAATGTTGAAAATTTTTACGATTCTAAGATCAGTGAAACGGGTAGAAAGTTTTTAAATGGGACAGCGGATGAAAAAATAGTACAAAAAAAGGGCCAAGATATAATTAACGGAGTATCATTTTGGATACCTGCCATAGCTCAGGCCAAATTGAAGGCGGTGCGCTTTGGTATTGTGAAAACTTATGGCGATGTTGATATTTATGACCCCAATAGTTCTTTTCACAAACGAGATTACTTCGGAGTAAGCAGCGCGCAAATCGGTTTCATTGATAACGCCTGCATGAAACTGATGAATCTTTTAATAAATGCAAAATTAGTTGCGGAGTTATTATCAAAACACCAACAAGTCAATTCGAAGATAGACGTGGTTAGTGAAGAAATTGTTAAAAATTATTTTTCAGGTTACTCAGAATCAACGATGAAATTATTTTGGAACCGTTATTTAAAACGGAATTTTAATTTAAATGATATGCCTCAAAAAAAAACAGAATATCGATTGAAGGAGTCTTGTTTAGATATCGACTTTCCTAAACAGGTAACGGATATCATAATAAGTTACTTGTTCTTAACATTTGAAAAATCGGAAAAGATTTATATTAATCAAATAAGCTTGAAAAAAAATCTTATGTCTGGAATAACTAATTCTTTAAAAAAAGAATCAAAAAGTTATCCAATTTATTTAGCAATAAGGCTGAATTTAAATTTACCGAATGCTATTGCTAATTTAATTTCACTCTATTGTAGTGGACATCGCTTTGCGCCTATTTGTTCTACTTCTCTGCTATCGAGTTCGAGATTATTTAGTGAATCTCGAAGGGAATCTAAATATGAAATTTTAAACAATCAGAGTGCAGATTCCAAGAATTACCTCAATCAATAGGATTTAATTAATAAATGACCACTTTTCCTTCTTATTTAAAACAATTTTTCAACTATCTTTCTGAACTTTCCAACTGGTCATGTCTATGGTTGGATAAAGATAAAAAAATATTGTTTTTAAATGAATCGGCGTCCGAAATTTTTGGATGGACTCAAGAAGTAATTGACAAAGATTTTTCTTTACTTTGCCAACAACAAAGTATAGACGATATTACTTTGAAATATTTGCCTTCAACCGGACTGGAACAACCAATAACTGAAATAATAGCCGAATTTAAAGCAAAAAATCATTCTATCAAAATGATTCAGTGGAACTTTTTCCCTTTTAAAGACAAAAATAATAAAACAACCGGTATTTTACTCATGGGTATGGATATCCGAAAAAACATAGAGGATAAAAATACTTATTTATATAATATTATCAATAATGTTCCCCATACGATCTTTTGGAAAAATCGAGAATCAATATTTTTAGGTTGCAATCAAGTTTTTGCCGAATTTGCGCAATTAAACTCGCCTGAAGAAGTCGTAGGACTTACCGATTACGATCTACCCTGGAAAAAATCGGAAAGTGATGTGTACCGTTTAGACGATAAAAAAGTTATGGACGAAGATCAGTCTCGCCTTAATATAGAAGAAACTCAAACATTAGCCGATGGTAGTACTATAATACTGCTAACCAGTAAAGTGCCACTTCATGATAAACATGGGCAAGTCAATGGGGTATTGGGTGTTTATACGGATATCACAGAACAAAAAAATTACGAAAAAATACTTGAAAATGTAAAAAAAGATGCGGAGGAGTTAAAAAAAACTAAGTATTTATTAGAGGGTGCCAAATTGATCAGTAGTTCTATAGCACACGAAATCCGTACTCCTTTAGCTACGATTAAATCGACGGTCTGGAATATCAATCACATGATAAAAGAATTAACCGCCGCAGAAAAAAACGAATTTCCAAAATTTGAAAAAATTAAAAAAGCCGTTGATATTATTAATAAAAAAGTCGATCAATCGAATAGTATTATTAATATGTTACTGACTAAATTACAAAGTATTGATTTTGAATTTAGCGACTTCACCACTTGTTCTGCTGCGATTTGTATTCAAGACGCGTTAGAAAGGTTTCCAATTCCTCAAGAAATGACCGGCAAAATTAATTTTGATCAAGACCATGATTTTAATTTTTTGGGAAATCAAATTTTAATTGTCCATGTCATAATGAATTTACTTAAAAATGCTTTGTTTTTCATTAGTAAAGCTGGAAAAGGTAGTATTTATATTTGGATGGAAAATAAAAATACTCAAAACAAAATCCATTTTAAAGATACTGGAACGGGAATCTCTACCAAAATAATTCATTATATCTTTGATACGTTTTTTACCACAGAAACTTCCACCGGTTCAGGGGTTGGATTAGCTTTTAGCAAAATGGTAATGCAGTCGCATCGCGGTGAGATTGAATGTTTTTCTGAGGAAGGCGAGTACACTGAATTTATCTTAACCTTTCCTAAAACCGAATAATAATTTTTAATTTTTGAAAAAGGAGTTCAATATGTTTAAGATGGCTTGTTGTAATTTTCCTACTAAATTATTAGTGTTAGATGACGATATCGATTTTTTAGAGAGTTTACAAATTGTTTTATCTAAAAACTACAAAAGCATTTGTACAGTCGATGCTGCTGAAGCACGAAGTATACTGCTACAAAATAAAGGCTGGTCGAAAAACTTGTTAAAGGAAGGCATATCACGAGCCTATTTCCAAGAAGAACCTTCTTTATACGCCTTCAGTATGAACGTATCTTTACTCAAGGAACAAGTTTACAACCCACAGCGTTTCGATAATATTGCTGTCGTGATTATTGATTTCGATATGCCTAAAGAAAATGGTCTAGAATTTATACGTAAAGTGGATGATAAACAAATTAAAATTATTATGTTAACTGGTAAAGCCCAACAAGATACGGTTATTCATGCTTTTAATGAACGAGAGATTCATCGTTATATTTCCAAAGGTGATCCAGATTATTTAAAAAATTTATTTCAATATATCCAAGAACTTCACGAAGAATTTTTTTCAGATTTTTCAAAATTTATTTTAGATTCTTTTATGGAAACCGAAGCTAAAATTTTTGAAAAACCTTCATTTATTAGCCTTTTTCAGCAAATAGTTAAAGAAAATAAAATTGTGGAATACTATCTTTTAGATGAATCTGGAAGTTTTTTGCTTTTAGATGAAAAGGCGAAACAAACATTGCTGATTATAAAATCTGAAGAAGATCTCGAAAATTTCTATGAATTAGCTAAAGATGATCGAAACACTCCAGCTGAAATTTTAGATAATTTAAAAAAACGTCGAGTAATGACACACTTTAAAACTTCTAAAGAAGTTAATAATCCCGCGAAAAATTGGCATTTTATCGATGCGGAACCATTAGACGAAAGTAATGAATATTATTATGCCATTATACAAAATGACCCCTATTTTGAAATGACCGCGAAAGATATACGCTCATATCAATCATACTTAAATGAGTAAATTTCAATCCCACAACGAATTTACGCTAAGCGCTATTGTGATAACCAAAAACGAAGCGCGTAATATAAAACGTTGCTTACGATCATTAGTGAATTGGGTGGACGAAATTATCATCCTTGATTCAGGTAGTACCGATAACACGGTCGCCATCTGCCAACAATTCACTTCTCAAGTGTATACCACGGACTGGCCCGGTTATGGTCCGCAAAAAAATCGCGCTCTACAATTAGCAAAAAGCCATTGGATTTTATCTATAGACGCGGATGAATGGGTTAGCCCTAAATTGAATGGAGAAATTAGCCGCGCTATTCGCAAACTGCAAGTTCAGGGTTACTATATACCACGTCTCAATATGTTTTGTGGGCATTTCCAACGTTATGGTGATGCAGCGCATGACAAAGTATTGCGGCTGTTTCAAAAGCATGCCGGCAAATTTAGTGAGGATATAGTCCATGAAAAGTTAATTTGCTCCGGCAAAACAGCTATTTTAAAAAATCCGTTATTCCACAACTCATATCGCACTCGCTATGAATGGGCGCAGCAAATGCAAAAATACGCTGAGATGAGCGCCCTACTTCGATATAAACAAGGAAAAAAATCTAATCTATGGAAAGCCTTACTCAATAGTGCTTGGATTTTTTTTCGCTCTTATATTTTGCGGCAAGGTTTTAGAGATGGCGCCACAGGGTTATTGTTTGCTTGTCTGAATGCGAAAAGCAGCTTTCAAAAAAATATAATGGTTTGGCGATTAAATCAAAGCGATACTACAGCGAAGCAGTTGACTCTAGGGGATAGGTATTTAAAGGGAGGAGAATCGCAATAAGTATAGGAAAGCTTGTCGCCCAACAGGTATACTGGTCATAACAATTAATTCCATAAAATATATGAGTACCACTAAAAATAGTACCGCCATTTTTGCATCGGGTTTGGCTGAATTAAATTTAACTTTAGATTCAGGCGCTCAGGAGAAATTATTGCATTTTTTGTTTTTTTTACAAAAATGGAATCGGCAATTTAATTTAACTGCTATCACCGATTTATCTAAAATGGTGAGTCACCATCTTTTAGATAGTTTATCGATTGTCCCTTACATTCAAGGTGATAATATTTTAGACTTTGGTAGTGGTGCGGGTTTCCCCGGAATACCATTAGCTGTTTATTATCCTCAAAAACAATGGTTTTTATTAGATAGTAATGGAAAAAAAACCCGGTTCCTCACCCAGATGAAGGCCGAGTTAGCTTTAACTAATATCGAGATAATACAAACCCGAATTGAACATTGGGCTGCTTCACCTAAGCAATTTGCTCAGATTGTATGTCGAGCCGTAGGGCCGGTTAAAGATATTCTCGCTAAAACACAGCATCTTTTGCAGTCAAACGGTCAATGGTTATTCATGAAAGGGGTCCACGAACACGAAAATTTAGAAAATCTCCCCTACCCTGTTAACATCCACAGACTACAAGTGCCTGGTGTTCTCGCGCCTCGGTATTTAATCGTCATCAATGCTTGCTGAATCCAGGTTAGGATTTAAAATAAGGTCCTTGCAGTTCCACTATTTCAAGGCTCAATTCTAAATTCAATTTTTGAATTGATACAGAAAAATATTTTTTAAATAAGGTTAGCAAAATTTCGCCGGTACAGTTTAATAATTCTTTTGATCTTCCCGGCATAATTTTGAGGGTGACGTGCACAAAAGCATTATTGCTATTACCGTCACCCACATAATAGTTTTTACATAAATAAGCCCGGCTTTTACAATTTTCGATGGAAGTAGATAAATGCTTCACCAATAGCTCATGGCACTCTTTAAATAGCGCTTGAAATTCGATATTTTCGATAAGATTTCCGCTGTATTCTAAAATGACGTGAGGCATGAATTTCTCCTGGGCAGTCAATTTGTAAAATGATAAGATTTTACCATAAATTTTGAGGAGTTTACGCCATGGCTAAAATTATTGCCATCACTAATCAAAAAGGTGGAGTGGGCAAAACCACTACTACCGTAAATTTAGCTGCATCGTTAGCTGCTACCAAACAAAAAGTATTGCTGATTGATATGGACCCGCAAGGCAGTGCCACGGTGGGCTGTGGTATTGATAAGCAAAACCTGAATTATAGCATTAACGAAGTACTATTAGGCTCGTGTCCAATTCAACAAGCCATCTACAAAACCGCTTGGAATTTCGAAGTGTTACCTTCCAACGGGGATTTAACAGTAGCTGAAGTGAGGTTGTTACGCAACGAAGGCGGCAATCAGGGTTTAAAGACATTGTTAGCTCCTATAGCCAATGCTTACAATTTCATTGTCATTGACTGCCCTCCTTCCCTAAACATGCTGACAGTCAATGCTTTGGTTGCCGCCCATAGTGTATTGGTACCAATTCAATGCGAATACTATGCTTTAGAAGGTTTAACCAGCCTGCTAAGCAGCATCGAACATATCCGTCGTACTACTAATCCTAATCTGCAAGTTGAAGGCTTATTACGCACCATGTATGATGGCCGCAACGGGCTTGCTATAGAAGTTTCCGAGCAATTGTTAGCTCATTTTGGAGAGAAAGTTTATCATACCGTGATACCCCGCAATGTGAGATTAGCGGAGGCCCCTAGCCATGGTTTACCGGTAATTTCATATGATAAACGATCACAAGGCGCCGTCGCCTATTTAGCATTAGCAGGTGAATTGCTGAGACGTCAGGGGCAATCGTTAGCAATCGTCTAGGGGATTTATATGAGAAAATTAGGTAAAGGCTTAAGTGAATTAGGTTTAAATGAATTGCTGGGGGGAGGAACTTCAAATTCAGAAGCCGTACCACCATCATTAGCTTTCGATAAAATTCATTATATTCCTTTAGATAATTTAGTTCCTGGCCAGTATCAACCGCGTCAACATATCGATCAAAACGGCTTGGCCGAACTAGCCGATTCTATCCGGGTCCAGGGGATTTTGCAGCCCTTAATTGTCAGGATGCTATCCAGCTCGCGTTATGAAATTATTGCTGGGGAAAGGCGCTGGAGAGGAGCAAAATTAGCCGGATTAGAAAAAGCGCCTGTCATCATCCGCGAAATTTCCGATCAAACCGCTGTGGCGTTTGGATTAATTGAAAATATACAACGCCGCGACCTCAACGCCCTTGAAGAAGCGCGCGCACTACAGCGTTTGTTAGGCGAATTTAAGTTAACACACGAAGAAGTGGCTGAAGCGGTAGGGAAGTCTCGGCCCGCAATTACTAATTTACTGCGCTTGTTGCAATTAAATCCTGAAGTGCAAGATTGGCTTATGCAAGGACGCTTGGATAAAGGGCATGCATTAGTATTATTATCCCTGAGTGGTGATAATCAAACTCAATGTGCAAAAGCAGTGCTGGAACGCAATTTATCCGTTCGACAGACCGAATTGTTAATAAAAAAATTTGATTCCCAACCTCAATCCAATCCTCAATACCTCTACGTGGAAGCTCTTCAAAAAAATTTATCCGAAAAATTGGGCGCAAAAACCGCCATTCGGCAGAATTCTAAGGGAAAAGGTAAAATTGTCATACAATACCGAAATGCTGAAGAACTGGATAGAATTTTAAATTTGATACGATAAATAAAATGCTGAGCTTGTAGGAAATATTTGGTGTCTATTGAGAGATTAAGCTTAAAGATAGGCGCGCTTTTTCTTGTGAAATTCTTTATTAACTTTTAAGTTATTGATTAAATGGTAATTATATATTTAATAGAAAATAAATGTATTAAAAAAACAATGTTGTGTTTTTGAATTTAATGACAACTCTGCTACATTTTTCCCTATCAGGTTCTGGTTCAAGGAATGATTTTAAGACGGATCTTTTTATCCAAGGATTGGATAAAAGTCATGGAAGACTTAAAAAGGGCGGTTGAAAAACCGCCCTTTTTTTGTTGAATCCCTGTTTTAGAATCCAACACCCACTCCCCAGCGTGAACCATAATAACCACCACCATAATATCCTGCATAAGGATATCCATAGTAGCCACGATAAGGATAGCCATAATTATAATAACTACGGTAAGGATAACTACCATAGTAGCTGCTTCCGTAATAAGGATAGCTGCTATAATATCCCCGATAATAAGGAGCGGTATAATAACTGCTATAATACGGATAGCGATAAGTATAACGATAAGAGTAAGGAGTGCGGCTGTAATAATATTGGGAGGAAGAGTAAGAACAAGTTCCGTAATAACCACAACCTCTATAATAAGGCGAGGAGTATGTTCCATAATAAGTTCCTGAAGGATACGTACTATAAGCACATCCTGCCATTACCCCTAGCGCCAACAAACCTAATGACGCCTTGGTTACGCTAGATAAACATTTTTTCATCTTCATAAATTATTCCCTCAATTTTGCATTTTTAAAAAATCACATACCCCAAGTATAGCACAAAAAATGAACAGTTCATCAGAGTGAAAAGCGGGAATGTAGTTTAGTTTTGGATGGAAAGCAGGGATAGACGTTGTAAACAGGAGTTGATATAACGAAACGCTAATTCACCAGGCAACTGATTTAAAGAAAAAAATTCAGCGGCAGAGACATCATCTCCGGGAGTTAAGGCGCCGTGGGCATCATCCGCTAAAAAGACTGCTACATTTACGGGTTTGTGAGGCACGCAATTATTATAAATTAAATCAAATAAACGCAAGTTATGTGGGGTCAAACCCGTTTCTTCCTGCATTTCCCGGCTAGCCGCTTCTTCTGGAGTTTCATCGAATTCCTGAAAACCAGCGGGTAAGGCCCACAACCCTTTTTGGGGATCTAGTGCTCTTTTCACTAACAAAACCGCATCATTTTTTACTAAAAGAACCGCAGCGGCAGGGCTAGGGTTTTGATACAAAATTGTTTCACATGCATTGCAAACTTGACGGCAACGACCTTCAATGAAGCGGGTATTAGCGATATTTCCACATGAAAAACAATATCTTATGTAAGATTTAGTCATGTCTGAGATTATATCATAATGGTCTTAAAAAACGCTTAACGAATGCCAATCGAGTTGTTGCAATATTTGCCACAACCCATTATAATGCTGCGCCATGAGAATGGCCTATCGACTGGTAGCAATGCAAATGTTGATAGCAATAATGATTGCTGTACTTTGGCTTTACCATGGGCCCGTTTCATCAATTTCGGCAATTTTAGGCGGACTTGCGGCAGTGATCCCCAGTCTTTTTTTCGCATATTATTTTTTCGCAGTAAATTATGCGCGCCAGGCTGGGAGAATTATTAAAGCGTTTTATTGGGGTGAATTAATTAAACTATTATCCAGCGCTTTTTTAATCGTGTTAATACCTAAAATTTGGCCTCAGGTGGAGTTGCTGCCTTTAATTGTAGGATTTGCGGCAGCCTGCACGGCAATCGGATGGACTCCTTTACTAGAGAGAAGAAGATAATAAAATGGCACGCGAAGCTTTATCCGCTGCTGAATACATTCAGCACCATTTAACTCACTGGCAGATTAATCTGAAAACGGGCGTGGTTGGCCCTGATCATAGCTTTATGGTATTAAATTTAGATACCCTCTTGGTCTCTATTGTCTTAGGCGTGGCGTTTTTAACTTTTTTCTATTGCATCGCCCGTCGAATGAAAAATGAAGTCCCCGGTAACACCCAAAATTTGGTCGAGTTAGCAGTAGAAACCATAGACGGTATGGTGAAAGAATCTTTTCACGGCGCAACTCGATTGGTCGGCCCGCTGGCGCTAACTATATTTGTTTGGGTCTTTTTGATGAATTTTATCGACTTGTTGCCCGTAGATTTAATCCCCCGTTTAATGGGCATGGCAGGCGCAGATCATTTCAAAGCAGTCCCCACTACCGATCCCATGTTGACCTTTGCTTTATCAATTACTGTTTTTATTTTAATTATAATTTACAACGTGGCAGCCAAAGGTTTTGGAGGCTGGTTCAAAGAAATTCTGTCACGGCCTTTTGGCTGGTGGATGCTCCCAGTCAACATTCTATTTCGATTAATTGACGATTTAGTAAAACCCTTATCTTTATCTTTGCGTTTATTTGGAAACCTTTTCGCTGGCGAGCTGGTTTTTCTATTAATTGCAATTATGCCATGGTGGACGCAATGGCCTTTAGGTTCGGTTTGGACCATATTCCATATTTTAATCATCACCATTCAGGCCTTTATATTTATGATCCTGACGGTGGTTTATTTAAATATGGCGCAAGAAACGCATTGATTTTCGATTTTTGATTTGTAAATACATTTATTACTTTAGAGGAGAACACGCTATGACTGATCAGATTTCTCAATTTCTTGATGTCGCTCGCCTAGTGGGAGGCGTTCAAGGTCTAACCGCCGTTGCCGCCGCATTGCTTATCGGTTTGTCAGCATTAGGCACCGCCATCGGCTTTGGTGTATTGGGCGGTAAATTTTTAGAAGGCGTAGCTCGCCAACCTGAATTGACCGGTATGCTCATGGGCCGCATGTTCTTAATGGCCGCGTTGGTGGATGCATTTGCCGCTATCGGTATCGCCATGGGTTTATTTTTAATATTCGCCAAAAACCCATTCTTAACTGAAGTTTATGGCCATCTCACTAAAGTTATTGGTGGTTAACAATGGATATTAATCTCACCTTAGTAGGCCAAATGATCACGTTTGCCATCTTTGTATGGTTTACGATGAAATTTGTTTGGCCCCCTGTTATCAAAGCCATGAAAGACCGCCAAGATAAAATAGCGGCTGGACTGGCCGCTGCTGAGCAAGGTGAACAAGCATTGCAAATTGCCAATCAACAAGTGGCTGATCAATTCAAAGCGGCTAAAGAAGAGGCGAGTAAGATATTGGAGCAGGCCCATCAACGCGCTGCTCATATTATTGAAGAAGCTAAAACTCAAGCCAAACACGAAGGTGACCGGATAGTGCAATTGGCCCAAGATGAAATTAAAAGAGAATATCATCAGGCCAGGACGCATTTATTAAAACAAATTGCGGGTATTGCTACCGTTGGCGCTGAGAGAATTCTGAAAAGAGAAGTGGACCGGGCTAGCAACGACCGATTGGTAGATGAATTAATAGGTGAAATAAATAATGGCTGATAATCTTACATTGGCCAGGCCTTACGCCAAAGCTGTTTTTGAGCTTGCCAAAGCCGGTTCGGCTTTGGACGAATGGGCAAGCATATTGCAGATGCTGGCGGCGTTTGCCACTGATTCACATGCCGCGTCACTATTTGAAAATCCTTTAATCACTGAAAAACAATTACACCAGTTTTTTTCAGTGATCAATGAAAAGTTTTTAAGTGGTCTATCTAGCCCCTTAAAGACACAATTGAACAATTTTTTAAACGTCCTAATTCGTGAAAAACGCTTGATGGTATTGCCTGAGATTTTTCAACGCTATCAAAATTTGATTTCTGCGCAAAGAGGAATAAAAACAGTGACGGTGACCTCGGCTCAACCCTTAGACGACAACAGAAGGAAAAACTTGATAGAATCATTAACCCGTCATTTGAAATCCAAAGTGGAAGTCGATTTTCAGGAAGACTCCAGTCTTATCGGCGGCGCCGTCATTCGTTGCGGAAATTGGGTGATGGACGGTTCCATTAAAGGTAAATTACAAAAAATGCGAGATAGTTTATGACCACACAATTAAGAGCCACTGAAATCAGCGATATTATCAAATCGCAAATTGCTCAAACCGACTTAAGTGCACAAGTACGCACCGAAGGCAAAATAGTTAATTTAAAAGACGGTATCGTGCGTATTTACGGTTTGGATAATGTCATGTTTGGAGAAATGATTGAATTTCCCGGAAACACCTTTGGTTTGGCGCTTAACTTAGAGCGTGACTCGGTCGGCGCTGTGGTCTTAGGAGACTATGAGCATCTTGAAGAAGGGATGACCGCGCGTTGCACAGGACGAATTTTACAAGTGCCAGTAGGCGAAGGCCTATTGGGACGAGTTGTCAATGCGTTGGGTGAACCTATTGATGGGAAAGGAGCGATCCAATATTCTGAAACCTCTCCTATTGAGAAAGTGGCTCCCGGCGTTATTCATCGTCAATCAGTGAACCAGCCTATGCAAACGGGAATTAAATCGATCGATGCGTTAGTGCCGATTGGGAGAGGACAGCGCGAGCTCATCATCGGCGATAGACAAACGGGTAAAACCGCCATTGCACTCGACGCGATCATCAATCAAAAAGGCACGGGTGTTAAATGTATTTATGTGGCTATTGGTCAAAAAGCCTCTTCCATTGCCTCCGTTGTACGCAAATTAGAAGAACATGGCGCGATGGATCATACCATTATCGTCGCTGCCAGCGCCGCCGATTCCGCCGCGATGCAATATATCGCTCCGTATTCAGGTTGCTCAATGGGCGAATATTTTCGCGACATCGGCCAAGATGCCTTAATTATTTATGACGATTTGACCAAACAAGCCTGGGCTTACCGTCAAGTTTCATTATTATTGCGTCGGCCTCCGGGACGCGAAGCTTACCCTGGCGATGTGTTCTATTTACACTCTCGTTTACTGGAACGAGCTGCCCGAGTGAGCGCTGCTTATGTAGAACAAATCACCAATGGTAAAGTAAAAGGCAAGACCGGATCATTAACAGCCTTACCCATCATCGAAACTCAAGCCGGTGACGTTTCGGCCTTCGTACCCACCAACGTCATCTCCATTACCGATGGTCAAATTTTCTTGGACGTGAATTTATTCAATTCCGGTATCCGTCCAGCGATCAACTCCGGTTTATCCGTGTCACGGGTAGGAGGAGCTGCACAAACTCATATCATCAAGAAATTGGCTGGGACCTTACGTTTAGCCTTAGCTCAATTTAGAGAACTAGAAGCATTCGCGCAATTTGCATCCGATTTAGACGAAGCAACCCGCAAGCAATTAGAGCGCGGTCAACGCTTAGTTGAAGTGTTAAAACAAAAACAATACAACCCATTAAGTGTTGCCGAAATCGCTTTTAGTTGGTTTGTGGCTGAAAAGGGCTATTTAGATGACGTCGAGATCAAAAAAGTTCGCGGTTTTAACGAAGCTCTGCTGAGTTACCTGCGTGATCAGCATGCCGATCTGCTGGCGGAAATTAATGCCAAACCTGAGCTCAGCGACGCTATCTCTAAAAAAATGCATACCGTAGTAGAACAATTTAAGAAGACTTACTAAGATGACACAAACGAGAGAAGTCCGCGAACAAATTAAAAGCATCCAGAGTACCCAAAAGATTACTCATGCGATGGAGTTGGTTGCCGCCAGCAAAATGCGCAAAGCGCAGGAACGCATGGCCCAGTCCCGTCCTTATGCCACTAAGATACGCCAAGTAATTCGGCATGTGGGTCAAAGTAGCAGCGAATATCACCATCCTTACCTTACCGTCCGCAAAAATTTAGAGCGGATAGGTTTTATCGTCGTCACCAGCGATAGAGGTCTGTGCGGTGGTTTGAATATTAACTTATTTCGAACTTTGTTGAAGTTTATGCAGGAACATCAACAAAGAGGCGTTCACCATGATTTGTGTTTGATTGGCCGTAAAGGCAAATTATTTTTCAAGCGCCATGGTCAAGGCATTCTCGGTGTTGCCGAGAACTTAGGAGACAAACCCGCTGTTCAAGATTTGGTTGGTGTAGTCAAAGTCATGCTGGATCTATACGATCAAGGCAAAATTGATGCGGTTTATATTGCTTATAATGAATTCGTCAACACCATGACCCAAAAACCCGTGATTCGACAATTATTACCGTTGGTCGATATCCAGGAACCCGTCGCAGAAGAAACCACAGGTCATTGGGATTATATATACGAACCGGACTCTGCAAAAGAATTATTAGATAAGCTATTAGTCCGTTACATAGAATCACAAGTCTACCAGGCGGTAGTGGAAAATCTGGCTTGTTTTCAATCCGCTCAAATGGTAGCGATGAAAAATGCAACTGAAAATGCCGGAGAATTAATTAAAGAATTGCAAATGATCTACAATAAAGCTCGTCAAGCCAGCATTACTCGCGAAATTGCGGAAATTGTCGGCGGCGCGGCGGCGATAGAATAAAACTCGAGGTAAATTTTTATGAGTGAACAACAACAAACGGGTAAAGTGGTCGAAATCATCGGAGCAGTTGTCGACGTTGAGTTCGAACGCGGTTATGTTCCTAAAATTTATGATGCATTGCGCATTCCTTCGCACAATTTGACTTTAGAAGTGCAACAGCAATTGGGTGACAATACGGTGCGTACTATTGCACTTGGCGTCACAGAAGGCTTAACTCGATCTGCTGAAGCAATCAATACCGGAAAACCCATCTCTGTGCCGGTAGGCGAGAAAACCTTAGGTAGGATCATGAATGTGCTAGGTGAGCCTATTGATGAAGCCGGTCCAATCGATGCTCCTACTGAGTCTATCCATCGTAAACCACCTGAATTTGTTGACTTAGCCGGTAGCACCGAATTATTAGAGACTGGCGTGAAAGTGATTGATTTATTATGCCCCTTCGCGAAAGGAGGCAAAGTAGGTTTATTCGGAGGCGCCGGGGTCGGGAAGACCGTCAACATGATGGAGTTGATTCGCAATATTGCGATTGAACATAGTGGTTATTCCGTATTTGCCGGTGTGGGAGAACGTACCCGTGAAGGAAACGACTTCTATCATGAGATGCAAGAATCCAAAGTATTGGATAAAGTTTCATTAGTTTATGGTCAAATGAATGAACCACCGGGGAATCGTCTCCGCGTAGCATTGACCGGTTTGACCATCGCTGAAAGCTTTCGTGATGAAGGCCGTGACGTTCTGCTGTTTATCGACAATATTTATCGTTACACTCTAGCTGGGGTAGAAGTTTCGGCATTATTAGGCCGTATGCCTTCCGCTGTAGGTTATCAACCGACTTTGGCTGAAGAAATGGGACAATTGCAAGAGCGGATCACTTCCACCAAAACCGGATCAATTACTTCCATCCAAGCCGTTTATGTTCCGGCGGATGACTTGACTGATCCATCCCCCGCAACCACGTTCGCTCACTTAGACGCCACCGTTGTATTATCTCGGCAAATTGCGGAACGCGGTATCTATCCCGCCATTGACCCATTGGATTCAACCAGCCGGCAATTAGATCCCTTAATCATCGGCGAAGAGCACTACCAAGTGGCCCGCGGCGTTCAAGAAACTTTACAACGTTATAAAGAACTGAAAGATATTATTGCGATCTTAGGTATGGACGAGTTATCCGATGACGATAAAATGATCGTGCGCCGTGCCCGTAAAATTGAGCGATTTTTATCACAACCCTTCTTCGTAGCGGAAGTATTTACCGGCCAAAGTGGAAAATACGTTTCATTGCGAGACACCATCCGCGGATTCAAAGGTATCCTGCAAGGTGAATACGACAACTTACCTGAACAAGCTTTTTATATGGTAGGTTCCATCGAAGAAGTGATCGAAAAAGCCAAGACTTTATAGAGAAAAAAATATGGCTGCAAAGACAATGAAATTGGATATCGTCAGTGCGGAACAAGCTTTGTTTCACGGCGTGGTGACTTTTTTATCCGTCAGTGGCAATCTCGGCGAACTGGGAATCCATCCAGGTCATACGGCTTTATTAACCTCTCTTAAGCCTGGCCAAGTTCGTGCGCAATTAGCCGAGGGTCGGGAAGAAATTTTTTATATCTCTGGCGGAATGTTAGAAGTTCAACCGGAATTGGCCACCATTTTAGCTGATACGGCCTTTCGCGCCGCCGATTTAGACGAGGCAGCCGCTAAAGCCGCAGTGGAACATGCCGAAAGAGTGATAGGCGAGCGCAAGGCTGGTGTGGAATATTCTACTGCACTCACGGAGTTAGCTGAAGCTACTGCACAATTGCGCGCCATTCAAATGCTACGCAAACGTCTCCACGGCGAGAGATAAACATGAAATTAAACGTCATCATTTTGGCTGCAGGGAAGGGCCAACGGATGATGTCCGATGTGCCTAAAGTTTTGCATACCCTAGGAGGTAAGCCTTTATTAAGCCACGTCGTTGAAACAGCGCAGCAATTAGCTCCTTCCGTTATCTATGTGGTCTACGGCAACGGTGGTGATGCCGTTAAAGCCCATTTGCAAGATTTACCAGTCCAATGGGTTAAACAAGAATCATTGTTAGGCACTGGTCATGCGGTTTTGCAGGCCATTCCCTTGTGTGAAGATCTCTCTCGGGTGTTAATTTTATACGGTGACGTGCCCCTCATCTCTGCCGAAAGTTTATCTCAATTTCTAAAAACTACTTTGGAAGACACTTTAGGGCTCATGATCGCGGAAGTCGATCAGCCTCAGGGCTTTGGCCGCATCATTCGTAACTCTCAGGAGGAAGTTATCCAGATTGTGGAAGAACGGGATGCCAATGAAGTCCAGCGTAAAATTAAAGAAATCAATACCGGAATGCTCACTGCCCCGGCCAAATTATTAAAAAAATTATTGCCGCGGCTGCAAAATAACAATCAGCAAAACGAATATTACCTCACGGATATCATTGCCTTAGCCGTAGCAGAGGGTGTGCCAGTTAAAGCTTGCAAAGCGGCGTGCGTGGAAGAAACGCGTGGAATTAATGACCGTATCGAGTTGGCGGCGGCAGAGCGTTATTATCAGCGCCGCTTAGCCCAATACTGGATGAGTCGGGGGGTGAGTATTGCTGATCCCGCAAGGATAGATATACGTGGTACAGCGCAAATAGCCGCGGATGTTTTCTTAGATATCAATGTCATTTTAGAGGGTCGAGTGATTATCGGTAAAGGTTCTCGAATCGGGCCACAAGTGTATTTAAAGGACGTGGAAATTGGCGAGAACGTGGAAATTTATGCGAATTGCGTCATCGAAGGCGCATTAATTGAAGAGGCTTGCAAAGTCGGTCCTTTTACCCGCATCCGCAGTGGCACACAATTGAAAGCCCGCGCCAGTTTAGGAAATTTTGTGGAAGTGAAAAAAATCATTTTCGGCGAAGATAGCAAAGCCCATCATTTAAGCTACTTAGGCGATGCCTTGATTGGCAGCCGGGTTAATATCGGGGCCGGCACGATTACTTGCAATTATGATGGGGTAAATAAGCATATCACTCAAATTGGGGATAAGGCCTTTATCGGATCTCATTCTGCTTTAGTAGCTCCGGTTTCAATCGGTCAAAACGCCACTATTGGTGCTGGTTCAACCATTACTCGTGACGCTCCCGCTGATCAACTGACTCTCGGACGTGCCCGTCAAACCACCATAAAAGGGTGGCGGCGCAAACTGCCGCCTGTGGAAACGGTATCTTGACCTCGCGAATCTATGTTTCCTCGCCATTACGGCTCGGTGAATTGATAACATTGAATGAAGCGGCGAGCCATCATCTTCTGACGGTTTTAAGAAAGCCGATAGGCGCTGATCTGCAAATTTTTAACGGCCAAGGTGGATTTTACAAGGCCTATTTGCATGAGATTAGAAAAAAGTGCGCCGTGATTTTTTTAAAGGAATGGATTGATGAGGAGCGCGAATCCCCTTTGCAAATTCACTTAGGCCAAGGGATTTCCCGAGGCGAGCGCATGGATTTTGCGGTGCAAAAATCGGTAGAATTAGGTGTTCACGCCATCACGCCACTCATCACTGAGCGTTGCGGTGTGCAATTAAAAGCCGAGCGAAGTCAAAATCGAGTCCAACATTGGCAAAAAGTCGCGATAAGCGCCAGCGAGCAATGCGGGCGTTGCCGAGTGCCGGTCATCTCGGCGTCCCAAAACTTTAACGAATTTTTATCCCATTCTGCGGATTTAAAAATAATTTGCGGTTTTTTTGAAACTACACCACCCATACCCAATTTAATAAAGGCACCATGCACCATTAATTTGTTGATCGGCCCGGAAGGGGGGTTTTCACCTGTGGAAATGGAGCAAGCTTTGCAAAACGATTTTATTCCATTTTCACTAGGACCAAGAATACTACGGACTGAAACAGCCGCTTTGATAGCAATTACTCTGTTACAAGCCCGTTGGGGTGATTTACCAGCGATTGCCGTTTAAGGGCGATAATTGATTGATAATTGTATAAAATACTTGATTTTATAGTTTTAAATGATACGGATTCAGCCTTATAATGATAAGGCCATGAACGTTTACCCGGATTACCTAAAAGTAATTGATTACTTGAGGGGAGCGATGATAGATTATTCATGGTTTGGAATGTATGTCCATAAAAATTAAATTAATTAAAATAGAGTAAGAGGAAAAAAATGCGGGTAGATTATTTAGTAGGGGAAGTGAAAGACCATTTTCTTAAGTATCCTGACATCAAAATACTGTTGCAGTCTGCTAAGTCTAGTTGGTTTGGGCATCTTGATTTTAGTAATACCCTTAAAAAAACCCTCAGCTCTGCCGGTAGGGAGTACAGAAAGTTACGTTCTGCTTCCCTTAATTCGAAGATCGAGGCTGCCGAAAGTTCGTCATTCGGACTTAGATAATCTAAGTCCGTTTTATTTCAAAATCTGTTCTAAAAAACATATATCTTATTGATTTTTATAAAAAAATTTTCAAGATGCTATAATTAATTAGGTGGAAATAAAATAAAGGAGGCGACATATGTTAGGTTTAATTGTTGTTTTCCTTATAATAGCAATTATCGCCGCCGCCTTAGGTTTTGGAGGAATTGCTGGTGCTGCAGTAGGATTTGCAAAAATTTTATTTTTTGTATTCCTGGTGTTGTTTATACTGGCATTGATCGTGGCTGTCGTCCGAGGCGACCGCCGTTGGTGGTGGTGGTAAAATTATAATAAGCCATTTATAAAAGGCGGTAATATCAAAAGATAACCGCCTTTTTTTAATTTGTACGAGCCTCATAAAGACTAATGAAAAAATTTATTTTAATTTCCATCTTCATACTGAGCGGTTGCGCCCCATTACCACCCAATCAACCGATGAATATTTGTAGAATATACTCTCAATACCCCCAATGGTATTGGGCTTCCCAAAAAGTACATAAAAAATGGGGTGTTACTGAAGCCGTGCAAATGGCCATCATTTTCGAAGAATCGAGTTACAACGCATATGCCAAACCCCCTCGCCAGAAATTACTTTGGGTCATTCCTTGGAAAAGACCCACAACCTCTCAGGGCTATGCCCAAGCCACCGAAGGGGCATGGGCCAATTATATCCGCCATACTGGTAACATTCACGCCAGCCGTTCTAATTTTGCGGATGCAGTGGATTTTATAGGCTGGTATGCGCATTTGTCTCAACAGCGTCTCGGAATTAATCCCAACAATGCTTATGAGTTTTATTTGGTTTATCATGATGGAATTAATGCCTACGCTAAACATCATTACCATGAAAGTCCATGGCTGAAACAAATCGCGACTAAAGTAGACCGGATTTCGAAACGCTATCAAGTCCAGCTACAACAGTGCCGACATTCTTTGCCCAAGCCGCATTGGTGGAGTTGGATTTAAATCCTTAAAAAGCGAGGGCGTTTTGTAAGTCTGCCCTAAGGTCGTCAACATCCTCTATGCCAACGGATAGTCTAATGAGACTGTCTTTAATACCTAATTGCTCACGTGTGGCTTTGGGGATAGACGCATGTGTCATGACGGCTGGCAGTTCAATAAGACTTTCCACTCCACCTAAACTTTCAGCCAGAGTAAATATCTGGCATCGAGAAAGAACTTGTTTGGTTTCCTCTAAAGAGCCTCGCAATACGATACTGATCATACCGCCAAATAAACTCATCTGATGTTTTGCCAAATGATGTTGAGGATGTGAAGCCAAACCCGGGTAATAAACTCGCTCAATGCGGGGATGTTTTTCCAGCCATCCCGCTAATTCCAGCGCGTTTTCATGATGGCGTTGCATACGCAAAGCCAAAGTTTTTAAACCACGCAACGCCAGAAAGCTATCAAAAGGCCCGGCAATGGCCCCCACGGCATTTTGCAAATAAGCTAATTGCTGGGAAATTTCTGAGTTTTCGCCTACCACAGCAACACCATTGACAATATCAGAATGCCCACTTAAATATTTAGTGGCGGAATGCACGACCAGGTCAAACCCCATCTCCAGCGGTCTTTGAATAATGGGTGTAGCAAAAGTATTGTCAACACAAGACAAGAACCCCTGTTGTTTGGCTAGGTGAGCGATGGCGTTCAAATCGCAGATTTTCAGCAAGGGATTGCTTGGCGACTCCACCCAAATTAAGCGTGTATTGGGCTGAACGGCTTTTTTGATGGCTTCCAGGTCTGTCATATCCACGAAAGAAAATTGAAGTCCGGCTGAACGCTGTTTGACATTGGCAAATAAACGATATGTTCCGCCGTAGACATCGTCCATCACCAAAACATGATCACCGTTTTGCAATAATTCAAGTACAGTAGCAATGGCGGCCATGCCCGAAGCAAATGCAAAACCACGCTGACCCGACTCCAAATTCGCGATACCACGTTCATAAGCGAAACGAGTGGGATTTTGAGTGCGGGAATATTCAAAACCTTGATGCTCACCCGGAGCGCGCTGGGCATAAGTAGAAGTAGCATAAATCGGCGGTATTACCGCTCCAGTGGCTGGGTCAGCCTGCTGCCCGCCGTGAATTACTCGCGTAGGCAGTTTAAAATGTTTGGTGTTTTCCATAACCCAGTAGAATAGCAAAGAGCTGCTGCTTAAGGCAACGCAGACCAAGGTCTTAAGTGGTGGAAGCCCGGGATTTAGCAATTTTGGGTTCCATTAAGGCTCGAAGTTCAATCTTTTTCTTGCTCAGGTAAGAAACCTCCCGCTTGCATATGCCACATTTTGGCATAATGACCATTGTTTTTTAATAATTCCGTATGGACGCCGTCCTCAATGATTTGACCCTTATCAAATACGAGAATTCTATCCATTTTAGCAAGCGTGGATAAGCGGTGTGCAATCACAATGGTGGTACAGCCTTGCATGAGTGCATGCAACCCTTCCTGGATGCATTTTTCAGTAACCGAATCCAATGCTGAGGTGGCTTCATCGAGTAATAAAATGGGCGCTTTTTTGAGAAGCGCTCGTGCGATGGCAATACGCTGCCGTTGTCCGCCTGATAATTTGATGCCTCGTTCGCCTACCAATGAATCGTAACCGTCTGGTAATTGAGTGATAAATTCGTGGCAATGCGCGTGTTTGGAAGCGTCAATAATTTCCGCCTCAGTCGCTTCCAGAGAGCCATAGCGGATATTGTCCATCAGGCTACGATGAAAAAGGCTGGTATCCTGCGGAATCATGGCGATTGATTGATGTAATGAATGTTGCGTAACTTTAGCAATATTTTGTCCATCAATCAGAATCCGGCCAGATTCGACGTCAAAGAAGCGCAATAATAAATTGACAAACGTGGTTTTGCCGCTACCCGAAAATCCAACTAGTCCTACTTTTTGTCCCCCTTTAATCACGACCTTGAGGTCTTTAAACAAGGGATGATTAGCGTTATAGCTAAACGTCACATTGTCAAATTCAATATTGCCTTGAGTCACGCTAAGTGATTTAGCATCTGAAGCATCTACAATATCATGTGGTGTGCTGATAATGCTTAACGCTTGTGAGCACTGGCCTAATTCTTCAGCAAATTGCACGAACTGGCTCGCTAAAAACCACATAGATTGAAAAATAGCGATAGACACAGTTAACACGAAAGCAAAATCCCCTACGGTAACTTTGCCTTTGCTATACATCACGATGAGCGCTAATAACATTAAACTCATTAATAAAATAATGCTCATATCCTGGTAGATGCGCATCCATAGGACATAGCGCTGCATATCACGATCTTTCGTGACTGCATCCGCAACGGCTGTTTTGATGCGATCAACTTCAAAATCTTCGCTTGCAAAGAGCCGGCTATTAATGACATTGCTAATGCTATCGACAATATTGCCTGCGGCAGTAGTTTTACTAGTTGAAAATAAATAGGAACGATGTTTAATTTTTTTTGTAAATCCTAATGAAGCGAGCGTAAAAATCGTTATCCATGCGGCCAGTATGATAGAAAAAAGTGGATTAACCGAAAACATCATTATCATGGCAATGATCAGTAGACAAATTTGACAGAAGGTTTGATCCAATTTTTGTAAAATAGAAACCGTGCCGCTAGCCATGTCAGTTATTTTGTTAAGAAGACTTCCCGCAAAATGATTTTGAAAATAGTGGTGAGAATGTCGTTTTAGATAGGTAAATAAGGTGATAATAACATCCTGTCGAACATTGGGAATGGCTCTCAACATAAACCAATCCGTTATTCTGAAATTAAACGTGGCTAAAACAAACATCAATGCGTATAAGATAGCAGGTGTCTTAATAGCAGAAAAGATATTGGCTTTATCCCCTATGTAATTGCTAATTCCGTCAATAATGAGTTTCAGTAGATAAGGGGAAAGAGAAGTTTGGATACCCCAAATTAAACCCGTAATCATCATGCCGATAAAGTACCATCGGTAAGGTTTTACAATATGCCAAAAAAAGGGAAGAAGACGGTGGGAGGGTGGTTTCATTTTGTTTCGTTATCATTACGTATTACGGCGCCCATTATACTACATAAATACTCTGTTACAAAATTATACCTTAGAACCCGCGTCAATCTGTTCACCGTTCCCTCAAAGGGGTGAGGTGAACAGAACTCCTCTTTGAATAATACCTCTCCTTAACTGAAGCTTAATTGAATTGAAAAGCCTTTATCAAATTGCTCCTCAGTTTCTAATTGCGATTTGGCCATGCGAATAATATCTTCACGCTTTAACTTGGATTCTGTTAATAATATAATTTTATCTAAAATCCAATCTTGATACTCGCTTAATTGATTTTTAATTAAATACATTCCAACCCGAATAATTAACATAATTTCACGATTTTCATACTGTTGATTATAGTCATGGTATTCAAGCGCATACTTTAAAGCATCATGCAGATGAGTCTCATTTTTTTCTTCATAAAAAGAAATCGGTTCATAACTTTTTTGTATATCAAATTCGTTGAATTTGAACGAGGACTGAATAATTATTTTTTGCGTATTGCCAATAATATATTCGTAAATTAATCTTATTTGATTAATTCGTAAATTTAAAAGAGAGAGTTTCGCATTATCTAGCTTATCCTCATTTAAGCTTAATTCTTCCATAAAGTTCTCGAATCTATTTATATAATAGGAGGTAGAAAGCTGTTCTTGTTTAGAACGTGCTATGCTATTACTCAAGGCAATCTCAATATTTGTATCCACGTCTTTGTCGTAAGTAGGATAAAATTTACGAAATTCTGATTTTATTAATTTGTTAGTTTTATCCTCGTAAAGTGTACTGCAATGACGAATTACAGATTTCAATAAAATTTGTAATTGTTGGTTTAATCGACTATTTGCCCAGCTATTAAAAAAACAACTGCTGCCAGGATTCATTATAAAACGTTGTAAAAGTTCGGTTAAGCTACTAAAATTATTAGCGGCATTAACATCAATAATTATTTTTTTCTTTAACGCCGTCCTATCCGTTTTGGTATTGTACAATGCGTCGATTAAATACGTTTTAAGGTTAAACAGCTCTTCCTCTGATTTTGTCGGGTTTTTTTTGCTTTCGGAATGGATATCTTTATCTAATTCATTTAATGCTTCTATTTTCTTTTTCATACATACCTCTGTGAAGTTTGCTATAATATACTTATTGAGCAAGATTTTACGTCTGTTGCAATGATTAAAAAATAGCGTATAGGTTAAAACAGTTATCACTATAGGTTCGGAAAAAATGAGCGAATTTGATCATGTAATCATGTACTTAGAGGTGGTGGAGGCAAAAAGTTTCACAGGAGCAGCGGAAAAGTTAGGAATTTCGGCTAATGCCGTGAGTAAACACGTCACTTTGCTAGAAGAAGAACTTGGGATGACATTATTGTGTCGCTCTACCCGGCATTTAAACGTCACTGAAGCGGGCCGAATAATTTATGAAAAGGGGAAATTAGCCAAAAAAAGTTTGGATGACATTAATCAATATGCGGGGTCCTTCCAGACTGAGCCCTCGGGGATATTATCTATCCTGAGCACCGTGGGAATAGGGCAGTACCTTATTTCGGATTGTTTGGCGGATTTTTTAAATAGATATCCTAAATTGGAGCTTAATCTGAGTTTTTCAGACGAGTTTCCCAATCCTGAAGAATTTGAGGCGTTAGGTTTTGATATTGCCTTTGGTTTTGGCATGTCTTTAGTGCCTGAAAAAATGCTCAAAGGTGATTTTATTCGCAAACCGCTTAATCGTATCAAACGGGTGATATGTGCGTCTCCGCAATATTTGGCCCGGTATGGCGAGCCAGTGATTTATGATGACTTGGTAAACCATTATGTGATCGTTCATAGTCAAAGTTCTAAAAATCCGCTGTTAAGCGAATGCCAAAATCGGGGTATTTCATTACCTAAAATAATCAGGGTCAATAATTCTTCTTCTATTTTAAAGCTGATGGGTAGCGGAGTGGGTATTGCGGGAGCGGCAGATTTTGTTGTGGAAAATGAAATCGCATCGGGAAAATTAAAACAAGTTTTACCTATTCACCAAGAGGCGGAAAAACCTACTTATTTGTTTTATAAAAAAACCCGCTATATTCCTTTAAAAATCAGTCGATTCATTGAATTTTTTTTTCAGCGGGTCAATAGATCAACAACCGGATGATTTTGACTAATTATAAGAAATTATTTTCTTGCATCCAGCGATCATCAACGAATTTTGTTAAGTAATTGCGAATCGAATCTGGGAGGATAATTAAACAACGCTGGCCAGACTTTAACTTTTTAGCAGCTTGTAATGCGCCCCAAACCGCGCTGCCAGAAGAACCCCCTGCCAATAATCCCTCCTCTTTAATCAAGCGCCGCGCCGTGAAAAAAGAATCTTGATCATTAACTTTGATGTAACGGTCCACTAACGAATTGTCTAATACCTCGGGGAAAAAATCATAACCAATGCCTTCCACTAAATAAGGTTTAATTTCGGTCCCACCCCCCAAAATAGAACCGTACGGGTCTACCCCCACAATTTCAATGCGCGGATTGGCTTGCTTTAAACGTTTAGCTACGCCGCTAATCGTTCCACCGGTGCCGACTGTCATAACGGCCATATCTAAATCCGGTCCCATGTCATCCAAAATTTCTTGGGCAGTGCCATAATAATGCGCGCCGGGATTATTGGGATTGGCGTATTGATCTAAAATATGTGAATGGGGGATGTCCTTTTGGAGTTTTTTAGCTAAAGAAATGTGACTTTCAGGCGCATCCCAGGCAGCCTCGGTGGGAGTGCGGTATATTTTGGCGCCAAGCGCTTCGAGCACAACTTGTTTTTCGTGACTCATTTTCTCTGGCATGGTGATGATGACTTTATACCCTTTCACTGCTGCGGCTAAAGCCAAACCGATACCGGTATTGCCAGAAGTTGGTTCGATTAAAGTATCGCCGGGATTGATACGGCCTTCTCGTTCAGCTTGTTCCACCATGTAATAGCCAATGCGATCTTTGACGGAGCCGCCTGGATTTAAGAATTCGCATTTGACAAAGAGTTGGCAATCTAGCTCCGCGCCGACACGATTTAATTTGACAATGGGGGTTTTGCCGATGACTTGCAGAATGTTGTTAAAAATCATGAGAACTAATAAATCACTTCAGCTTGTTTTTGTCAAATTACACCAATTTCTGTTACAGATCGCCAGATCACAATCCCGGGGTTACTGAGATAGATTATTATAGTAAGCTACATTTAAATTTAATTCTAAGGGGAACTCATGCAAGCGAAAGACATTAATCAATTTGTGCAACAAATTTTAGCGGCTTTGCCGCCCGGTGTGGAATCCATCCCTAAAAATTTGCAGCGCCATTTGCAGGAGGCCATCACCGCCACACTGAATAAATATGAGTTTGTCACGCAAGAAGAATTTGATACTCAAGCCGGGGTCTTACAAAAAACTCGGGCAAATTTAGAGAAATTGGAAAAAAAAATGCAAGAATTGGAGGAATTATTAAGCAAGCGTCAGTCTTAACCACTCAGTGATTCGATTAGGATAGAGGAAATTTTATGAGAGAGATGGAAAAACATGAGTCTTGCGCTTGTACATAGCCGTGCTTGCAGCGGTATTAAAGCGCTGCCAGTAGTGATTGAAGTGCATCTATCCAAAGGTTTGCCCGGATTTAGTATAGCCGGTCTACCGGAAACGGCTGTGAAAGAAAGCCGCCACCGTGTCCGCAGCGCCATACTCAATAGCCAATTTGAATTCCCAGTACGCCGTATCACCGTGAATTTAGCGCCGGCGGATTTGCCTAAAGAAGGAGGGCGCTTCGATTTGCCAATTGCATTAGGTATTTTAGCCGCCTCAGGTCAAATTCCCTGCGAAGTACTGTCTAGTTATGAAATCATTGGCGAGTTGGCGCTTTCGGGAGAATTACGGCCTTGCCATGGGATAATCCCCATGGCGATTGCTGCCAAAGAAGCTGGGCGCAACTTAATTTTACCCGAAGCCAACGCCAAGGAGTCAGCATGGGTAAGCCATTTAATGACGTATGGCGCCTCCAATTTAAGAGCGGTAGTAGCCCATTTACTTGGCCAAGCGCCCCTGTTGCCAACACAGTCTCCGGAATTAACATCCCTGTATGGAAAGTGCTTGGATTTAGCAGAAGTACACGGTCACCTGCACGGGCGAAGAGCTTTGGAAATAGCTGCGGCGGGGAAACACAGTTTGTTAATGATCGGTTCTCCTGGGTCAGGCAAAACCATGCTTGCTTCCCGGCTATCGGGTATATTGCCTCCCTTGACGGAAATGGAGTCATTGGATGTGGCTGCCATTTATTCCGTCAGTCGTTTAGGTTTCCAATTTAGCGATTGGGGGAAAAGACCTTTTAGGTCGCCTCACCACTCTGCCTCCAGTCCCGCGTTGATAGGGGGAGGCAACCCACCGTTGCCAGGAGAAATTTCCTTGGCCCATCGAGGGGTCTTATTTTTAGATGAACTGCCTGAATTTAATCGTGTGGTATTGGAAAGTTTGCGTGAACCGTTAGAATCAGGCCAGGCAATGATATCGCGCGCTGGTAATCAGGCTACTTTTCCAGCAGATTTTCAATTAGTGGCGGCCATGAACCCATGCCCTTGTGGTTATTTGGGAGACGTCAAAGATCGTTGCTGCTGTTCGCGAGACCAAATCTCGCGTTATCAAAATAAAATTTCGGGTCCCTTATTAGATCGAATTGATATGTTTTTACCTGTGCAGCCCGTAACGACGAGTCAATTGATGGAAAACAAAAAATTTGCAGCAAATGAATCCAGTCAGCTAGTGCGTAAAAGAGTGATTTTAGCGCGTGAATCTCAATTACAACGCCAAGGCAAAAGTAACGCCATGTTAAGTGTGGAAGAAATTTCAGTGCTGTGCCGTCTCTCCTCGGCAGATCAACACTTTTTGAGTGAAGCGATAGAATCTTTGGGGCTTTCGCCGCGAGCTTATCATCGTATTTTAAAAGTAGCCCGAACTATTGCTGACTTAGCGGGGAATGGCAATATTCAACTTTCTCACTTACAAGAGGCTATATCATATCGCCGCAATTTTTTAAAATATTTTTAATGTATGGCCCATGTCCTCAGCCCTATTTGTTGCACGTGCTGCAGCACGCTCAACTAATAAGCTCACCAAAGCGGGAAAAGAAATTCCGACCGCCTTAGCGGCTTCTGGAAATAAGCTGGTAGACGTCATGCCAGGCAAGCTGTTCACTTCTAACAAGATGGGTTCGCCCTGAGAGGGCACTACAAAATCCGCCCGGGATAGATCACGGCATCCTAAAGCCCGATGCGCCATCAAAGCTACTTCTTGAACACGCTGATATTGTTTTTCAGGTAAAGGGGCAGGCAGAATGTGTTCACTTAAACCTGGAGTATAACGGTGTTCGTAATCATACCAAGTTCCAGGGGGCGTTTTAATCTGGATGATAGGTAAAGCTTCTGCTGTTTCGCGTTCTAAAATAGCCGCAGTAATCTCAGCCCCGATGATTTTAGTTTCAATTAAAGCGCGAGGGCCGTAAGTAAAAGCCAATTCCAATCCTTTGTAAACCTCATCCACATTATGGGCGAACGAAACGCCTAAACCCGATCCTTCGCATACCGGTTTAATAACTACCGCTCCTCCCAAACTGGAAAGAATTTGTTGGGCCTCTGTTTGTAAATCACAAGTTGCTGCCGCCACTTTATAGTTTGCGACTGGTAAACCATGTAATAAAAAAAGCTGCTTAGAGAGCACTTTATCCATAGCCAAAACATTTGCTTCCATGCCGCTGCCCACAAATGGAAATCCCATAATATTGAGTAAGCCTTGCAAAGCGCCATCTTCTCCCCATTTGCCATGGACAGCAGGGAAGACAACGTCAGGAGAAATTTGGCGCAGATTTTGGTCTATGTGCCCATCCAGTTCGAGGAGATGGACTTTAAAATAATTTTCCTTAAGCGCTTTAACGATTCCCTGCGCGGTGGCGCGTGAAACTTCGGCTTCTTTAGAGGGCCCGCCGCAAATCACGGCAATATTGAGAGTGTGATGGATTTTCATAAAGCGAATCCTAACATGGCGTTTTGCTATCAGTAAATACAATTGCTATCATATCCGCCCTGCATTTGCGCCCGTAGCTCAGATGGATAGAGCGTCGGCCTCCGAAGCCGAAGGTCACAGGTTCGACTCCTGTCGGGCGCAATTTATGATTAATTTCTGCAAATTGTTTAGGCTCTAGTTTCGTGCCTTGTGCAACTAAGCCTCAAATTAGCATGTCGCTCTCGACAATCAAGGGGTTAGGGTATCCTAACTAGGTTAAAAATGCTCCCTTAAATGGGGTTAAGCCTAAATTTGTTTGAGCTGAGGTTTGACGCGGGAATCCGGTAACATCCATCCAGCTAAGAGTAAACCGCCTCCCAGTACCCATGGCCACCACGAAAGAGTAGGGAACCAACCTAAATGGCCTAGCCAATTGAACATGGCTAAAAGCAATAAAAGGCTACCGCCTCCAAACGCAAAATGACGCTTTTTAGCTAACTTGATGGTCTCTTTGCCGACTTCAATAATATCCTTTTCAGTAGTGATAATTTGTTGCTGCGTTTCCAAAAAGGAGTAAAGTAATTGAGGAAGTTTCAATATTTGTTCAAAGCTATCGAAACCCTCTTGCCTGATCAGTTTAATTAATTTTTTCGGACTTCGTTCTTCTCGTATCCAGCGTTCCATAAAAGGTTTGGCAGTTTTCCAAATGTCTAATTGGGGGTACAGCTGCCGGCCCATCCCTTCGATATTTAATAAAGTTTTTTGTAACAGCAACAATTGCGGCTGCACTTCCATATTAAAACGTTCCGCAGTAGTAAATAATCGCAATAATAACTGACCGAATGAAATATCCTGTAAAGGCTGCTCAAAAATCGGTTCACAAACCGTGCGGATGGCGGCCTCAAATTGCTCTACCCGTGTCTGGGGTGGAAGCCAGCCGGACTCAACGTGAAGCACGGCGACTTGGCGATAATTTCGATCTAAAAAAGCCAATAGATTTTGCGCCAAGTAATGATTGTCTTCGGGGCTAAGGCTGCCGACAATACCAAAATCAACCACAATAAATTTGGGATTTTCAGGATGGGTGCAATCAACAAATAAATTACCGGGATGCATATCGGCATGGAAAAAATTGTCGCGGAATACTTGGGTAAAAAACATATCTACCCCTTTTTCTGCCAGTTTTTTAAAATTACAATTTAACGCTTTTAACCGATCAATATCCGAAATGCGCACGCCATGGATTCGTTCCATCACCATAGCTTGAGTATGCGCGTATTCCCAATAGATTTTAGGCACATAAAGATCGGGGGAAGCTAAAAAATTTCGGCGCAGTTGCGAAGCATTGGCCGCTTCGCGTTGTAGATCCAGTTCATCAACAATGGTGCTTTCAAACTCCGCCACAAGTTCAATTAAATGAAAACGTCTGCCCTTGGGCCAGAAACGGTCAATAAAACGTGCGACAAAATACATTAAAGCAATATCATGAGAAATGATACTGGCTATTTTAGGGCGTAAAATTTTCACCACCACGCTTTCGCCGTTGGGTAAAGAAGCCGCGTGGACTTGGGCAATGGAAGCCGAAGCAAGGGGAGTTTCTTCAAAATAAGAAAATAATAAATTGATGGGAGCGCCATAAGCCTCTTCAATGATTTCCTTTGCCTTAATATTGGAAAAGGGTGGAACTTGATCTTGGAGTAAAGCTAATTCATCCGCAATATCTACGGGTAGTAAATCGCGACGAGTGGATAACAGCTGACCAAATTTGACGAAAATGGGGCCTAAAGAGATTAATGCAAAACGGATGGATTCGCCCCGAGTTCGACTCTTCTTAGCCAGTATTCGCCACGGATTGATATAAGCCATAAAGCGGATAACCGGATACCGGCTCCCCACCACTTCGGGAGTGAAAGCGAATCGCATCAAAATGATATTGATCTTTAATAAGCGGAAAAATTGAGTCACTCTTTTCATTGACAGGACATATCCCTCGATTTCATTGTTCCTGCTCAAGGATCTATATTATATCCTGCGCATTGGCAAGCCAATTGCTCGGAATGAAAGAGTAAGAATCACGATTCTCTCCTTTTTCCGCTGAGCGGGATGGTTGTATCTTGATTGATGATTCACACAGATTTTAGGCGTATCAATTATTAAAGTCTAGAAAAATAAGCTATAATGGTTCGTTCATACGATTAAATTTCGGGTGGGGGAAATGGTTTTTGATGCATGCTACGATGTAATAGTGATAGGCGGCGGCCACGCTGGTACTGAAGCCGCTTTAGTCGCGGCTCGTATGGGAGCTAGCACCCTTTTATTAACACATAACATAGAAACGTTAGGACAGATGTCTTGCAATCCTGCTATAGGCGGTATTGGCAAAAGCCATTTGGTGAAAGAAATTGATGCGCTTGGGGGAGTGATGGCTTATGCCGCTGATTGCTCGGGAATTCACTTTAAAGTCCTAAATGGGAGTAAAGGACCTGCGGTACGCGCCACCCGCGCTCAAACAGACCGGGCCCTCTATAAAAGCGCCATACGTCAAACTTTAGAAAATCAGGACCATTTACAAATTTTTCAACAAGCCGTTGATGATTTGATTATTGAAAATGAAAAGGTTAAAGGGGTAATAACCCAAACCGGCCTGAAATTCTCAGCTAAGTCCGTGATTTTAACTGCCGGGACTTTTTTGTCAGGAAAAATCCATGTAGGGCTGAATCATTATCATGGCGGGCGCGCTGGCGATCCTCCCGCTTTAAAACTAGCAGAACGTTTGCGAGAATTACCGCTAAGAATTGGGCGTTTAAAAACCGGCACTCCTCCTCGAATCGATGGCCGGACTATTAACTATAGCCGTTTACAAGAACAAAGTGGCGATATCCCTCGTCCGGTGATGTCTTACTTAGGTAGCCCCGTCCAACATCCTCAACAAGTTTCTTGTTTCATCACCCATACCAATGAGCTGACTCATGAAATTATTGTGGCGGGTTTGGATGAATCGCCCTTGTACACTGGAAAAATTGAAGGAGTAGGGCCGCGTTATTGTCCATCCATTGAAGATAAAATAAAACGTTTCGCTGCCCGCGGTTCTCATCAAATTTTCTTAGAACCGGAAGGTTTAAAAACCCATGAAGTTTATCCCAATGGCATTTCCACCAGTTTATCATATCAAACGCAATTGGCGTTTGTCCGCAGCATTGCGGGTCTAGAAGAGGCGCATATCACCCGCCCAGGCTACGCCATTGAATACGATTATTTTGACCCGCGCGATCTAAAACTAACCTTAGAGAGCAAAGTGGTTCACGGTTTATTTTTTGCCGGACAAATTAATGGGACCACGGGTTACGAAGAAGCGGCGGCACAAGGTTTAATGGCAGGGATCAATGCCGTTTTACAACTGCGTGAGCGTGATCCGTGGATTGTGCGCCGCGATCAAGCCTACATGGGTGTATTAATTGATGACTTAGTCACCTTGGGCGTCACTGAACCTTATCGTATGTTTACCAGCCGTGCGGAATATCGTTTATCCCTACGGCAGGACAATGCCGATTTACGTTTGACTGAAATAGGTTATCAATTAGGGTGTGTAGAAGAGCAACGCTGGCGCAGTTTTTGTGAAAAACGCGAATCCATTGAAAAAGAATCGCAACGTCTACGTCAATTGTGGATACATCCACAGACGGCTTCAGCGCAACAATTTGCAGCATTATTTTCGCAAACATTAGAACGGGAATACAATGGCTGGGAACTATTACGAAGACCACAAGTGGATTATCAACAATTAATGTCGATTGAAAATTGCGGACCTGCCGTGGCAGATGCCGCAGTGGCTGAGCAAATTGATATCCAGGCCCAATATCATGGCTATCTAGCCCGGCAAGAAGAAGAAATATTACGTCAACAACAATATGAATTTGCTTTAATTCCCACTAACATTGAATATGAAACAATATCCGGTCTTTCTGCCGAATTGCAACAAAAATTAAATCAAATCCGTCCTGCCACTCTGGCCCAGGCCAAGCGCATTTCCGGAATTACCCCAGCGGCGATTTCTTTACTATTAATTTATTTAAAGAAAAATAAAAACTTAAATTAACAGAAGGAGCTACCTATGGAACGGTCTTTTAAATTCACGCTATTATTATGGTTTTTATATGCCGTGGTCATGATTTTTTTTACCGGTCATCTCCGCACGGTGAGTATTAATTATTGGCTGGCTGCCAATCATTGGCTGGCTGAGCAGCCGCTTTATAATCATAGTGGGATTGGTTTTATTTATTTTCCCCAATCGGCAATTTTATATACCCTTTTAACTCCCTTCACTTTTGAAAAAAGTGAAGCGCTTTGGCGAGTATTATCTTTAAGTATTTTTATTTGGGGATTATTCAGAGTTTCAGAATTAATCTCAAATTTGACTCAATACGAACTCAAAAAATCATTTTTAATTTCCACTTTGATTGCCATCCCATTATGCTTCGACAGTCTTCGAAACGGTCAAGCGCATTTGTTGGTCACTGGATTACTGGCGCTGGCGAGTTACGCTATCAGTAAAAAAAACTGGAAACAAACGGCTTTTTTAATTAGCTTGGCTTGTTTTATCAAGCCTACTGCTGTTGTTTACCTGTTATTGGTGACCGGGATATTCTTTGCAGAACTTGGTTTATATGTATTTGCTTGGATAGCGATTTTTGCGTTCTTGCCTTTTTTAACGGCTTCTAAAAGTTATGTTGTCAGCCAATACTTAAGTTGTGCCATTATGTTAACCCATGCTGCGGACTTGGGACAGCCACGGGATTGGGCGCAAATTTTCAATTTAATTTCGCAAAGTGGTTGGGACATATCTTATTTTTTTCAAAATATGATTCGAGTTTCACTCGCGCTAGTCACGTTATGGATGGCGTATTTTATTAAAAATCAAAATAATCTAACCACAACGGCATTATGGTTATTGATGTTAGCAATGATGTATTTAATGTTATTTAATCCCAGAACCGAGAACAACGATTATATGATGCTGACGCCAGTGCTCAGTTATTGCATGATTGAAGTCGTGCACAACAAAAAAATATTTGGCATTGGATTTTTGCTGCTGCTCACTTTTGGTTTTGTGGATTGTTTTTATATTTCAAATCTCATTACCGGTAATCATAATTGGGCCGCACCATTAATGGCCGTTATTTTGCTATTTTACTTAGTTTTCATATTTCTATGCCAGCGCCGTGCTGCTTTGACCTTTGGCGTCAGTTAGTTTCAAAACGATTGCTGTGTATGTTCCTCATGCGTTGTAAAACTAGAATCAAGTTAGGAAAATCTTCGCTGAGTTGACTAAATAATTTAGGGTCATAAACCCATTGAAAATGCGCGCTGGTTAAAATGCTGTAGGCAGCTTGACCCATTTTAATAAAATATTCCACGGAGACGTGTTTCCGTTCGGCCCTTTCGGGGAATAGTCCGGCTAATAACAGACATTCATCACCCACTCGCCGCATTTTTAAACCACTTTCTCGCCCGAGTGAATTGAGTCCCAATAAAAAATCCATGGCTACGACGGCTGAAGATAAGTGCTGATCTGTTGTAAAATGATCCAAGGTGAGAACCAGATAATTTTCTATAATTTCATTGCAATGATAACCTGCCTGATTCGAGGCTTCGTCTACTAAATTTTGCCAGGCAGCTAGATTTGTTGAGGTGTTAATTTGCAATCTCATAACTCTTCCTTTTTCCTAGTACCTAGGTCTAATTATAGAGCACGGCAGTATAAGTTCTTGAGAATAATTTTTAAAATTCTAAGTTTTTGATTTATTGAATAATTTTAATTTAAATGTGTATTTTTAAATCAATCAAAATTGAATATAAATTACAGTTAATCGAATAAATTATTAAAATAAGTGAATTACCAGTTAAAAGTTTTTAAAACTCGTTTAAAGTATTTAAATAGACGAACATCGAGATTGCCCCTCTTTTCCTAAGGAAGTTGACTCTGCAATTTTGCTAATAAGGGATGATTTGGCGCCAGAGTTTTCAACTTATTCAAAGTGTCTTCCGCTTTTGCCCATTCTGCCGCTTTAATTTCTAATTTCGCCTGCAAAATTCCCAAGGAAATTTCAGCATTGTGCTCTGCCATATAAGCCTTGCGTATATAAGCATCGCGGCGCTCACTGCTTTTTTGCTGGTGGGCGGCTAAAGCGGCGCCGATGTAATAGAGTAGCGACTTATCCAAATGCAGTGCCGCTTTAACAAAATATTTCTCCGCCATTTCCCATTTTTCTTCAATGAAAACACAAATGGCTAATTCGGCATAATACTGTCCGCGCTTTAATTTTGCACTGCGTCGACGTATGCTCCAACGCTCAGGCCAATGGCTAACGCCAATGACGAGACGAATTAAAATATACATAACAATAAATAAAACTATAATAATTAAAAGCGCGAACCAAACACTGGTCTCTATTTGCCATTGATTAAAACTAATGAGCACTATCCCAGGATCTTGTTTTATTCCCCAGCCAATACCAACAGCGAGTAAGAGTAATAAAAGTAAAATAAGTAAGCTACGCATAGTTAAATCTCTATCCCGGGCGACCTCTCCTGAATGTCGGAGCGATCTTTGTTGTCAGGATTGGGTAGATTGTGGTTTTGTATTGCTTGTTGAACGGCGCGCAATGACGCATCGAGGTTGGGCAGATCGGGTGCGATATTTACCGCAGCCATTTCAGCAATACGACTTAAAATTTTCTGACGTTCAGCCGTGTCGGGATAATTTTCCTCAAGCCATTTCTGCACTTGGGTTAAGGAATGTTGATATAGATCGGATTTTTTTTGTAATACTGCCCATTGCGCTTGTGCTAAAGTGAAAGCAATATTTTGTTGTATCCATTGCCGCTGTTCCGGTGGTAGAAGTGTGGGTTGAGTTTTGCCTTGGTATCGAATGATAAACAAATTTTTTAAATTCCCTAAAAAACTTTGCCAAAACTTTGGCTTTTCGGGTATGGGTAAGCTTGATGAAGTCAGCGGATGTGGAATCATACTCAATCGACCAATGGACTCTGACAGAGTTTGTAATTTCAATAAAAGATCAGCAGTATCGATTTGTTTGATATCGCTTAATTGATTTATATCACTCGCTAAAGCTTGTTGTAAAGCCAACAAGCGAGGGTCCGCTAATGCTTGTACTTGATGTTGGGCTAATTGCAGTGATTTGATAGCAGAAAGAGGATCTTGATTAATCTGAAGATATAAATTCGCTAAATCCAATAAATAAGCCACTTCATTTAAATTCTCCTGCACCGCATTTTGTTGTTCACTTAAAATAAGGCGTGACAATTGGTTTTGAAAATTATTTATGCGAGATTGTTGTTGAGTGACTTCAATCTCTAAAGCATTTATTTTTGTCTGTAATTCTTGTTGAGATTGCTGTTGAAATTGGTGCTGATGTTGTTTCTCTTGGCTTAGTTTTTTCCAAAAATAGTATCCTGCTGTCACTCCAGTTCCAGCCACCACAATAATTAACGTCAGCAGAATAATAAAATAGCCTTTTTTTATCATGTTTTAACCCCTGTATAAATTTGATTGAGGGTTTGAAGGATAGTAGCATCACTAGCGCCACCGGCAAGATATATCGTGTTAAATCCTAAGCATTTGGCATAATCTTGCATGGCTTCGTTAATGACTAACAGCGGGATGCCCCACAGCCAATCGTTGTTAATTCCACCCAAAATGTGCCACAAATTTTCTAAACTTTCTAAACTGGTGCTGATAATTAAATGGATACCGCTTTGACGCCATTGTGAGATAGCGCTAGAGCCCTCAACTTGAGGGCATGTGCGCCTATAACAAATTAACTCATCCACTGCCGCACCGCGTTGCACTAAACTCTTTTTAAGTAAAGGACGAGAATTTTCCCCGCAAAAAATAAGAAATTTTTTCCCCGCAATCCGTTGCAAAATAGGTAAGTCCAAAATCCCTTCGCTTTGATGAATGGTGGGAATCCAATTGACTTGGATATGAAATTCCTGTAATGCCTTGGCAGTTCCAGGGCCTACGGCGATACAGGGTAATTTCCATGCAGAGCTTAGGAGTACTTGAGCGCAGCGCACGGCATTCGCGCTGACAAAAATAGCTAGATCATATTTATCGAATGGTGGTTGACCCGCTGGAGGAGAACAGGAGCTTATGAGGGGTTCAATTTCTATTGTGGGGAATAAAATGCTTTCACCACCCGTTTCTTGGATTTGTTGAGCTAAAAAAACAGCTTGATGCAAAGGACGAGTAATAACTATCGTTTTACCGCTTAAAAATTTTGACATAACTCTTTAGCGCCTCTTTGCAATAATTGCTCTGCTACTTCTTTTCCTAACTCAGCGGGTTTATTCGCGGATCCCAGCGCCTGTTCTCTGAGTAAAACTTTTCCATCAAGAGAGCCTACGATGGCTTGCAGTCTGATCATCTCTTGAGCGATAGTGGCATGGGCGCCGATGGGAGTATAACAATCGCCACCTAGATAAAAATTAACGGCGCGTTCAGCCGTGACGCATTGACGACTTTGCCAATCATCTAAATTTTTTATTAAATCTAAAATCGCAGAATCATCCGCACGACATTCCACGCCGATTGCGCCTTGGCCGATGGCCGGAATGAATTGTTCAGGTTCCATAAATTGAGTAATACGGCTCGCCAAATTCAAACGCTTTACTCCAGCATAAGCAAGAATAATGGCATCAAATTCGCCCTGATCTAATTTTTCAATGCGGGTGCCGACATTACCTCGCAGTGGCATAAATTTTAAATCAGGTCTGAGCGCCAGAAGCTGGGCTTGACGCCTGGGGCTGGTGGTTCCCACTAAGGCGCCTGTAGGCAAATTTTGCCACTGCCACTGATTGCGTGAAATAATCACGTCACGGGGGTCTTCGCGTTGGCAAATCGCTGCCAAAGTTAATCCGGGAGTTTCATTAACAGACATATCTTTTATGGAATGGACTGCAATATCGGCTGTATGGGTCAGCAAAGCGTTTTGCAGTTCTTTAACAAATAAAGATTTTCCTCCCACTGGTGATAATTTTACATCAGTTTTTTTATCTCCGGCGGTCAATAATCCGACCAGCTCTATCTTTAAGTGCGGGTTAATCTTCAGTAATTGCTCGCTAACGGCTTGGGTTTGCCAAAGCGCTAAAGGACTTTTGCGTGTGGCGATTCGTAACCGATTCAAGTGGATACTTTGTTGAGTTGCTGGTCTTTGATTTGCCATATTGAATTTAACCATTGCTGAAAATGTTTACGGAATATGCGGTCTTCATAAGGGTCACCGATTAAATCAGCGCTGATAGGCAATAACTCATAATGTAAATGAATTTTTTTAACTTTTCCTTGCAAAAATTCCCAAAAACTTAAATTTTGCGGTTGGTAATGCAGGGTGACATTGATAATGCCGCTAAGCTGTTGATGCAACTCCTGGAGCACGAGAGCGGCGCCAGTGGACTTAGGTTTTAATAAATGTTGATAAGGAGATTGTTGTGTTTGGCGTTTTTTTTCGGTGAAGCGTGTGCCTTCCACGAAATTAACCACGGTGGTTGGAAATTCTTTAAATTTAGCACATGCTTTCCGAGTGGTTTCAATATCGACCATCTTTAAGTGGGGATTTTTCCTTACTTCGGCGTGACTATGGCGGGCCATAAAGGGGTATCCCAGGACATAAGTAGCCCAACTGGCAAAAGGCAGAGTCCAGAGCAGTTCCTTTTTCATAAAGAATTTTAATATGGGAATTTTATGGCGGAAAAAAATCCCTAATACTAAAATATCCATCCAAGTTTGATGGTTGCAAATTAATAAATACCAACCTTGAGGGTCTAGCGCGGCGCTGCCTTCAAATTGCCATTTGTGGCGGGTGCTCAATTGCAAAATCCAATAATTTAAATCCATCCACCAGACGGGGATCTTTTGCATCCAAGCCCGGCCTCGTGTCCGGCATTGGCGATGGGGAATGATGCTTATAACTAAAAAAGAAAAAATCACCCACAAGGCATGGAAGACCATGTTGAAAATAAGCAAAATGATGATAAAAAATGCTCGCACAACCAGTCCTAAAAGCCTGAAGTGCTAGAAGAGGATGGAGGCCGTTTTAATTTTTCGGCTTGTTCGTATAAATCTTCCTTGTCCTGTTTAATTCGAATAACAAAAGGACAATCTGAAGGATTGGGGGTTTCACAGTTGTAGTAGCCTCCTAGATTGTCACTCCATTTGCCGCCCGTGGGGGCAAGAGCCAACACATTATAGGCTAATAATATTGGAAAAGACGTAGCCAGCTCACCGCGATAAACGCAAAAAATTTGACCTACATTAGTGCCACGCCATTGGGCGCCGGAAAATTGAGTGATTTTATCCACGAAAGACATTTCATAACTGCGCCAACCGTGGGGAGAAGACCAAGTCCGAGTTTCTGGATTTTTGACTAACTCATTGATAGGTGGACAAAAGACAACTCTTTGAGTGGGTTTGGTTTCTTGTGGTTTAGGTGCAGAAGAGGAACGATCTAAACCGCCATCGCCGTTAGCCAGTGCGGTAATAGTCAATCCCAAAAGGACTAAAAAAAGAGGTTGATGTATTTTCAGCATAATAATATATTTTACCGGATATTTTTTAAGAAGACCATTAGAATTGACGTGAGTAGGAGGACCGGTGGCAACCTATCTTATTGGAGATGTCCAAGGCTGTTATGCTGAATTACAATCTTTATTAGAAGTAATCAATTTTAATCCAAATCAGGATCACTTGGGTTTTGCGGGCGATTTGGTAAATCGCGGCCCGCAATCTTTGCAGGTTTTAAGATTGATAAAAAACCTGGGCGATAAAGCCTCAGTGGTATTAGGCAATCACGATTTTTATCTGTTAGCGTTGGGCTACGAAGCCGTAGAGTTCCATGGCAGCCATACCTTGGATGCGGTTTTACAAGCACCGGATAAATGGGAATTGTTAGACTGGCTTAGGCAGCAGCCTGTGGTGATCTATTGGGAAAATTTTAATTCGATTTTGGTTCATGCTGGAATTCCGCCACAATGGTCTTTGGCAGAAGTATTGTCTTATGCCCACGAGGCTGCTGCTGAATTAAAGGGTGAAAATTTTTTAAATTTTCTGAGAGAATTGGAATCGCAGCGCAATGCCAATATCAAATGGAATAAAAATTTAAACCATAACGAAAAAATGCGTTATATTGTAAATGCCTTCACTCATTTGCGTTTTTGCTCAGCCGAGGGCGAGCTGGATTTATCGAACAAATCGGTTCATTCCAAAGACCTGCAAAAATACCGGCCTTGGTATGAATGGTATCACCTTAAGCCCAAAGTGTATTTCGGACATTGGGCGGCTTTAGAAGGCAGTTTGCAAGATTCTGTTTTTCAAGCGTTGGATACCGGGTGTGCTTGGGGTGGAAGATTGACCGCGGTTAGAGTGGAAGACGAGCAGCGTTTTTCCGTTCCCGCCATAAGAAGTTAATGCTGATTTCTTGGTCAAGTAATTCTTTCAAGTTTGACCGTGTAAAAATGATAAGGGTTGAGTGCATCAATGGGATGTTCAATCCGTTCCATTTCCCGCCATTCCGATTCCCTCCAAGTAGGGAAAAACGCATCACCGGGGAATTTAAAGTCAATGAAAGATAAATATAAACGGTCCGCCATAGGTAAAGTTTGTTTAAATAATTCAGCTCCCCCAATAATCATTAATTCTTCTGAATCATGGCAAGCTTTTAACGCGTCTTCTAAGGAAGAAAAAGCCTCGCAACCCGGTAATTGAATATTTTTTTGCCTGCTAAGGACAAGATTGCGCCTGCCGGGTAATGCTTTTCCAATGCTGGTAAAGGTACGCCGGCCCATTAAAATCGGTTTTCCAAGCGTGATTTTTTTAAAATAAGCCAATTCGGCAGGTAAGCGCCAAGGCATGCTACCATTAAATCCGATAACCCGATCATGAGACATAGCTGCGACCAGTGAAATCAACATAAAGCCGCACTTTTTCGTTGATATTGTTTTAAACAATCTTGAGCAAGTTCTACAGTGAGAGGCTTGGTGATAATTTCATTAATACCCGCTTCGAGGCAAATATTGCGATATTCTTGGTCAAGATGAGCAGTAAGTGCAATAATAGGAATTTCAGTATTAAATTCCCGGATTTGTCGGCTGACGGTAAACCCATCCATATCGGGAAGACCGATGTCCATAAAAATTAAATCGTAAATTGCTTGGTGTGCTAATTCCAAAGCTTTTCCACCGCAAGAAGCGATATCGACATTATTATTTAATTTACACAACAGCGCTGCAACGGCCTTTTGGATGAGCACGTTGTCTTCTACCAGTAAAATACGCCGGTAAGCGTGGCTTTGCGAATAATGCTGGACTTGCAGCGAGGGCGTGTTCATATTTAAAAAATGAAGCTGTTCTTTTATTGCGTTTTCGTCTGGGCTGGAAAATGAGCAACAAGCTTGAGGCTGTTTAGATAATTGTAAAGGCAAAAAAAGAAAAAATTGCGATCCTTTCCCTATGTCACTTTTAACCCAAATGCTGCCTTTCATTTTTTCAATAAATTTTTTGGCAATGGATAACCCTAAGCCAAAACCACGGAATTGCCCTTGAAAAGAGGGGTTGACGCGAAAAAAACTTTCAAAAATTTTTTCAGAATCTTCAGCGGATATTCCAATACCCGTATCTTTTACACTTAATAATAACGGAAAAATCTCGGCATCGTTAAGAACGGTAGAGCTGCGTTCCACTCGGATTTCAATCCCACCTTGTGAAGTAAATTTAATCGCGTTGCTGATAATATTTAATAAAACCCGTTGAACTAGAAAAGGCGAGCCACTAAAGGTTTCCGGCAGCGTTTCTGGATAAATAATATCTAATGTTAAATTTTTTTGCTTGATGAGCGGGAAAAGTAAATTTTTAAGGCGAGTAATGATGTGTCTTAAATTGAAATCCTTAGAAACTTGAATCTCCGTGTTTTCAGATTCGATTTTAGATATATCCAGCACCCCATTGAGTAAACATAAGAGTTCTTGGCTGGCATTGGCAATGGCGGTAATTTCATCATGGAATTCCGCGGGCAATCGTTCTTTTAACAAATGGGTAATGCCCTGAATTCCCACTAATGGCGTGCGAATGTCATGGCTGATATTGGCGATAAATTCACTTTTAAAACGATTGGCCGCCTCCGCTTTGATGCGCGCTTGTTCTAATTCTCGCGCTAAATTTTTTTGTTCAGTGATATCGGTGGAAATTCCTAATACTCCAATGATCTCGCCGGCGGTATTGATCATGGGTGATTTAGAGGATAGAAAATAATGAATTTTATTATTGATCAGGCAATTTTCTTCCAGTTTGAGGGGTTGCCCGGTTTGCATCACGACGAGATCATTGTGCCGGCAACCTATATCCTTTACATTTTTACCAATAAGATCGTATCTGCTCTGTAAGCCCATCATTTTCGCTTGCTGATCGTTGCAGCCAATGATTTTACCTTGTTTATCAATCCAATAAATATTATTTAAAGAAGAGTGGAGTATGCTGTCCAGATAGACAAAAGTATCGTTATCTGTTTTTGAGGACTTTGTTAGTATGTTATTAAGGAATTTAAGCAACTTTACTAGGACAAGGTAAAGACGTGAGCGGTTTATTTTTTTAAAAATATCCGCTTTCCTTTTTTGAAGATGAAGTGCTTCTTCTTTCATTTTTTTCCTAAAAAAAACTGTCTTCCTATTAGGCAATTAGCTAAACGGATCAGCAATGACCGCATCAGCAAGCAATAACTAGGATAAATAAATTTTTTAAAAAATGCAAATAATATTTTTATACATTAAATTTAAATTGTTGCCGAAATCATTTTAACATTTTATTATACGCGTTTAGAAATTCATCAAGTCCACGAATTTGGAATAAGACATTATGAATAAAACTTTACTGCGACGCTTTATAACAGCGGTGATTGCTTTTGCAGGAGTTTTCACTATCCTTTCAGCTTGGGCAGAGGAGCCCGATTCGAGTGCGCCCTCTACTTCGCAAGGCGAAGAGCAATACGCGCAGTACCCTAAAATGAACTACGGGACTGGCGAAAAGGCTGAGCAATTAAAGCGAGGCGAATATTTGGTTAAAATGGGAGATTGTATTGCCTGTCATACGGCGCCGGGAGGCGAATCTTTTGCTGGCGGTTTAGCCTTCGACACTCCATTCGGGACAATCTACAGTCCCAATATCACTCCTGATAAAACTCATGGGATTGGTAAATGGACGGATGAACAATTTAATAAGGCTGTACGTGAAGGTATTGCACCCGATGGTCAATATCTTTATCCTGCTTTTCCCTTTCCCTATTATAACAAGTTAACGGACCAGGATTTAAAAGATATTCGCGCCTATCTTAATGCCATTCCTCCCTCAAATAAAGCCAACAACGAAAATAATATGATGTTTCCATTTAACTGGCGCTTTTTACAATTGGGTTGGCGATTAATGTTTTTCGAATTTCAAAAGACCGGCCCCTTCAAACCCGACACGAAGAAAGATGCCGCTTGGAATCGAGGAGCTTATTTAGTTTTGAGTCTAGGTCATTGCGATATGTGTCATACTCCTATGTATTACATGTTGTCTAAAAAGTTCGTATTGGGAGCGCCCATTCAAAAGTATCATTTGTCCGGTGGTTTTGTGAATAATTTTTATGCTCCCAATATTTCAGGGAGCCGTATGAAAAATTTTTCCGAAGCTCAATTGGCCGCGGTTTTCTTACAAAATAAATTGTTAGAAGGGGGGGAGGTGCAAGGGCCTATGCGAGAGGCTAATAACGATAGTTTCCAATATCTCACCCCTCAAGACATCCATGCTATTTATACCTATCTCATTAGCGTTAAAAGCAAATCGCAGCCCAAACCTAAAACAGGCAGTGGTCTAGAGGCGGGTAAGAAAATTTTTGATCAATATTGTGTGGGTTGCCATGCTACTGGAGTTGCGGGAGCACCTAAATTTGGTGACGCCGCCGCTTGGGAGCCTTTAATTAAGCAAGGCCGTGAAGTGCTATATCAAAATGCGATCAAAGGAATAGGGGGAATGCCGCCTAAAGGGACGTGCGCCACTTGTAACGAAGAAGATATTCAAAACACGGTAAACTACATTATCTCTCAAAGCAGCGGAGCTCATGCCGCGGCAGGGAAAAAAGAAGCGCCCAAACAATTGACCATGGCTGACGGTAAGAAAATTTATGAGCAATATTGCCAAGCCTGTCACAATGGCGCATACCCGGGAGCGCCCAAGTTGGGTGATAAAAGCGCTTGGCAGCCGCTGATTGCACAAGGGATGGATATTTTAATTTTGAATTCACTTAAGGGAATCGGCAACATGCCACCCAAAGGTAGCTGTGCTCAATGCAGTGAAGCGCAAATTAAAGCGGCTGTAAAATACATGGTGAATGAAAGCAAAACCGAAGGCAATTACATGCTGTGGTAAGTGAGTATCGAGGCGGAACCCCTGCCTACCCCTGAGGAAGGGAGATGGTTAAAGAGGTAAATATGAACAAAGGGCTATTGAAAAAAACGTTATTATTGTTAATTACTTTTTTTAGCGGATGCATTTCAGCTTTCGCTGATGAAATACCAAGATATAATATGCGCATTGGGGTAACTCCCATCAGTCATGAAATTTATACCTTGCACATGTTAATTTTCTATGTTTGCATAGTCATTGGCATCATTGTTTTTAGCGTTTTAATTTATTCTTTGATCCAACATCGCAAATCCAAAGGCGCCAAACCCGCGGATTTCCATTCCAGTCTCAGCATTGAAGTACTGTGGGCCGTGATCCCTTTTATTATTTTGATCTTAATGGCTATTCCTGCCACCAAAGTGCTGATGCAGATGGATGACACTGCGCATCCCCAAATCAATATCAAAGTCACTGGTTATCAATGGAAGTGGCAGTATGAATATTTGGATTATGGGATCAAATATTTTAGTAATTTATCCACGCCGACAGAACAATTGGAAGGGAAAGCAGCGAAAGATCGTTGGTATTTATTAGAAGTGGATCATCCTCTGGTTGTCCCGGTTCATCAAAAAATACGTTTTTTGGTAACCTCGAATGATGTTATCCATTCGTGGTGGGTGCCGGCTTTCGGCATCAAGCGAGACGCGATACCGGGCTTTATTTATGAATCCTGGGCAACTATCAATAAACCCGGAATTTACCGCGGACAGTGTGCCGAATTGTGTGGCGTAAACCATGGTTTTATGCCGATTGTGGTTGAAGCGAAAACCGAAGAAGATTTCAAAAAATGGCTTACTGAAAATGCACCTAGTCAACAGCCTGCCGCACCGGCTCAACCCATGACTAAAGAAGCCTTGATGAGCGCGGGACAACAATTGTATGCCACCATGTGCAGCGTGTGCCATAAACCCGATGGTGCCGGTATGCCGCCAGCTTTCCCCGCTTTGCGTGGCGGTAAAATTGCGGTGGGGCCGGTGGCGGGTCATATCGACATTGTTTTACACGGCAAACCGGGTACAGCGATGCAAGCCTTTGGTCCACAACTTAACGATGAGCAGATCGCCGCCATTATTACTTATGAACGCAATAGTTGGGGTAACGATGATAAAGCTAAATTTGGCAACAATGCCGGTGGCATCGTTCAGCCGGCTGATATTGCTAAAGAGCGTAACCAATAGGAAACAATTATGAGTCAAACATTAGCACACCATGGACATCCACATCCCAAAAATTTTGGTGAATGGGTTAAACGATGGCTATTTACCACGAATCACAAAGATATCGGCACTTTGTATCTATTAGTATCTTTGTTGATGTTTTTCGTTGGCGGCGGCATGGCAATGCTGATTCGCGCGCAATTATTTCATCCTGGCATGCGTCTTCTCGACCCGGATTTCTACAATCAAATGGTGACAATGCATGGATTGATCATGGTATTTGGTGTGGTGATGCCGGCTTTTGTGGGTCTGGCCAATTGGCAATTGCCTCTCATGATTGGAGCGCCGGACATGGCGTTACCACGCTTAAATAACTGGAGTTTTTGGCTTTTGCCGTTTGCTTTCCTGCTGTTGTTTAGCACATTCTTCATGAGTGGACCTGGGCCTAATTTTGGATGGACCTTTTATGCGCCTTTGTCTACCACTTACGGCCCGCCTAGCACCGACTATATGATTTTTGCCATTCACATTATGGGTTTATCGTCCATATTGGGTGCAATTAATATTATCGCCACCTTGCTCAATATGCGGACCAAAGGAATGAAATTAATGGACATGCCCATTTTTTGCTGGGGTTGGCTCATCACGGCATTTTTATTACTGGGAATCATGCCCGTTTTAGCTGGGACTGTCACTATGATGCTGACCGACCGGCATTTTGGGACCAGTTTCTTCAATCCAGCCGGTGGGGGCGATCCACTATTGTTCCAGCATTTGTTTTGGTTTTTCGGTCATCCTGAAGTTTATGTGTTAATTTTGCCGGCATTTGGGGTGATATCTGAAATCGTGCCGACTTTTAGCCGTAAACGCTTGTTTGGCCGTGACATTATGATTTACGCAATCGGCGCCATCGCTATTTTATCTTATATTGTATGGGTCCATCATATGTTTACCACGGGAGTCCCCTTGGCGGCGCAATTATTTTTCATGTACGCCACGATGTTAATTGCCGTGCCAACTGGGGTAAAAGTGTTTAACTGGGTGGCCACCATGTTCAAAGGTTCTTTAACCTTTGAAACCCCCATGTTATTTGCTGTTGGTTTTTTATTCTTCTTTACTATAGGCGGTTTTTCAGGATTGATGCTGTCTATCGTGCCGGCAGACTTCCAATATCAAGACACCTATTTTGTGGTGGCGCACTTCCACTATGTTTTGATTGCCGGTTCCATATTTGCATTAATGGGCGGTGTTTACTTTTGGTTGCCCAAATGGACGGGGGTGATGTACAACGAAAAAGTGGGTGAGTGGCATTTTTGGCTGTCGATGATTTCATTCAACATCGCCTTTTTTCCAATGCATTTTTTAGGTTTGGCCGGTATGCCTCGTCGCATCCCCGATTATGCCTTACAATTTACCGACTTTAATGTGGTATCCAGTATAGGTGCTTTTATCTTCGGCTTCTCTCAAATTTTATTTTTATACAATGTCATTTACTGCATTCGGGGCCAAGGACCCCGGGCCACGGATCGTGTTTGGGAAGGCTCTCGGGGATTAGAGTGGCTAGTGCCTTCACCCGCGCCCTATCACACCTATACCCACTCTTCTCATTTTTCTGAAGGAGAAAAGCATTGAGTAAACCAAAACCACAGCATCGTATCAAGAAGTTGGCGCTTGTTTTATGCGTAGTTGCTGTTTTAATGTTTGGCTTTGCTTATTTGATGGTGCCGTTTTATAACGTTTTGTGTAAAGCATTAGGAATCAATGGTAAGCCTAATTTGGCTCCGGTGGCGCAATCACAAGACTTGGATGCCAGCCGAAATCTGACGATGCAATTTGTCACCAGTAATAATGCGAATCTAGCCAATGTAGAATTTTACCCCAAAACCCATGAGCTGCAATTTCATCCCGGAGAAAATCAGACCGTTTTATATGTGTTTAAGAATAATAATGATCGTGATATTGTGGTCCAAGCTATCCCCAGCGTCACTCCCGGGTTAGCAGCTCAATATGTCAAAAAGACCGAATGTTTTTGTTTCACTCAACAAATTTTAAAAGCACATGAGACAAAAACATTGCCGTTGCTATTCCATGTCGACAAAACCATTTCATCGGATGTTAATACGTTAACTTTGTCATATACCTTGTTTGCGGCAAAAGCCACTGCCAAAATACAAGGCCAAGAACAACAACACGAGCAAGACCACATGGAAATGGGTAGCATGTAGCAATCCTTCGTGTAAAAATAGTGAAACAGTTTAGTGAAGCGAAAATTCCGGGAATTGCTGATGGCGGAATGGTGAATTTGATATTATAATCATCAAAAATTTAAGGTAAGGTTATATCATGTCTTCAGACCATAAACATTCTGGCGGTTATTATTTACCCAATCCCAGTTATTGGCCGATCATCGGCTCTGTGGCGATTTTTTGTTTATTAACCGGTGCCGCCAACTGGTTGCACGGCAACAGCATCGGCCCTATTTTATTCACCATCGGCGCCATTATCTTAGCGATTATGTTATTTGGCTGGTTTGGAACGGTGATCGCAGAAACACGCGCAGGTTTATTAAAAGACCCGCAAATCGATCGTTCGTTCCGCTGGGGGATGATCTGGTTTATCTTCAGCGAAGTGATGTTTTTCGCCGCATTTTTTGGCGCTCTTTTTTATGCGCGGGTGCTTTCCATTCCCTGGTTAGGTGGAGAAGGCGGGCATTCCGCGGTGCTGACCCATATGTTGTTATGGCCGGATTTTAGCAGCTCTTGGCCTTTATACGTCACGCCTAATCCAGCTCTTTTCCCGGGACCCGGTGGAGTCATGGAAGCTTGGGGAATTCCAGCCATCAATACCGGTATATTATTAACCAGTGGTTTAACCATCACAATAGCCCATTGGGGTGTATTAAAAAATCGCAGGACTCAAATGGTCGTGGCCCAAGCGGCTACAATTTTATTGGGAATCGCGTTTTTATTTTTACAAGCCCACGAGTACATGGAAGCGTATTCAAATCTTAATTTAAAATTGTCCACGGGGATTTATGGAACCACCTTTTTTATGTTAACCGGCTTCCACGGCTTGCACGTAACGATTGGCACTATTATGTTAATCGTTATTTTATGGCGTATGTTAAAAGGCGACTTTAACAGTCAGGAGCATTTTGGTTTTGAGGCGGTTTCCTGGTATTGGCATTTCGTGGACGTAGTTTGGCTGGGATTGTTTATTTTTGTCTACTGGCTCTAAGAGATTAGATCCCGTGAGGGTGGATCCAGCCAAAGCCGTAGGCGATAAAGAGAAGAATAAACAAAAAGACCGATAAACTAATACGCCAGGTTAAAGCCTTTACCATGTGCGCCGCGTCTTTACGGTATAGTAAATAATAAATTGCGCTAATTAAACAATACAAAATGACAAAAAACGCCGCTATCACGACAAATTTAAAAAACATCCTATTCTCCCTACGAGTTTGGCATTGGGAATTCAGTCCTGGACTCATTCCCACAGTGGCGACTTTATTGCTTTTCCCTTTACTGCTTGGCCTCGGTTGTTGGCAATGGCATAGAGCCATTTTTAAACAAAATCTATTAGACCAATTTGCCCAACGAAGCCAGCAAGCTCCCCAAGAGTTAAGCCATGATGCGCCAAATTTTACACCGATACAAGTGACCGGCTATTATGATACACAACATCTTATTTTACTGGATAATCGCATTATAAACCACCAAGTCGGTTATAATGTTTTCGCTCCTTTTAAGGCTCAACAAGACACCCAAACCGTTCTACTGATTAATCTAGGATGGGTTCCTAAAAATTGGAATCTCTCCACTTTGCCCGCGCTGTTAAATCAGGAAAAAGTGACTTTACAAGGTTTGGCCCATAAACCGCAACATAATTTAGTCCTTGCCGCTACTCACCAAACTCATTTGCACTGGCCTTTGGTAGTGGAGGATTTGCGTTTAAATGAGATCAGCCGGATCTTAAATAGACCTTTATATCCATTTGTTTTATTATTAAGCGACCGCAATGGGTTTGCTCACCATTGGGATATAGTCGTGAGTGTCACTCCGGCAAGACACCGCGGATATGCGGTACAATGGTTTAGCTTGGCGCTGACTTTATTGTTTTTATATATAAAATTAAATCTTCGAAGAATCTCATGAAACAAAAAAATGCGAATCAACGAAAAAAATTTATCATTATTTCGATTTTATTTTTGTTATTTTTAATCCCCGCATTTTTAGCACGAGTTTTTTATCATAATCAAGCATGGTTACCTAAACATCGCTTAAACCACGGCCAATTAATTACACCGGCGCTGTCCGTGAAAGATTTAAAATTGGATCCCCAGCTCACTGAGCATCGTTGGGTTTTGCTATTTCTTCAGGCGGGGGATTGCCAAGAAGATTGTCAAAAATCATTATATAGCATGCAACAAATACAACGCGCCTTGGGAAAAGACATGAATCGTTTGCAACGAGTAGTGTTAACACCTGTGGCGCAAGGCATAAATAAATCTTTTGAAGAATGGCTCAATACAGGCAAAACTCGTCAATGGTCTCTTGCTCCTGAAGACTTTGCCACTTTTTCAGCCCGTTCAGGATTTTGGTACGTGGTCGATCCTTTAGGTAATATCATTCTCAATTATCCTAAAGATGCCAATCCTGAAGCGATATTAGACGATTTAAAATATTTAATGGGGGTATCGAACATTGGTTAATTATCATCGTTTAGCAAAAATAGCTTTAATTTTGTCAGTATTCGTAATTATGTTGGGAGCATATACTCGTTTGACTGATGCCGGCTTAGGTTGTCCCGATTGGCCTGGTTGTTATGGGCGGATGGTCTTGCCACACGACGGACCGGCTTTAACAGCCAGTCAGCAGGTATACCCAGACTTGCCGATTGTCCAGCACAAAGCCTGGACTGAAATGGTGCATCGTTATGTGGCGGGAATTTTGGGTATACTCATCTTGATCTTGGCTTCTTGGTCTATCTTTGAGCGGAGACGGGGACTATCACTCCCCTTGGTGGCTCCTTTGATTTTAGTAGGGATTTTAGTTTTCCAGGCCATTTTAGGCATGTGGACGGTCACATTAAAATTATTGCCATTAGTGGTGACAGGCCATTTGCTTGGGGGTATGACTATTGCAGCGTTGTTAAGCTGGGTTTGCGCGGTAACGTCAACCCCATCTAAGATTAACCATGTCTCAAAAGGGCCTAGCAATGCGCTAAAGATTTTCACTGTAATAGGATTGATTGTTTTAATTTTCCAATTATTTTTGGGGGCTTGGACCAGCACTAATTACTCTGCACTGGCGTGCGGCAGTGAGTTTCCTCACTGTCATACGCAAATTTGGCCGGAAATGGATTGGAAAGCCGGGTTTAATATTTTAAGTCCAGTAGGGCCTAATTATGAAGGTGGATTATTGGACATGACTGCCCGCACAGCCATTCACATGGCGCATCGTTATTGGGCTTTAATCACGTTTATATACTTAATGTTATTATCTGGATTTTTGATCATATCGAGGCATTATGCTTGGCTGCGCAAATGGGGGATAACACTGCTGATTCTACTTTGTGTGCAGATAATATTAGGTATTGTCAATGTTGTAAAATTACTCCCTCTTGCGAATGCGGTTGCGCATAACGGAGTTGCGGTATTATTATTAGTTACTTTAGTATTTATATTAGAAAGAGTGTTTCATCGTGCAAATGTCTTGGCGTGATTATTACGAGCTTTGTAAGCCACGGGTAGTGGCGTTAATGACTTTGACTGCTGTGGTGGCGATGTTTTTAGCCGCACCCCCCGGGGAATTATCCTTGCCTATTTTATTTTATGGAGCTCTTGGGATTACTTTATTAGCAGGGGCAGGAGGAGTAATCAATCAGTTGGCCGATCGCCACATTGATGCGATAATGGCGCGCACTCGTAAGCGCCCTTTAGCATCAGGGAGAGTACAAATTTGGCACGCTTGGGTTTTAGCCTGTACTTTAATCTTGGCGGGAATGCTGATCCTTCTAATGCAAGTCAATCCGCTCGCAGCCTGGCTAAGCTTGGCGGCCATGGTCGGTTATGCTGGGATTTATACTTTATTTTTAAAAAGGGCTACTCCACAAAATATTGTGATAGGGGGATTGGCTGGCGCGATGCCGCCCCTATTAGGATGGACTGCCGTAACCGGGCATATTGATAGCCCGGCTTTATTATTAGTCCTCATTATTTTCACTTGGACGCCGCCCCATTTTTGGGCTTTGGCAATTCATCGACAGGCCGATTACGCTAAGGCCAACATCCCCATGTTGCCTATTACCCACGGATTGGCTCTGACCCGGCTTTATATTTTATTGTATACCTTGCTGATGATTGTCATCACTTATTTTCCGTTTCTCATTAATGCAGTCGGGTTGATTTATGTGTTTGGTGTCAGTTTTTTGAATAGCATTTTTTTGTACTACGCCATTAAAATTTATCAAAATCAGAATCCGCGCTATGCCTATGCTACATTTAGATACTCTATCATTTATTTACTATTTCTATTTATTCTCATGTTATTAGATCACTTTATCTTAGGATGAGATTTTATGACATTACGGAAATTTAGGTTACTCAAACAATCTTTTCTAAAAATAGAACGCGGAGATTACTAATGCCTTGTATAAAGGCCTGGGTCAGTGGCAAAGTGCAAGGAGTTTATTTTAGAGCGTTCACCCAGCAATGCGCGCAAAAATTAAATCTAACAGGCTGGGTTAGAAATTTACCTGACTTCAGGGTTGAAACTTTGGCTTGTGGAGAGACAAAGGACATTGAGTTATTTTTAGAAAATTTAAAGAAAGGCTCTCCCGCTTCTCAAGTCAGCCATGTTTGCTGGGAAGAAGTTCCCGAGCAAACAGGCGCTGAATTTAAATCCTTTTTAATTAGAAATTAACTTCCCATTCCTGCGGAACATCCCCTTTGATGGTATGCACGCAACGATCTAAAGCGTCTCTCGCTTCCATGCGATTGGGATACCAGCCATAAGTTTTGTAGCCGGGAGCGCATGGAGCGCCTTTGATGATTTGACAATTTTTGTAAGTGATAACATCAAAATCACGTGATACGCGGATTTTTCGACAACCGCCATAAGGTCCGCAACGATTAATAACACGAGTTGCGGTGACGGTGCTGCGAACAGGTTTATAACAAATTTTTACACCACTGGGAGGCGGAGGAGGTGGGGTTTTAGTAATGGTAACCGTGGTTTCAGGTTGTGCTAGACTTAAAGTGCAAAATGACAGTGCGGCAACAGCGCTGGTGGCCGCTAAAATAAATATTTTTTTCATATTCTATCCTCTATATAGTTAATGCGGAATACGCATTGGCTAATTTTAGCAGTTTTTTATATCCAATTCTCATAATATTTTTTTTTGATCGCTGGCAGAAAGAACTTCCTACAAATGTCCTTGACTTTATCCTTACCTTTTGGTAGCCTCGCCAAATACTTTAATGAAAAAAATCAAAGGGTTAATAAAAAAGGAGTATTGTTTTCATGTTAGGATTACTGAATCCTAACTCAGATTTGGGACAAAAAAATTCCCTCTCGGTCTCTCGATTATGCTGATTTTGAAAAAAATCAGTCCATCGCCGCTTACTTAACTGAGAACAATCTTTGGCGCTGTATTAATTGGATGCAAAATGGTGAGATCATTATCTAAGGAGAATGATATGCGAAAATTGACTTCTATGCAAATCAAAGCTTACCGCTATTATTGGGTTGTTTATGTTTCCTTATTAAAGTTGCAGTATGATATAGATTGTAAGCATACTGCAGAAAAACCGCTGCCTATATACGCTGATGAAAATTTTATAGACGAATTAGAGGCAAAAATTATACGTTATGCGCAGCTAATAAAAAAAATCTCTTTAACAGTGGATTTACAAAATCGCAATATAACTCAACTTTTTTCTAAACCAATTAGTTTGCCAGAAGAATTAAAATTACCAAGTTATCAAGTCATTCTGTCGGATTTGACAAAAAAATATGATGAGTTATATAGAGAACTAGATAAATTAATTAAAGTGTATGATGGTTGGCCTAATTTATTAATTGACAAGTATCTTGCCGCTATTCAAGATAGCAAAACGCGAATTGTAAAATATAGCAAAGTCACAGCAAGAGTTATCAAAAATAGAGAATGCCAAATACTAATAAATAAGATTAAGAGTGCGATAAATAAGTATTGTAGTCTTGGCGGTGATGAAGCTTCCTCCTTGCCAGAAACAAACAAAAAATTTATTCCTACGCGCTATGATATTATTACTAAAGGTATTTCAAAATATTTGTATGAGTTATCGCAAGTGGTCCAAGGTGAGATTTTAACTAATGATAATAAGCGCCAAGAACCAAGTCTAGATCAAATATTAGATTACCTACGAGAAAATTTTAAAAAAACACAGGATATAAAACCGCAAATTCAAGAACCTTTAGCATTAGAAAACATTCAACTTGTTAATACTACCAATAAAAATTTTAAAGAATATGAAAAAGAGAATGATAAAAAACTAAGCTCGATTAGTTATAATGAGCAAAAAAACATAAAATTAAAATCTACCAAAGGTTCAAATACTCCAATAACTGAGGTTATTAATGATTTAACGCTGTTTGTCGATTATTTTGTAGCGTCTAACGTATGGTATAACAACTTGCCTAACCAATGGTATAAGAAGTTGTCTAACAGCTTTTCTTACGCCAATGAAATGAAAGCCTCGTTGAATGATCTCTCCGAGAGTCTGCAAAAATTTCTTGAAAAACTGATAGAAATTAAATATAGATTTGACCAACAAGTTGAAGACGATGAAAAATTGCAAGAAACAATTAATGAAACAAAAAAAAATATCAAATATACGTATAGCAAAAACTTAATGCAATCTAAAAAATCCCAACTTCTTATAGAGTTAAAAAACATTATTTTATATAAAGATCCAGAAATTTTAAAAGAAGCCGATGAAGAATTTAATTTTGTTTTAAAAGATTACGCAATTCAGTTAACTAAACAAGATCAGCGATTAACGGAGTTACCAGAAGATTTTGCACTGATAAATTTTTTTGAAAATATTTCATTTGCGCGTTTGATGACGAGTCGCTTTAATCAATTTTCCAGAGTATTACAGCAAATACTTAACTTTGAAACGACTGAAAGTGATCCACTGATTGACATCGAAGATTTTGGTTCCCTTGAGCCAAACAAATTTTGGGTTGATTTGTACTATCGAAATGCTTGTACTTTAGGAGCCTTTAACTTTTTTTGGGAAAAATTTTCTTCACAATTGAAGTACTTAGCCAAAAAATTGAACGATGAATATGAGAAACTTGAAAAACAAAAACAAAAATTTAAATATCCTACAATTGATGATGTCATAAAATTAATAGAAGAAAAAAATATTTCAAATATATCTTTTGACAGTCCCGAAACCAAGCCGGATCTTGTGGCTGATTTACAATTGGAGTTAAGACATTCTAATTTAATGGAATTGTACGATCAGGCTTCTTTACGAAGCAAAAAATTAGATTTTAACATAAAACGAAAAATTACCAAATCGCTTGATTATATTAGTAATATATTTTTTAATGTAAATATAATTGAACTTAGTAAAGTTAAACTCGGCGCCTATTCGTTAAATAAAAAAATAGATATAAACTCGTGGATAAGGAATTGCTTGGAATTTTTAAGAATTTTAGAAGTCATTAATTCTGTTCTTACTCAGCATTTTAATAAACTGAGCACCGAAACTTATTCCGTTTTATTAGAATCTAAAACCGATGATTCGAATGAATTTTTAAATATATTGAAAGATGCTGAGTTTAAAAATAAAGAATCTGATACGTTATGGCTTCAAATTAAAAATCAATATTCGAAAAAAAATGAATTTAAAGACCAACGAGAGTTCCTTTTAGAAATATGCATTCCTGAAATCAAGAGGAGCGAATATAAAAATTTTCTTATATTCCAAAAATTGATGTATTTAGACAAAATGCTGATTAACCCCAATGGTAATTATGACGAAAAGCAATATATAGAGCATAACATACAGGAAAGATTGGAAGCTCGATACAAGCATCTCTCCAGAAAATTTTCTGATTATGATTATACGAATAAAATTTTACATCTGTGGGAGGCGTTAGATAACATCACCGATGAGGCTGGCAAGTTTTTACTCTGGATAGCCGATTCCGATGGAAACATTATGTATGATGGCCCAATAATGAGAGATTTATTGGAATGTCAAGGGAAGTCCATTGTTGAAAAAAGATTTATTTTACAAAAATTGGTGCATGCGGAAATTTTTAGGATACTCACTAATATTCAATTGATTTCCGGTACTAATTTAAGAAAGAGATTTCTTACTTCAAGAATTGAAGGGCTCTTTACTCAAGAAGTGTTTATGCCACTTTTAAAAGTGGCAAAAGCCTTAGAAAAGTTGTGGGTGGTCAGTGAAGAAAGCATTTTAAATAAAAAAATGCTTGAAGAGCAAATCAATGCGAATGAATATAATAGAATTCTATTGTCAAATCAAATTCACATCATTAGAAAAAAAGATAATTTTAATAACGATATTAATGATTTTTCTTCTGATCTCGACGATTATAAAAATATAAATCAAGTTGTCGAAAATTTTATAAATGAAGTGGATGAGGCTAAAGCGAAAATAATCATTACACCCCCAATCATTAGATTATTGAAAAATCCAGAACCAAAAGAGAATTGTAGAAGATTAATTGAAATGAAAGACGCTGTAAAAGTAAAATTTTCGGACGCTTTGGTTTATCTTCTTCCACAAAACCAAAAAGAGTTCGATATTATTCCGTTTGTGACTACTCAAAGTCAAAATGTCATAATTAAGGAATTAAAACAAGACGAGGCAAAACAAAATAAAGAACTAGAGGCACAAAATCAAGCTTTAGAAGAATCTATACAAACTTTAAAAGAATTAAAGCATAAAATTTCGTCTAAATACTTTGCTGAGGCCAATTCAACAGCCTCTAAATTATTTTCTAAGGTAAATTTTTTAAATCAGATTCATTTTATCCGATTTTGGTTTAATGCAGCGCTGGATGGTAAGGTGGTGATGGATTTAGATGAAAAAATTGAATTACGGTCCTATCTCAAAAACCAATTCCTTGCTGAAGAAAGCTTTCAAGATATTTTAAAGAATATCATAACTGTTAGCATCATTCCGCGAATAATACATTTACCCCATCTATTTGCTTTGTATTTAACCCGTGAGTTTGAACCAAGCGAGGTAAAAACTTTTAGCGATCAACATAATGATCCATATGCAATCATATTGACTAATCAGAACGAAATTTACATCAAAATAAAAGGTAATCTCCTTCTTGGTCAATGTTTAAAAGTTGAAAACCGACACGATATCCCCTTAAGGGAGCCTGAGGAAAAAAATGTTTTAAAAAAAATAGATAATCCGCCAACCCTTAAGGGGTCGGAAGGATATGATTTTTTATATACTATTTTGCATTTTGATGAGATAAATAGAGATGAATATTTATTGGAAATTAATGAAGATAAAGCCTGTATTCTAACGAATGATAATAAGCTTTATCTCAAAAACGGCAATAATTTTGTCTATAATTTACCCTGGAAGTTAGAGGATCGAGGTGAAATTCCTTTAATGAAATCGTATAAGTATACCTTTGAAAAGCAAAGTTACTCTGGTGAAAGTGAAAAAATTATCCGCTTTGTAGTCGAACAAATTCAGCCGCAATTGCCTACATTGGAATTATGTCAGTTTCAGCATGAATGCTTCCAAACCGATCGAAAAAATAATACCCCCGAAGCCCTTAAGTTAATAGAACTAAAAGCATTTTTTATTGCTAGTTTAACATTACAAGATACTAATGAATTTATTCATACAGATTTTGTCAAATTGCAACAATTAAGTTTAAATTCGTCTGATTTAATCACGAATTTGGTGACTCGATATCAAATTAAGCTATGTATTTATCAAGAGGGTAAAATCACTCCTGTGGAGCAGCATCCAAAGCAAAATTTCTATAATAGAAATCATCCTACTTTGTATTTATACAGGGACGATAAATCGTGTTATCCTTTGTTATTCCCTGGAATATCACGAGAAAATTTGTTGCCAAATTATGCAGATAAAATACTTGAATTTATTAATTTAATGAATGCTTGGTCGCCTCCGAATAATAAAATAAAGCAGTTATCTGCGGAATTACAGCCTAAAGATGAAGGTGTGCCGATAAAAATCAATAATAATCCAGCAATTTCATCAACGGTTGATTCGATTATTCATACTATTAGTCAATTTAATGTTTGGCCTTTTTCAAATAATATTGAACCAAGTAAATCATCCAGCGCATCAAGCTCAAGCTCAAGCTCAAGCTCAAGCTCAAGCTCCAGTGCAAGTATAAAGCTCGAGTTCTAAGTTGGATTCTAGCTCAAGTCCAAATCAATTGTGGTCTGTTTCACAATTTTTTTCTTTTCTTGGGGATAATGTAAATAAGGATGATAAGAACGAAATCAAAGCTAGCGAGAAACAGGAGAGTTCGAGTTCAGTGAGCAATTCTTCCGAAGCAAAGTCTCCTTCGTCGAGCTCTGAGTTAGTTACCTTAACGCCGATTCAAAAAAATATTTCCAAAAAATGTAGAAAATCTAAAACTCGAATTGTTCATATTGACGATCTATTTTCTACCAGGAATGAAGACTCTTCCAATCAGTCATTAATACCTAACTTTAATGAAACAGATAAGCAGGAGATAGAAAACCCAATTTCACTTAATGGCTACAATCAATAAGGTACTCGGAGCATTGGAACAGATTATTAAAAATATGATTTTCTTTTAATCCATGCTCTTTCACTTTAGCGCCGTTGCCGGTCTTCACTAAAAAAGTAGGACATTTCGCCGCTTGCCCGGCATGGATATCACGTAAACTGTCACCAATAAAAAAAGCTTGAGAGGCTAAATCCACGCCAAAATCCTGGCTAATCTGTATCAACATACCCGGTAATGGCTTGCGACAAAAACAGTGGTCTTCATTACGGTGAGGGCAAAAATAAACCGCATCGAGATGGCCTCCCACCTTAGCTAATTCAAGCTGCATTTTCCGGTTAATAGCCAACAATTGTGACACGTCAAAATAACCGCGCCCAACACCGGATTGATTGCTAGCAACCACAATTTGATATCCTGCTTGGTTCAATGAAGCAATGGCTTCAAGACTGCCGGGAATAGCGTGCCATTCCTCAGGTGATTTGATATAAGCAGGAGAATCTTCATTAATGACTCCGTCACGATCTAAGATAATGAGCATAAACCGTATATCGCCAATGCCGCAGCCAGAATAATTTCTAATAGTAACACCCAGCGCCCTCCCCACACTTGATATCCATCGAATTTCTTAATATAACGGCCACGCCAAGCCATCAAACCCGGGAGGAGCATAAGTAGAGCAACACACAACACTCCCGCATAAGCTAAGGCTTTCACAAAAATTCCAGGCCAAAATAATACGATGAGTAGAGGTGGTGCTAAGGCAGTAAACGTAATCAACCAGCGGCTGCGTTGGATGGATTTGTTAATGGAAAATCCATCCGCCAAAAAATCCCACAAACATAGCGCTACCCCTAAAAATGAGGTGGTCACGCAAATGATTGTAAAAACATGAGCGCTAGAACCAATTAAAGAATTCCTCGCTGGACTTAAGGCGCTGGTTAATTCACTGACAGCACGGGAAGAGCTTGACATTTGCATAAGATCCTCCCGAGGTACGCTACCTTGCACCACAAAATCCCACAGCAGATAACAAATTAAAGGAATAGTACTGCCAATACCAATTGCCAAGCGCAGGTATTTAACATGGCTTTTCAAATAAGAGCGCAGACTCGGTATAATGGTGGCAAAACCAAAAGAAGTGACCACCACCATCAAGGCGCCAGGCAGCAATTTGGCGTTGCCCTGATACAGTTGTGCGGTATTCACGTGTGGAGAGACAAGAATAATCAATAAACCATAGGCGCCTATTTTAATCGCCATGAGTAAACGATTGGCTCTATCCACGGTACGGATGCCACAATGCACCAGCGTGCCAAAAATAATGATAAAAATAAATTCGCTGGCCCATTGGGGCAAAGACCGGTGCACAAGGGATTCGCTGAGTTGTTTCACCACATCAGAACCACCCGCGATATAAGCACAGAGTAAAGCATAGAGTAAGAGAAGATAAATGGACCAGGTAATGACTTTGCCCAGTTTACCCAAGGTGGCATTGGCCATGGACAACATGTTGCTATGTTCAGGGAGCCATAAATTGACCTCAAGAATAAAAAAAGCCCCAAAGGTCATGATCAGCCAAGCCGCAATGAATAAAAAGAATGAGTTAATAAAACCGCCTCCCGCCGTGGCCATGGGTAAGGCTAATAAACCACCGCCGATGGAGGTGCCAATTATTAATAAAATCCCGCCGATAAACTTATTGATCATTGGAGACCTTTGTCAGTTATAAGTTAAATAAAAAAGTAGCTAACCTAATATCAAAGAGCCAGAACGAATTAACTGGCGTTGTCCCTGTATAAATTCACCCACAGAAACGGCGCGGCTACCAGGCAATTGCACCGTGATTAAACTAAGACCGCCGTCACCACTTGCAATAATCAGTTGTCGATTGTCTAAGTAAAGCACCGAACCAGGGGGCTTTGAATGAACTTGAGTCACGGCCTGGGCTTCCCAAATACGTAAATTCTTTCCCGCAAAATCAGTGTATGACACGGGCCAGGAGTTATAAGCGCGAATTTCCCTGACGAGCTGACTGGCGGATTTTCGCCAATCAATTTTAGCGTCAATTTTGTTAATTTTGCGGGTATAAGTCGCATCGGCTTCATTTTGTATTTCGGTTTTTATCTGATTATTGGCCAGCAACTCTAAAGTGGTTAACAAAGCAGATGCACCCTGTTTAGCAAGAATATCGTGCAGCTTAGCGCTATTTTCGTCTTTCAATGGGTAAGTAGATTGATAAAGTATAGGTCCCGCATCCATTTTAGACGTGAGTTGAATAATGCTCACCCCGGTAAGGGAGTCGCCGGCCAGAATAGCCGATTGAATGGGGGTGGCGCCGCGCCACCGCGGCAACAAAGAGGGATGAATATTTAACGCGCCATAAGGTGTCAATTTTAGAATGGATTTAGGTATCAGAAGACCATATGCTACGACGACTAATATATCGGCATTTAACTCAGCCAACTGCGATTGTACAGTCAGCCCTTGTAAGCTTTCCGGTTGGTAAACCGGGAGATGGTGCAATTCAGCCATCACTTTAACCGGACTGGCTGAGGATTTTTGCCCACGGCCACAGGGACGGTCGGGTTGGGTATAAACCGCGACAACTCGATGAGAGGAATGCAATAAGGCTTGCAAGCTCGGCACGGCAAATTCGGGTGTGCCAAAAAAAATAACTTTGAAACTCATGTCGACATAATATCATATTTTAAGCTTTTTACGGGCAATCTTTTTAAAATTTTTCTCTTAGGTGCGAGCCTTATTACGGTATTGCGTGAGCCAGCGAAATTGTGAATAAAATTAATCATGAATTTGGAATATTGGTTAAGAATTAATAATGCCAGGCATCTTTCTCCGCGCTTATATATCCGATTGTTACAACAATTCGGTTCTGCCAAAGCCATTTGTGAGGCAGAGAAAGTGGAGTTAGCTGCTAATGGAGTCAACGAAAGCGCCATAGAAGAACTCCAAAAACCGGATGGACTTCTGTTAAAGTCTCAGCATGATTGGGCGCAAAAGCCAGGGCAAACAATTATCACGCTCGAACATTCGCATTATCCTCTTCTATTGAAGAATATCGCGGCTCCGCCGGCGGTTTTATTTATACGCGGCGATGCCAGCTTGCTCAATCGCCCCCAAATCGCCATGGTGGGAAGCCGCACTCCATCACCTGGAGGGATTCGGGCTGCAACTGAATTGGCAAGTGAGTTAGTGAGCGCTGGCTGGATTATTACCAGTGGGTTGGCGCTGGGCATAGATGCAGCGGGGCATCGTGCGGCCCTAAACCAAGGTGGCAAGACGATTGCCGTCTTGGGTAGCGGATTAGACTGTATCTACCCATACCGGCATCGCTCTTTGGCAAACGAAATTGCACAAACAGCCGCCTTAGTTTCAGAATTTTCGCCCGAATGCTCACCCTTGGCGAAACATTTCCCTCAACGCAACCGTATCATTAGTGGATTGAGTTTAGGGATTTGCGTGGTGGAGGCGAACATGAACAGCGGCTCATTAATCACCGCAAAATTGGGATTAGACCAAGGTCGAGAAATTTTTGCCGTTCCGGGCTCCATATTTAATGCAATGGCCTGCGGTTGCCATAATTTGATTAAAGACGGCGCTTATTTAGTATCCTCAGTTGAAGATATTCTCAGTGTCCTGAATCAAACCACGGCAGCTTGGGGAATAACCGGCCCCACAATAAAAGAGCAAAAAAGACTTGAACTTGATTATAATTGCCACAAACTGTTACAGTGGGTGGGGTTTGAATCAACCCCTATCGACCAAATTGTACAAAACAGTGGGTATTCGGTGGCCAAGGCGACCGAGGGCCTACTGAGTTTAGAATTGGCTGGTTACATTCGTTCAATCCCAGGAGGATATGTCCGGTACAGGTGAACTATGCAAAAAAAAGAAGCGCTTATGTTATTGCAAATGATACAAGAAGCTACCCAATGGCTGATGGGCTTAACCGCTCCATCTGTGCAAGGTTTACAAACCCCAGAGTATAAATCTTTACGGATCTTTTCCGAAGATGAATGCGAATGCTTGTCGCTGGCAAGCCGGAGATTTCTGCTATCCTTAGAACAACAAGGCATCGTTAACGCAGCAACAAGGGAGCGTATTATACACCACGCCATGCAATTACAAGTGAGAAACATTGATTTGCACGTCATTGAAGGAATTGCTCGAATAATTTTATCCAAGCAACCCGAAAGCGACGAAGCATTGAAACGTATGGATCTATTCATGGTGGAAGTGGAAAATCGCACTGTTCATTAAAGAGGATTTAGCATGGCGCAATACGTGGTGGTAGTGGAATCTCCCGCTAAAGCCAAAACCATTGAAAAATATTTGGGTAAACAATATAAGGTCATGGCCTCATATGGGCACGTGCGTGATCTTATTCCCAAAGAAGGCGCGGTTGACCCGGAACACGACTTTGCCATGAAGTATCAAACCATTGAGCGCAATCAAAAGCATATGGATGCTATCGCCAAGGCGGTTAAAAATTCGGATGCTATTTTCTTAGCACCTGACCCTGATCGAGAAGGTGAAGCCATTGCTTGGCATGTACTGGAATTATTAGATGAACGAGGGGTGTTGGGTGATAAAACGGTCTCTCGTGTGGTTTTTTATGAAATTACCAAAACGGCTATCCAAAATGCGGTGCAAAATCCACGTCAAATTTCTTTAGACCTGGTTAATGCACAACAAGCTAGGCGAGCATTAGACTATCTGGTGGGTTTTAATTTATCGCCTTTGTTATGGAGAAAAATCCGGCCTGGGTTGTCAGCGGGCCGGGTCCAGAGTCCGGCTTTGCGCATGATAGTTGAGCGCGAGGAAGAAATTGAAAAATTCATTAGCCGCGAATATTGGAGCATTCACGCTCACCTTGAAGAACAAGGTCAAAAATTTGAGGCGCATTTAGTTGAATTTGAAGGAAAAAAATTAGAACAATTCAGCATCACGGATAGCCAATCTGCGCAAGACCTTACCGACAAACTAAATCAACTGGCGCAAGGGCAGCTCGAAGTGGTCAAAGTCACGAAAAAGGCCAGAAAGCGGCATCCCTCCGCGCCATTTATTACGTCTACCTTACAACAAGAAGCCGCACGCAAATTAGGTTTTACAGCGCAACGGACTATGCAGGTCGCCCAGCAATTATATGAAGGGATTGATATTGGTGAGGGGGCAGTCGGTTTAATCAGTTATATGCGCACCGATTCTGTTTCTTTAGCTCAAGAAGCCGTTGCTGAAATCCGTGAATACATTACCCATCGTTATGGTGCGGACCAAATTCCTAAAGATCCGCGATTCTACAAATCGAAATCCAAAAATGCTCAGGAAGCGCACGAAGCGATCCGGCCCACTTCGGTGAACAGGGAGCCGGAACAATTGCAAAATTATTTGACGGTAGAGCAATTCAAATTATATGCCTTGATTTGGAAGAGAACAGTAGCTTGTCAAATGATAGACGCCATTATCGATACTGTGGCAGTGGATCTTTCCGCGCAAGCCGGTTTGTTTCGCGCTAATGGCTCCACTATTGCTGCGCCAGGATTTATCAATGTTTATCAAGAGGGCTTAGACGATAAGAAAAAAGAAGACGAAGATGGGCAAAAAACTTTGCCGCCGATGCAAGAAGGCCAAAAAGTGAAATTAAAGAAAATCGAAGGTGAGCAACATTTTACTGAACCGCCTCCGCGTTACACTGAAGCGACTTTAGTGAAAGCGTTGGAAGAGCGTGAGATTGGGCGGCCATCAACCTACGCCAATATTATTGCCACTTTAAAAAATCGGGAATACGTGAATTTAGAAAATAAACGCTTTTTCCCTACAGACGTGGGAAGAGTGGTCAATCGTTTTCTCACCCAATATTTCACTCAGTATGTAGATTACGGTTTCACTGCCAAACTAGAGGATGAATTAGATGATATTGCGCGCGGTGATAAAATATGGGTCCCGGTTTTAGAGAGTTTTTGGCAGCCTTTTAAAAAATTGGTGGATGAAACTCAACAAAGTGTTAAACGCAGTGATGTCACTCAAGAAAAAACGGAAGAAGTTTGTCCTGAATGCGGCAAGGCTTTAGTCATTCGTCTTGGCAAACGAGGCCGTTTTATTGGCTGTAGCGGTTATCCTGAATGCAAATATACTCGCAATTTGGGAGATGATAAAACTGAAGGGGGGCTTTCGGATCAAGTTGTAGTTGACCGCCAATGTCCTCATTGTCAAAGTGATTTATTGATTAAACAAGGGCCTTACGGAAAATTTATCGGTTGCAGCAAATATCCAGATTGTCGTTTTTTAGAGCCGTTGGAGAAACCAAAAGACAGTGGGGTTAGCTGCCCGGAATGTCAAAAAGGCAGTATTTTACAAAGAAAGTCCAAACGCGGAAAAATATTTTTTTCCTGTTCCCGTTATCCCAAATGCAAATACGCTTTGTGGAATGAACCCATCGCAGAGCCTTGCCCCAACTGCAAGTGGCCGATTTTAACGATTAAAACTACCAAGAAAAAAGGCCGGGAAAAAATTTGCCCTCAATCTGATTGCGGTTATCATCTGCCCTTCCCAGAAGACGAAACAAACGTTTAACTCTCAAGTGATTAAAATTTAGTCGATCTCGTAGCCCCTTGCGGGAGAGGTTATTTGATGGGTACTTATAAAGACAAATGGCTGATATCAGCGGCTTGAGTTAATAACTCTTGTAAATTTTTTAGCAAAGCGAGCCGGTTATTTTTGACGGCATGATTATCAACCATTACCATCACCTTATCAAAAAAAGCGTCAATAGGCGTTTTTAAATTCGATAATTCACTCAGTGCCTGTGTGTAATTTCTCTGCTTTACCAAATCACGCACCTTGCCATTGCTGATTTTAAGGACTTGAGCTAATTCGTGTTCCTCTTGGAATTCGAAGAGATTTTCATTTATTTCAGTATTCGCAAAACCAGTGGCTTGTTTGCGAAGGATATTACTCACCCGTTTATTGGCCGCCGCCAATGCAGCAGCTTCCGGTAATGTTTGAAATTTCTGCACAGCTTGTATACGCGCAATAAAATCAAGCGGTTTAGAAATTTTTAAAGCCATGACGGATTCAAATTGTTCAGCAGAGACTCTCAAAGTTTCTTGCAGTATGGATTTTAAGCGCACCAGGATGAAATCAAAAACATCATTAACTGTTTCGGGGTTAGGGAGATGTTTATCGTAAGCTTGAAAAGCCTGTTGTAGTAATTCCAACAAATCTAAATTTAAAATTTCCGTTTCGGTTAAAGGATTTTTTTCGCGAGTAATTAACATTTGCAGTATGCCATTGGCGGCGCGCCGTAATGCAAAAGGGTCTTTGTCACCGGTAGGGGCTTGATTGATCCCAAAAATTCCCACCAGTATATCCAATTTTTCAGCCAAAGACACCGCTATCCCTTCTTTGGTGCTGGGAATGTGATCGTGGAAAAACCGGGGAAGATAATGTTCTTTGATAGCTAACGCCGTTGTTTTGCTAAGGCCATCATTGATTGCATAATAATAACCCATAGTCCCTTGTAAAGTAGGGAATTCGTTCACCATCTCGCTAAGCAGATCGGATTTAGATAATTGCGCGGCTTTTTTTATAGCGGGAATATCAGCCTTAATTTTATCGCCAATCCAAGCGCTCACATGAACCATGCGTTCCGTTTTATGGGCCACACTGCCCAACTGCTTTTGAAAGGTCACGTGTTCTAAATGGGGTAGAAGACTTTCTAAACTGCGTTGCAAATCGTTTTTATAAAAAAAGGCAGCGTCAGTGAGGCGGGCCTTTAACACGCGTTCATTCCCCTGGATTATTGTCTCGGAATCTTTGCTTTCAATATTACTGATTAAAATAAAACGAGCTTGTAATTGACCTTGAGCGTCCAGCACCGGAAAATATTTTTGATTCACTTTCATGGAAGTGATTAAAGCTTCCTGCGGGACTTGCAGAAATTCAGGATTGAATTTTCCGGTTAAAGCCACCGGCCATTCCACTAGCGCCGTGACTTCAGCCAATAAATCCTCATCCATTTCCACTTGCAGTCCGGGTGGGGTGACGGCGGTTATGGCGTCACGGATATGTTGCATCCTCTCTTCAAAATTAGCAATCACGTAACCTTGCTGTTTTAAAATAGTTTCATATTCACGGGGAGAGGTAATCGTTAAAGCTTGAGGATGGTGGAAGCGATGACCGTAAGTTTGATTACCCGACTCAAGGCCGAAAAGAGAGGTTTTAACCGGGGTGTCTCCCCATAATAAAACAATCCAATGAACTGGTCTGGCGAAACTTTCTGAGTGTTCTCCCCAGCGCATGGGGCGGGCAATATTCATGCGGGCTATAGTTTGTTGGGCGATTTCAGGCAGTAATTCCCCGGTTTTTTGCCCTGGCTTTTCCCCACTATAGTATAAACGCTGATTTTTTTCGCTCAGTTCGGCTACTGGAACTCCACACGATTTGGCAAAACCTAACGCCGCAGGAGTGGGTCGGCCTTGAGTGTCATAGGCTTGCTGGATGGCAGGTCCTTGTCTTGCTATTTTTTGAGTGCCTTGTTCTGGGTCGACTTCGGTTATGAGAGCAGCAATCCGCCGTGGTGTGGCAAAAACTTGAGTTCGTCCATACCCAAGCTGATGAAAATTCAACGATTCCAACAGACGATTGTGCAGTTCTTTAGCTAGGGTTTTGACGGCATGAGTAGGTAATTCTTCGCAGCCGATTTCAAACAGCAAATCTTGTTTAGCCATGTACGCTTGGCTCCAATAAAGGGAAATTCAGTTTTTTGCGTGATTCGTAATAAGCCAATGCGACGGCTTGGGCTAATTTGCGAATTCGTAAGATATAACGCTGGCGTTCAGTCACGGCAATGGCGTGGCGCGCATCAAGTAGATTAAATGTGTGTGAAGCCTTCAAAACCATTTCATAGGCTGCCAAGGGAATCTGTTCTTCTATTAATCGGGTCGCTTCTTGTTCATAGATATCAAATTGATGGAATAAGACATCTATATTGGCATGTTTAAAATTAAAGGCCGACATTTCTACTTCATTTTGATGAAAGACATTACGATAAGTCACTCGCCCCGCAGGGTTTTCAGTCCATACTAAATCAAACAGATTATCGACGCCTTGTAAAAACATGGCCAAGCGCTCTAAACCATAAGTGAGCTCACCGCTAACAGGGTGACAGTCCAATCCACCTACTTGTTGGAAATAAGTAAACTGACTGATTTCCATGCCATCTTGCCAAACTTCCCAGCCCAAACCCCAAGCGCCTAAGGTAGGGGACTCCCAATTGTCTTCCACAAACCGGATGTCATGTTCTAAAGTGTCAATTCCTAAGTGCTTGAGAGAATTAAGATACAATTCCTGGATATTACTGGGGGAAGGTTTCAGCATGATTTGCAGTTGATAATAATGCTGGACTCGGTTGGGATTATCGCCGTATCTCCCGTCGGTTGGGCGTCGTGAGGGTTGTACAAATACGGCCCGCCAAGGTTCGGGGCCAATCGCGCGTAAAAATGTGCCGGGGTGAAAAGTTCCGGCGCCTACTTCCATATCAAACGGCTGTAAGATTACGCAGCCCTGCGCAGCCCAATACTGCTGCAAACGCAGAATCATGTCTTGGAAAGAGATCTTACCCTGCGCAAACATATTCAACTCTCTGAATTTCATCCTCCCTCTCTTTATAAGAGGGGGAGGAGAATATAAAAGAAAATTTATTTTTTCGAAATATCATCAATGGATTTTTGAAATGAATCTTCCGGCGCTGCGCCTGGGATAAAATCGAACTGAGTCATGTTTTTATTACTTAAAATAAAACTGGGGGTGCCATTCAAACCCAAGGCTTTAGCCAGTTCATAGTTATCTTTGATTTCCTGTTTGACCGCGGGGTCATTCATGTCGGCTTTTAACTTTTCTACATCTAATCCAACGGATTTGGCGATTTCTTGTACTTTAGCTTCATTTAAAGCGTCATTGGATTTGAGTAATGCATCATGGAATTCCAAGTACTTGCCTTGTTTGGCTGCCGCTAAAGCCATGAGTGCGGCATAATTCGAATTAGAGCCAAAAATGGGAAATTCTTTAAATATCACTTTAACATTTTTCTTTTTATCTAAAACTTTGCTAATGGTAGATTGCATTTCTTTGCAGTGACTGCATTGATAATCGAAGAACTCCACTACGATAGCTTCGGGTGATTCACTGCCGGCGGTGGGAGTATTGGGATTATTGAACAATTTGGCTTTGGAATTATTAATGCCTTGCATGACTTGTTTTTTATTCTTTTCTAATTCTTTATTTTGCAATGCTTGCGAGGCTTCAATGAGCACTTCAGGATTACTGACTAAATAGTCGTGCACTATTTTTTGAATATCTTTTTGTTGCTCTGGAGAAAATGCACCGCTGCTTTTATTGCTGGCCAGGGCATAAGATGAAACAGCAAAAATTATTCCGGATGCTAATAAAATTAAGCTTCCTTTGACTTTATTCATGACAAATCTCTCCTTAAAGTATTAAATATAAAAAAGAAACAAATTAGTGGGCAATGACCTCGCGCACTTTGAGCATGGCGTTTTTTTCCAATTGACGGATCCTTTCCGCAGAAACGTTGTATTGAGCGGCTAGTTCGTGCAAGGTAGCTTTTTTGTCGTTGAGCCAGCGTTGTTTAAGAATATCGCGACTGCGTTCATCGAGCTGGCCTAAAGCATGATGGAGAGAATCAACTTGTTGATCTTCCCAGTTGTGTTTCTCTAATAAGTGTCCGGGGCTGTAATTAAAATCTTCGATATAATTTTCCGGCGCGCGGTAACTGCTAGAGTCTTCTTCATTTTCAAGGGTGGAGGCTTCGAAGGATTCGTCGTAGTTGTTGAGGCGTTCTTCCATTAGGCGAACGTCTTTATGGCTGACGCTAAGCTCAGCGGCGACGGCATCGACTTCAGAATTGCTTAACCAAGAGCGGTTTTTCGCTAGCTTGCGCAGATTGAAAAAAAGTTTCCTTTGGGCTTTGGTGGTCGCGACTTTAACAATTCGCCAATTTTTTAATACGAATTCGTGGATTTCAGCGCGTATCCAATGCACAGCAAAGGACATTAAGCGTACGCCTAGGGCGGGATTAAAACGCTTCACGGCTTTCATCAGCCCGACATTGCCTTCTTGAATCAAATCAGCTTGAGGTAAGCCGTAACCTTCATAGCCGCGGGCAATGCGTACAACCAGGCGTAAATGGCTTAACACCAATTTGCGCGCAGCGGTTAAGTCGTTATTGTTAATGAGGTTTTTTGCCAATTCCTGTTCTTCTTCCACAGAAAGCATAGGGATTTGGTTTGCCCAATGGATATAGTTGCTTAAACTCCCAACGGGTAGAAATTGGTCTATACATTGTAACTGCTTACTCATACTTCTTCTCTTAAATTTTAGTGCTCTTATCTTAACATTTCTTTAAAAAAAGGACTAGTATTAGTTTCGAAATCCTTTTGGAAAAGAACGGCAATGCATATTGTATAACAAATGAACTTGTCTGGAGATTTGAGAAGTGCTATGATGCCAATATGGAAACAAAAATTGATTGGAAAAATCTGGGTTTTAGCTTAACCCCGACTAAAACCATGTTTATCGAAACGGTCAGAGCCGATGGAGAATGGGGAAGAGGAAGTTTTATCCCTTTCGGACCGATCAATATTTCTCCTGCTGCGGGCGTTTTAAATTATGGGCAAGGCCTCTTTGAAGGGCTAAAAGCGTTTCGTCATGAGGATGATAAAATAGTATTATTCCGCCCCGTAGAAAATGCGGCCCGGTTTGCCAAAGGCGCCCAACGACTATGCATCCCCCCTGTACCGGTAGATTATTTTATTAATATTATCAAAGAGCTGGTCCGTCAAAACCGTGACTATGTTCCTCCTGCAAAGGTAGGGAGCCTTTACATAAGGCCCTGCTTATGGGGAACTGGGGAAATTTTAGGTTTAGGCCCAGCGCCTGAATATTGTTTTTCAGCGTTTGTTTCCCCGGTAGGCTCTTATTTCAAAAGCGGCAAAATAGAGCCTATCAAGCTGGAAGTGTGTAATAATTTCCACCGGTCTGCCTCGATGGGAGTGGGCAATATAAAGTTTATTGGCAATTATGCTCCCACTTTGCTTCCCATCGCAGAAGCCAAAAGCCGTGGTTTTGCCAGCTGTATCTTTTTAGACACAGTCCATAATAACTATATAGAAGAAACCGGCGTCGCTAATTTTTTCTGTGTAAAAGACCATAAGCTTTACACTCCGCCTTTGAGTTCGTCAATATTACCGGGTATAATTCGAGATTCGGTGATTCGATTAGCTAAAGAGAAGTTTCATTTAGACGTGGTGGAAACGCTGTTGCCCATCAGTACAGTCATGAAAGCAGATGAATGTTTTTGTAGTGGTACCGCTGCGGTAGTAACACCCATTGGTTCTATCACTTATGAGGGGCGTGAAACCGTGTTTAATCAATTTTCACCTGGCTCTATAACCCAAAAAATTTACGATGTGTTGACTCAAATTCAGCAAGGTTTGATTGCTGACTCTTATGGTTGGTTAATTAATATAGATGATGAGTAACCGGAATCAATTCTATGCATATACAATGTGACGAAGACTTGATGGCCCATTTCGATCCTGAGGTAAATAAGCAACGTACATCACGGGGCCAAGACACTTCCATTTTAGGAAATTGGCAGGCAAGTATAATAAAAGCTTTTGGCAGCCAATTTATATTATACGTCCATACTAAAAGTTTATACTCAACGATTGATCTCATGGATTCCCCTAATAATCCCATCATTTCACACACTTTAGTCAATCTTCGAGGAAAAATTTTGGAAATGTTAAGTGATTATTATGTGTTGACCGATTTCCAAGAGGAAGGAATTATCCAACCTTTTAAGACCATCACTTTAGGGCCGATAGAGAATAAAAGACTAGCCAAAATTACCCAAGGGATTGTATTGGCTTATCAAAAACGATTAGTGCAAGAGCGTCGCGAAAGTCCTAATAGCGAAATTCGGCTATGGGAATTAGAAGACTATATCAATAACATGCCTAGACGTAATTTAGGCGGGGCCACCCCTCTAGAAACCCTAAGGCAAATAGTATGGTCAGGTATAAATTAAGAGTATTTGAGCATAATAACTGAGCAACTACTAAGATTGTATATAATTAAATAGGAAACGAATGAGGGAGATTATGGCTGTCATTATATCTATCATTGTCATTGCCTTTCTTTTTGGGGCTGTCGTTGTTGGAATTTATAATGGCCTCATTGCCATGATTGAGGCGATTAAAAATAATGAAAGACAAATTGATATCCAATTAGACCGGCGCTATAAAGTATTTGAGTCATTAATTAGCGTAGTGCGAAAATACATGGATTACGAACGTTCCACGCTGAAAGACGTGGTGGCCCTGCGTAATCAAGCGCTCTCGGCAAAATCCCAAGGGGACACGGTAAGCTCAATGGCGGCTGAGAACAAAATATCCAGTATTTTATCCGGTTTGAATGTGGTATTCGAACAATACCCGGATTTAAAAGCCAACCAAAATGCCTTGCAGTTGCAAGAAGAAATCGTGAACACTGAAAATAAATTGGCTTATTCTAAACAAGCTTACAACGATAGTGTGGAACGTTACAACGCGAAGAAAAAATCTTTTCCTCAATCTTTGGTTGTTGGTGCTTTTTCATCAAAATTGGATTTTAACTTTCCTTATTGGAACTTGGGTGGGCCTGAAAAAATTAAAGAGCGTGAAGATTATAAGGTCAACTTGTAAAAGTCGCTATGACCAACTTATCACACGATTTTCATGTTAATCCGGGTGATTGGCGTAAATCCTTACACACAAATCAACGTCGCACTTGGTTTGTCATTGGGTTATTTATTCTCATCTACGTCGCATTAGGATTTCTGATTGATTTATTTATCAATGCTGAACGTTATCCGCAAGCGCCTTTAGGTTTAATTAGCGAAGCACTATTTACGGGCCGTTTGTTGCCCGTAGCAACCTTAATCACCACCGCGGTAGCATTAATTTCCTTGTGGGTGACTTATGCCTTTTCCGATAAATTAATATTATTGGGTACGGAATATCATCAAGTGACGGCAGAAAACCCTCGAAACTTATTAGAAAGACAGCTCTACAATACCGTAGAGGAAATGACTATTGCTGCGGGGCTGAGGTATGTTCCTAAAGTCTATATCATTGAAGCGGATTATATGAATGCGTTTGCTAGCGGTTATAGTGAAAAATCCGCCATGGTAGCGATTACCCGCGGGTTGCTTGAGAAACTTGACCGAGCTGAAATTCAAGCGGTTATGGCGCATGAACTCAGTCATATACGCCACATGGACATAAAACTGACTCTAACTGCATCCGTGTTATCTAATTTAACCCTAATCGTTATTGATATCTTATTTTTCAGTGTTTTATTTGGCGGCAGACGCGATAGTAGAAGCAGAGAAGGAGGTAATTGGTTAGTCATTATTATTCTCATTTTACGTTATTTATTGCCGTTAATTACCGTTTTGCTCATGCTGTTTCTGAGTCGCACTCGCGAATATATGGCAGACGCGGGAGCAGTAGAACTGATGCGCGATAATGAGCCATTAGCTCGCGCGCTATTGAAAATCCAAGGAGATTATGATGCTAATAAATCTCAATACATCAACGATTACCAACGTACTCCGCATGAAGAAGTTCGTCGCGAAGCATATATATTTGACCCAACAGTTGCCGGCTTAAGCTCCAAGCAAACCAGTAGCGACTTTTTTTCAACTCATCCTAATATATACAAACGATTGGCCGCCATAGGTATTAAAATTAAATCTGAGGAGTAGGGTGCCGCAGGGGAGGTTAATCGACAGCAGACCCTACTGTATTTATTAGAACGAGTGCAACCGCATGCAAAATTGCTTCCTGCTTTTAGTGCTCCCACCACTACCCTGAGCTTGAGTCTGGGATCAAGTTGATCACCCTATCTTTTTTCGAAAACGTTTGGAGCGGCGAATTTTTTTTAAGAATGCATGATCCAGATTGTATTCATTCACGGCGGTGTAATAACAAATTAAGCGAATATCAGAAAAATCAAATTCAGCCAAAAGATTGTCGTTATAAAATACTTCGGCGATATTGTAATAATTGAATTTTCCATCATGGATACACTCAACCAATAAACCTAAACCTTGTTCGGCGAAAATCAATTGTCTGACTTTTAAATTGACTTGCATTATTTTTCTCCTTTTCAAATTAACAAAGAGGAGAGAAGAGTCCAATTTCAAAACCCCGTCTTTGCATCCATGTTCGCTTTGTGTATCCTACAAGCTATCATAAAATATATAAAAATTCAGGCAGAGTCAATATATGAACGATAATATTAATATCGAAGAAATATCCGAATTAATACCAATTAGGTTAAAAATTGCTCGAATGGCGCGTGGCTTTAAAAGCCGTAGTACTTTTGCATTAAATGCCGGCGCATCCATCACCACGTATCGGGCGCACGAACGCGGTGATTATGAAATGAAAGCCAGTGACATTGTCCGCTACACGGAGAATTTAAATATTTCTATCCCTTGGCTTTTAACTGGCAGGGGCCATCCATTAGATCATCAATGCAATCCAGATCCTGAGGCATTAGCCATATTTTTATATTACATAAGACTGGAAAGCAGCAAAACGGAATTGAAGGAATTGGCGGATCGTGAAGCCGCTTTATTGCTGAAGAGAGATTCGGCTTCATAAAGCAGGAATAGGTGCTTCAGGATAAGTATTGAAAGGGGAGTCGCGATTTTCTCCTGCGTAGGATCAAAAGCATGGCGTGTTAAATATCTTCAGGCTCTCGCAGATAGTTTTGCACTGCAAACCAAGAACCCAGCAAGCCTAAGCCGGCGCAGGAGAGGGTGATAAGTAAAGACGCCAAGAGCGATAGCCCTTTCAAACGCCAATGATCGTGGTAACTATTAGATAATTCTTGAGCGGGACCTTGTAAAAATAAAAACAATAAACTGACGAAGAAACAAGCAATCAATCCACCCAGTACGCCATATAAAGCGCCGCGATATAACATAGGCCGCCGTATAAAAGCCGAGGTAGCTCCAATCAGGCGTAAAACTTTAATTTCCTGGCGGTGGTTTTGCGTGGCTAAACGCATCGTATTGGCGACAATGAGCGCAACCCCGATCCCAAATAAAAACATTAAACCGTAAGTAATGCGCTTACCTAAATTCATTATTTCATACAGACGTTGGAGCCACGCCATATCGAGTTGACTGGAATCGACGTGAGGCAATTCTCCCAAAGAAGACACTAAATTCTTTAAATCCTTAAGAGAGCTTAAATTAATTCTGGGTTTAACCACTATAATCCCCGGTAAAGGATTTTCAGGTAGTAATTGTAAAGCGGTTTGCATTTGAGTTTGTTGCTGAAATTGCTGCAAGCCTTGTTCCGGCGAGATATAACTGACATCGGCAATTTCTCTTCGCTGTTGAAGTTGTTTGATTAATTCATTAACTTGAGAATCAGTAACCTGAGTTTGCAGGTAAACAGAAATAGTGGGGTCTTGATTCCCGTATTTCAGCACTTGTTGAAAATTTTGTAATAAAGCATATAAACCTGCTGGAAACGCCATGGCAATTCCTATCACCAATAAAGTGAGGGTGCTGGCGATGGGGGCGCGCAATAAATCACCTAAACCAAATAGAAAAGCCCGTATATGGTTTTCTAACCCACGTTGGAGACGATTGAGGATCACAGGCTCTTCTCCAAAAGATACCCCTCTTTTAAGCATAAAATAGGTCGTTTAAGTTTAGCGACTGTGGCTAAGTCGTGTGTGGCGATTAAAACAGTGACTCCCACCTGATGGAAAGCGTCAAACAATTTCATAATATCCAAAGATAAATTGGGATCTAAGTTTCCAGTGGGTTCATCCGCTAATAATATTTCGGGTTTATTTACCACCGCTCTGGCGATGGTAATACGCTGTTGTTCACCGCTGGACAAAGCTAGCGGATAAAGTTTCTCTTTGCTAAGCAGTCCCACTTTCTCTAACGCGGCGCGGACTCGACGCTGGATTTCTCGATAATGGTAGCCGCTGACTTGTAGTGGTAACGCCACATTCTCAAACACATTGCGGTCGGGGACCAGTAAAGGATTTTGAAAGATAACTCCGATTCGACGGCGTAAATAAGGGATATGGCGAGCGGACAATTTTTCCAAGTTTTTTTGATTTAAAAAAATTTGACCCCGGGTCGGTTTTTCCATACACATGATCAATTTTAATAACGTGGTTTTTCCTGCCCCTGAATGACCAGTAAGAAAAGCCATCTCACCTTTACGAATTTCAAAATTCACATTAGTCAAGGCTTGGTGACCATTGGCATAGATTTTATTCACATTATTAAATTGAATCATAATCAAATTCTACCTAAGTTCAGATAGAACGGGAAGAAATTGCTCACGCCAGCTTGAATCGTATATGATTGGCGTCATAGGTATTGTATGCAGTATTTAGACTGGTATTGAGGGGAATAAAATGTTTGAAAAATATAAAAAATTAATTATGATTGGTTTAATTCCGGTCCTTTTTTCAGTGATGTCAGCGTCTTGGGCAGATAATCAATATATTTATATAGGGGGAAATGGTGTTTTTTCCAATACTCAATTTAATTGGGAAAATGCTGACAATTCTCAAAAGGTCATAGCTGATTCCATTAAAACGACTCAAGCAGGAGCCTTTATTGGATATGGAGTTGTAGTGGATTCGATTTATTTGGGTGCGGAAGGCGGTATTCAGTTTGGCGCCCGCAAGGCTGAAAATGAGTATTTTGATAACAATTGGCGAATGCATTTAACCGACCAAGTCGCCATGAGCGAAATTTATATTGTTGATTTTCGCCCGGGATATGTTTTTTGGAATAAGAATAATTTGATTTATGGGATCTTGGGCTTAAATACAGCGAATTTTAGAGCCCAGCAATGGGATGAGGATAATAATTATATTTTTGACAGCGGGCCCATGCGCGAAAATGGCCTTCGTTTGGGGGTGGGTTATAATTTGGCGTTAGGGCGACATTTAATGGCGCGAGTGGATTATGTATTTACTAAATTTTTTATCAACCAATTTCAAGAAACGTTTGCAAATGGCCAAACGACAACTTGGCAGCTAAATCCTTACAGTAATGAAATAAGTGTCGGCCTGGCGGTCATATTTAATATATAACTCAAGACGGTGATATCACTCTTGAAATAGGGCGTTAACGAACTCTTTAGCATCAAATGGCCTTAGATCATCCATTTGTTCGCCGACGCCTATAAAGCGCACCGGTAATTTTAATTTATCGGTTATCGCAAAAATCATACCGCCTTTAGCGGTCCCATCTAATTTTGTTATACAAAGACCAGTCACCCCCATGGCTTTATGAAATTCTTCTGCTTGGCGAAGCGCGTTTTGACCAATGGTCGCATCGATCACTAGCATGATCTCATGGGGGGCGGCAGGATTGATTTTCGCTAACACTCGTTTAATTTTAGCTAATTCAGACATTAAGTTGTCCTGGGTGTGCAAACGACCGGCGGTATCGGCAATCAATAAATCCATTTGTTTGGCGTTAGCTGCTTTCATGGCGTCAAAAATGACAGAAGCGCTGTCCGCCCCTTGGTGCTGGGCAATGACGGGTGCATGATTGCGTTCACCCCACACTTGTAATTGCTCAATCGCAGCGGCGCGAAAAGTATCACCTGCCGCTAACATTACTTTTTTGCCGTGTTTTTGATAATAGTGGCAAATTTTGGCGATACTCGTGGTTTTTCCTGAACCGTTAATCCCTACCATCAGGATGACAAATGGTTGTGCTTCTAATTGCAATGCTTGGCTAGCCGGTAGCAATAATTTCTCTAAATGCTCTTTCAGGACGAAAATCAAACGTTGGGGATCGTTTAACTCTTTACGGTCAATTTGTGCTGTGAGCTGCTGAAGGATTTTATCCGTAACCTCTACGCCTAAGTCCGCCATCAGTAATTGCGTTTCTAATTGACGTAACAAATCGGCATCAATTTGTTTTTTCCCCAACACCAGATTAGCAAGACTGTCGGTAAAAGCTTGGCGAGTACGTTTTAAACCCTGGCTTAAGCGTGATAGCCAGCCTGTTTTGGATGAAGATTTTTCTTCTTCAGTATCCTTTTTATTGTAATTTTTAAAAATATCGAACATAAAATAATGACGGCATAGAAAAAAAGTTACTATACTACAAGCTTCATTCATACCATAGGATTATTTTATGGCGTCTGTAGAAGCGATGAAAAAAAATGCCGCGGTCCAAGCGTTAGCAATAATAGACAGTAGCAGCGGTGGTATTATTGGCGTGGGTACCGGCTCAACGGTAAAATATTTTATCGAAGGTTTGGCGCAGCTTAAACATAAAATTGATGGTGCGGTGGCCAGCTCTATCGAAACCGAAAAATTGCTTAAAAAATACGGAATTCCGATTTATGATTTAAATGAAGTCAATCGCCTGCCGCTCTATGTTGATGGAGCGGATGAATTTAATGATTTTTTATCATTGATCAAAGGCGGTGGCGCCGCACTCACGCGGGAAAAAATTATCGCCGCTGTGGCTGACTATTTCATTTGTATCGCGGATCAAAGTAAATATGTTAAAGGCTTAGGAAAATTTCCTCTGCCAGTGGAAGTAATCCCTATGGCGCGCAGTTATGTGGCTCGTCAAATAGTGAAAATGGGCGGTGACCCAGAATATCGTCAGGGGGTTAAAACCGACAATGGTAATGTGATTTTAGATATTCATAATCTTCAAATTAACGAGCCTATTGCTTTGGAAGAAGCATTAAATAATATTACCGGAGTAGTCTGTAATGGATTATTTGCCCAGCGAGGCGCTAATTTAGTGCTCATGGGCACGGAAGACGGAGGTGTTAAAAAGTTTACCCGCTGAAGTTAACCATTCAGTCAGTTTGTATTTCGCACCAGTAATATAATTAAGTACGGTATTGCTGAGTATCAGAAGGAAAGGGACAATACTCCAGCATGGCCCGCCGCCATATTGCCATATATGCTCAATCCGCAAGCCCATTCCTGCTTGCATAATGAAGATGCTGATTAAAAGCGGTGCAATTTTAACGCCGTCTTTGGGAAATAACAGCAAAATAGCAGCAAATAAATGGGTGCTGAGCAATAAAAATAAATGCCGGGATGTGTTTTGAGGTGAAAAAATTAAAATCACAACGAATAATAAATGCCACTCTAAAGTCAATATTTGCAATTCTTTTTTGGGATCATTCAACGTTTGCGGTGTCCGCCAAATAAATGGAATACCTTGGCGGAGGAAAATCAATGTGAAAATCCCAAAGATTACCAGCATCAATGTCGCGATGCTTAAAAAAACTTCAATTTTACTAAAGCCATGAGCAGTCAGCATCCTGAACAACCCACTGCTGATTGTAATATTAAGATGCCAATCAATACTGGGCACGCGAGCGGAGGTGGCGCCAGCTAGTTTATGTATCGCCGGATCGGCCATAAAAGCCAACCCTTTCAAAGCAATTGCTAAATTGTTTAGGTTGCTCTGCCATCCGCTAACGATAGCGGGGAGTAAGGCAAAACCCAATGAGCCAGCTAAAAGTCCACAGATGGTTTTAAAGCGGGCTCTTAATAAAAAAAAGGGTAAGAATCCTAAGGCCAAATATTTAATGTTAACTGTGACCCCTAAAATGACACCTGCTAAAAATGGATAGCGCACAATCCAATAAAGGGCTAGGGCAAAGCCGGCTAGCATGAGTACATCCGATTGTCCTAACAATAATTCCCAGCGTAAGGGGTCATGGCTGAGTAAAATAGCCAAAGAGCAAGCTCCAATGGCCTGCAAAACGGTAAAAGTTAAATTAAAACATTTGGCAAGCGTTAAAAAACCCAACCAAAGGATGGTGCATATCAATACTAAGTTGATCAAAAGCCAAATTGATGTAGCAATTGAGTAAGAGAAAAAGGTCAAAGGGATGATTAAAAAAGCGAAAAAGGGTGGATAAATATAACCGCCTGTCCCCGATGAGTAAAGGTCGTGGTGCGTTATCAATGCTTGGGCGGCGAAATAAAAATGTTTGAAATCAATCATCTTTCCGCTGGGAATTCTTAGCAGCTCTCCGCGGCAGGAGTAAAATAAAATGCCTAAAGCTAAAAACAAAAACAAAAAATTACCAACTTGCCGAACAGGCAAGATTTTAAAACGTTTCATAAAATCTCATCCTATTTTGCATAGGATACCAGATTTATGCAAGGCAATGCTTGTCTTTTTGGACAGGCATCGGTAAATTTTACGCTTGATATATTTTTTCCTACATAGTAACATAAGATTATCTTATATTTTTAATCATATTTTTCATCGGAGGAAATGATATGTTAGTTTTAACTCGTTCTGTGGGTGAGCGTCTTATTATTGGCAATGGTGAGGTCGTTCTTCATGTTTTAGAGATTAGAGGGAACCAAGTCCGTTTGGGTATAGAAGCACCTCGCCATATTCCTGTTAACCGCGAAGAGATTTTTCGTCTTATCGCTGCTAAAAATCAATCAAATCAACCACCTGTATTCCCCCCGCCTGAAAGCGGAGAAAAAACTCCATAATCTTAACTATAATTATAATGAGATATACATTAATGTGGCGGAGGTTCTATGCAAATACCGTTACAAATTACTTTTCGGGACCTCGACCGATCTTTGGCTGTCGAGGAAAAAATTCATGAAAAATTCAATAAATTGGATAAATACTATCATCTGATTACCTTTGCTAGGGTGGTTGTGGGATTTGAGGAAAGGCGTAAGCATCAAGGTAAACTTCATAAAGTTTCCATTTATGTGGCCTTACCTGGAAAAGACGTTGTGGTTTCTCACCATCCTCACGAAAATTTATACATCGCCATTCAAGATGCGATGGATGATCTGCAACGGCAATTAGAAGAATACCATAGCCGCGTATACGGAGACACTAAAAATCATGGTGATAAATTGCATGGTGAAATTGTGCGCCTGATTGAGACTGAGGGCTATGGATTTATTGCTGATGAAGAAAATAATGAGTACTATTTTAATCTCTCACACTTAGTTGATACCAAATTTAATCATTTGCATGTGGGAGAACACGTTCGGTTTTTACCGGCACAGGGGAATGAAGGCTTGCAGGCTCGAAGAGTTTCCGTGCCGCGAAGACACAAGGAATTTTCTCCATAAGGAAAAAGGATTGAATCAGCAGCCACCGGAAGATTTATTGGAAGAATCTAAGCAGGCATTGAACGTAGCCTATGCGCCGTACTCTCATTTTGTTGTCGGCGCATGCTTACGCTCTGCTGACGGTCGACTTTTCAAAGGAGCGAATATTGAAAATGCATCTTATCCGCTGGGTTTGTGTGCAGAGGCTTGCGCGTTAGCAGGGATGCTGGGAAGCGGCCAGCACCATTGGTTGGAAATGGTGCTTATTTCCAGCGGAAAACGTTTATGTTTTCCTTGTGGTGCCTGCCGTCAGCGCTTATTTGAATTTGCCCAGCCGGACAGTGTGTGTCATATTTGCACGCTGGCGGGCGAATATCAGCCTGTTAGAATCAAAGATTTATTGCCATATCCTTTTGAGTCTGCGAATTTGGAGACACTATGACAGAGTTATCCCGTCTTGCCGTAAAAGTTATTCTTGAGCGTCTGCCTCATTTTAATCCCCGCTTCGGAATTATTCTGGGGTCGGGCTTAGGCGCTTTGGCCACAGAAATGCAGGATAAAGTGGTCTTTCCTTATGTGGATTTACCGGGGTTTCCTTTGCGGATGATTGAAGGACAACAAGCGCAATTGACTGCAGGACGAATCAATCAGATCCCGGTGATTTGCTTGCAAGGCCGGGCGCATTATTATGAAGCTTGTGATTCGAGTGAAATTTTAACCTACATTCGTACCTTAAAATTGCTGGGTTGTGAGACCATTATCATCACCGGGGCGGTGGGCTCATTACGAGCGGAAATTCAGCCGGGACAACTGGTTTTGCTCAAAGATCATATTAATTTTCAGGGCCGTAATCCTCTAGCCGGAAAAAATGATAGTGAATTTGGCCCTCGTTTTCCTGAAATGCTTGATGCTTACGATCGGCATTGGTTGCAGCATTTAAAAAAAGTGGGTGGTGATGCTTCTATTCCCTTAATGGAAGGAATTTACATCAGTGTATTAGGCCCTAGCTTCGAAACGCCAGCAGAAATACGTTGCTTTCGTAATATGGGTGCAGATGTGGTGGGTATGTCTGTGGTGCCCGATGTGATCGCGGCGCGCCACTGTGGATTGCGGGTCATAGGATTAGCGGTAGTCACCAATTTGGCCGCAGGTTTAAGTAATATCGCTCCATCGCATGAAGAAACTTTACGGACTGCCGAACAGGCGGCGCATCAAATGATTGCATTGATTCGATCGTTTATGAAAACGATTGGCAATAGAATGTAAACCAGAACAAAAAGTGTCTATTCCTCGGAATTTGTCTACGATAACGCCGATTGTTTGGAATGAAAAATTGGTATACCCTCGTGATAAAATCATTAAACCGGTTTCATGAGTAGTAAATCGATTTATAATATTCAGACTACCGATGTTTTGTTTTAACGATAATCAGGATTTGTATAACCGCTTCAATCAGCTCAAATGGCCCGAAACGAAAAAATAGCCAAGGAATCAAGCATAGTAATGCTGGTGAGGATGATGAAACTAGGAAAATGATGACTGATGAAGCTAATATTAAAGCTCTCGGAACCTACGGTGATATTCGAGTTTTATTGAAAATTATGACCGCCTCAACAGGCGAAATGCTCTATGAACCCCGTGCCGTTGCCTATGGGGTTCATTGATTTTTTATGGAAACAAGCGGGAGATTTTCCATCCATTAGCGGTGAGCTTTCGATATTCAAAACGGTCATGCAGCCGGCTTTCTCGCCCTTGCCAAAATTCGAATCGTTCAGGCTGAACTTCGTAGCCTCCCCAATGAGGTGGGCAGGGGACTCGTTTTTCCGCATCGGCGAATTCTGCGTTTAAACGCTTAAAATCCTCTTGCAACGTCAAAACGTCTTCTAGAGGTTGGCTTTGGCGAGAAATTGAAGCCGCAATTTGAGAAGATTTAGGCCGAGTTTGAAAATAAAGCTCTGACAGCTCCACAGTAATTTTATTAGCAATGCCTTCAATCCGCACTTGCCGTTCCAGGGCTTCCCACCAAAATAATAAGGATATGTGAGGATTTTCTTCAATTTCTAGTCCTTTGCGGCTGTTATAATTAGTGTAAAAAATAAACCCCCTGGAAGTGTATTCTTTTAGTAAAACCACCCGGCTAGAAGGTTTGGAATCGGTGGAGACGGTGCTTAATGTCATGGCGTTGACCAGCTTAGCTGGCATGGCTGCCGAGGCTTCTTGAAACCAGGTATGAAATTGAGCAAAAGGATCTGGATCAACCTCAAGCAATTGACTATAAAGATATTCTTTATTCAGTTGAACGCGGTGGGTGATAGTTTTCTCCTATAGTGAAGCGTTTAAATGTTTATTGATTGTTTGAGAAAAATTTAAATGTAATTCAGTTCCCACGCCGCTAATTAAAGCATTGAGCAAAGAAGGTTTAACGCTGTAATCTTTATAATAACGGGTATTAAATTCTTGTTGCATAGCGTCCCACATATTGAGGGTATCGTCAGCTAAGCCCAATTTAACGGCTTGCTCACCAGACCAAAAATCACCTGAAAATAATTGATTTTGATCACCCTTGAGTTTGCCTTGGCGACCACTCAAGACATCATTGATAAAACTTTGGTGCACTTGATCAAGGACCACTTTTACTTTAGCAACGTCTTCGGGCTTAAGCGGTAGAAAGGGGTCCAAACGGTCTTTGTTTTCCCCCGCGGTAAATACGCGGCGCTGTACGCCGATTTTAGCAATAGCATCATTCGCGCCAAAGCCTTCCATGATCACGCCGATGGAACCGGTTAAAGTATCCGCATTCACAAAAATTTTGTCAGCGGCTGTGGCGACCAAATAGGAGCCGGAAGCTAAAGTGTCCTCAGCGACTACAATGACTTTTTTCTTATATTGCTGTTTTAAAGCCTGAATTTTGTCGTGGATAATTGATGCTTGTACTGGGCTGCCCCCGGGTGAGTTGATTAGCAAAACGACTCCGCGAGCGCCGGAATCGGCAAAAGCATCATTGAGTTGAGGTAATATTTTTTCGGCAGAAAAATCCGAGTCAGGCATGATGATCCCGTTTAACCGAATGAGTGAGACATAGGGTTGACCAACAGTTTTATCGGATTTCCCCCCCAAACTGAATCCAAATGAATAAAATAAAAAAAACAGGATGAATAACCATACAATCATCCACCCAATCCAGCGAATATTTCGCCAAAGGCGATCACGTCTTTTTTCAGCCAATAATTCTTGCGCTAATTTTTCTTCAATCATTATTTTTGACCCTTATCACCAATACATCACATTTAGCGCGATGTAATATGGCATTTGCTCGAGAACCTAATAATAAATCCAAACCGTGATGACCATGAGTACCCACCACAATTAAATCGGCTTGAAGCTCTTCAGCTAAATCGTTGACAGCTAATTTCACTGAACCGGTTTCTAAAAATTGGCGTTCAGGCGGAATGCCATATCGCTCGCCTAATTTTTGGATCTCGTTTCGAACTTCGTGCTCCAAAGATTGCTCTAAATTGACATCAACGGGGATGGAAAACTCACCCCCGTAAGCCACGGGAGAGTGCTCCATCACGTGAACTAAACTTAACATGGCTTTACTTTCTTTAGCGATGTCCTGAGCTTGAGAAAGCACTTGATCGGTCACAGGTGACAAATCCACTGCAACCAAGATATGTTGGTATTTCAACATGCTGAACTTCCTTTTGAATTTTTATCAAATCGTTGCTTACCTAATATATTACTAATTTTTACGAAATTTTCCACTGTTACTTGTTGAGGCCGGCAAGCAGGATCAATATTTAACTGCTCTAGTTGCACGCTTGTAAAATATTTACGCAGGCTATTGGCCAAGGTTTTGCGGCGATGGGTAAAGGCTTCTCTGACAATTTCTTCGAACATGGTCAAATCTAGAGCTTGGTATGGTAGTTCTGAATACGGCACAATGCGCAAAAATGCCGATTGGACTTTGGGTGGGGGAGTAAAAGCATCGGCATCCACATACAGTATCGGTGTTAATTGAGCATAATATTGTGCCATCACCGTCAAGCGGCTATATTCAGTACTGCCCGCAGGAGCAGTTAAACGGTCTACCACTTCTTTTTGTAGTAAAAAATGCATATCTTTCACATATTGATTCAATTTAAACAATTTAAATAGCAACGGGGTAGTGATATTGTAAGGTAAATTCCCCACCAAACGTTGGTTGGATTTTGATTTAACTAAAGTAGACCAGTTAAATTTTAGTACGTCTTGATTATAAATATTTAAATTTTTTACGTCATGAAATTGCGTTTTTAAATAATCACAAAGATCACGATCAATTTCTATCGCATCAACTTGATTCGCGAGAGCCACCAAATATTGAGTCAACGCTCCCCGCCCGGGACCAATTTCGATAAAATGATCTTGCGGCGAAATGCCAATTGCTGCCACCAATTGTTCTAACACGGTTTCATCGGTTAAAAAATGTTGACCAAAGCGTTTGCGTGAGCGTATAAACATAATGTCAATTTAACCTTAAGGCCATATCCACCGCGGACCATAAACTGAAATAGTCTGCTTTTCCTGTTCCGGCTAACTCTAAAGCAGAGCCGTGGTCTACTGAAGTTCGGATGATAGGCAATCCTAAGGTGACATTCACGGCGGTGCTAAAACATTGTGCTTTTATTACCGGCAATCCTTGATCGTGATACATAGCTAAAACCACGTCGCAATTTTGTAGTATCGCGGGGATGAAGGCGGTATCCGCTGGAAGAGGGCCTTTCACCTCCAAGCCTTGTTGACGTAAAAAGTCCAAGGCCGGATTGATAATGTCAATTTCTTCACGTCCCATATAGCCGTTTTCGCCGGCATGAGGATTTAAACCGCAAACTGCAATGCGGGGTTTGGCAATCCCAAAACGCTTTTGCAAACTGTCATGAATAATAGTCATGACTTGAATGATTTTTTCACGGGAGATGGCGGCGGCAACCTGATTTAAAGGTAAGTGAGTAGTTAACAATGCCACCCGTAAATTATGGTTATAATCTATTGGAGCAGTTGACACCTGTCCATTGTTGGCTAATAACATCACGGGCAAAGGACTTTGAGTCAATTCCGCTAAAAATTCAGTGTGGCCTGAAAAAGCGATGCCGGCTTCATTGATAATGCCTTTATGAATAGGCCCAGTGACCAATGCATGATATTCACCACGCAAACAAGCCCGCGCCGCCTGCGTTAAACATTCGAGTACGTAAGCCGCATTGTTCACGTTCAATTTTCCGGGGAAGCTTTTTGCAGGCATGTTCACCTGCTTAATATTTAAATTCGCTGGAAACTCTATCCGTAATTGTTGAGCGCGCTCCATCATCAACTGACGATCACCGACAATGCTGAAATCCATTTCTGGCTTAGCATTGGCTAACATCAAAACAATATCGGGGCCTATGCCCGCGGGTTCGCCAGGAGTAATAATTAATGATTTCGTCATGGGGCTATAATTTGGACGTAAGCTTGTTTTCTGGCTTTTTCAACGGCTTCTTTTACGGCAGTGTGGTATTTTTTTTGAAAAACGATATTTTTAATTTGATCATCCGTAAGCGAATTTTTATCGCGTACCCCTGTCAATTTCAACACGTGATAGCCGTTAGGAGCAAGAATAGGCGAGGAAACGTTTTGTAAAGTTAAATTAGGCAATTGATCAACAAATAATTGCGGCAGGTCATCCTTAGTGCGCCAGCCCAAATCACGATATTGGGGAAAAATGTGATGGATGTCGACGCCCTGTTCAATTTGTTTTTGGATATTTTGCGCTGCTTCTAAAGTCGATTTTAATTGTTGCTCGGTAGGGTTTTCAGGCAATGGTAGAAAAAAATCAAGTAGTTGATATTCTTTTATTTGCAGAATTTGGTTTTTGTATTCTTGGATATCCTGATCTGTCACTTGAACTTTACCGCCGACTAAAACTTGTTGTATTTTATTAATAGTTAATTGATCGGTGATTTTTTTGCGAAAATTTTCGTAAGTGGTATTTTGCAGACGAAGTTGTTCTTTCATTTGATCGACACTCAGATTATGACTCTTTGCAATTTGCTCTATTGCGGAATTCACTTCCTCGTCGGTAGGTTTAATATTATTACGAGCAGCCATTTGTAACTGCATACGAAAATTAATCAATTGTTGTAAAGTATCTTGGCGTAATTGATCCTCTGGAGGAATTGGGGCATGAGTGGCCAAAAGTTGTTGTTTGACCTCCAATATGGCTCCATCTAAATCAGTTTGAGTGATAATTTCATCGTTGACCACAGCGACAATGCGGTTTAACGGAACAATAGGCTCCGGAGTAAGTTGAGGCGCGGTAAGCGCTGGCTTACTAGGAGGGTTGGGTTCAGCATGGATTGTGGAGGTGAGTGCTAAAATCCCTAAGCCAAGATAAATAGATTGTTTAAACACGAGTTTTCTCCCAGTATTGACCCGTTCCATAATGGTAAATTTTTCAATTACTCTAATACAAGTCATTCCATGATTCAATAAAATAACCCTATTCCGTGGGAAAGCCTATTTGAACAGATCACTATAGCCGCTTAAAGTGTTGTTAAGCAGAGAAGAAGGACTGCTGCCGAAGTTTCCTAAACTCTTGAGTTGTAATTGCATATAATAAGCGTTTTTGAAAAGATTCACCGGTTCCCCTTTGAAATTGGTGTCGCGGCCATCAAAACTGCGGGAAACGATAGCTCGAAAAGTCCAGCAACAAGAATCGTATTGTAAACCGCCGTAATAACTATCCGGTCGTTCTTGGCTAATATTATATTGCCCATAGGCAAGTCCGCTCCAATGGGAAGATAAGGGTAGCGCGAAACCACTGGAGATTAAGTGGGTATTGTTGCTAAAACCGTATTGATCGACAGGATCGCCATTTTGTTCTCGCACGAATAAATATTTAATGGTGAAAATATAGGCATGATTATGATTATAATCAATGCTGATTTGTCCATTATTAGTTTGCCCTAAAGAAAGATCATAAGCATAACTGGCGGAGGTGGATATGTCTTGCCAAGGATAATACGTCAGTTGCGCTACCAACGGCGTGACATGCGTATTAGGGTCAATATAACGAAAAGTGGAGTTGTCGCAATCATTGGGGTCTAAACATATTGTAGGCGACTGCAAATAATAGCCAAAACCCATATCCAATTTCATTTTTTGTTCGGTGGTATTGCTGTTTAGGAAGCGGCTGGTTAAGCCAAAACTAAATTGATTGGCGTTTTCCAAGCGATCAAAACTGGTAAATCGGTTGACATCGAATAATTGCGGAAAAGTGAAAGGAAGCAGTTCTGAATCAAAATTGGGGTATTTGTCTTGATTGACATAAGGGACGTATAAATAAAATAACCGCGGTTCTAACGTGGCTAAATAAGAATAATTGTTCCAATGAATAGGCCGTTCAAAGTACATGCCGCTATCCACCGTCGCAATGGGCAAATTGCGACTGGCCGTGAATTGCTGACGGCTTTCATTCTCTGGGGCCGCCAATTGCGAAGCATAAGTGGTGCTATCTAGAGAAATTTGCGGGGTGATATAACCCATGGTGCTGGAAAAAGGTCGTGAAATTGTGGGACGCAAATGCAGGCGCTCACCCACCGGCAGTTCTAAGGTGGTGGGAACAAATTGGCTGTCATAAGCGAAATTAACGGATTGCGCTCCTAAACTGAAATTCAGACCCTGCCAAAAATCAGCATAATCTCCATTTAAATCTAATTCGGGAATGCGAGTATATTGATCAAAAGCCGGATTTCCAGCTTGTTTAATTAAATGTAAAGTTTGATAACCTTGGACTAAACCGATAAAACTCCAGTGCGAGTCACGAAATTCCACATCAGCTTGATTTAATAATTGATTGGCGACCACATCGGTATAGGCAGTACCGAAATCTCGAAAATAATAATCATCGGTAACATAATTTAATTCTAAATGCCCTGACCATTGTGGATCGAATTGAGCATTTTCGTGGAGATTAAGAAATCCACGAAAATCACTATTGCCGCGTAAATCTTGTAAATAAGGCGTCAATGAGACTCCCGGAGGTGGAGTGCCGGGATTGTTTAAGGTATCCGTTCTGAATTGGGCGAAGGCCGGATCGTGGGGGACAATACTTAAATAAACGCGGCCATCATTGTTGGGGCTAATTAAATAACGAAACAAATTATTCAATTGAAAATTGCGGTTTTCAACGTATTTGGGCACAGTTAATAAATCATAATTAGGCGCTAAATTCCAATAAAATGGCAGCGCCATTTGAAAACCATTGCGCTTTTCATAAGAGATATCGGGCGTTAAAAACCCGGTTTTACGGCGATCATCAATGGGGAAAGTATAAATGGGCACATATAATACGGGGATATCATAAAATTTCAGCATCATATTATGAGCGGTGCCGAAACCTTCTTTTTTATCTAATACAATCGTTCCCGCAGTAATTTGCCAAGTTGGGTCCGTAGGAGCACAGGTGGTGTAGCTCGCATGAGTTAAAGTCAGCAAGCCGGAGGCATCGCGAAAGCTGTGTGCGGCAGTGCCCCAAGCATCGTAGGCTTGACTAGTCGTGCCCAAACGTACCTTAAGAGGATCTTCATAAAAATGATAAGCCGTTGTACCGGCTTCTAATGTATGAGCGTCCATTCGCAAAATAGCATAGGGTCCGGCGACCAATTTGCCGTGTTCAAGCACTTGAACATTTCCTTCTAGTTCCGCATAAAGAATACGTCCTGTTGTGGGGTCTCGATAAATCGTGGCTTTGTCGGCTTTTGCAATTCTACCAGGTTGAGTAATAATTACATTTTGACTGATCGTCGATTTGCCCTGGGTTTGGATCTCGCCGGGGCCTTGAAAACTGATTTCGGTCGGCACTGATTCAAATGCGGGAGGGATCGGGGTTTGCTTTAATAATTCCGGTTCAGAGTAATAGCCGTGACAGAGGTTGGCATTATAATCACTAACCCATCCTAATGAGTCGATAATCTCTTGATTAACATGTGTCCAGGCATGGTTAGCAATTGTCAGTAACAGCAAAGTGGTGGTTATTTGTATTGATAATTTTTTGTATACCATTAGAACGGCAATTCTACGCAATTTCCGCTTCATTGAGAACTGATTTGTGTTTTATGTTTGTTATAATGGGTAATCATTTTCGGGATTTATTTTACGCTTGTCTGCGAGTACCGGTCTGCTGAGCACTGTGTAACAGATTTTAAAGCCGGATGGTTTTGGAGAACTAAAAATCCAAGAATGGTTGTTATAATGGAGATTTCATGAACATATCGGAAAATCGCCGGCTATCGCTGGCTCGTTGGTTAACCACAGTTTTGCCTGCTGGATTCGATTTCTGCCCTATGGTATCCGGTGCTGGTCATCGGCGCTATTGGCGAGTTAAAAACCAGCATCAAAGTTGGGTAGTGATGGATAGCGAGGTTGATGAAAAATTTAAAATTTTCATGACCTTGTCGAGGGCCCTGTTTAATGCGGGAGTTCCCGTGCCACAAATTATGGCTGCTGAACCCATTCAAGGATTTTTATTATTAACCGATTTTGGTGATAATTTATATGAAAAAGTGTTATCGCTCGCCAATGCAGACCAACTTTATCTGCGTGCATTCGAGTCTTTAATTTCAATCCAACGCTTTTCTCAGCATCAAGACTATTCATTACCCGTTTTCGACATGATGCATTATCGTGAAAAAATGCAGTGGTTCATTGAATTTTATTTGCAACAATATTTGCAATATCACTTGGACAGTGCGTGCCGATCTCAATGCCAAAGTTTATTTGATTACATTATTGAAACCGCGCAACAACAATACTGTACTGTCGTTCATTATGATTATCATTGCCGAAATTTATGTGTAATAGAACAAGGCCGGGCTGGGGTTTTGGATTTTCAAGATGCCGTGTATGGCCCTGTCACTTACGATCTTATGGCGCTGCTGCGTGATTGCTATATCGATTGGCCGCCAGACAAAGTACAAAAATGGCAAGAACAATTTAGACTTTTGGCTCAAAGTGAAAGGGTTTTCCCTAAAATTGGCCCGGAATTGTGGCAGCGCTGGTGTGATTTTTCAAGCGCGCAAAGGCATATTAAAAATATCGGTTTATTTGCCCGTTTCCATATTTTGGGCCAACATTCTGCTTATTTAAATTATATTCCCCGCCTTCTCAATTATTTACGTGAAATAAGTGCTCGCCACCCGGAAATGAAAAATTTTCATCATTTATTAGAGGAAATAGTTCTATGAAAGCCATGATTTTAGCCGCTGGTCGAGGTGAGCGTATGCGCCCCTTAACTGATACAATCCCCAAGCCGCTTGCTCCTTTAGGTAAAAATTGTTTGATTGAACCTTTATTACATGCTTTGGGGCGAGCTGGAGTTAAGGAAGTGATCATTAATGTTTGTTATTTAGCTCAGCAAATTATGGATCATTTGCAAGACGGATCAAACTACGGCGTTAACATACGTTATTCTCAAGAGAGCGAAGTGGGCGGGCTGGAAACGGGCGGAGGGGTTTTTCAAGCATTACCGTTATTAGGACCGCGGCCATTTATTTTACTCAGTGCGGATATTGTGACGGATTATCCTTTTATTGAATTAATCGAAAAACCGCAACGTGGTCTGGCGCATTTGGTTTTTGTCGACAATCCGCCGTTCCATCCACGCGGAGACTTTCATCTTTCTCCCACGGGCGAGATTTTATTAGAGGGAAATAATGCGTTAAATTTCGCTGGGATCAGTGTGCTTCACCCGGAATTATTCAATCACTGTCAGCCGGGAAAATTTCCACTGAGCACAATATTTCGCAAAGCCATTACGGCAGGATTAGCCACGGGAGAACATTACCGTGGAGTTTGGCATAACATTGGCACCATGGAACAATTAGCGTCCATTAAAGCTTGCGATCTTTCTCATGTTTATAAAAATAGTTGATGCTCACTGCTCCAGCTAGGGTAATTAATCCCCCTAACAATTCTAGAGGGCGGGGATATTCTTGTAGAATAATAATGCCGAGTAGAGTAGCGATAATTGGCATCGCATAAAGATAACCGGATATCCTTCCCGCAGGAGCTTTGGAAATCGCATAATTCCACAAAGCATAGGCGATTGCCGCTGGAAAAATTCCTAAGTACACTGCCGCAGCTGTCGCCTGCCAAGGTGCGGCGGGAATGGCGCGAGCCATTTCGGGTAGATAGAATAGCAATGGTAATGTCCCGCCCCAAATAGAGAGGATCACTAATTCGAAAGGATGGTAGCGATGAAACAAAGATTTTTGAGCAACGGCGTAATAACTGCCGAGTATAGACGCTAATAATATATAAAAAAAGCCGATATCGTAGCGTAATCCGCCGCGCTCATTCAAAGCAATTAAAACCAATCCGAATAGACTGATCAATACTCCCCACCAACTTTTGGTGGGTACGCGTTCTTTGAGCAAAATGAATGCGAAAATCATGGTAAAGACCGGCATTAATCCAATGATGAATCCGGCGATACCGGCGGGAACCACGGTCTCGCCCTTATTAAGCGCGATATTGTAAATTCCAATGCCCATGATACCGATAAAAGTAATATGTAAAGCATCGCGGAAATTGGGGATGCGGCGTTGAGGGATTTTAAAATATAAAATGATCAGAGAGAATGAAGCGATTAAATAGCGCAACAGCGCCAAACCACCAGGAGTATAGCCTTTCAAACCGAGCTTAATGCCGATTAAAGCCGATGTCCATAAAAATACTGTCGCCCACACACAAAAGTGCACGATGAGAGAAAAGCCGGCTGGTTCTTGAGAGTTTTGCATGGCGCTATTCTGCGATAATACCTATTCTCGGTCAACGGTCAATTTGCAAACAGTTGCGTGCATGGAAATGTATTAATTCACTTCTGCCATATCGCCTTTTTCTTCCAGCCAGGCCCGCCGGTCGGAGGCGCGTTTTTTGGCGAGCAGCATATCTAAAATAGGAGTGCTATTTTGCCGGTCGAGTGTGAGTTGCACTAAACGCCGAGTTTCTGGATTCATGGTGGTTTCTCGCAATTGCAAGGGATTCATTTCGCCTAACCCTTTGAAACGCTGGATGTTGGGTTTACTTTTTTTCTTTTCTGCCATGATGCGGTCCAAAATACCTTGTTTTTCCTCATCGTCTAAGGCGTAGTAAATTTCTTTACCAATATCAATTCGGTATAAAGGCGGCATGGCCACATAAATATTTCCTTCAGCAACGAGTTTGGGGAAATGTTTGAGAAACAAAGCGCATAATAAGGTGGCGATGTGTAATCCGTCGGAATCCGCGTCTGCTAAGATACAAATTTTTCCATAGCGCAGCCCGCTCAAATCTTCCGAACCGGGATCGACGCCTAAGGCTACCGCAATGTCATGGATTTCTTGTGACGCCAATACCTCATCGGAAGTGACTTCCCAAGTATTTAAAATCTTGCCTCGCAATGGCATTACGGCCTGAAAATTACGGTCACGGGCTTGCTTAGCCGAGCCGCCAGCGGAGTCTCCTTCCACTAAAAATAATTCACAAGTGTTGACGTCTTGCATAGCGCAATCGGCTAATTTCCCTGGAAGGGCTGGGCCGGCGGTAATTTTTTTGCGAGTTACTTTTTTGCTTAATTGCAAGCGTTTTTGGGCATTAAAAATCGCCATTTCCGCCAATTCTTTGCCGGCGGGGATATTTTGGTTTAGCCACAAACTGAATGCATCGTGCACTACTCCACTGACAAATGAGGCGCACTGACGGGAAGATAATTTCTCTTTCGTTTGCCCGGCGAATTGTGGATCTTGAATTTTAACTGAAAGAACGTAGCTGCATGGCTCCCATAAATCATCCGCGGTAATTTTAATTCCGCGTGGCAATAATTTATGGAGCTCACAAAATTCAACCATGGCTTCAGCTAAACCACTGCGCAAGCCGTTGACATGGGTGCCGCCTTGAATGGTGGGGATTAAATTGACATAACTCTCGGTGATCTTTTTGCTGGAGTCGTCTGGTAACCAGATGACTGCCCAGTCAACTTGTTCTGCCTCGGCTTTAAAACTACCGATTAACGGTTCTTCAGGTAAATGCAAAGTATCTTTGATGCGCTCGCTGAGATAATCTTTTAATCCTTCTTCGTAATACCACTCTATTTTTTCATTTGCAGTCTCATCAAAAAAAATAATTCGTAAGCCTGGACATAAAACGGCTTTAGCTCGTAAATTATGTTTTAAAGCCGCTAAAGCAAATTTAGGGCTGTCAAAATATTTTTCATCGGGCCAAAAGCGGACGGTGGTGCCGCTCTCTTTTGAGGAGGATTGGCCGGCAATTTTTAAATCGCTGGCTTTTTCGCCATTGCTAAAATTCATTTCATAAATTTTGCCGTCTTTTTTTACTTGAACTTGGAGTTTGCGAGACAGCGCGTTGACAACGGATATTCCCACCCCATGCAAGCCACCGGAATATTGGTAAGTTTTGTTGGAAAATTTGGCGCCAGCATGTAAGCGCGTCAGAATTAATTCCACTCCGCTGATCTGGTGCTCGGGATGGATGTCTACTGGCATACCGCGGCCATTGTCAATGACGGCTAGCGATCCATCTTTATATACTTCGACTGTGATTTGATCGGCGTGGCCGGCGATAGCTTCATCCACGCTATTATCTATGACTTCGTGGGCTAAATGATTAGGGCGCGTTGTGTCGGTATACATGCCCGGACGGCGTCGTACCGGGTCCAATCCGCTTAAAACTTCGATGGACTCTGCGGAATAATTTGTGCTTTTTTTAGGCTTGGTCATAATTCGATTTCACCAAATGTGTTCTTATCGCGGCTAAATTATCATTAATTCGAAAAGCCAATATCAATAGTTCACAGATAATGCGCGTCGCTAGCGGGCCTAAGATAATGATTTCTAAAATGACTCGCCAGTTTACGTGATGAATAATATCGATTATAGCAATAAAAATAAACAATAATATGGCTATCCAGAATAGCACTTGCACCAGCACAGGGGTAATCATTCGGCGAAAACTTAGAAAATCTCTCATAAAAACTCCTTAAGAACGGGCCATTATCCTAGATTCTTTTGACTCCATCAATAATTGGATTCGGTAATCTCAGAATTCATCATTAAAATGTAGAATCTGTCGTTAATTAGCACTACTACTTCGTCCCGCAGTGTCATCCCAATCCATGGATAATTTTTTCTTACCGATGATTATTGAGGAATATGTTTTTTATTCAAAGATTCTGCGATAAGTTACATCGATGCCTCAACGCTTTATCCCATCGCGTTGATGCAAACCGGGGTGGATTGTAAACATTGACAAACCCACTACCCCCACGGAAAATATGCGAAATGTCTTTTTTTTCCCATTTACAACGTTATCTTTATACGGCGGCTTATTATTTAGCGACGCCTGCCCTATTGTTACGTATTTGGTGGCGCTCCATACGTTATAATTGCAAATATCGAGATAGATGGTGGCAGCGTTTCGGCCTAGTTCCACATCTCAATACCCAAAAAGTCATTTGGGTTCATGCGGTCTCAATGGGAGAAACTTTAGCCGCAGTTCCTTTAGTGAAAGCGCTTTTATCCCAATATCCCCATTTCCAAATTGTCATCACTACCACGACTCCAACAGGTGCTATGCAAGCGTCTAAACATTTTGGGGATACCGTGCTGGCGCTTTACACTCCGTACGATCTTCCCGGTTGTGTCAACCGTTTTTTGGGGCGTATCCATCCGAATCTGGGCGTAATTTTAGAAACAGAACTATGGCCGAATTTATTAGCCGCTTGCGCTCGCCGCCAAATACCACTGATGTTAGCCAATGCGCGTTTATCCGCTCGATCTTGCCGAGGCTATCGTAAAATTGCTGCTTTGGCGCGGCAAATGGTGAATCACTTTTCCATAGTTGCAGCGCAAAGTCAGTTGGATGGGCAACGATTTTTAGATTTGGGATTAGCGCCGCAAAAACTACTAGTAACGGGCAATATTAAGTTTGATATTGAGATTCCGGCGGATTTAACTATTAGAGCTCAAACTCTCCGGCAACAATGGGGTGAGTCGCGCCCTGTTTGGGTTGCCGCTAGCACTCACGAAGGAGAGGAAAGCGTTTTATTGGAAGCTTTAAAAAAAGTGCGAACTTTTTTCCCCGATCTATTATTTATTCTGATTCCTCGCCACCCGGAACGATTTACCAAAGTAAGGCAGTTGTGTGCGCAATCCGGATTTAAAGTCGCCGTGCGCAGTCAAAAAGAGTCCATTACCGCCGCCACCGAAATTTTGCTCGGTGACACCCTAGGCGAGTTGATGTTGTTTTATGCCGCTGCGGATATCGCCTTTGTGGGCGGCAGTTTGGTAGAGGTGGGAGGGCACAATTTCATAGAGCCTGCTATTTTAGGCGTGGCAATTGTGACAGGTCCGCATTTACATAATTTTGCGGACATCAGTCGGCTTTTAGTAGAAGCTGAAGCGGCAAAAGTGGTAAAAGAAGCGGATTCACTCAGTAATACCGTACTAGAATGGCTGCGTGATCCCATTAAGAAAATCCAAGTTGGTGAAAAAGGCCGCCAAGCGGTACTGGCTAACACCGGGGCGCTCACTAAACACCTGAGTTGGATTGCCGCCACCATGCTTTCACAAAAAAGTTGAATGGAATGGTATGCTATAAAAGGATTTTGTGGACTTTGATCATGCTCTTGCCTGGATGTATGGTAGGACCTGATTTCCAATCCCCACCCTCTGCCCCTGTCAAAAGATTTACCCAAAAACCTTTGCCACCCAAAACCGTGAGTGCTCCCAGCCCTGCCGGACATTCACAAAATTTCATTATGGCTCGTGACCTCCCTGCAGATTGGTGGACTATATTTCATTCCTCCGCATTAAATGCGCTAGTTGTTAAAGGCATCCAAGGCAGTCCTGACTTGGAAGCCGCGCACGCCGCTTTACGCCAGGCATGGCAAAATTGGCGTGCAGAAGAAGGCCAAATGTTTCCTGCTATCAGTTTATCCGCTGGGGCGCAGCGTCAAAGATTTTCTAGCGCCGAATTTGGAGTCCCAAATTCTCCAGCAACCACATTTAATTTATACAACGCCACGGTGAATGTGTCTTACACATTGGATTTATTTGGCGGAATACGCCGTCAAATTGAAGCGTTAGCAGCGCAAGTGGATTATCAGCGCTATGAATGGGATGCCACTTATTTGACGCTTACGGCAAATATTGTAACCACCGCTATCACCGAAGCGTCATTAAGAAGTCAAATTGCGGCGACACAGTCTTTAATTTATGAGCAAGAACAAGCATTGGCATTGACTCGTAAACAATATCATTTGGGTGCGGTTTCAGCAGCAGCAGTGCTCACTCAAGCTACCGAATTAGCTCAGACTCGCGCAACGCTACCGTCTTTAGAAAAAAATTTGGCGCAAAATCGCAATGCTTTAGCGGCATTGGTAGGGTGTTTGCCGGAGGAGTTCACGTTTCCAGAATTTCATTTGCGGGATTTGCATTTGCCGAATGAAATCCCACTAACGTTACCGTCCAATTTAGTTAACCAAAGACCGGATATCCAAGCTGCCGAGGCGCTATTACATGCCGCCAGTGCGCAAATCGGTGTAGCAACAGCCAATATGCTCCCGCAAATTACTTTAAGTTCGTATTATGGTTTTATTAGCACTGAATTAAAAAATTTCTTCTCCAGCGCCAATAGTATTTGGAGTGTTGGCGCCCAATTGTTGCAGCCGGTTTTTCAAGGGGAGGCTTTGGTTTCGCAACGCCGTGCTGCAATTGCTGCTTATGATAAAGCGTCAGCCCAATATCGCTACACGGTGATTTTAGCATTTAAAAACGTGGCCGATACGCTAAATGCGCTGACTATTGACGCTAAAATTTTACGTGATTATGCTCAAGCTGAGAAAACGGCGCGCGCCAATTGGCGGCTAGTTCAAAATCAGTATCGGCTGGGTGCGGTAAGTTATCTTAATTTACTCATTGCTGAGCAGGAGTATCAACGCGCGCGCATTAATCGTATCCAAGCCCAGGCCGCCCGTTTCAGTGATACTGCCGCCCTCTATCATGCTTTAGGCGGTGGTTGGTGGCACGTTGAAATTTCCCTGGCCCGTCCAGCGCCGTTGACTGGAAATTAGTAAACCTTTTAGAATGGGCTATGGAAAAATCTTTAAGCAAAATTTTACACGGCTATGAAAACTTCCGGAAAAAGTACGCTTCCGGCGATAATAGCATTATGCATTTTCTCTCAAGCAATGGCCAGCAACCGCAAATCATGGTTTTATCATGTTGCGACTCACGAGTCGATCCCGCTCTCATCTTGCAATGCGATCCCGGTGATCTATTTGTGCTACGCAATGTGGCAAACATCGTTCCTCCTTATGAAAGAGATGAGGCTCATCATGGTACCAGTGCGGCATTGGAATTCGGTATCTGTTTTTTAAAGGTAAAACATTTGATATTGCTGGGACATAGTCAATGTGGGGGAATTCAATTATTATTAAATGAAAAGGAAAATACGCCCAATGATTTTATCAGTAAATGGATGTCTTTAATTAAAAAACATAGGCATGATGCTTTCGATGCGGATGCTTTCACTCAATTAGCCTTACAACAATCACGACAAAATTGTTTAACTTTTCCGTGGATAAAAAGCCGAGTGCAGGAGAATCAATTGCAAATACATTTGTGGTTTTTCGACGTTAAAAAAGGCCAAATATTAACTTATCAGGAAAATCAAAAGGAGTATCTGCCACTTTAGCTATCCCCCTCTAGAGGAAAATTCATGCAAGACAAAAGGATTTGGAGACGCATGCTGGCGATGATTATCCTAGTGGTGGGTTTTTTTTTATTAATTTTCGCCTTCAAATTTTATATGGGTTATCGATTTGGCAAGGCCATGCAGGCTAACCAAAATCCTCCCTCTACGGTTACCTCAGCGATAGCAACCTACCAAGCTTGGCCGCAGCAATTGCGGGCAACCGGTAGCTTTAGAGCAGTATTAGGTATTGACGTGACCAGTGAAATTGGTGGGCTGGTAAGAGCCATAAAGTTTCGCCATGGCCAAATGGTGAAAAAAAATCAGTTACTGGTGGTGCTCAATCCGGATACGGAGAAAGCCATGTTACACGTTTATCAAGCTCAAGCGCGGATAGCAAAAATTACCTACAATCGGGATAAAGCTCAATACGCCGTGCATGCTGTCAGCCAGCAGCAAGTGCAAAATGATTACGCCACTTTAAAAGTGGCACAATCGCAAATCGAACGCGAGCAATCATTGATTAATAAAAAAATGATTCGCGCTCCTTTTGCGGGTAAAGTAGGGATCACAGCAATAAACCCTGGTGATTATATTAATCCGGGTAATAAAATTGTTAGTTTGCAAGCGCTAAACCCCATTTACGTTGAATTTACTCTGCCGCAGCAAAATATACCGCTGCTTAAGGTAGGGCAAAAAATCCAGTTAACCACCAATGTGTTTCCTAACGAAATTTTTTACGGCAACGTCAACGCCATTAATCCGATCGTAGATCAAACCACCCGCAACGTGGCGGTGGAAGCGGTAATAAAAAATCCCCAGCAAAAACTATTGCCGGGAATTTTTGCTGATGTATTAATTACATTTGCGCTGCCTAAACCGCAGTTGACCATCCCGATCACGGCGGTCAGTTTTAACTCTTATGGCCAAATCGTTTTTATCATTCAAGGTAAAAAAGAATTGAGTGTGCAACAAGTCTTTGTCAAAGTAGGCGAAACCCGTGGAGATTTAGTCAGTATTTTGTCTGGGTTGAAAACCGGTGATATGGTAGTGACAAGCGGCCAGATGAAATTAAAAAATGGCAGTAAAGTGGTCATCAACAATCAAGTGACCCCCAGCGCTAATCCTAATCCTAATCCTGATGTGGGTAATGAACAATAGAATCACCGATCTTTTTATCCGTCGCCCAGTTTTGGCGTGTGTCGTTAGTCTATTAATTTTAGTTTTGGGCCTGCGTTCTATTTTTTCATTACCGATTAGACAATTTCCTTTCACAGAAAATGCCATCATTAAAGTGACCACTTATTTTATTGGGGCTGAACCTGAAGTGATTGCGGGGTTTATCACAACTCCCTTGGAAAATTCTATTGCCCAAGCGGGCGGCATTGATTACATGACTTCGATTAGTACCCAAAGCGTGAGTACCATCAACGTTAAATTATTATTGAATTATGATTCTAATGCGGCTTTAAGCGATATTAATAGCAAAATCAATGCCGTGTTATATCAATTACCGCCAGCATCACAACCGCCAGCTATTACCATTACTATAGGTGAAAGTATTGATTCTATGTATATTGCTTTTTATAGCAATGTGCTCGCGAACAATCAAATATCCGATTATTTGATTCGGACTGTGCAACCCAAATTGCAGTCAGTGAATGGGGTGCAAAAAGCCGAAATATTGGGTTCGCAGCCTATGGCCATGCGAATATGGTTAAATCCTTTGAAAATGGCAGCTTTGCAAGTTTCTGCTGCCGACGTGAGTGCGGCTCTGGCGGGCAATGATTTTATTTCAGCCAGCGGTCGCACCGATGGCAATATGATGACAGTCAATCTCACGGCGACTACCAGTCTGCATTCAGTAGAAGATTTTGAAAATTTAATTATTCGAACTAAAGGAAACAGTATTGTCAGAATTCGGGATATCGGCGCTGTGACTTTGGGGGCGCAGAATTACAATAGTTCAGTCAGTTTCGATAATACGGATGCCGTTTATCTAGGCATTCAAGTGGCGCCAAAAGCCAATCTATTAAGCGTTATCAAAGAAATCAAGCAGATTTTTCCGAGTATTCAAGCAGAACTGCCACAGGGTTTGAAGGGTAAAATTGTTTATGATGCGACTGCTTACGTCCATAGTTCTATTGTCGAAGTCATTAAATCACTAGTAGAAGCGCTATTAATTGTAACCTTGGTTATATTTTTATTTCTGGGGTCGTTCCGTTCAGTGTTAATTCCGAGTTTGGCTATTCCGCTTTCGCTCATTGGGACTTTTTTGATAATGCTATTTTTTCATTTCTCCATCAATTTACTGACTTTATTGGCTTTAGTATTGGCGATTGGTTTAGTGGTGGATGACGCGATAATCGTTGTCGAAAATATCGAGCGTCATATGGAAAATGGCATGAAACCTTTTGAAGCGGCGATAGTGGGGGCGAGAGAATTGGCTCATCCGATTATCGCCATCACCGTTATTTTGATTGCGGTGTATTTGCCAATAGGATTTATGGGTGGCTTAACCGGTGCGTTATTTACTGAATTTGCCTTCACTCTTGCGGGAGCGGTAACCTTATCGGCCATTATCGCTTTGACGCTCTCGCCGATGATGAGTTCCAGAATGCTCAAACCGAAATCTCAGTTTGATCGCCGTTTTTTCTCCGTATTTTTGGATCAAAAATTTGGGGCACTTCGGCAGAATTATGTAAGATATTTGCAGCATTCGCTGAATAATTTGCCGGTGACCATAGTTTTTGCAGGGTTGATTCTAGTGGCGATTTATTTTTTATATGCCACTTCTCAATCGGAATTGGCTCCAGCGGAAGATCAGGGCGTGGTTCTTACTCAGCTTACTGCCGGACCGAATGCCTCATTGGGTCAAACTCAGTTGTTCTCCAAGCAAATGGTTCGTCAATTTTTGAGTTGGCCGGAAGTGGCGCATACGTTTGAGATAGTTGGCGACAGTGGATTTAATTCCGCCATCGTCGGTGGTGTATTAAAACCTTGGGATCAGCGCCGTAAAACCGAAATGGAATTAATTCCGCAGACGCAAAAAGCGCTTAATCATATCGCCGGTGTCAAAGCTGCGGCGTTTCAATTGCCGCCATTGCCGGGAGGGGGAGATGGATTGCCAGTGCAATTCGTGATTCAAACCGCCAATCCGTATGATTCGTTGAATGACATATCTGAAAATATCATTAAAGAAGCCTATAAATCCGGTCAGTTTTTATATTTGGATAGCGATTTAAAACTGGATAAACAAGAAGTTATCCTCGATTTAGATCGCGATAAAATTTCCCAGATGGGTTTGACTATGCAGCAAGTCGGTAATGTTTTGTCTGCAAGTTTAAGTGAAAATTTTATAAATTATTTCAGTATGGACGGGCGTTCCTATCAAGTTATCCCGGAAACGTCTCGTCGTGAGCGCTTAAACTATAATCAATTATTGAATTATTATATTCGCACTTCGCAAGGTATGGTGCCATTGTCGACTATTATTAAATTTAGAAGCCGGGTAGCCCCGGAAAGTATTCATCATTTTCAACAAATGAATTCAGCTACTATTTCAGCGATTATGACGCCCGGAGTCACTCAAAGGCAAGCGTTAAACACATTAAATAATATCGCGCAGCGTTTTTTATCCCCTGATTATATGGTGAATTATGCCGCGCAGTCCCGTCAGTATATTCAGGAAGGGAGTGCGTTAATACTGACCTTTTTCTTTGCCTTAATTATTATTTATTTATCTTTGGCGGCGTTATTTGAAAGTTTTCGTGACCCTTTTATCGTTCTCATTAGTGTGCCTATGTCGATATGTGGAGCCATGATTTTTGTTAGTCTGGGTGTTGGCGGAGTCAGTTTAAATATTTATACCGAAGTGGGGTTAGTGACTTTAATTGGATTAATCAGTAAACACGGTATTTTGATTGTGCAATTTGCCAATGACACTCAAAGGGAGGGGAAAAGCAAACGTGAAGCAATAGAAATTGCGGCTGGAATTCGCTTGCGTCCTATTTTGATGACCACTGCGGCGATGGTATTGGGAGTGATTCCATTAATTTTGGCCAATGGCGCGGGGGCGGCGAGTCGATTCAATATCGGCTTAGTGATTGCAAGCGGAATTTCCATAGGAACTATGTTTACTTTATTCGTGGTCCCGGCCATGTACTTATTATTGGCAGACGATTTGCAGGGAAAACTGGCAGAATCCCATTTTCGACAAATCCCCAAAATTTAAAAATTTTTGCTAATTATGTCTATATACTTGATGGGAAAAACCATGAAGTCGATTTAGTGCTGACATTGGGTGAACACATATTATGTTATTGGTTGGGAAAATTTGAATCCCAAAAAACTTTTCTTCATCCCTAGCTTCATCATTTAAGTTGTACGATGCGAAGCGCTGCCATTCGCTGGGGGTTTGCCGTTGATGACGGGGGGAGGCGGGAGCTCAGGAATTTGTGCTGGTGGAGTGGAGTTAACTTTCGCTGAGGGTGGTTGGCGCTCCTCTTTGGTTTGCGATTCTTTAGAAAGTCTTTTTGCCGCTTCTAAATCAATTGGTTTGGTTAGCCAAGAATTTAATGTCACTATGTCAGGCCCGTTGAGGATGCCCGCGTATTGCTTTAAAGCCACATAATTATTGATATAAGCATATTGGTCAATGGCAAATGACTGCTGGCTTTGGTATAACTGAGTGGTATCGTTTAAAACATCTAACAAAGTCCGAGTGCCTACCTTGTAAGCTGAGCGCACAGAAGCTAAAGCGCTAGCCGCCGATTTGATGGACAGCTCATCCGCCTCGATTTGGGCGGCGTAAGAATTCACCCCTAAAAATGCTTGGCGAGTAGCGCCGACCACTTGTTGGTACACAGTCTGTTCCTTAGCGCTGGCGCTGGCGTATTGGAAACGCGCTTGCCGAGTTTGCGCAATAGTGCTGCCCCCTGAAAAGAAATTATAGTTCATGCCTATCCCAAACGTAGTAAGCTGTTGCACTAAAGTCCGGCTTTCTTCACCTGGGATTAAGATTAAATCCCGGTCATATTGGCGCAGGTCGGAAAAAGAACCTTGAAATCCTATGGTGGGATAAAAACTGGAAGATTGAACCCCGATATTGGCTTTCATGGCCTCCGCATTAAAATGCTGAGCCTGTAATTGATAATTTTGTTTAGCAGAAGTTTGCGCCCAAACATCAATGTTATTGGGTGAAGGGGCGACTAAAGGAATGCCTTTGTCACTTAAACCATCCAATACTTGATAATAACGTCCGGTAATCTGTTGCAACACTTCTTGACTGTCAGCCAGTTGATTAATATTAGCTAGCTCGCGAGCTTGAGCTTGATCGTAACGAGCTTGAGCATCATAAACATCGGTAATAGGAACTAAGCCCACGTCGTATTTTTGTTTGGCAGTGTCATACTCTTCCGCAAAAGCCGCCTTGTTAGCGCGGGTAAAACGTAACATATCATAAGCTTGCAACACACTTAAATAAGCTCTGACGGTTCGAGTGATTAAATCTTGTTGCGCATAGTAATAATTGGCGGTAGCCGCTTTAACCCCGGCTTTTGCTTCGCGCAGAGTATCCCAAAGAGCAAAGTTAAAAATGGGTTGGCTTAGAGTCAATGAAAAACTGCTGCTAAAATAAGGATCGTTGGTGGCGAAAGCAGCATCTTCAGTATAATTAGGAATATTGTAAGCCCCCCCGGCAGTGAGTGCTAATGCAGGGAGTAGATAAGATTGGGCGATGGGAATATTTTGCTGAGCCGCAAGCCAATCCGCTTGGGCTTGTTTATAAGTAGAATCATTGGCCAGGGCATCGCGATAAACGTCCAGCAAATTTTCTGCATAGCCATTCAGGACCACTCCGCTGAGGATACCACAAGAGACAATCACCACTTGTAATTTCTTTAATTTAACGGCCATACGCTACCCTCAAAATTGAGCAGATAGTATAACATAGGCGCTTAATTAATCCAGGCAGTCTCAACTACATCCAGCGTTTTTTGGATATCTTGGGGGGTGTGGGCCAAAGAAACAAATCCAGCTTCATAGGCGGAAGGGGCAATATACACGCCGTTGTTTAATAAGACATTGAAAAAAGCCGTGAATCTATCAACCTGGCAGCGGATCACTTGCTCATAATATCGCATTTCTTGTTCTTGAGTGAAAAAAATTCCGAACAAACCGCCGGCGCTGACGCAGTTTACTGGGATATTGGCCGCCTTGGCGCGCGCTTCGATCCCATAGACTAATTGCAAAGTTAATTTCTCCAAAGTTTGATAATGCGCTGGGGTAAGTTGTTTTAAAGTAGCCAGTCCCGCCGCCATGGCAACAGGATTACCCGATAAGGTGCCGGCTTGATATACCGGGCCTTCCGGCGCTAGCTGAGACATAATCTCGGCTTTTCCACCAAAAGCGCCTACTGGCATTCCGCCGCCGATAATTTTACCCAAAATGGTTAAATCCGGTCGTATCCCGTATAAGCCTTGTGCTCCTTGAGGACCGACGCGAAATCCACTAATCACTTCATCGAAAATCAATAAGCTTGAATATTGATCGCATAAATCCCTTAATCCTGGTAAAAATCCAGGCAAAGGCAGCAACATATTCATATTGCCCGGGATGGGTTCAACGATGATGGCCGCGATATCCTTTCCCCAGCGTTCAAATAGAGCGACGACGGAATCCAAGTCATTAAAGCGAGCAGTTAGCGTTTCGGCAACCACACTGGCGGGAACTCCGGGCGAACTGGGAACTCCGAAAGTCAAACCGCCGGAACCGGCTTTGACTAATAAACTATCCGTGTGGCCATGATAACAACCCTCGAATTTAATAATCTTATTTTTCCCTGTGGCGCCTCGCGCCAAACGTATTGCGGACATGGCCGCTTCCGTCCCGGAATTGACCATGCGTATTTTTTCGATATAGGGCATACGTTGGCAAATTTCCGCCGCTAATTCAATTTCCGCGGGACAGGGCGCGCCATAACTCAGGCCATTTTCCGCCGCATTTTGCACAGCGCGGATAACCTGTGGATTGGCGTGTCCTAAAATCATGGGACCCCAAGATCCCACATAATCAATATAACGATTCCCATCCACATCGGTGATATAGGCGCCTTTAGCGCTATGGATAAAGCGAGGTGTATTTTGGACCGCCAAAAAAGCCCGCACAGGGGAATTCACGCCGCCGGGAATCAAGCTGCGGGCCTTGTTAAACATTTCTTGGGACTGCGTTGTTGGAATTTTCTCAGAAAGGGTTGGCATTTTCACTGGGCTCCTTTATTATTGATCGGCTGAGGTGCTTATTATGCCATATAAAAAATATATGTGCCTGCTTTGCGGGTTTATTTATGATGAAGCCAAAGGCTGGCCCGAAGATGGAATTGCCGCTGGGACTCGTTGGGAGGATGTGCCGGAGGATTGGTTGTGTCCAGATTGCCGGGCCATGAAAGAAGATTTTGAGATGATCGCGATCTAAACACGGGGATATATTTTTTCGTCATTCTCATTGAAATCCTGAGTCTGCTCGGGATGGTAATTGTAATGCGGTTGTGAATTTTTTACTCTATAACTTTCCTCTATATATTCTAATTTTGATTCTATAAAATAATTCGAATAATTCACTAAATCATCCTCTTCCTCTTCCATTTTTTCTCTAAAAAATTTATGACAGATATAACCTCCTCCTACTAAAACAATGATGCAGGGGAAGAGCAGCCAGAAATAATTCGCTTTGGTTTCGCAATTATCGACATCCGTTTTATATTCATCCTCATTTTTAGTAAAGGCAGATCTCACGCATTCGACGAAACTCATATTTAAGGTTTCATTTCGGGCAGAGAAAAAGCCTAAAGCAAAACAATTCAGCCCTTCGCATGCGGATGTATCAATTTTGTAGATTAATTCCCATTGGAGAGGATAAGGAAAACTGGCCACAGTACCATGGCAAAGGCGCCCCTCTTGAATTTGGTTGATCGTGTTTATATTGCGATCATAAAGCAATGTGGCGGAATTACCGCAGCTAGTAAAATCACTGGTAGCCCGCGCCAAATATGTGACGGTCCCGTCTGAAAACATTTCAGAAGTGTAGGTATAATTGCAATTATCATTACAATCGTTGTTGGCAAAAGCACGTGATTGGACAAGAGCAATAAAGGAGAAAAATACTTTGATCAATGAATTTAAATTAAAGGATTTCCTCATCGTTTTTTCCTTGATTAGTTTAATAAAGTACATTAAAGCTAATTTTTAAAAATTGTCAATCTCGTTAAAATGGTCTGACGATAACGAGTATGACTATGGCGATTAGCAATAAGGAGGGGGCTTCATTAAACCAGCGATAAAACGTAGGGGAGAGACGATTCAGATTTTGTTTAAAGCGATTTAAAAGATAGGCGCAATAGCCATGGTAAATCCATAAAATTCCCACCAACACCAGTTTGGTTAGCATCCAGCGTTGTGTGGAATACCAAGACAAATTCTTGCTCAACAGCCACAATCCAAAAACAGTCGTTAATACCCCGGCGGGGGTCATAATGGCAAAAAAAAGCTTTTTTTCCATTACCTTAAAGCGTTCAATACTCAGCACGTCTTGGCTTAAGCTGTGATATAGAAATAGGCGCGGAAGATAAAACAATCCTGCAAACCACGAAACCATAAAAATGATGTGAAAAGATAATACCCAACGCATATTGTGACGATTATAGACGCGACCTTATCTCCACAACAAGTCAGGACAATTACAAGCGATTCGACGAATATCTTGTCGGGACAAAAAAAATGATATAATATCCGAATATGAATACAATAAACGAATCTCCTGTTGTTAATTTTACCTTAGCCGCGGCTCAAAAAGTGAAAAGCTTAATTGACGAAGAAGGTAATTTGTCGCTCAATTTAAGGGTGTTTATTAAAGGTGGCGGTTGCTCAGGTTTTCAATATGGGTTTACTTTTGATGAAACCATTAATGAGGATGATGTCATTGTTGAAAAAAAATTAGATTCTGCAGCAGAGGATGATTCTTTTTCCGGCGATAAGGGTAGCGTAAAATTGTTAATAGACTCCATGAGTTTCCAATATTTGCAAGGCGCAGAAATTGATTATCGCGAAGATATCAACGGCGCTCAATTCGTCATCCGCAATCCTAACGCGAAAACAACTTGCGGCTGTGGTTCTTCGTTTTCAACCTAAATGCTTGCAGGACATAGATAAATATCAAATCGGCTGCTTTGACCCTGCATTTGAAAACTGGGTATAGTTCCGGGAATAATAGAAGCCAAACGCGGTCTCTTCACCACGACCCGATTTTTAGCCACTTTTAAAGCAAGCTCTAAAATTTCCCCAGCGTCAGCATCCTCTCCTACAATTTGACGCAATATTCGCATTTCTTTTTTAACTAAGGCAGATTTTTTCCGTTCAGGAAACATCGGGTCGAAATAAATCACTTGTGGATATTGATCAGGAGTTAGCGTCTGTAAAAAACTTTTGGCGTCAGTTTGAATCAACTTCCAACGTAATGCGCGAATTTTAGGGTGTTGTTGAGCCCGGGTCCAGGCATCTGCAAGCAAGGCCCACACAATAGGAGAACGTTCTAACATGGTCACCTCGGCCCCGAGTGCGGCCAGTTGCAATGCATCTTGACCAAATCCAGCGCTGATATCGCAAATCGTTATATCTTTTTTTTTGCGTAAGCCAACCGCACGCGCCAGCAATTGCTGGCACCCGCCTCCGTGCAATAAGCGATATTGAGTTTTGCCGCTTAAAAAATCGATGAAAATCACGTGGGGAGGTGTTAAACCGGTTGATACCAATTCCAAACCATGCGAAGTTAAATTTAATAAAAATAAATAAGACTTGTCCGAATGCACCCAGTTTAAATTTAATTGTGCCGCTAACGATTGGGCTTGAGAAATTAAACTTGGATCAGAGCAAGTTATGGCTATGGGAATCACGGATTACGCCAAGACATCCAGCAGTTGCGAAGCAATATCGAGCCCATATAGCTGGTCCAATTCCCTAACGCAGGTAGGGCTGGTGACATTGATTTCAGTTAAATACTCTCCAATGACGTCCAAACCTGCAAAAATCAGACCTTTTTGTCGTAAAGTCGGGCCGACTTGTTCGCATATCCAACGATCTCGCTCAGTGAGTTCTCTCCCTTCAGCGCTTGCTCCAGCCGCCAAATTACCGCGAAAATCATGCTGATGCGGGATACGGGCTAAAGCGTAAGGAATGGGCTTGCCATGAATCATTAAAATTCGTTTGTCACCTTCGCTAATTTTATCAATGAAACGTTGCGCCATCACTATCCGTTGTCCTTGGTCAGTTAACGTTTCCAGAATCACATTTAAATTAGGATCTTGCGCCGAAGCTTTAAAAACGGAGTGTCCCCCCATGCTGTCTAAAGGTTTTATCACTGCGGTGTGCTCTTCCAGAACAAAATTTCTCAATAAGGAAATTTGATTGCTGACTAAAGTACGGGGACAACATTGCGGAAACCAAGCGGTAAACAATTTTTCATTGGCATCGCGCAAACTGGCGGGATTATTGATAACGCGCAGACCCTGGCGCTGAGCTTGCTCTAACAAATAGGTCAAATGAATATATTGCATGTTAAAGGGTGGGTCTTTGCGCATGAAGAAAAAATCTAAATTCACCAGAGGTTGATCAATGGCTTCTCCTAACTGATACCAGGCGCTGGGGTTGTCTTCGACTCGGATAGCTCGCATTCGGCCCCAACAAATGCCGTCTTGTAACCAAATGTCTTGAGGCAGCAGTAAATGGTTTTTCCAGCCGCGGGCTTGTGATGCTAATAAAATGGCAAAACTGGTATCTTTGTGGATTTTGATATCTGCAATAGAATCCATGAGTATGCCGACTTTAATCATGGACAGCCTCATTTTGAACGCAAGAAAGTTCCCGGGCGGAAGCCAGCAAGGCCAGGCGGGAAATGACTCCATAGGCATAAAAACGGCTATGCGCCGCATTATTTTTGGTTAAATGACAATACTTTTCTAAACACATGGGTGCAAAATCCATTCCGGGTGAATTTAAGTTTTCGCGAGGGCCGCGTTCTTTATGTAAACGATAAAAACCCCCAATAACGTGTCTGCCGATGGTATAAATGACGGGTTCGGCGACGCTATCCGATGGCCCTGCTGTTTCAAACGTGTGGACTCCTTCTTGGATAATGGCTTTTGTCACCGGTTTGCCGCCCTTGCTGACCGACATTTTTTGACGCTGTTTGCGATTCAAATGCCGTAATTGTTCGGGATCATCGATCATCATCACAGCCATACCGTAAGTCCCTTGGTCTGCTTTAACTACTAAAAACGGCTCATGTTTAATTTGATATTCTTGATATTTCGCTTGAATGCGGGCTAACAGTAATTGCGCTTGAGTAATCAGGCATTCTTGGCCTTCCGGATTAGAAAAATCCACATCGGGGCATTGATCGAAGTAAGGCATGATCAGCCACGGATCGATTTGAATCGTTTCGGCAAATTGCTGGCAGAGAGTTTGGTAATGGCTAAAATGTTCTGATTTCAATCGAGTAGTCCAGCCTAATTGCACTGGGGGCATGATCGTTTGAGTGATATTATTCAGGATTGATGGCACTCCCGAGGACAGATCATTATTGAGTAGAATGCAACACGTATTAAAGTCTTTTACACTTACTTTGCTATCCTGACGCAGCAGCGGTTCGAGTGTTAATGTTTTACTGGAATTTAAGCTCAATTCATAATTTTCAGTTATTTCGGGGTTTAGTGAGCCAATCCGCACTTCCAATCCGGATTGTATTAAGATTTCTTGTAAAACGGCCAAGCTTTCAAAATAAAAAATATTGCGAGTGTGACTTTCCGGTATTAATAAAATACGCGTGATATCTAAACCCATTTCAGCGATAGCGGCTTGCATGGCTTGCACATATAACGGCATATCTTCGATTTTTAAATTATTAAATCCGGCGGGAAAAAGATTCGTGTCTACCGGCGCTAATTTGAATCCGGCATTGCGAATGTCGATAGAGCTGTAGATGGGCGGAGTATATTGACGCCATTGTTGTCTAAACCATGCTTCGATGGAGGAACATGATTTTTGCAAATATTCGGAAATATTAAATTCGCATGTTTTTGGTGTCATTCTATACCCCGTTTACGCTAAAGTCATGATATCATATTCGGCTTATGCGGTGGAATGGTAAAATAATAGGCGTAATTATCGGCTTGCTGACAGGCCATCCGGTGGGTATCTTGATAGGGTTAGTTATCGGACATTTGTGGGATATTGGTCTATTTAATCGCATTATTCAATCCAACTTTGCGCCGGATACGGGCAGAATCCAACAAGTGTTTTTTGACACGACTTTTTCGATTATGGGCTTTTTAGCCAAAGCCGATGGCAGAGTGAGTGAAAGTGAGATCAGGACGGCGGAAGCAATCATGCAGCAAATGGATCTCAGTTCGGCAATGCGTTTAGAAGCAATTCAATTGTTTAATCAAGGGAAGCAAGCTGATTTTGATTGGGTGACGGCGATGAGCAATTTAAAATCGGCGTGTTGGCAAAATCCCAATTTGTTGCGCACTTTTTTGGAAATTCAAATCCAGATCGCTAGTGCGGAAGGACAAATCAGTGCGGGTAAATTAAGCGCTTTGCAAAAAATTTGCGCGGAACTCGGTATCCACGGGGTGATGTTTGAGCAATTTACGGGGTATAATCGAAATCAGCAGCAATATCAACGTCATTATCAACATCAACGGGCTGGTTATCGTCCTAATGCGGAACCATCCTTGGCTGAGGCTTATCAAACACTCAATGTGAGCGCCAATGATAGCGATGCGGATATTAAAAAAGCCTATCGACGTTTGCTAAGTCAAAATCATCCTGATAAATTAATGTCTCAGGGTTTGCCGCCGGAGATGATTAAGCTGGCTAATGAGCGAACTCAAAAAATAAAAAAAGCCTACGAAATAATAAAAAAATCACGTTAAGGAGATTTCGTTGCACCATGTTTTAAAGCCGGAGATATTAAACAGCGCTTTATCTTGTTTGAATAAAGGCTTGGTAATCGCTTATCCCACCGAAGCGGTGTTTGGGTTAGGCTGTGACCCTTTCAATTTGAACGCTGTGCAACGTTTGTTGTCTATAAAGAGCAGATCGATGGAAAAAGGTTTAATTTTAGTAGCCTCCGAATGGTCGCAAATTGAAACCTTGGTTGAGCCCATTCCGCCGCGTTCTTTGATTCAAATTCAATCCAATTGGCCTGGGCCGTTCACCTGGCTTTTCCCGGCCAGTCAGCATGTTCCCGATTGGATAAAAGGGCATCATAACACCGTTGCTTTGCGAATTAGCGCTCATCCCATCGTGCGGGAACTCTGCCAAGCTTTTTCGGGCCCGCTGGTGTCTACTAGCGCTAACCAAGAGGGAGAATTACCCTTGCGTGATACGCGGTCTGTTGAAATCATGTTTGGAAAACAAGTCGATTTTATCGTGCCGGGTAAAGTCGGTGGGCAGGCCAATCCCACGATAATACGTGATGCGATCTCGGGTGAAATTATTCGCCATTAAGTGTGGCGCTTCCCGAGGCTGCGACAGAGCTACTTCAAGTATTTTTCGATAATGGATTTGATCCCAATATACGACATCCTTACTTAGACGATACATACAATCTAAAATTACAGTTGGATTTTTTGACTCAGTTAGCGCTGTTAAAATCTTCGTGCTATGACCCCAAAATATTGGATGCTCCTTGTCTGCAAGTTTATTTTCTAATTTATCGATATTGGTCGGACAAAGTTAAGGAGCTCATACAAAATGTCGAAAATTTACCGGAACAGCCCAAAGAAATTCTTATAGAGTACGCTTGTCCTATCTACGATGAAAGTTTATTTAAAAAACCTGTGCTAGCACATTTTAATCGTTTTATAGGAAAAAAGAACATTCGTGAATTATTAGAAATAGAAAATTCAAATCAAGTGCATTGCCAGTGCTTTGATGATGCAATAATATATCAAAAGTTCCCTATGCTTTCGGTAAACTAGCGCAGCAAATATTTAAAGCTTGTTTGATTTCATTTATTTTGGTTTGTTTTTCTTGAGAGAGAAAAATTTTTCCAAAAAGGCTATTTTTACCGAGAGAATCACATTGAGTCGTAATTGATTGACTTAACAATTTGTAATCATTAATTGGAGTAAAAATTCCTATTAATTTTTGGCACAGATCTTGTAGTTCAGAATTAAAGAATGGAACGAAATTTTTTTCTGACTTCAATATAGACTTTAATTTAATTAAAAGTTGATTCTTAACCTTAATATATTTTATGTTGGTGGTTATGGTATTGACATCCTTCGTTGTCGCGCCTAAAAAAGAAGCGATGTGAAAAATTAAAACTCCTGGTAATGGGAGGGGTTCCATCGATTTAGGCGCTTGCAAAATCCAAACATATAGTTGAGACCTAAATACTAAAACCGGAAAAGAATAGCGTTCATTCAATTTGATAGCGTTAAAGATCAGAGAAGAATCATCATACTTTATTATATTTTTTGATTTCAGAGAAGATAATAATTCAGGAAATAAAAAGTTAAATTTAATATGTTCGATCATCCAATAAAGCATGCTTTGCTTTGTTTGAGCTATATTAATTCTGCCCAGTCCAATGCTCAAACCTTCTATAATAACGGTTTTTTTTGATAAATCATGTTTTGGATCATGGTAAAGCTCGAAAATGCATTTAAAAAAGTTGCCATAAGTTAAAAAAATACAAATATTTTGGAGAGTGTCGTCGTTGCAATTCTCTAAATTGGAGTAAATTTCCTGCGCATTTCCTGAAAAAGCATAGCCAAATAATGCCTGCGAACGACTGTCGCCATTTTTTAATAAAAAACTGACTGCGTCGTGTTTGCCTTGGTAAGCCAAATACAATATCGGGGTTATTCGGAGGGGGTAAGTCTCAAAAGAAATATATGAGAAATCTTCGAGTTGTTTTGAGTCAGCGGTTTTAGCCTTATCATCGCTCTTATATTCATCATACGCGGTTTGATCTTTTGTCTCAGCGATATGGCATATTGAACTAAATAACTCAGGGAATGTTTCAAATTTTAACCGCATTAATGACCTCTATAAAAAATGTATAAATAATATTTATTTGCTTGGTATTATTTAAAAATTGAGCGCCAATGTCAAGATTAGAGTTCGGGTAAAAGCTTTGATAATAGCTGATAATAATTAATTACTTTAATTTTATATCGCGCATTCAATAACGGGGTGACGGAATGATAATTAGCAACTCCGCTCCAATAGTCACGGGCTTGAGTAATTTTCGTACTTAAAATCCAAGTGCCAGCCATCACATTGACGCAGGGATCGTATTGCAAAAGCTTATCAGTATAGCCGTACTTTTTAATAGTAGGCAGCCAGCTTGAGTTGACCTGCATGGGGCCGTAATCATAAGTTCCGTTTTTATTTTGACGCGCTATGCCAACATCACCCCCTTCGGTCGCGATCACAGAGATAATCACTTTAGCGGGAACATAATAGGTAACGGCCGCTTGATTGATGCACTCAATCGGAACGCCGTGAATTAACAATGCGCTTGCCATTATGTTGCTCCTGTAAAAGGGATAAAATTTGTTTTTCAAAAGTATGGCATGAAATTTTTAAAAAGTCTATGAATTAATCCTTTCTTAAGGAATTGATCAATTAATTTGCAAATCTATTAGACTGAGCAGCAATAACAACAAGAAATTGATCATTCAATTCATGATCAGGGATTGTTTCGTATGCCTATTTTAATTTCCCTGTAACCAGCATAAAATAAGAATCATGAAAAACCATATCAACGAATTATTGCGAAAATCCTTAATCACGTTAAGTGAAAAACAAATTCTCTCGGAAGAATTTAAAACGATCCCTATCCAGGTAGAGCCTAACCGCGATTCTGCCCGCGGTGAATATGCCAGTAATATCGCGATGATTTTAGCCAAAAAAGCCGGAAAAAATCCTCAAGAGTTAGCCAAGCTGATTGCTGATCATCTGCCCTCTTCTCGTTTTTTAAGCTCGGTGCTTATGGCCGGGCCTGGATTTATCAACTTCACTTTAAGCCCTGATGCTTTGGAAAACGTGGTTCCTACCATTTTGCGGGCTGAAGATCATTATGGCTGGAGCAGCATCGGCGCAGGTCAGAAAATACACTTAGAATACGTTTCCGCTAATCCCACCGGCCCATTGCACGTGGGACATGGCCGCAGTGCCGCTTATGGCGCCTGCGTGGCGAATTTGTTAAAGACGGCGGGCTATCAAGTCCGCCAAGAATATTATGTGAATGATGCAGGAAGACAAATGCGGATTTTAGGATTCAGCACGTGGCTTCGCTATTTACAACTGATGGGTATGCAAGTTGATTTCCCCGCCAACGCTTACCAAGGCGATTATATTGTTGATATCGCCAAAAAGTTAGATGAACATTATGGCCAACGCTTCAATAAAAATCCCGGGTCTATCGCCAAACATGCGGCCCAAAAATACCCGTCACAGCATGAACCAGATCGTTACATTGATGCATATATTGAAGGCGCAATTTCATTATTAGGGCAAGTAGATTTTGACATTATTCAAAAATTAACTCTGCAAGAAATTTTAGCGGACATTAAAGATGATTTAACGGAATTTGGCGTGGTTTATGACAATTGGTTTTTTGAAACCGAGCTCATGTCCTTGAATTTAGTTCAAGCGGGAGTGGAATTATTACAGCAGCATGGCTATGTTTATCAGCGCGATGGAGCGACATGGTTTCGGGCAACTGATTTCGGCGATGAAAAAGATCGGGTATTGATTCGTGAAAATGGGATAACCACTTATTTTGCTTCAGATGTGGCTTACCATTTATATAAATATCAACAAGATTACGATAAAATCATTGATATTTTTGGCGCCGATCATCACGGCTATGTCGCCCGAATTCGGTCATTTTTGCAAGGTCTAGGACAAGATCCAGAAAAACTATCGGTGTTATTGGTACAATTTGCGATTTTATATCGAGGCAAAGTCAAAATTTCCATGTCTACTCGTAGCGGATCGTTTGTGACTCTGCGTGAATTGCGAAATGAGGTTGGTAACGATGCAGCCCGGTTTTTTTATATTTTTCGTAAACCGGACCAGCATTTGGATTTTGATTTAGAATTAGCCAAATCCCAGTCACCAGACAATCCGGTTTATTATATTCAATATGCCCATGCTCGAATTTGCAGTGTTTGGCGGCAATTACAAGCCAGTGGCGAAACATTTCGCCAAGAGGCCGGCCCAGAAATTCTCGGTCTCTTGATAACTCAACCGGAAAGACAACTGCTGCGTCATTTGTTAAATTACCCGGATTTATTGCAAAGCGCTGCCTTACGCTATGAGCCACATTTATTAGCACACTATTTACAAGAACTGGCCAATTTATTCCATGGTTATTATAACAGTGAAAAATTTTTAATAGCCGATTTAAATTTAAGGCAAGCACGCTTATGTTTAGTGCGCGCGGTTCAAATCGTTATAGCCAGTGGGCTTAATTTGTTAGGTATTTCAGCGCCAGAACACATGTAGCAGCAATTCTCGGGGTTTGATCTGGATAAAAATCAAGAAAACTAAAACTAACAAAAACAAAAAGCAATAAACGAATTTTATGAAATCGAAATTGCGCCGCACATAGCCAGAATCAGAGGTTATTTATGAAAAAATGGTGGATTATTTTATCGGCCATTCTAGGTCTGATATTTATAGTGGTATTCACCACTCCAATTTTTATGGGGCTATGGATACAAAAGCGCTATCCGCAATTAATCAAAGATTTCAATTCCCCCCACGTGTCTTTTGAATTAATAAATTATAAAACTGGCTGGTTTAGCTCGGTGGCGAATTTAAAAATTAATTTACGTAGCGCGGAAACCAGTTGGACTGATGATTCGCCAGCGTTAGCCAGTTTTACCGTTAATCAAAAAATTCAACATGGCCCTCTAGTGATAAAAAAATCCAGCGATGGCCGACGCCATTTAAGATTGGCTTTAGCTCTGATGCAAAACATTAGTCAGAGCGATAATATGCAGTTTAAAACGGATACGGTTTGGACTTTGAATAATCGAATCGACACCCAAATCGATATAGACAAGATTTTATTAGGCAATGATCGTCAACGGATAGAAATCAACCAACTAACCGGGGGCATTGATTTTATACCGGGACCAAAACGATTTATCTCTCACTTAAGTTTATCTCATGGCGCTTTATATGAAAATAATCCCGAAAAAGCCGGAAATAACATCGTCGACTTAGTCAAAGTCATGGAGTTGACTGATTTTGGGCTTAACATGGATATTACTAAAGTTAAAAATATTTGGTATGGCGCTAGACATTTTAGCGCAGGAAAAATCACCATTTTCCCTTATGGAGGTGGGGCCGATGTCCTTGTCGCAGATAATTTTGTGGCGAACTTGACACAAACTCAACACAACGAATTGACTGATTTTGAGATTACTAATCAAATTGAACAAATCAATGAAGGCCAATTAACAATTGGCCAATTACAATTAAGCTTATCATTAAAAAATATGAACACGGATTTATTGCAGGTTTTTGCTCAAAATTTAATGGATACATCCGACTATCAGCGTCTTAAATTATATTCTAATTTAATTGATCTGTTTGCTAAAGGCATGACCTTGGATTTAAGTCAATTGCAATTCAATACCGAAGAGGGCCCAGTGAGTGTCAGTGCACGCATCAATTCGCCTAGCACTAATATTTCCATTTCCGGTATATTACATTTGTTTGAAAATCTAAATGCACAAGCCAATGCAGAAGTTCCCAAAGAGTGGTTAAGGAAAAATTTGACACATTATTACGAAAATAAACATAGTGAAAATCCACAGCTAAAAATTAACCCCAATTTTCTGGCGCAGCAATATATAGATCATTGGCTCTCCCGCCATTTGTTAATCCTTAAAGATCAACAAGTCTTCATGAACCTTCAATATAAAGAAGGCAATCTGCTCATCAATGGCGAAAAACCGTCTCTGGACAATTTTTTGATTAATAGCCCCATTAATCAGACTGAATAAGACTTGAAAAATCGGGATTGTACCCCCAGATAACCTATTATTTACTTGGGAGAAAAATGAGTGGAACAGTTTCATGGTACGACAATACTGTCTATCCGGCGCCAAGGTAAAGTCGTGATAGGCGGAGATGGCCAAGTATCGATGGGGAATATGGTGATGAAAAGTAACGCCCGCAAAGTTAGGCGTTTATTTAACAATCAAGTCATTGCGGGTTTTGCGGGCGGCACCGCCGACGCATTTACCTTGTTTGAACGCTTCGAAGCCAAACTGGAAAAACATCAGGGTCAATTGGTGAGGGCAGCAGTGGAAATGGCCAAAGATTGGCGTACGGACAAAATGTTAAGGCGTTTGGAAGCCTTGCTCTGTGTGGCAGATAAAAAAGCATCTCTGATATTAACCGGTAATGGCGACGTCATTGAACCCGAAAATAGCATTATGGCTGTCGGTTCAGGAGGATTTTACGCTCAAGCAGCGGCGAAGGCCTTATTGGATAACACTAAGTTAAGCGCCATCGAAATTGTGAAAAAATCCCTCACTATCGCCGCAGATATATGTGTAATGACAAATCATAATTTTACAATTGAAGAACTAGAAAGTGAGAATTAAATGACAACCAAATTAACATTTGAAGAGTCAACCATGACTCCTCGTGAAATCGTGTTTGAATTAGATAAGCATATCGTAGGACAAAAAGAAGCGAAGCGCGCCGTCGCCATTGCGTTACGTAATCGTTGGCGACGCCGTCAGCTACCCGCTGAATTACAAAAAGAGATTACCCCCAAAAATATTTTAATGATTGGTCCAACCGGTGTAGGTAAAACGGAAATTGCGCGCCGTTTAGCGGCGTTAGCAAAGGCGCCATTTGTTAAAGTCGAAGCGACCAAATTTACTGAAGTGGGTTACGTAGGCCGGGATGTTGACTCAATTGTCCGTGATTTGGTGGATATATCCATTAAAATGACTCGTGAGCGCGCCATGGAGCAAGTTCAGAGCCAGGCTCGGGAAATTGCCGAAGAACGCGTTTTGGATATTCTGGTCCCTCCTCCACCAGCTCCAACTAAAGAAACAGCAGAATCTCAAGACGTTGAAAAACCTGCCGCAGGGACTAGCAAAGAATCCGCTACGCGACAATTATTCCGTAAAAAGCTGCGTGAAGGCGAATTGGATGAACGCGAAATCGAAATTGAGATTGCTACCGGCTCTTCATTGGAAATCATGGGTCCTCCTGGCATGGAAGAAATGATTGGGCAGTTGCAAAGTATGATGGAAAATATTGCCAGTAAAAAAACCAAAGTGCGTCGTTTGGCAGTAAAAGCCGCAATGAAATATTTGCAAGAAGAAGAGGCGGCCAAGCTCATTAACGAAGATGAAATAAAATCATTAGCGGTGGAAAATGCTGAGCAAAACGGCATCGTTTTTATTGACGAAATCGATAAGATAGTCCGCCGCACCGAAAGTTATGGAGGCGACGTTTCCCGTGAAGGTGTGCAGCGTGACTTGTTGCCGTTGGTAGAAGGATGCACCGTGATTACCAAATATGGCATAGTTAAAACCGATTATATTTTGTTTATCGCTTCAGGAGCCTTTCATTTGACGAAACCGTCGGATTTAATTCCCGAATTACAAGGCCGTTTTCCAATTCGAGTAGAACTCAAAGCTTTAACTACGGAAGACTTTGTGCGGATTTTAACGGAACCGCACGCTTCATTGACTCAGCAGTATTCCGCGTTGTTAGGAACAGAAGGTTATAATTTAACTTTTTCGCAAGACGGCATTCGACGCTTAGCAGAAATCGCGCAGCAGGTTAACGAAAAGGCTGAAAATATAGGCGCGCGGCGTTTACACACGGTTTTAGAGCGGCTATTAGAAAAAATTTCTTTTGAAGCCACGGATAGCTCCGGTCAGTCTAAAGTTATCGACAGTGCATACGTTGACCAACAGCTTTCCGAGTTGGCCAAAGACGAAGATTTAAGCCGATCTATTTTATAAGGATTTTTTGTGGAAACAGATCATCAAGCAAAGACCGACTTTGGTTTTGAGCAAATTCCTTTGCAGGATAAAACCCGTAAAGTCGGTGAAGTATTTTCCAGCGTTGCTGAAAAATACGATCTTATGAATGATCTGATGTCTTTTGGGATCCATCGTTTTTGGAAGCGTTATGCAATTGAGCGCGGTGGTTTCCGGCCTGGGCATTGCGTGTTAGATATCGCCGGGGGTAGTGGGGATTTGACGGCGCGCATTAGCCCGATTGTAGGTTCGCAAGGCCGGGTTATCTTAGCTGATATAAATGCGCAAATGTTGAATGTGGGCAAACAACGTTTATTAGATCAAGGTATTTACCAAAATGTGGATTTCTTGCGCGCCAATGCGGAAAAGCTGCCCTTTATCGAAAATTATTTTGACCGGATTATTATAGGCTTTGGATTGCGAAATGTGACGGATAAAGCCGCTGCGTTGACTTCCATGTACCGGGTATTGAAACCCGGAGGCCGATTGATCATTCTGGAATTTTCCAAACCAGTGCTCTCCTTATTACAACCTTTATACGACGCTTACTCATTTAAAATATTGCCTTGGCTGGGGGAATTTATCGCCCGCGATGCAGCCAGTTACCGGTATCTTGCCGAATCGATACGCATGCACCCGGATCAAGATGCGTTAAAAAATTTGATTCTCAGTTCTCAATTCGATAGTTGTGATTATCAAAATCTAAGCGGAGGGATAGTGGCAATCCATCAAGGAGTGAAATACTAATGCTGGCTGCTGCGTTGGAAAAAGCTTTAAATTATGTGTTAACGCTCGATCCGGATACTCTTTCACGTTTGAATAAATTGCAAAGCAAAGTGGTTAAACTGAACATCAGTGATTGGAATTTGGAATGTTTTGTGGTGGTGCGTGAAAACTCCCTAGGAATTATGACGCATTACGCCGGGCTCCCGGATGCCAGTATCAGTGGTAAATTTATGGGTCTAGTCCAAGTAGGATGTCAGCGCGCCAGTGGCCCCGCCTTATTTGAGCAAGGTATCAAAATAGACGGTGATTTAGAGTTAGGGGAGCAAATTCGTGATATAATTCGCTACCTTGATTTAGATTTGGAAGAATATTTGTCCCGTTTCGTGGGTGATATAGCGGCTCATGAGATTATTTGGCGAGGCAAGTCGTTTCTCGAATTCGGCAAAAAAACATGGCAAAGTTTGACGGAAAATGTTCGCGAATTTTGCCAAATTGAAGCAAGCTATGCACCATCGCGCCGGCAAGCCGAACAATTTTATCGCGATGTATCAGAATTACGAAACGATGTTGAACGCGCTGCTGTCCGTTTAGATCGATTGGAGAAACAGATAATGGAGATGGCAGTCAAACTTAACCAATGAGAGAAAATATTTAACGAGGTTTATAAGTGAAGAAACAAGTTCAAATTTCGGCTTCGATTTTATCCGCAGATTTTAGCCGCCTTGGTCAAGAAATAGAGCTCGCTTTAGCGGCTGGGGCAGATTGGATTCATTTCGATGTCATGGACCACCATTTTGTGCCTAATTTAAGCTTTGGTTCAGTGATTTGTCATTCTTTACGAAAAGCAGGAATTAAAGCTCCCATCGACGTGCATCTCATGGTGGAAAAACCGGAGCAATATATCGAATCTTTTGCCCGGGCTGGAGCAAACTTAATTACCTTCCATCCAGAAGCAGCGAATGATGTGGCAGGCTGTATCCAGCACATCCACTCTCATGGAATGCAAGCCGGTCTAGCATTAAATCCTGACAAGCCTCTGAGTTTAATAGAAGATTATATTACTTCCTTGGACTTATTATTACTGATGTCTGTCTTTCCTGGTTTTGCCGGCCAATCTTTTATCGAAAATAGTTTAGCTAAAATTAGTGACGCCCGGCGTCTCATTGATTTAAAAAATCCTAATATGGTGTTAGGGATTGATGGCGGCATCAAAGAATCCAATATTGCCAGCGTCGCCGCCGCGGGTGCTGATTTTTGTATCATTGGATCAGGCCTATTTCACGCGACGGATTACCGCGATCATTTGCAGCGACTACGAGAACAAATAGCACAAGCCGGGCCGCATGCTACTGCTAATTGATAACTATGATTCCTTTACCTATAACTTAGCGCACTATTTGCGTGAATTAGGTGAAGAGGTCTTGGTGGTTTTAAATGACAAAATCAGTTTAGAAAAAATTAGCGATTTAAAACCCAGTCATATCATCATCTCACCAGGCCCGGGTCGGCCAGAACAGGCCGGCATCACCATTGCGGTTATTCAACATTTTAAAGCCAAAATCCCCATGCTCGGAGTATGCTTGGGGCATCAAGCTATTGCAGCCGCATTTGGAGGCAATATCATTGCGGCCCAGGAAATCATGCATGGTAAGACTTCTTTGATTAAACATAACAACGATACTATTTTTAAAGATGTTCCCCAACCGTTTACAGCGATGCGTTATCATTCATTAGTGATAGATCCGGCCTCAATACCATCAGAATTACAAATTACGGCTTGGACATTAGCTAACCAGGATCAAAAATCTGAAATTATGGGGATACAACATTGCCAATTTCCGATAAGTGGCGTTCAATTTCACCCCGAATCGATTGCAACCGAACACGGTCATCAATTGTTGAAAAACTTTCTGGAATGTTAAAATGACAGCTAAATTAAACATTGTCGTGGCTTTTCCAGCAGAAGCCCGATATTTTTTAATGAAATATCGTTTAAATTTGGTGCAAAACTCCAGTAAATTTCCCATATATTCTAATCGAGAAAAAAATATCCATCTTATTGTGTCAGGTATGGGTAAAGTTAAATCTGCCGCGGCGGTAGCTTACTTACATGCTTTTACCAGGGCTTTGACTGAAACTGTTTATTTGAACGCCGGGATAGCTGGAGCTTTGGAAGCTAAAATCGGTGAAATATTCTTAGCTAATCAAATCGTTGATTTGGCATTAGGTAAAACATTTTATCCATTTATGCCGGTATGGGATGATCTGAACAGCGGTAAAATTATTACTTTAGATAAGCCTGCCAAAATTTACCCTAATGAAGGTTTAATTGAGTTGGAAGCGGCAGGTTTTCATGCGGCGGCGTTAATCATGGTGACTCTTGAACAAATTCAAACTTTAAAAATTGTTTCCGATAATTCATATCATCCTGATGTGAATATTAAAGCTAACCACATATTCAATTTATTTGCACAAAATGAAGTAGCCATTACCAAGCTGATTGATTGGATGTTGGCTCTTTCTGAAAAAGAATCTGCTATCAATATGCGTTCGCATTTTTATTACGATGAATTATTACGTAATTATCACTTTACACAGTATCAACGCCATCAGTTGCAGGAATATTTGCGTCGCTGGCAAATAATACTCCCTGCGAAAAATCCCTTAGAGTTAATTGGCAATGTCAAAAATGCTAAAGAAATAATGTCTATCCTTGACCAGCATATGGCAGAACTATGGATATAATTTATTACGAAAAAGCCATTAAAGATCATCCTCGCACTCAAAATATTTTGCAACGGCTGAGTAAGCGAGCAGTGGTAATTGAATGCGAAAATTATCAGGAAATTTTCAACCTGAATTCTCAAAATTTCCGGATTCAAAAGCGCAACCCCGCGTTAATTTTAGCGAAAAAAACCGGCAATTTAGTGTTGCCGACGCCGACAGGTTTCGGAATAGGCGGCAGGGCTAATTATTATTTTTCGCATATGCTCAATTGTCTTTACGATTGCCGCTATTGTTTCCTGCAAGGCATGTACCCAAGTGCACACTATGTTGTATTTATTAATTATGAAGATTTTGCCGCTGCGATAAAAAAAGTGCTAGCGGAAAACATACTGTCGCCAATTTATTTTTTTTCAGGATATGATAGTGACTCGTTAGCGTTTGAACCCATTACGCAGTTTTTAGGGTATTTTTTGCCATTTTTTGCGCAGAATCCTCAGGCCATGTTCGAGCTGCGAACTAAAAGCGCCAATGTCCAATCTTTATTGCAAATGTCGCCGATAGTTAATGTAGTATGCGCCTTTAGTTTTACGCCAGAGTCAATTTCCGAAAAACTTGAACATAAAGTGCCGCCATTATCGAAACGATTAAAAGCCATGGCGGACTTGGCCAATGCAGGTTGGAAAGTCGGTTTGCGTTTTGACCCGCTTATTGCGATAGATAATTTTGCTCAACTTTACCAGGATTTGATTGCCGAAATATTTTGTTGCGTGCCTATTGAAAGTGTCCATTCGGTTAGTTTAGGGCCATTGCGTTTCCCCCAAAAAATGTTTCAAAAAATAGTAAAACTGTATCCGCATGAGCCGTTATTAGCCCAAGCTTTGGAAAAACGCGAACGCCACTATTCTTATTCTGAGAGTCAAGAAACTAAAATGAAAGAAGCCGTGATCAGCAGTTTGCAAAAATATATCCCCGCGGCATTATTATTTCAATGCAGTCCATTATGAAAAAAGTTATTATTTCAGGATCGTCAAGTGGTATTGGTCGAGCTATTGCGGCCAAACTATTGGATTTGGATTATCGTGTGATAGGATTATCGCGCAATCATCAAAAGTTTTCGCCCAATAATCCTTGTTATTATCCTTACCCCATCGATTTTAGTCAGTTATATCAGGCGGAAACCATTTTGAAATCAATTCAACAACAGCATTCGGACATTGATGTCATTATTGGCAATGCCGGTTATGGACGTTTCGGAAGTTTAGAGCAATTTTCTTTGCGTCAAATGGATGATTTGCTGAAGGTCAATTTTTTAGGACAGGCCCTATTAGTAAAAACTTTTTTACCCAATATCAAAAAACGCGGCAATGGTAAGATTGTTTTGATGGGATCAGAAGCTGCTTTAAAAGGGGCAAAGCAGGGGAGTATATATTGCGCCACCAAATTCGCCTTACGGGGTTTTACTCAAAGCTTGCGCTTAGAATGTGCCGGTGCGGGAGTGGGGGTGACGCTAATCAATCCCGGTCCTGTGAATACCGCGTTTTTCGAACATTTAAATTTTTCGCCTGGAATTGAGCCGGAAAATGCCCTACAGCCTGAAGATATCGCTGAGCAGGTAGCCTTATTGCTGCAATGGGAAAATCGGTTCTTAGTTGAAGAAATTAATATCCAGCCATTAAAACCCGTAATAAAAAAATAGAAAACTCGGGTAGCATGGTCTTGACAATCTATTTGTAATGATATAACATTACATCATTCCATGAAAAGAGGTAAAGATCATGAAACGTATAATAATTTTATTGGTGGGAGTGCTCAGTTTATCCATCACAGCGATTATCCAAGCTAGCAATAAACCGCAAGCCACACCCGAGAAAACCATAGGCATTGTCATGCCTTTGGACCATTCCTCTTTACGAGCTATTATTAGAGGATTTGAAGAATCCATTTCCCGCCAATACCCAGGAAAAGTGAATTTTCAAATAGCCAATGCCGAACACGATCTCAATATTCAACACGCCATTATCCAAAAATTCATTAATCAAAAAGTGGATTTGATTGTTCCTCTAGGGACGTCCACCACTCAAATGACCATGAGTATGGTTAAAAGTCAGCCAATTATTGGTTTGGCAGCTAATTTTCCTGAGTCTATTGGAAGTCAGAATAACTTGGCGGAGCATTTTACTGTGGTTCCGGATGAAATAGATGCTAATCAACTCATCCACTTTCTCCAAGGCGTCTTGCCACAAGCTAAAAAACTGACCTTAATTTATAGTGTTGAAGATAAAGTGATTCGCGCAGTCGCAGAAATCCGAACTATAGCGGCACGCGCTGGCATTCGCATTCAACCTTTGATGATAGCGAATTTAAGTGATTTATATTCTGTCAGTCAGCGAGTGGACCGAGATAGTCAAGGTATATTTATTTTGAAAGATAATTTAGTCGCCAGTGGAATTAATACTTTAATTAAAGTCGCCAAGCAAAAGCATTTGGCTTTGATTACTTCGGATGAAGATACCGTGCAAAGCGGTGCGGCTGCTGCGCTAGGAGTAGAGGAGAAAAAAATTGGGGAAGCGGGTGGAAATTTAGCGGTTAAAGTATTAAATGGTGCTTCATTAACACAGATGCCCATAGCGTCGCTCCAAACTTTACAAATTTTCGTCAATGATTCAGCGTTGAAAAATCAAAATGTGAATTTAGAAAATATCAAAAGTTATGCAGCAAAAAACCATTATCAAATTAAAATTTTACCCAAAACAATATAACCATGAATATTCTGATGACTACATTAAGCCAAAGTTTATTATTTCTGCCTTTGGCTTTAGGAGTTTACCTAAGTTACGTTATTTTACGGGCCACTGATTTAACGGTAGATGGCAGTTTTGTTCTGGGAGCTGCCATATTTGCAAGACTATTATCGGCTGGCGTTTCATTTCCTCTCGCGTTTTTGGCCGCAGGAGCCGGCGGAATTTTAGCCGGCTTGGGTGTCAGCCTGATACAAATCAAAGGCCGTATCAATCCTTTATTAGCAGGAATTTTAGCATTATTCATGCTCTATAGTATTAATTTTAATGTGATGGGAAAGCCCAATATTAGTTTATATGATTTTCAGTTGGATTATGCTTGGGTTTATATCGCCATGGTGGTGGTCATAATACTCTTATTGCTGGGATTGCTTTTAATCAGCCGTTACGGCCTAATTTTAAGAGCTTTCGGTGACCATGCTCTATTATTGAAGCGATTAGGTCATCGTATTGAAATTTATCGTTTTGCAGGATTTGCGCTCAGTAATCTTTTGGTGGCTTGGTGCGGGGCAATGACCGCGGAAGTGAATGGCTATGCAGATTTAAGTATGGGTTTTGGGATGGCGCTAACTGGGATAGGCACGGTGGTGATTGGTCGTCAGATCTTCAAATCCTTGAATCAGAAACACCATTTTTTAATTTATTTAGAATTTGGCGCTTGTATATTAGGCGTTTGTTTGTACTTTTTAGCCATTAATTTATTTTTATCCTGGGGAGTCAATCCGATCAATCTTAAATTATTATTGGGTGTTATCTTAATTATTTTTCTCGGACTCACTTCTCGTAATACGGTTTCTCTCAAACTAGAGCTTTAAAATGATGAAAAATCTCTGTTCACCATTATGCGTAATTGAAAATATTAAATTAGAATTTGCTTCTGCAGAAAGGCCTATATTAAATTGTGTCAATTATTCGATTAATTCTGGCGATAGAATTATCTTATTAGGCGGCAACGGTTCTGGAAAAAGTTCATTATTAAAATTGCTGAATCGGACTTATCAGCCCGGTTCTGGGAAAATTTATTTAGGCGGACAGGATTTACAAAAAATCTCTCTAAAGGAGCTCAGTCAAAGAGTCGTTACAGTCACTCAGGACTTACGTGATTCTTTATTTTATAATTTAACCGTCTTAGAAAATTGTCTATTATGGGAAACTCGATTTCAAAATATTTCTTTCAAAATTAGTCAAAAGGAGGCAAAACGTTTTTACCAGCATTATTTAACAGAATTTCATGCACAATTACCAGGGAAAATGGATGTGTGCGTGGCGGCCTTATCCGGCGGCGAACGTCAAAGTTTAGTTTTAGCATTGTGTTTGAAGCATCCCCCAGAATTATTATTATTAGACGAACACACCAGTGCATTGGATCCTAAAATAGCCGCTAATTTAATTCGCTATACTGAAAAAATTTTAACGGAAAAAAATATAACCTGTATCTTAACAACCCATAATTTAGATATTGCTTTGAAATATGGTAATCGTTTACTCGCCCTAGCCGAAGGTAGAATTCGTCTTCAAGCGGATGGGGAAGAGAAAGCGCGTTTAACTCAAGAACAAATTTTAGAAAATTGTTATTTATGATTAGACCCTTCAATCGGGGTTTCCCCAAAAAACTACCCAAATAGAAGCTTACCAATATCAAAATTATTAAATTATTTCTTAAACATTAAGGACGCATTATCAAAATCTTACGCATAAGTACTGGTGTTACAGGTTTGATTGGTTTATAATTCATCCTATGCCTTTGAAAGGATAGAGAGGCGGTATGTTAAAAACAATTGATGTTACCTTGCGAGATGGCGGTTATCGTAATAATTTTCATTTTAGCGAAGATCAGATAATCAAACTTATCACTTATTTGACTGATGCTAACATAGACTATATTGAAATTGGCTATTATAAAGGCTCCCTCAAGCCACAGTCATACCATGGCCTCACAAGTCAAGTGAGTTTTGATTTAATCGCTAAAATCAAATCTATTATTCCCCTTGTTAAAATAGTCGTCATGGCCCACCCAAGGAACATCGATTTTGAAGATTTATTGCGATTAAAGGAAGCAAAGCTAGACTTATTGCGGCTATGTCTAAAAAATTCAGATTTGCAGTATGGTTTGAATACTGTAAGAAAAGCGAAAGAAATTGGTCTGTTTGTCAGTGCTAATTTGGTTAGAATTACTGAAATACCGCTGTTAATATTGTCACAAAACGCACGGAGTGCGAGTGATGCGGGAGCGGACATTGTTTATTTAGCTGATTCAAATGGTAGTTTGATTCCACAACAGACTGCTGAAATTTTTAAACAAATTGTTAAAAATGTTTCTTGTAATGTAGGCTTTCATGCCCATAATAATTTATCTTTAGCCTTAGCAAATACGATAGTGGCGATGGAAAATGGAGCAAGCTATATTGATGGATCAATTTGCGGTATGGGAAAGGGCGCCGGGAATTTAAGGCTAGATATGTTTCTGGGTTATCTGACGAAAATAAAATACCTCCATAATTACGATTTTCGTTCTATCTTAAAGTCTTCCGAGGCAATGGCTAAATCCATCGAGTTTTGTAATAATACGTTTCCTATCCAAGATATCTTAACAGGTGTTTTCGATTTATCTTTAGATGTAAAATTGTCGATAGATTCAAACAGTCAGAACGAAAACTTGAATTGGTATGACTGTGCTTTCGATTTTTTAAATTCAAAAAAATGTTCACTTGCTGAAATTGAGTATGGATAATAGTCCAATTACATTTGGAACTGGAAATAAAAAAATTTTAATAATGGCGCAAATGTTTCCTGTCTTTCCTGAATTAAAGTTTTTTATCCAAATCTTTGAGCCATTATTGTCTTTGGCTAGCTTTGATTTATATGATCCATTGGCAAATTTGGAGATGGTCACAAATTGGGAAACATGTAAAATTTTTTGGTCAAACAAAATAAAACCTAGCCAATATGATTTATTAATGGGTTTTTCTCTAGGCGGAAGTTTTTTACAACAGTGTCTGGAAAAGAAGGCCTTTCAACAGGCTAATTATGTATTTTTTAGCACCCCAGTCTGTGTTCAGGGTAATCTTAGTAATAAATTACAACATATATTGAATCAAATAGAGAATGATAATCTAGAAAAGGCGCTGGTAATGCTCGATCAATGGGTTCTGCCAGAAGGCCAAATGTATTCTGCAGTGAAACAACACGGCATCCATAACAATTCAGAAAATATTAAAGTTAGACTAAGTCGAGGGATAAAATTGTTATTATCGCATGACGCCAGGAAAAATAGATTATTATGTCAGGGTAAAATATTAGAATTGGTTGGAGAATTGTCCCAATTAGTAACCAGAAATGATGTCTCGCCAGCTGGAAATTTAACAATCATTCCATCCGCGGGAATGCGTGTATTGCAAGATCAAAATGAAATGTGTCTGAAATTGATAAAAAAAGAGTATTTTGATGACAAATTTGTATAACCAAAAAAATCCCTTAAAAATTGCTGTTCTTCCTGGAGATGGAATTGGAAAAGAAGTGGTGGAAGCGGCCTTGCCAATTTTTAATTGTTTAGAAATTCCAACACTAATTCATTTTGGTGAGATTGGTTGGGAATGTTGGAAAAAAGAAGGTGATCCTATTCCGAAAAAGACATGGGATTTGATTGAATGGGCAGATACAATTTTGCTCGGCGCCATTACGAGTAAGCCCTTATTAGAAGCTGAAATGGAATTGCTAAAACATCTGCAAGGAAAAGGGATCGAGTATGTTTCCCCTGTCATACAGCTGCGCCAAAAACTCGGCTTATTTGCTAATGTTAGACCAATCTATAATGTTTTAGGACAGGGTATGCCGTATCGATTTACCATTATTCGAGAAAATACTGAAGGACTTTATGCTGGATTGGATTTTGCATCGGCGCCATCAGAAATTTTTGATATTTTAAAAAATAAGCAAGCAAGTCACGTGAATTGGCAAATCGAAAATCCTGATCAGGCAAGCTGTGCCATTAGATTGCAAACAGACTTAGGTTTAAAAAGGTTATTTAAATTTTCGTTTCAATATGCAAAAAATAGAGGATTTAAAAAATTAACTTTAGCTGATAAACCTAATGTATTACGCTATAGTGGAAATTTTGCCCGTGCAAGATTGCAAGAAATTGCGAAAGATTTTCCCGATATCGTTTACGATATCCAAAATGTTGATGCTGTGGCATTACAGATGGTTAAAAAACCAGAGCAATACGGCGTTATCGTAGCAGAAAATATGTTTGGAGATATTTTGTCCGATCTGGGTGCGGGGATTATGGGAGGATTGGGGTTAGCCCCCAGCGCTAACATAGGCGAAAAAAAATCTTACTTCGAACCGGTACACGGTAGCGCCCCAGTTCATGCTGGCTTAAACAAAGCCAATCCAGCCGCGCTATTTTTAACGATTGCTTTAATGTTAGAACACCTAGGCTATTCTGAATCGGCTAAAAAAATCGAAGCTGCCATAGAAAATGCATTGACGTACAACGAAAGTATTACTTATGATTTAAGTGGAAAGGGAAGTACGCGAGATTTTGCCGAAAAAGTCATTTCGCAATTTAAAAATCCAGCCCCGCAAAAAAAGGTCAGTTTTTTATCTGTAGGAACGGAATTATCTCAAGGTAAAGTACTCAATACGACTTCATACCACATGGCGTCAGCGCTCTCCAAAAACGGCATTGCTATTCGGCAGCACATGACGGTTCCAGATGATGAAGTTATCCTTAAAAAAGCCATTAGACAACTTTTAAAAAGAAACGAAACATTAATTATAACCGGTGGTTTAGGCCCAACAGATGACGACAAGACACGATTTTCTCTGAGTGAAGCATTAAATTGCCCATTAAAATTTAATACAGACGTATGGGAAAATATCCAAAATCGGTTGCGTCGCTTTAAACTTAATGTGAGTGAGTCAAATCGTCGCCAGGCTTTTTTTCCAAAAAATGCTTATTGCATACCGAATCCCAATGGCACTGCTGCTGGTTTTTGGCTTGAAAAAGATGGACAGACTGTATTTGTGTTGCCAGGTCCTCCATCAGAATGTCTGCCCATGTTTAATCAGGAAGTGTTGCCCAAACTTCTTGAGTCTGGATATGGACGAAGTGAGAAACGATATTTTTGGAAATTGCTGGGAGCAATTGAAAGTGAAATAGGTGAGAAAATCAATTCCCATGTCAATGTTTTACCGATTGAGGTTGAATATTGTTGGAATTATCCATACCTCAATATTACACTTCTGATTAAATCGGAATGCGTTGACGAGCATATTAATCAATTCATTAAAAATCTGGATCAAGAATTTGCTCCGTATTTGATATCAAATGATGAAAATCAGGATGCAATAACATTAGCCGTGCAACAGATTTTAAAGAATGGTGTTCCGCTTATTATATATGATGCTGCCACTCGCGGTGTCTTAGAGTCAAATTTAAGAGTCCCCGCCACTGACACTTATGTCAGTTTTCTCATCCATCCTCCACAAGAAATTAGACCTGACGCTTTATTAGTTAAAGTGGAGGGTTTAGAAGAATACTGGCTTGCCAAACCTTATACGGGAACCACCTCAATCCGTTGTCATATCGCGTATCAGGGCCATAACATCCGTTTTACTACTTGTGTTCCCTATAGAAGCTCGAAAATGCGTGATTATGCTGCGGCATATATTTGTCAATGTATACTTTTCTACTATCAAAAAAAAGGGTTTCAAAATGTTAGAGTCAATCCGTGAATTTCAAAAACTTTCTACCGCATCAATTTCTGATGCTCTCGATAGCTTGGGAGTTTCAGGTGGCGTAATAGGAGTGTATCCCCAGACGTCTAATGCGCATTGTGTGGGACTGGCATTTACAGTTCAATATCAGTTATTAGCTCAGACGAGCGGCAACACCAATCCCGCGGGTAATTATATGGATCATGTTCCGGCGGGGGCGGTTATCGTTATCGAAAACGACGGACTTTCTCATTGCACTACCTGGGGGGATATTTTGACACAGGTTGCAATTATGCGGGGTGTTGTGGGTACAATTATCCATGGCGTAGCCCGTGATATTCAAAAAATTCGTGAACTCAAATATCCCCTTTTCAGTAGTGGAATATTCATGCAGACCGGTAAAAACAGAGTAAAGAAGATTGCGCAGCAAGTTCCGATTACCATAAACGGTCTTGTCATTAATCCTAACGATCTAGTCTGCGCGGATGATAATGGCGTCGTGGTAGTGCCCGCGCAATTAATTAATGAAACACTGAATCGTGCAAAAAACATAGAAAAGACTGAAAATAGGATTCTGGAAGCAATTGAACGGGGTGTTAGTTTAGAAGAAGCTCGAAATCGATATGGGTACCATAAACCTTGGGAAGCTTGTTTTGCAAATTAAATCTACTTTAGAAAAAATGAATTTCTTGGATATTCACTATCATGTCAATCCAGACATGTATATTCGTTCTCATAATGCTATAGATATAGGAAAGATACTGACTATCCATAATGGAGCTGCAATTATAAAAAGCCATTTAGGATCGACTGTCGAGGTAGCTGCCTTGGCGCAAGAAATGGGCTATCCTGTCTTTGGGTCGCTTGTTTTAAATAAAATCGCTGGAGGTTTGGATTTTCATCTTATTTTAGCGGCTCTAGCCAAATATCCCATGGCAGAGCAAATGCCTTTGTTAGTTTATTTTCCTACTCACACCGCCGGTTCTCATCGTAGCCGACTACAACGTCAACTGTCTCATGTATGCCTGAAACAATTTCCGCCTCCGGTTGAGTCTGTATCTGAAAATGGTCACCTGAAACCCGCAGTAGAAGACGTGATTCGTTTAGCCAAAGATTATCCAATAAGGTTGGCTACGGGCCATATTACTGGACAGGAAGTGAGAATGCTAGCTGAATTGAGTGCACGCTTGGATTTAAAACATTTATTAGTGACCCATGCTGCGCATCCTTGTTGTGGATTATCATTACAAGATGTGATCACTCTTTCTGGGGCTTATTCTCATTTATGGTTTGAGCAAACTGCGCTGACTCTCTTGCTGAAATACCAGAATCTTGAGGAGTTCCGTTCCATGTTAGAGAGTGTGTCTCAAGTAATTTATAGTTCAGACTTGGGTCAAGTTGATCAGCTCAAAGTTGACGGATGGCTGCAAAAATCAAATGAGTGGTTTGATTTATGTAATATAGCTCAACTTAGGCGACGCCAATTGCAGCTAGACAATGCCATAAGATTTTTTTTCAGTTAATCGAGGCTTATGAAAACACGGTACAAATTTTTGTTATTATTATTAACTATGATGAGCGTGGCAGGTCTCATGGCTTCGGATATTTATTTGCCCGCTATGCCTCTTATCAGTAAAATATTTAATGCGGATTCTGCGCGAGTTCAGCAGACTTTAAGTATTTATTTAGCAGGATTATCTGTTGGTCAATTAATTTTTGGGCCGTTAGCCGATCGTTTTGGTAGAAAAAAAGTATTACTGGTTGGTATAAGCTTATTCTTGTTAGCCAGTTTAATGTGTTCATTGTCCACATCCATCTTGATGTTATTAGTGAGCCGTTTTTGGCAGGCGATTGGGGCTTGTGCTGGTTTGGTGGTGGGGCGGAGTATTATTAGTGATCTTTTTACTAAAGAAGAAGCGGCAAAAGTATTTACTATCATTTTCCCGATTATTGGAATGTCTCCTGCGCTATCGCCTGTGATAGGGGGATATCTTACGATGTTTGGCGGGTGGAGATTAGTGTTTTTATTTACTACTATTTTTGCCGCCGTTTTGTGGGTATTAATTTTAAAAGGATTGTCTGAGACAAAAAAAGTGTCTTTTCATGTCAGCCTCCATCCGTCAAAACTTATTGCGCAGTATTGTATTTTTTTTAAAAATCCTCTTTTTTTCGGTTATAGTTTAGTTGTTTGTAGTGCTTATGCAGCTTATTTTGCTTATTTATCCGAGTCGCCTTTTATTTTTTCGCGCTGGAATTATCACCCCAATGATATTGGTTTTTTTTATATATTGCTTGCATTATCTTATGTTTCAGGGAATCTCTGGGCGCGATACTCTTTAAAACGGATGAATGTGGATAATGCACTTAAGCGTGGTTTTATTCTTTTTCTCAGTGGTGGGTTCCTCATGTTAGGGCTGGCGACAATTCACTGGAATAATCCATTGAGTCTCATCATCCCGATGGCAATCATTACGGCTGGCAATGGATTTTTATTACCACTGGGAGTGTCAAGTGCGGTCACGCTGGTCCCAGAAAAATCAGGATTTTCCTCTGGATTAATGGGTTTTTTGCAATTGGCGGCGGCTTCATTATTTGCTGTTATTATTGGCCCTATTAGTGCAGGGAATGTATTTTATTTTTCTTTAACATTAGTTTGTTTAACAATATTCGGTTTTTGGGCTTTTTGGCATTTAGTCCTTTTAGTGAAGAAGAGGATCAGCAGTGCAACTTTGGAAATCGTAGAATGAGAAAGAATGTATTTTCTTTATTTAAACAGCAACAGCAACGGCAAATTTTTGTTGTTACATTGAAATATATCAAGCCATTAACTGAGATAGAAAAATATTTACCTAAACATCGGGAGTTTTTGAACTCTTATTATAAAGAAGGAGCTTTTTTAGTCTCTGGCCCTCAAGTACCCAGAACGGGAGGCGTTATTGTATCTTCTCTAACTTGCAAGTCTAAATTGAAAGAAATTCTGGCTAAAGATCCGTTTTTTATTCATGCGATTGCTAGCTATGATATTACGGAATTTCGGCCTACTAAATGCCATGAAACATTTAGTCAATGTATAAAAGATGAAATTTCTCCAGAAGATATTTCGAGAATAATTGTGCGTTAATTTATTGCAATTTTTTTAAAAAATAGTAATAGTATTATCACAGGCGGTAACGGAAATTACCATTGTTTGAATTAATCAGGATGAAATCACCATGCGTAAAAATTCTCATTTAGATCAAGCATTATTGTTAAATGGAAACGAGGCTGAAGATAAGCAAACGATGTTAAAGGATTCCGTGTTGGTGAAAACAATAGCCTTTGGGCTTAATGGTTTTTTTTTCGCCGCGCATTTGGTCTTAAATGGAAAATTATTAGCGTCTTATGATTCTGAAAATGGCGCAGGTGCGTCTTCTTTAATGTCCACATATCAGTCTGTTGTGATTGGTAGCTCAGTAGGTTTTTTATTGGGTACTGGTCTTGATTTTGGTTCTGCTGATGGGAAACAAGATTATCTTACTGCAGGTCATATTGCGAGAACATCCGGCGTTTTGGCCACGAGTTTAGGCGGTATTTCTATCGCTTTAATGTTGGCTACGCGCGGTTTATTTCCAGTAATTTTTAATACTGGCGTTGCAAAAATAGCGTCCGATTTCTTTACGGGATACTCTGTGGGAGCTATACCGCTATTATTTTTAATAGTTGGCCCACAAATAGCCTTTCAGGCAGGTGATTGGTATGTGCCACCCGCTACTATGTTTTCGGTTTTTTCAGTTGGTGGGATTGCGAGTTATTTATTAGGATTCACCGCTGATTTGGGTGCATTGGGAATTGGTTTGGGTGGTTCTATAGGAAGTTCGCTTACTTTTTTAACTTTATTAAAATGGTTTACCCGAGAAAAATATGCGAGATATCAGCTATATTCTCCAGATAAAATTAATGATTTTCAATCTAAAATGAAAAGTCTGCTCTCCAGTGGTTGGAAACTTTCTTTTCAGCGTTTAACTGAATGGGGAAATTTATTTATCATCACCATCATTGTTGGGGCAAAAAATAATAATGCACTGACAGCTCTGAACGCAGGGCTTTTATATCTTATTTTATTCGGTACTGCTGAACAAGGGTTAGCGCAAGCAGCAGGCATGATCATCACCAAAAATAAAGGTGCTATCAATAAAGCGATAGAAGAAAAAATGAACAATGAAATTATAGAGTATCATAAAGATAATGTGAAAACAGTGGTAAGAAGTAATTTATTAGGCGTGATGTTAAACTCGGTAATTTTTGGTTCCTTTTATGCCGCCAGAGAACCTTTGACAGCGTTTTTCTTGTCTTCGGATGGAGATCAATCTTTAGCTGAAGATTTATTTACAGCAAGTATGTTGGGCTTAATACCCGATGCGCTAAGAATTATTGGCGCAGGAGCGCTTCGTGGTTGGAAGGATTTGCTTTATCCAACGATAGTCAGTTTTGTCATGATGACAATCGTTGGTATTAGCGTGGCATACGGAATTGGCGACGCTTTAGACCAAGATGATGGAAAGCTAATGCTTTACATTAGAAACATTTCCATGTTGGTGTCTGCGGCAATTATTTTAAAAAGATGTCATACTAAAATTCAAAGTGACAAAGCGGAACTGATGCCTTATTTGGCTATTGAAACAGGGTTTTTTGGAAACCCATCGCAACAGATTCAAAACAATCCTCTGGAAGAGAGTGACACCCTTATCCCCTAAAAAACCTATTTCTAATCAAACAATTTCCATGATCAAATTAAATCCATAAAGCCAGAGTGGTGAGGATTTTAGATTGTAGGCCCATCAAAAATTTAATCGGCAAAGGCAATGCTTTGGCCCCAGCTTGGTGAGCAGCCTTGCCATGGTTTATTTCGTCCTCACGCATATGTTCTAAGATTTTCCGGCTTTTATGATCGGTAAGGGATATCTTCAGTAAATGTTTTTGTAAATGCTGACTGACTTGAGTTTCAGTTTCTTCCACAAATCCTAAACTCCAGCGATCACCCGCAAAACCGGCGAGAGCCCCAAGGCAAAAGGATTGAAAATACCAATAAAAATTTAAATAACTGCGATGCGTGTTCAGTTCTCGCAATCTTTGTGAAGTCCAAGCCAGGTGGTCGGTTTCTTCCAACGCAGCTTTAGCCAGAGTATTGTATACGCAAGGATTTTGAGCCTGCGTCATTTGTCCGTAATATAAAGCTTGAGCGCAAACTTCGCCAGCGTGATTGACCCGCATTAATTGAGCGCTCAATTTTTTTTCTTCGCTGTTTAACTGGGGTTCGGTCAAATCGGCGGCGGGGTTGGGGTTTTGGCTAGGCAAATCACAAAATAGGGTGGTCAGTCCGCGTCCGAATTCAATAAAAACTTTATCCAGAAAGGAGTAGGTTCGCTTGTTCATGTAGTTAAATTAGCATAAACTTTGAAAATTTTCATTGCCTTTAAAGGATCGATATGTCCACCAAGCATTTGGCTGAGATTGAACAGCAAAACCTCGGTGAATTCGCCGAAAAAGCATATTTAAATTATTCCATGTATGTCATTTTGGACCGCGCTTTGCCACATATTGGCGATGGATTAAAGCCGGTCCAAAGACGCATTATTTATGCTATGTCTGAATTAGGCTTAAAAGCCGGCGCCAAATATAAAAAATCCGCCCGGACGGTGGGTGATGTGTTGGGTAAATATCATCCACATGGTGACACCGCTTGCTATGAAGCCATGGTCATTATGGCGCAAAATTTCGCCTATCGTTACCCCTTAATCGATGGTCAAGGCAATTGGGGTTCAGCGGATGATCCTAAATCATTTGCCGCCATGCGTTATACTGAATCGCGCATGACTCCTTATGCTCAAGTCTTATTACAAGAGCTAGAGCAGGGGACTGTGGATTGGAAACCGAATTTCGATGGCACGTTGGAAGAACCCATATTATTGCCGGCGCGTCTACCCAATGTCTTATTGAATGGAGTTACTGGAATTGCGGTGGGTATGGCCACGGATATCCCCCCGCACAATCTAACTGAAGTTGCCGATGCGTGCGTGCATCTATTAGAACACCCCAACGCCACGGTGAAAGACTTGATGTACTATATCCAAGGTCCCGATTTTCCCACCGAAGCCGAAATCATCACGCCGCGCGAGGAAATTGCAGAAATGTATCGCACCGGCATGGGTAGTGTGCGTATGCGTGCGGTCTACATTACCGAGGACAACGGCGACGTGATTGTCACGGCCTTGCCATATCAAGTATCCGGTGCGAAAGTGTTGGAACAAATTGCGGCGCAGATGACAGCGAAAAAATTAACCAATGTCAGCGATCTGCGCGATGAATCCGATCACGAAAATCCAACCCGTTTAGTAATAACACCGCGGTCAAATCGAGTGGATATAGAAACGTTGATGGCGCATTTATTTGCCACCACCGATTTGGAGCGCAATTACCGCGTCAATATCAACATGATTGGTCTCAATGGCAGGCCGCAAGTGAAAGGTTTAATCACCATTTTAACAGAGTGGTTGTCTTTTCGCTTACAAACCGTTAAGCGACGCTTGCAGTTTCGCTTGGAACAAGTACAGGCGCGTTTACACATATTAGAAGGGTTATTGATAGCGTATTTAAATTTAGATGAAGTAATTGCCATTATCCGCCGTGAAGATGAGCCGAAACCGCATTTGATCAAACGTTTTGCCCTGAGCGAGATTCAAGCTGAATCAATATTAGAAACCAAGCTCCGCCATTTAGCAAAATTAGAAGAGATGAAAATCCGCGGTGAGCAAGATGAGTTAACTCAAGAAAGAGACCACATTCAAAAAATTCTGGAATCAAATGCTATATTAAAAAATTTAGTTAAGCAAGAGTTACAAGAAGATAAACAACGTTTTGGGGATTCGCGTCGTTCGCCCATTGTGGCGCGTTTTGAAGCCAAAGCATTACGTGAAGAAGAAATGATTCCGGCAGAGCCGGTGACTGTTGTTCTGTCAAGACAAGGTTGGATCCGCTCAGCGAAAGGGCACGATGTGGATGGCGCGGGCTTAAGCTATCGCGCCGGAGATGAGTTCGCCGCGCAAGTATTAGGGCGCAGTAATGTGCCGGTGGTGGTGATAGATAGTGAAGGTAAAAGTTATTCTCTTTTGCCACACCAATTACCTTCAGCACGAGGACAAGGCGAGCCATTGACAAAATATTTGCAGCCTTCTCCCGGTGTGAATTTTCCAGCTATTATTGCCGCTGATCCTGAAGCGGAAATGGTTTTGGCATCGGATTTTGGTTATGGATTTATCGTTAAAATGGAAAATTTATACTCTAAAACCCGCTCCGGTAAAGCAGTACTTAAATTACCTGCCGATGCGAAAGTATTAGTATCTGCTGCAATAGAAGATAAAACCAGTCAATTTTTAGCGGCGATCACTAACGAAGGCCGGTTATTATTATTTCCAGTGGCGGAGCTGCCGGAACTGCAACGTGGCAAAGGCAATAAGATTATTCAAATCCCCAGTTCTCGCGCCGTCAAACGCGAGGAATTTTGTGTGGCTATAGCCATATTACGAAAAGATAACGCCTTGGTGTTATTTTCCGGTAAACGTGCCTTGCGCTTAAGCCCTAAAGATTTAGCTAATTTTCGAGGAGAGCGTGGCCAGCGCGGAGCATTGTTGCCCCGAGGGTTCCGTCAAGTCGAACGTTGCGAGGTGGAATAAAAAAATGAGTTACATTCAAAATAATCTGATGAAGAATGAAAAGTTGCTTTATTATAGTAAAATGCATTGGATTGTTTTCGCTTTGCCCGTATCTATGCTATTGGCTACTGTTGTTTTGGCCGCTTTGGCGCCGAAATTATTTCCAGGCTATCTGCCGTTTTTTAGAATACGCTTGGGTACGTTAGTGGTTTTAGCTCTTTTAGTCACAGCTATTTTTACAGGCATCTCTACTTTTATACGCCGAGCGACTTCCGAGTATGGTATCACCAATCGTCGAATTATATTCAAAGCGGGTTGGATAAGCCGGGATACTTTAGAATTATTTTTAAACCGTATCGAAGCCATTTATGTAGACCAAAGTGTTTTAGGCAGAATATTGGATTATGGCAGTATTCGCATTGTGGGTACGGGTGGTACACAAGACCCGCTGACCTATATTCCACATCCTTTGGCCTTTAGAAAGGCTGCTCAAGAACAGCTTGATTTGAAATTAACGCAATAAATTAAACACGTTTCCAGTCTCTTCTCTGCTCAAAAGAAAAGGAAAGAATCGGGTTATCCTCCGTCCTTTTTCTTTTTAATTTAAAGTGGAGTCTTTGAGAAAGCGTTGGGGATTTCGCGCACAAATTTAGGGAGTAAATAGCCCGGGAGTTTTCTGGTAAGCTGCTGCATTATTTTTTTTCCTGTTTCAGCGCTGACAAAAAAATGTTCTGCTCCTTCCACTGGGTCTAGTAAATGTAAATAATAAGGCAGTACGCCAAAATGAAATAATTTTTGACAAAGGTCGATAATGATTTCAGCTTGGTCATTAATGTCCTTTAGTAATACAAATTGATTTAATAAAATAATACCGGCTCGATGTAGACTATCCAAAGCGAATTGTACATGGCGGTCAATTTCGCGAGGATGGTTGCAGTGTATGACTATAATCGACTTTAAGCGAGAAGAGCCTAATAAGTGAATTAAGGTAGGTGTAATGCGTTCGGGCAGCACCACCGGAATGCGCGTATGCAAACGTAAAATTTGCAGATGGGGGATGCTTTCTAATCGTTCAATCAGTGCTTTTAGCGTGTTATCTTTGAGTATCAAGGGATCGCCCCCGCTCAATATGACTTCAGTAATTGTGGGGTCTTGGGAAATATAATCCACCACATCTTGCCAGCCCGCAGCGCCGGGGGTGTTGGATTCGTAAGGAAAATGCCGGCGAAAGCAATACCGGCAATGCACGGCGCAACCGCTAGCGGCAATTAATAAAACTCGGCCATAATATTTATGGAGCAGTCCAGGTACAGGATTCTTTTGTTTTTCTTGCAAAGGATCCTTACAAAAAGAGGGATTATTCAGGCTGGATTCTTTATTGATAGGGAGGACTTGTAGCAATAAAGGATCGTGAAAATTGCCTTTTTCTATGCGCGCAGCAAAACTGCGAGGAACTCGTAAAGGAAACTTTTGTTGATTTCGGTTATAGAGTTTCTCAAATTTTTCAGTATTTAATGCGAGGAATTGACAAAGTTCTTGGGAGTCAGTAATGACATCAGCCAGCGCCGTCTGCCAATCTTGCTGGGCATATTTCATTCCATTATAATGCCATAATGTCATTTTTTTATCAATGTGCATTTAGGTTGAGAAATAATTTGTCTATCCGCGATGTGTTACCTGAAAATATATGGCTTGCCAGTTGTCGAGAAAATTGGAAAGTGAATTATCATTATAGTCCGATTAAGATCAAGCTGATACTATGCCCAAATTATGAAATAGCACTATTGGGTAATATAGAAGATCATGCCCTTTGTCTCGCGATAATTAAAAAATGGTTACAGCAAAAAGCCGAAACGATTCTCAGTTCGGGTTTATTTGAGTTGAGTAGAGAATTCCAATTACCATTTCATAGCGTAAAAATACGCAACCAAAAAACTCGCTGGGGTAGTTGTTCTTCAGAAAAAAAAATTAATTTAAATTATAAATTGATTTTTTTACCGCCAGAATTAATACGGCATATTTTAATTCATGAACTGTGTCACACGGTACATTTAAACCACTCTCCTCAATTTTGGCATCTAGTTGCCAAATATGATCCTAATTGGCGTTTGCACAATCGTTTATCAAAACAAGAAGAAATGCAATTGCCAATGTGGTTAGAAATAAATTAAATTCAATGAGGTTCTGGTACATTATTCTGCGGATTAGTGATGCAGATTTGTTTCATGCGGCTTTGGTGTCCTTTGACTAAATGCACTCGATTATTGGGAACCCCGAAATATTCCGCCATAAGCTTAATTAAATGCTGATTTGCTTTACCCGCCGTTGGCGTTGCAGATAGACGCACTTTTAATCGATTGGCATGGATGCCAACAATTTCGTCGTGACTGGAATAGGCTTGAACGATCAAGTCAATATATAATAGCCCATTTTTCCAGCAAAAATATTGAGGTTGAACGTTTTTTTCACTATTCATAATAGGAAAATCCTTCAAAAAAAGGAATTTTCGAAATTATCTCACAGAAATATAAGTAATTCTATTATTATAGCGTTTCCCGTTTTTATTGAAACGGGTCCTTAGGCGATGGGGGATTCTTCCCCTTAAGTGCCAGCATCGGCTTTGCCGGGCGCAGCATCAAAAAAAGATAGCATTTCCATATTAATGGGAAATGCTATAAATGCCAGTAAAAATTAAAATTTGATTAAAAAGAATCTGTCCGGTTCAAATGCTTGGGTTGACTAAATGAGGCTTTGAAACTAACCATCGCTATGGCATACTTTTTAACTGGCTTGCCAATGAGCAGGATACAAGGACAGTACTTGATGTCAAAATGTTTTATTTTTATCTTTTGCTTTTGCTCAACTCTAGCGCTGGCAGAAAATTGGAATAATCCATATACTCAACCGGGCAATGAAAATACGGCGTATCTAGCGTTCGCCAGTCCGCCTAAAACTTTGGACCCGGCACGTTCTTATAGCGCGGATGACATGCAGTTTATAGCGCAAATTTATGAACCACCTTTACAATATCATTATTTAAAAAGACCTTATCAATTAACAACCCTCACTGCCGCCCAATTACCGGAAGTCAGTTATTTTGATCAGCAAGGACAAAAACTGACTGATACTAGCCAAACTCAAAAAATTGCTTATACGATATATCAAATTACATTACAGCCTGGGGTTTATTTTCAGCCGCATCCGGCTTTTGCGCGAAATGAACACGGCGAATATTATTATTTTAATTTAACTAAACAAGAATTGGCTCACATCCGTAGTCTGAATGATTTTAAACACACTGGCACCCGTGAATTAACGGCAGATGATTATGTTTATCAAATAAAGCGGCTTGCTAATCCTGCCGTACAATCACCGATATTGGGTTTAATGAGCCATTATATTGCCGGGTTAGTTGACCTTAATAAAAAAATATCCGCCAGTGGTCATCCCTTTGTTGATTTGCGCAAGTTTGAATTGGAAGGAGCTAAAGCGATAGACCGATACCATTATCAAATCAAAATTCTCGGGTTTTATCCGCAATTTCAATATTGGTTAGCGATGCCATTTTTTGCGCCGATACCGTGGGAAGCGGATTATTTTTATTCGCAAACTGGTTTAGGCAAGCACAATATTTCGTGGGATTGGTATCCAGTGGGAACGGGTCCTTATATGATGACCGAAAATAATCCCAATCAACATATTGTGTTAGACAAAAATCCTTATTTTCACACAGAATATTTTCCTACGGAAGGAGAACCGGGCGATGCTGAAAAAGGATATTTACAAAAAAGCGGTCAAAAACTTCCTTTTATTGATCGGATAGTTTTTTCATTGGATCGTGAGAGTATTCCGCGCTGGAATAAATTTTTACAAGGTTATTATGACGTTTCTGGTGTAAGTGATGACAATTTTGATCAAGCCATCCACTTAGATACAGATGGCAATCCCAGTCTTACCCGCCTCATGAAAAATAAAGGAATACACTTAACAACCATAATTGATTTAGCGATCTATTATATTGGTTTTAATATGTTAGATCCCTTAGTTGGGGGATATAGTCCGGCAAAGCAAAAATTGCGCCAAGCGCTGAGTATTGCCTTAAATCAAGAAGAATTTATTAGTATTTTTCTCAATGGCAGAGGCATCCCAGCTCAAGGGCCTATACCCCCAGGCATATTCGGTTATCAATCTGGTCAAAAAAGCGTTAATGCCTGGATATATACTTGGCAAAATGATCAAGCTGTGCGCCGACCTTTAAGCGAGGCTAAAGTATTACTAAAAGAAGCGGGTTATTCAAACGGGCGTGATCCTAAAACTGGAAAGCCGTTGTTGTTAAATTACGATTTGGCAAGCACTGGAGGGCCGGATGAGAATGCCCAATATAATTGGTATCGTAAGCAATTTGCACAATTGGGAATTGATTTAAATATTCGCGCCACTTTATACAATCGATTTCAAGACAATATGCGCACCGGTGCCGTGCAAATGTTTTCTTGGGGTTGGAGTGCAGATTATCCAGACGCTGAGAATTTTTTATTCTTATTATATGGGCCTGCCGGTATGGTAAAATTTAATGGAGAAAATGCCGCTAATTACACTAATCCACGCACTAATGAATTGTATCGTGAGATTGCTGCATTGCCCAACAATGAAATACGCCTGCAAAAAATATCCGAGTTTGTCAATATTGTTCAACAGGATAGCCCCTGGATATGGGGTTTCAACCCAGAAACGTTTGTTCTGCGGCAAGTGTGGATGGCGCCAACTAAGCCAAATGCCATGTCCTATAATACATTAAAATACAGCAGCCTGGATGGCGCTTTACGGGCGAAGTTACGTCAGGAATGGAATAGACCACAAACTTGGCCGCTATGGGTGATGATTATTTTAATTTTGGTGCTGGGACTGCCACTGGTAATCACTTATTGGATAAGGGAAAATAGCCCATCTGTAAAACGTTTTTAAGGACTTTGTTTCATTCCCATCGAAGAATTTACAGCATAAAAGGATTTTAAATGGCGGTTTATTTATTTCAACGTATTTTATACGCTATTCCAATACTAATTGGCGTTAATTTAATTACGTTTTTATTATTTTTTACTATCAATACCCCTGACGACATGGCGCGGATGCATTTAGGAGTGAAACATGTGAGTCAGGAATCGATAGAAGCTTGGAAAAAAACCTATGGTTACGACCGTCCGCTTTTTTTCGATGCGCATGCAGCAGGAATCAAAAAAATCACCGATACCCTTTATTTCAATAAATCATTGGAACTATTCCTCTTTCGATTCGGCTCCTCGAATCAAGGGCGTAATATTGCTAACGAAGTACTGCAAAGGATGTGGCCCAGCTTAGCGATTGCGCTACCCACTTTAATTATTGGGTTATTCGTGAATATTAGCTTCGCCTTACTCATTGCTTTATTTCGCGGCAGTTTTTTTGATCGTTTTGCGGTGTTGATTTGCGTCGTATTAATGTCGATTTCCAGTATGTTTTATATTATTGGTGGACAATATTTATTTGGAAAAATATTACGTTTAGTGCCTATTTCAGGGTATCAACCCGGCATTAATGCGGTTAAGTTTGTTATTTTACCTATTGTGATTGGGATAGTGAGTGCCATTGGCGCACAAACACGTTGGTATCGCACTATTTTTTTAGAAGAAATGCACAAGCCGTATGTGCGTACCGCTAGGGCTAAAGGTTGTTCGGATTTAGTGGTGGTATTTAAACACGTGTTAAAAAACGCCATGATACCGATATTGACCGGCGTAGTCGTTCTCATTCCGACTCTATTTTTAGGTAGTTTAATTTTAGAGTCATTTTTTGGTATACCGGGTCTAGGGAGTTACACGATTGATGCTATCGCGCAACAAGATTTTGATATAGTGAGAGCTATGGTATTTCTGGGAACCTTATTTTACGTAATCGGGTTAATTTTAACGGATTTTTCCTATCTCCTAGTCGATCCGCGAATAAAGCTGGTGAGGGAGTGAGCATGCTGCCCAGTGATTATTTGATGTGGGGGTTGGCTGTATTTACTTTAGGAGTATTATTGTGGGGCTTACGTTATCCACATTGGCGAGAGCCGTGGCGGCAATTGATGGCCAACAGTTTGGGCGCGAGTGCCGCGGTGGTTTTGCTTTTTTACGTCAGCGTGGGGCTGCTGGATTCTTTACGTTTTCATAATCAGACAGTTTTAGATCGATTGGTGCACCCTTTAGGGGTAGAAACGGAAATAAGCTATTCTGCGCCTTTTTCCAATCATTTATTTGTGAAAAAAGACCAAGTTTACCTGCCTTTGCAATACAGCCATCTCAATTTTAAGCAAATGGTTTTACGTATTGGTTTAGGCTTAATGTGCGGCTTAGTCATCACGATATTACTAGGTATCATTTTTATTTTAATTTACCGAATTACTTCACCATTATCTTGGCGAAAAAAGTTCTGGCTTTTATGGCAAAGAAAAACCGTAATTGCCTGGAGGTCCATATGGATTACCATGAGCATTTTATCCTTGCTGATTAGCGTAAGCGCTTTTTTGATAAAAGATTGTCATGTATTTGGTACGGATAAAATAGGGCGTGATGTGTTTTACCTCGCTTTAAAGAGTGTCCGCACCGGTTTAGTGATTGGTACTTTAACGACTTTATTTTCATTACCATTCGCGCTGGCGTTGGGGGCAATCGCTGGATATTTTCGCGGATGGATTGACGATATTATCCAATATCTTTACACCACCCTAAGTTCTATACCCGGAGTATTACTTATTTCAGCCTCGGTGTTGATGCTGCAAGTTTACATGGATAGACATGCTGAGCAATACCCGACGATAGCAGAGCGAGCGGATGTACGCTTATTGGCATTGTGTTTTATATTAGGAATCACCGGTTGGGCTGGCCTCTGTCGATTTTTGCGAGGTGAGACCTTAAAAGTCCGTGAGTTGGAATTTGTGCAGGCTGCAAAAGCATTGGGCGTATCCAAAACCAAGATAATCCTTCGGCATATTATTCCAAATATTTTCCATATCGTCATCATCACGGTGGTGCTTGATTTTAGTATTCTGGTTTTAGCCGAAGCCGTGCTCTCTTATGTTGGGGTGGGAGTTGACCCCACTACGATAAGCTGGGGAAATATGATTAATAGTTCACGTTTAGAATTAGCCAGAGAGCCGGCTGTATGGTGGCCATTATTAGCAGCGTTGGTTTCAATGTTTGGATTAGTGTTCGCTGCCAACGTGTTTGCTGATGCGCTTCGAGATGCTTTTGATCCATATTTAAAGATAGAAATATGACTCATCCTTTGTTTGAATTGCGAAATTTGAGTTTAAAAATTTCCAATAGCTCTGGTTTGACGCTAGATAACGTTAATTTTTCGCTTCATAAAGGCCAGTGTGTCGGTATAGTGGGTGAATCCGGTAGTGGCAAAACTTTAACGGCTCTTAGTATCATGCAATTATTGCCGGCAAATATTCGCATGAGCGTTGAAAGTGAAATTATTTACAATAATAATAATCTATTAAAGTATTGCGAAAGACAAATGCGGCGAATCCGTGGTAAAACAATCGCCATGATATTTCAAGATGCGATGTCCGCTTTTAACCCGGTCCTAACCGTGGGACAACAAATTCAAGAGGTGATGATGCTGCATTTAAATCTAACTCGAAAAACAGCATTGCACCATGCCGGAGAAATTCTACATGAAAGCGGTATTGCCGATGTGCCGTTATGTTTGCGTTCGTATCCGCATGAATTATCAGGCGGAATGCGTCAACGCGCCATGATTGCTATGGCGTTAAGCGCCAATCCGGAATTACTGATTGCCGATGAACCCACGACCGCGCTGGACACTATTTTGCAGGCGCAAATTTTAGCTTTATTAAAACAATTAATTTATAAAAGACAAATGAGTGTGTTATTTATCAGTCACGATTTGCGGATTAGTGCCCAGTTAGCGGATGAAATCGTCGTTTTAAAAAAAGGCAAGAAAATAGAGTCAGGGCCGCGGCAGAAAATTTTTACTCAGCCACAACATCCTTATACGCAAAAATTAATGCAGTCGCTTTTAACATTAGAGGCTCAAAAAATACCTCAATCATGTCCGCGAGAAATTTTACGTATTCAGAATTTGCGTGTGTACTACCCTATTCGTAAAGGCTTATTTCGCAAGGTGGTGGACCATTTGAAAGCAGTTGATGATTTAAATTTACAGCTATTTTCAGGTGAAACTTTTGCGTTGGTAGGAGAATCCGGGTCGGGTAAAACGACCGTTGCTAAAGCCATAGTGCGTTTAATCCAGATTACCACGGGAAAAATTTGGTTAGATGGAGTGGAGCTGACGGAGCTTAGCAAGAAAAATTTAACAAAACAAAGGCAAAACCTGCAAATCATTTTTCAAGACCCTTATACGGCGTTAAACCCGCGCATGTTAATTGGAGAAAGTTTAACAGAAGGTGTGAAGACGACGAGGGATATTGATCATTTATTAAATTTAGTGGAATTACCCTTAGCGGCAAAATGGAAATATCCTCATGAATTTTCTGGCGGGGAACGTCAACGGATTTGTTTAGCCAGGGCGTTGGCGAGACAGCCAAAGTTATTGATTTTGGATGAACCCACCAGCGCCTTGGATGTTTCAATTCAAATGCAAATGCTGAGTCTACTCAATAAACTACAAAAAGAATTAAAGCTCACTTATTTGTTAATTACTCACGATTGGGGTGTGGTGGCTTATTTAGCGAATAGAGTAGGAGTCATGCATCGTGGAAAATTGGTGGAATCAGGAGCCACTGTCGATTTGCTTGCTGCGCCCCAAAATGAATATACCCGTCAATTAATAGCGAGTGTTAGCCATGTCAGACATCTTTTTTAAAGAATTATGCGGTGAGAATGGCGATATTGGCAAAATTATTCTTAATCGACCGCAAAAATTAAACGCACTCAATTTGGATATGTGTAAATCCATCAATCAGCAACTGCAAATTTGGTCGCAAAAGAAATCGATAAAAGCGGTTATCATCAGTGGAGAAGGTGAGCGAGCTTTTTGTGCAGGAGGCGACGTACTCAGTCTTTATGAGCATTGTCGGCAACAGCAATTTGATCAAGTCGATGAATTCTTTAAAGAAGAATACACGATGAATCAAACGATTTTTGAGTTTAACAAACCCTATCTCGCATTTTTAGATGGAATGACTTTCGGCGGCGGCGTAGGGTTGTCGATCCACGGCTCCTTTCCTTTGGCCACAGACCGTTTGGTTTGGGCTATGCCTGAAACGGCGATAGGATTCTTTCCTGATGTAGGAGTATGTTACCATCTTAGTCAATTTCCCCGGCATATAGGCAATTATTTAGCGCTTACCGGTGAAAAATTAAATGCGGAATCGGCCTATATTTTGGGTATTGTTAAAGCGATTATCCCTCATATATGTTTAATTGAACTGGAAAAATTATTATTGGAGACGCCATTTTCCGGTAATGATTTTAACAAAGTAAAACAACTTATCGGACAATTTCATCAACCAAACACGGAATTTTATCATGTACCCCACATCAAATTAATTGAAAAAATTTTTAGTGGAGAGAGTGTTGATGAAATTGTTTATCGTTGTAGTTTGGAGCAAGCTCAGTGGAGCAGGCAACTCATGATAAAGTTAAAAAACTTGTCGCCGCTCAGTTTGAAAATTACATTGAAACATTTGCGTCATTGCCGAAATTATGATTTTAAGCAAGTGATGGCCGAAAATCTAATTTTAGCTCAGCATTTTATTCGTGATCATAATTTTATTGAAGGAATCCGTGCTGCGTTGGTAGATAAGGATCGCCAACCCCAGTGGCGGCCTAATTCCATTGAAAATATACACCTAGATTTAGTTCAGTCTTTTTTTCTTAAACCGGACTCGAATTGATTTCGATTGCCGCCGTCGCTTGAGAAAGCCATAAACGTTGTTCGTCATTAAGATCGTCCATGAGTAATTCATAGATTTCACGATGATAATCGTTAATCCAATTAATTTCTTCGTGGGTCAGTAAATGGGTATCAATTAAATTCCTTGCGTAAGGAACTTTGGTTAAATCATCGAAGGTGTAAAAGTTAGGATAAGGAGATTCAACAATAACACATAAATTTTCGATACGAATACCGAATTGATCAGTAAAGTAAAGACCCGGTTCATTGCTGACAACCATGTGCGGTTCTAACGCAATTTTACTATAACCCAGAGAAATGCGTTGCGGTCCTTCATGCACACAAAGATAACAACCCACCCCATGTCCGGTGCCGTGCCCATAATTTAAGCCGGCTTGCCATAACGGTCTGCGCGCAATGGCATCTAAATGTTCGCCACAACAACCGCTTGGAAATACAGTATGGCGCAAAGCTAAATGGCCTTTAAGGACATAAGTATAATATTTTTTTTGTTCCGGCGAAGGCGATCCTAAGTGAATTGTGCGGGTAATATCAGTAGTGCCATAGGAATATTGACCTCCTGAATCAATCAAATACAAATTGCTATCGTCAATGCGCCGGTTAGTGGTTGGCGTTGCCCGGTAATGCACGATAGCGCCGTTAGAGGCAAAGCCGCTAATAGAAGCAAAACTTAAATCCAAGCACTCAGGGTCTTGGCGGCGACACTTTTCCAATTCATCGGACGCGGAAATTTCGTTGATGCCTTCAGGCCAAATATTTTCTAACCAATGTAAAAATTTAACCATGGCCAAGGCATCGCGACGATGAGCTTCGTGCATGCCGGCAATTTCGGTTGGATTTTTACGAGCCTTCATTAATGAAATAGGAGACGCTACTAAAAACAAATCTGCATTTTGTAATTGCTGCTCAATCCACCAGCTACTGGCATAGGGGTCAACACAAACACGTCCAGTAAAATTATTTAAATATTTCGCAAATTGATCGTAATTTTGTAGTTCAATGCCTTGAGATTGTAAATAAATCTGATCTCCTTCATGAACTTGAACGGGATTAATAAACAAAATGCTTTTATCTAATGTGATGACTGCGTAACAAATGGCGACAGGGTTGTATTCTATGTCATTACCGCGAATGTTAAATAGCCAAGCGATAGCATCAAGCTGTGTAATTACGTGGGCGTCCACTTTTTTAGAAAAAAGTTGTTGGCGCAAGGAATCAATTTTATTTCGAGCGCTCAGTCCAGCATGTTTTAATGGATATTGCCGGATATATTGATTAGGCAATGCCGGCTGCTCTTTCCAAATCAGGTCGATCAAATTCTTGTCAATAGATTTTAATTGTCCGCCCACAGAATTTAATGCCGCTTGCCATTCGTGGGCTTGATTGATACTTAATAATTGCGGGTCAACACCGCAGATTTGATTAGCGGCATGTTGCCTAAACCATTCTTGAAGAGGCGGAGTGCCTTGTAATTGCGGCATCAATTGAAAAATATGCGAATCCAATTGTTGCTCTGCCTGTAGAAAATAACGTGAATCGGTCCATAGCCAGGCTTGAGCGCGCCCAATCAAAGCATCGCCTGCCGAGCCGTCAAAATTAGAAATAAAACCACGCCGTTGCCAACAGCAAGGAACATATTCATTGTTGTGGGCATCACGAGCGGGAACATAATAATAATCGAGATGGTTTTGTTCCATCCATTGTCTAAGCTCAGCTATTCGAGCATAGGTTAAATTTTTTTCTAAATCCATAGATAAAATATAACTGGCAAGTGACTGGAGATCAAGTTGAGTTAGTATATAATGAGTAACATGCTCAAGATATTATTAACCAATGATGACGGCGTCTATGCCAGGGGCTTAGCGGTTTTAGCAGAAACTTTGAGCCAAACCGCGCAAATCTATGTAGTAGCGCCAGACCGCAATCGAAGCGGGGCTAGCAACTCGTTGACTCTAACCGTTCCCATGCGAGTGAAATATCTCGAAAATGAAATGATTAGCGTCGATGGCACGCCCACCGATTGTGTGCACGTCGCTATCACCGGCTTGCTTAAAAATACGCCAGATATGGTCGTTTCAGGGATTAATGCGGGCGCTAATTTGGGTGACGATGTATGGTATTCGGGAACGGTAGCTGCCGCCATGGAGGGCCGTTTTTTAGGATTGCCAGCCATCGCCATATCCTTAGCAGGTGATCATTTGCAATATTACACTACCGCCGCCATGGTGGTTTATCGGATTGTGGAGAGGTTGCAGATTGAACCTTTGCCGGTTGGCACTATTTTGAACGTCAATGTGCCTGATGTGCCTTATAGTGAACTCAAAGGGTTTGAAGTCACTCGCTTAGGCACTCGTCATAGCGCAGAACCCACCATCCGTCAATTAGACCCCCGAGGACATCCGGTGTATTGGGTAGGGCCTGCCGGAGCGGCTGCGGATGCTGGTCCTGGCACGGACTTTGCCGCCGTTTTAGCAGGGCGCGTTTCTATTACTCCCATACGCATTGATTTGACTCATTATGAAGCCTTTGAGCAACTCGGAGCGTGGGTGCAAAATCTCTAATTATACGCTAAGATGATGATAATCATTCATTTTCAAGGAGGAATTTCATGCCAAGCGGAGTCAAATCTAAACCTAAAAATCCGAATAAAATAAAAGCGCCTAAGGACGAATTCTCTGAAAATTCTGAAAACGTGGAATATGACATTGAAGAGCCTGCCTTTGTGGATACGGAATTGACGGAAAATTTCGGTGAGGAAGAAGTCTCTATAGAAGAATTGGAGCCCGTTAAAAAGAAAAGAAAATCCGTGGCTCAAGATAATCAAGTTTTATTCAGCAGGCCATCCGCGAGTTTAGGCGCAGGTGATATCACCCATGATTTAGAGGAAAAGTATGAAAACCTGAACGATGACAGCGCACCTTCGGGTTTAGAGCATGATCCTACCCGCTTATATCTCCATGAATTAGGCTACAAACCCCTATTGACAGCCGAAGAAGAACTGGAAGTGGCCAGGCGAATCCGCAAAGGCGATCAAGCTGCGCGAACTAAAATGATCGAATCCAATCTTCGTTTAGTGGTTAAAATTGCCCGCCATTATTGTTATCGAGGTTTAGATTTATTGGATTTAATTGAAGAGGGTAATTTAGGCTTAATGACTGCCGTGGAAAAATTCGACCCTGAACGTGGGTTTCGATTCTCTACTTACGCCACGTGGTGGATTCGCCAAACTATTGAGCGCGGCATTATGAATCAAGGGCGTACAGTGCGCCTACCCATCCATGTTCAAAAAGAATTAAATATTTATCTGCGGGCGGCGAAAGAGTTGACTAAAACGTTAGATCACGATCCCACCCCAGAAGAAATTGCGGAATTAATTGACCATCCTATCGAAGAAATTCAACGAGTCATGGCCTTAGCCACCGAGACAACCTCTTTAGATGACGACGAATCCAGCCAAGACCAACGCAAACCTTCGCTAGCTGAAACTTTGGCAGACGAGCATATCCTTGATCCTGCCATTTTAATTCAAGATGACGATCTAAAACATCATGTGGATGAATGGCTGGAAAGTCTTGGTAAACGCCAAAGAGAGATTATTGCGCGCCGTTTTGGCTTAGCCGGCCACGAGCCAGCAACCCTGGAAGACGTGGGAAAAGCGGTGGGACTTACTCGAGAGCGGGTGCGGCAATTGCAGATCGACACGTTAAAACGACTCAAAGAAATGATTAAAGAAGCAGACCATACTGAAGATTAAACGGCTTTACGTGATAGGGTTTTGACAGGGGGAAAATCGCAATTCTCCCCTCTATTATTCTGAGCAATTGGCTTGCTAAGGCACAGGATATAAACTCATTTAACGTTGCTGTCAAAGATAGATGCGGGTAGAATAATCTTCTTATGAAATTCAGAGGATGTTATGTCACAAACAAAACAAGCTTGTACTCGAAAACGATACGAAATCCAGCCAGAGCAATTACCACTGAGTTGTCCTTTACCCACCCAAAGACTTTGGGATGCGCATCCTCGAGTCTATTTACCGATTGAGGAGACTGGTTTCGCGGTGTGCCCTTATTGTGACGCTGAGTATGAGTTAAAAGATGCTTGACTCGATAAATCATCGAACTGAAAAGCAAAAACCCCTTGATCGATTAAGCCGGGTTTTCCTCATGCTCACCGGCCTTTTTGTCCCTTTGTCTATCACCGCTACCGATATTTGCATGGCGGCGACAGCCGCATTGGGTGTCATTTCTGGCCGCTTCTTTAAGGACTCAGAAATATTAAAAAAAAATCCTGTAGTGTGGATTGCGATTTGGATTGTGACATTAGTGATTATTTCCCTATTTTGGAGTGATGCTCCCTGGGCCAATCGCTTGTCTGCATTACATAAATATTCAAAATTACTTTATATCCCCTTATTATTATCGGTTTGCAGAGATGGCCAATGGCGGGACCGGACTATCATTGCTTTTTTAGTGGGAGTGACCATCACGGTTGTCCTTTCCTGTATAAAAGCGTGGACAGGATTGCACATCGGAAAATTTGAAAACCCTTCTTATATTTTTTACACTCACATTGAGACAAGCTTTTTAGTCGCTTTCGCTTCTTATTTATTAGCATTATATGCTTGGAAAAAAAAAGATTACCGAATTTATTGCTTGATATTGATAGCCCTATTCACTTACCAAGAGTTTTTTATCAATGATGGCCGCACCGGTTGGGTGGCATATTTAATATTAATGCTATTATTTGCTGTGCAAATGACGGGATGGCGAGGGGCTATCATCGGTTTTATTTCAGTGGTGAGCTTGTGCGCAGGGTCTTACGTATTTTCCAGCAAATTCCATCATTACGTGAATGATTCAATTTATGATTTGCAATACTATCACCAAAATAAAGATCAACCTCAAGGTTCATTAGGTACTCGCCTGAATTTTAATAATCTCAGTTGGGCTATGGCTAAAGAACGTCCTATTTTAGGTTATGGAGCGGGCAGTTTCGCTAGCGCAGCACAAGATTTTAGCAACTTCCCTGGGCGCAGAGTGAGTGTTACTCCGCATAATGAATATTTTATGATGATGGTGGAATTTGGCGGGGTTGGTCTTTTTTCATTGTTGCTATTATTTATTTTACAATGGCGCATCAGTTTTAGTTTAGGTGAAATGCAGTATTTCGCTCAAGGGTTGCTATTGGTCTTTATGGTCAGCTCCATTTATAATGCTTTTTTGTACTTATCTGTGAGTGGTCATTTTTACGTCCTGTTTACTTGTCTATTTTTCTCGCAATACCTTTACTCACAAAATTTTCAATGGTTTTGGCAACCCGTAGGCTGGCGGATTCGCAAGTGATAGAAAAAGTTTCTGCAAATAGATTTTTTTGAATTTCGAGATAAGGCGTATGATCGGGTCCGTTTTGCAAATATTGCCAAAGCGGATCTAACTGTTCAAATACGGGTCCCATTTTCCAAAATAAATAATGACCATGGTTTTGTTGATGTAAATTCACCCCATGCGGATTTAGAAATAAACAAGGTCTGGGGGTACGGATGAATTCATATACTTGACTGCTACAATCCCCCAAATAAACATCCGCTGCTTGGATGTAAGTCATGTCCACGGATTTTTCACTACCAAAATCAATAATCATATGATTTGCTTGGATATATTTTTTCGCTAATGCGGTTTTTTTAAGTTTGCGATTAAATAAATTAGTATGAGGAGCAAAAATAAAATTATATTTTCGCTGGTGATAAAAATACTCAAGGATCTCTAGGCCCCAACTCCACCAAGAAGACACTTCGTGGTCAAAATGCGGGTTATAAATGATGACTGGTTTTTTATCGACAAATAAATTCGGTTTTTCCAAGGGGATGACATCAAATTTAGGGTAACCTGTTAAAGCGCATTTCTCTGTTGAGGTAGCGCCTTCATCGACTAAACGTTTGAGGTATTTGTTGCCGCCCACAAATACTAAATCAAAATACGACATGTGTTTAGTGAAGGAAACCATAGGCCTATCGCCTAACCCATGCAGTGTGAGAAAAAACAAGGGCCGGCGAGTCAGAGACTGACATCGGTCCACCAAAGATTGGATATCTAAGTCTGGGCTCACCACAATGTCAAAATCAATTAAATGGGCACTTAAATTGCGGATCATTCGGCCTGAGGAAATCCGTTTCTGTCGAAGCCGTGATTTCAGTCGAGTGAAAAAAGGTCCTGAAACGACTTGAAATTGACAACGATGTCCCGGAAAGCAAGTTGCCATCTTTTGGCTCAATTCCAAGCTATGAGCTTGTAAAAAAATTTTGCAATCAAACTGAGGGCGTTTAGATAGTTCTAATGCAATAGGCAAGATATGGTGGATATGATGGATATCATCCAGCATCAAAAAAGCCACTTCTAAATTTTCGTTCTTGCGCTGGGGGAGCGCTATGTCATCCGATTTCATCTAATTTTCTCTCAGGATAGGGGAGGGAAATTGGGCCACACTTTTAGCGATAGTGGAAATTAACCTATTCGTCGATTCTTCCGCCTTTGATTCTATCGCCGCTAACACCATTGCCGGTTTGAGTTCCACCATGCACTGATGATGTCCTAGTGGGCATTCGCGTTTCATACACGGCCGGCAGTCTATGTTCAAAGACAAAGACTTATAATGTTCAGTTAAAGGGGGTGTAATATCAGCCGGTGTGGGACCATAAATTGCCACAATGGGTTTGGCTAAAGCAGCAGCAATATGCATCAGCCCAGAGTCATTGGTCAGCATGATATCCGCTAAAGAAAGTAAATCGATTGCTTCCGCTAAACTCGTTTTGCCGGCCAAGTCTTGGCATTGTTGTCCGGTTAAGTTATTCACTGTGCTTGAGATGGATTGATCTTTGGCCGAACCCAATAACCAAACTGACCAACCCTGTTTTAGCTTCGCGTTAGCCACTTCCGCAAAATATTGCGGTGGCCAGCGTTTGCTAGGGCCAAATTCCGCGCCTGGTGCAATGACTAATAAAGGATTGTGCGGCTTAGCTAAATGATATTTTTCCAGAGCCACTGAAACTTTATCGGGCGATATGGTGAAACTGGGCAAAGGCCAAGAGTCTGGATAAGGTTCATTGGCCGGTAATCCTAATGCAGCGAAGCGTTGAAACATTAACTTCAAGCGCGCTTTATCTAAAGGGCGACTATCATTTAGCAGAAAACGACGGGGAAATTCCCCATGCCAGCCACTGCGCAGAGGAATTTGAGCAAAAAAGGGGGCTAAGCCTGATTTAAAGGAATTGGGAATTAAAATGGCTTGATCATACTGGGCTTGTCGCAGTTGCTTTCCCATTTGATAACGTTGACGTAAATTAAACACACCATGATGAAAAGGAGATATCCAATATTGAGTCACTTCGGGCATGCGCTCTAATATACCTACGCTCCAAGCTGGGGCTAAGACATCTATTATGGTTGTGGGATTACGTTGTTTGATCAATTTAAAAAGAGACTGGGCCATTACCATATCACCCACCCACGAAGGCCCGACCACCAGTACTTTTTTTGTGTAATTATTGTTCAATACATGCCTCTAGCCGGTAGAAACTGAAGGTAGAAGCGATTATACTATACCTCATGTCAAATTGTAATCTCATCCCCAATTTTGAAAATATTCGCGTGCTGGTATACGGTGATTTAATGTTGGACCGTTATTGGTATGGTCAAGCCAGCCGCATTTCCCCAGAAGCGCCTGTCCCCGTAGTTCACGTGCGTGAGCATAATGTACGGCCCGGCGGTGCAGCAAATGTGGCTCTCAATGTCGCCAACTTGGGTGGAAATGTGACCATCATGGGATTAGTGGGTGATGATCCTGAAGCTCGCCAACTACAGTCAGCTCTGCAACAGGCGAAAGTGAATTGCGAATTGCTCAACATTCCCCATCATCCTACTGTCACTAAATTGCGTGTCATTGGTCAACAACAACAATTGATCCGCATGGATTTTGAAGAGCCCTTTGTGAATGTCGACGATGAAAGATTAATTGAAACTTATTACCGAGAGTTACAAAGAACTCATGTTGTAATTTTATCGGATTATGCCAAAGGCGCCTTGCATAACGCACAAAAACTGATAAAGCTAGCCCGTCAAAACGGAGTTCCCGTATTAGTCGATCCTAAAGGCCGTGATTTCAATCGTTATCGTGGCGCCAGTTTAATTACTCCCAACAAACTCGAATTTGAAAGTATCGCAGGTGCTTGGGAAAATGAAGAAGAATTAATTGAAAAAGCTCAAGTCGTAATTCAACAATACGAGTTAGGCGGGCTGTTGGTAACACGTGGTAAAGAAGGCATGACTTTAATTCAGAAAAATTATCCGGCTCAGCATTTTTCTGCAAAAGCGCGTGAAGTTTACGACGTGACCGGCGCGGGTGACACTGTCATCGGTGTTATTGCGGCCATGCTTAGCGCCGGGCGTGATCTGACAGAAGCCGTACGTGTTTCGAATATTGCGGCTGGATTAGTGGTGATGAAACTCGGCGCCGCTACAGTGAGTATGCCTGAACTCCGTCGTGCCATATTATGGCAAGGTAATGTGTTAGAAGGTATTTTAACTGAAGAAGAATTGATGGAAGCGTTAGCTGACGCCAGGGCGCACGGAGAAAAAATCGTGATGACCAACGGCTGTTTCGATATTTTACATTCTGGGCATATTCAATATTTACAACAAGCCAAATCTCTAGGAAAACGTTTGATCGTCGCTGTCAACGATGACAATTCCGTAAAATCACTCAAAGGACCGCAGCGCCCCTTGAATTCTTTAATGGAAAGGATGGGCTTGTTAGCGGCCTTGCGTGCCGTCGATTGGGTGGTGCCATTCAGTGAAACAACACCTGAGCGTTTAATTGCTCGGGTTATGCCGGATGTGCTAGTTAAGGGCGGAGACTATAAGATTGACGAAATTGCGGGCGCACAAGCGGTGTTAGCAGGAGGAGGTGAGGTTCAAATTTTAAAATTTGTTCCGGGTTTTTCGACTTCAAAGCTTATCCAAAAAATACAGGGGCAAGTGGTATGATCGTGGTAACAGGTGCAGCAGGATTTATCGGTTGTAATATTATTAAAGGTCTAAATAAGGCGGGTTATCAAAATATTTTAGCCGTGGATGATCTCACTGATGGACGTAAATTTCAGAATTTAGCGGCAGTCACCATCGCCGATTATATCGATTGCGAAGATTTTCTCGTTCAAATTCAAGCTCGCAAACCTTTTGCAGAAAAAATTACGGGTATATTCCATCAAGGCGCTTGTTCCGTGACCACGGAATGGAACGGACGCTACATGATGCGCAACAATTACGACTACTCCAAATACTTACTGCATTATTGTATAGAAGGATCAATCCCTTTTTTATATGCGTCCAGTGCTGCTGTGTATGGAGCAGCAACGGTTTTTGACGACACGGCGGCTGTGCAATATCCTATTAATGTTTATGGTTATTCTAAATGGCAGTTTGATTGTTATGTGCGCCGTCAAAAAATGAATTCTCCGGTGATAGGATTTCGTTATTTTAATGTGTACGGTCCGCACGAACAGCACAAAGGTTCTATGGCGTCTGTTGCTTTCCATTTTATGAATCAACTAAAGGACGGTGATGAAGTCAAATTATTTGCGGGCACTGACGGTTATGGCGATGGGGAGCAATTGCGAGATTTTGTTTTTGTTGACGATGTGGTAAAAGTCAATTTATGGTTTTATCAAAAAGCGAAAAATCACTGGGATTTAAACGGCATATTTAATCTGGGTTCAGGTAAGGCCCGCACCTTTAATGACGTTGCGCAAATACTAACTCGCTTAAAAGGTCGTGGTGAAATCGCTTACATCCCTTTCCCAGCCCACTTAAAAGGCGTTTATCAAAATTTCACTCAAGCTGATTTAACCTCGTTACGACGCGCTGGCTATCACTTGCCATTTACCAGTTTGGAAGACGGTTTAGAACAATATTATAAATTCATCAATAATAAACCGGTTGATCACCAATAATTTTCTCATGAAAGCGACTAAGGTCGCTTTCTACTCTTTGCCTGACTTGCAGAAACTTTGGGGAGAGAATGGCTTTAAAGTCTTTGGCAGTCATCGCTCTAATTTTTAATTGCGCAATTGTTTTTTCTACTTAAGAATTTCTTAATAAAGTCAACGTATATTTTTTTAGTTTTTAATTCATAAATATATGACAAAAATTACAAATTTAGATAAGAGTCAACATCCTGTTACAAGTATCTTTTTAGAAAATCTCCCCGCGAGAATTTTGCGAGTCCCCAATTCATTACTTATCTGCGAGTTGGAGCAAAGCCAAGGTTTGATTGATATTTTAGTGCAGGCTGCACAAAAAAACGTGAGAAAATTTTGTGTCGTGGATGCCGATGAACCCTATGATTTTGAACGTTTATTGACGGATGTCCATTTTAATTCTGAAACCCAGTCCATTCAGGTTAACCCGGATATTTCATTGTAGGATTTAAAAAGGAGTAGCGAAAATCTAACATT
>CBFGTC010000002.1:0-250334 GCA_965651935.1 uncultured bacterium
TGTCACCTGGAACCCGCCCAACACCGACCTTTATTTATTCAGCGGGAACCGCTGACTTATTTATTTGACATAATTAAAATAGCTCATAAAAATGAGCTTATCAATCAAAGAAAGTTTGAGCAATTACAAAACGCCATTAATTTGTACTAGTAAGTGTTTAGCAAACGAATGAATTTTCAAGCACAAATTTTACTAAAGCACTCACATAATCAAACAATTTGTGGATGTCGACGACTCGGTTTTTTTACGATAGACCTGAAGGGAAGCTTGTTTAGCTTCTTGAGGTTGTTGAGCTTGTAGTTGGCTTAGATGATTTTCTATTTCATGGCGTGATTGAATCAGCGTACTTAAAGTATTTTCTAATTCTTGTGGTGTGAGCAAAAAGGATGATTGCTCACTATTTAATAAACTTATTAAACCATCAATCCGTTGTAATTTAACTTGAGGGTCAATGGTTTCTAACATTTCTGAGTACCATTTTTGATATAAATCTTGCAAATTATCAGTAATCTTTAATTCGCTTGCTTTAAGGAAAATGGTTTGATATTGATAGTATTTTTCCAAAATTTCAAATTTTTGGGAAGGAATTAAATTTGAAGTTGATATTGTCGCAATGATCTTATCTCTTTCGTAAGAATTTTTTTGCCCATAACCGGTTTCCAAAGCTGCTAGTGCTAAATAAAGTATTTTCTTTTGGCAATTTCTTTGTTTTGAAGAATCTCGCATCTCCACAGTATTTTGAAGATGTTGTTGAATCTCCATGAGTTTGAACAGCTGTATGGCTGAGCGTTTATGCATGCTGTAGGCTTGCAGAAAGTATTCTCCGTTTAACCAAAGCGGAATATCGTTAGTATTAACATCATATCTGTTACGGATTTTGTCAAATTTATCTAAAACAGTAAAAAGGTGGACGGGAAATTTAATGTTTTTTAAAGTCCTTTCATACAAGGTGAGAATTTTAAAAATCGTCATATAATTTTTTTCTTCTGATTGAATTTCCATTATTTTAAAAAGCCATCCAAAATTTTTTTCGGTTAAATTTTTCCAATAAGTCTCATCGATGAAAATGTGCAAATATAAATTCTTGCAAACATAAAGTGAAAAGGGGTTTAGAAAACTAGCAATATATCTTATAATTTCTTGTGGCATCTCAATTAAATTATTCTGCGTTTCTAAATTTCGATTCTTCATTTTTGATTACCTTTTATTGCGTTAGGCGCAATTTTATACCATATCGCTTCTATTGTCAAATTTCAATGTCTATTTAATTCATTTTAAAAAATGGTAGGAAGGTTCATGGTGGGTGCATAGTAATTTTTCGCATCTTGGTTTATGCTATGTTATATTAACTTCGTAATACAAAAATGATGAGGCAATATGAGTAGATATACTAAATTAAATGAAAAATTACTTCCTGATAATAGCGAGTTTGATGATGAAGTTATAGACATTAAACCTAATACTCTATAACGCTGGACCTAAAATTAATTAAACAAGAAGACGATTGTGAATCATATGTAGATCTTAAAGAATCTTTAAACAACCTAGTAGAAAAGAACCGTATTTCAGTTTCTATTAAAGAAGCGTGGTTGAGAAACAGAAACTTAATGTCGCTTAAATTATCTTCAAAAAAATTTCAAGAATACATCAAGGAAAGTAAGAAAATATCAGTGGATAAAGAAAAAATTAGATCACATTGTGAAACAAGAATGTATCAATTTAATTTCGGTATAACGACATCCTTAGCTACGCCGGGAATTGGGTTAATAATTTACGGCGCAGGTAATAAAAATGGAAACAGTTATTTGGATGAATCGAATGAAACTTCTTTTTATTGTCTCATAAGCGGCATTGTTTTGATGAGTATTAGTACATTCCATATGTGTTACCTATCATCTCGATATTTTAAATTACTTGAATCGTATACCGCCAGGACTGTAGCAAAAAGTTATCGAAAAGCCTTAGACACTTATTGCAAAGAATTATATGAAAAAATTCAACTACCGATAATCTGTCGACAAACATTGATAGGCTCATGCGGGTTCGAGAAAAATGTCAGTAATATTATTCTAAGTTATGCTGATGTTGATGCTGATGATAAACCGAGCACACTAAAAATAACCTAAGTTTAGCCATGCATTTTTAATGGATGAGGCGAATTGGGAAATAAAATGCTATCTTTAATTGTTGCAATTATCATAAAATTAGCAAGGTTTTAGACTGAGTTTCTAATGGACTGTGCTGGCATTGTGTGAAGATTAGCCGCAATTCTCACGTAGCGGAAATTGACTCTACGTGATGGAAATTTGAAAGGGAGAATCAATTCTCCTTGTCATTCCAAACAATTGGCTTGTTAATGCGCAGGATATAAATAAATTGCTGGGAGATCAGGGATGAAACCAAAGGTTTATGTAGTGGATGGAGCGCGAACTCCCTACTTAAAAGTCCGGTCAGAGCCGGGGCCGTTTAACGCCGCAGATTTGGCCGTTGCTGCTGGCAAAACATTGTTATTGCGCCAGATTTTCTCACCAACCGATTTGGATGAAGTCATTCTGGGTTGTGTTATGCCTCGGGAAACAGAGGCGAATATCGCCCGTGTGGTTGCTTTAAGATTGGGTTGCAAAGATTCAATGCCCGCTTGGACGGTGCAACGCAATTGTGCATCGGGAATGCAAGCCCTGGATTCTGCCATGAAGGATATTATGTTAGGCCGCAGCGATTTGGTTTTAGCTGGCGGCACTGAAGCGATGAGTCATGCCCCGCTGATTTGGAATAATCAATTCACTTCATGGTTGGGACGGTTTAGCAGCCGTCAATCATGGTGGCATAAATTTAAAACCCTATTCGAAATAGAACCCAGTTATTTAAAACCCATTTTTGCTCTAGAGTGCGGCCTCACCGACCCCATTACGGGTCTTAATATGGGACAAACGGCTGAAATCTTAGCCCATCAATTTCATATTTCCCGTAACCAAATGGATGAATTCGCATTGCGTAGTCATCATTGTTTAGCGTCAGCTCAAAATGACGGACATTTAAGTGAAATTACGCCCATCTATGACAAAAATGGGCATTATTTCGCTACCGACACCGGACTGAGATTAGGCAGCTCATTAGAAAAACTGGCCAAATTACCGCCCTATTTTGATAAACCGTTTGGAGCGGTGACAGCCGGCAATAGCTCACAGATCACGGATGGCGCAGCCTGGCTGATGCTAGCCAGCGAAACCGCCGTTAAAAAATGGCAATTACCGGTGTTAGGCACCATTGTGGATGTGCAATGGGCGGCATTAAAACCGCAATGCATGGGTTTGGGGCCAGTATATGCCGCAACACCATTATTACAACGTCACCAACTGGGTCTCAATGACATTGATTATTGGGAGATAAACGAAGCATTTGCAGCCCAGGTGCTCGCCTGTATAGCGGCCTGGCAAGACCCGGAATTTTGCCGTCAAAATTTAGGCTTATCGCAAGCCTTAGGCATTTTAGATCAAAATAAATTAAACGTGGATGGTGGCGCTATCGCATTGGGTCATCCAGTGGGAGCAAGCGGAGCACGCTTGGTTTTGCATTTATTACAAGTGCTAAAACGCAATAATGCGAAACGCGGAGTTGCCGCGATTTGCATTGGTGGCGGGCAAGGGGGGGCGATGCTAGTGGAACAGGGACAGCAATTATGACAACACAAGCGAATTATCAACATTGGCGTCTTCACCAGGACGCTGAAAGAATTTTATGGCTCAGCTTGGACCGCCAAGGCGCATCAGTTAATACAATTAATCAAGAAGTATTATCTGAATTGGAATTGATTTTAAATTCATTAAAAGTCGAAGAGACGCGGGGGATAATTATATTATCCGCTAAACCCAAAGGATTCATTGCTGGAGCAGATATTAAACAATTTATCAATTTGAATGATGCTGAAGAAGCCTATAAATTGGTTCGTCAAGCACAAACCGTATTTAACCAGCTCAGTGCGCTCAGCATCCCCAGCGTTGCTTTAATACGCGGTTTTTGTTTGGGAGGCGGCATGGAGTTGGCGCTGGCTTGCCGTTATCGCGTCGCAGAAGATTCTTTAACGACCCAATTGGGATTGCCGGAAGTGAAACTGGGTTTGCATCCGGGTTGGGGTGGGACAATTCGCACACCCAAACTTATTGGTAGCATTGCGGCGATGAAACTGATGTTGACCGGTCGTCCTGTCTCTGCTGTTAAAGCCAAGCAAATAGGCTTGGTTGATGCGGCAGTTCCTGAGCGTTATTTAGAACAAGCGGCTCGATTTTATGTGACTCAAGCGCCACGATTAAAACGGCCTCAAGGACTGGCTAAATGGAGTAATGCGGCTTGGATACGCGCTGGACTAGCGACTATCTTTAAAAGAAATCTGATGAAAAAAATTCGGCAAGATCATTATCCCGCGCCTTTCGCCATCATTGATAATTGGGAACATTATGGCATAAAAGGCCCAGGGCCGGAAATGAAAGAGGCGCGTTCCATCGCTAATCTGATGATGGGCCAAACCAGCCGCCAATTAGTACGCGCTTTTTTTCTACAAGAGCAGCTTAAAGCATTCGCCAAAAATTCTGCATTTAAAGCTCAGCATATTCACGTTATTGGCTCAGGAATGATGGGAGGAGATATTGCCGCCTGGTGCGCTTTCAAAGGATTAAATGTGACTTTGCAAGATCAGAATGCGGAAAAAATCGCCTCCGCCATGGGGCGTGCCTGGAATTTATTTACCCATAAGTTTGAATCTGAACGCCTGGCTCAGGCCGCATTTGATCGTATGACGCCTGATCTTCACGGCTATGGGATTTCGCGAGCCGATATTATTATCGAGGCGGTGTTTGAAGATCTAGCGCTCAAGCGGGAAATTTTTAAAGATGTGGAATCCCAAGCCCAGCCCCAAGCCATATTGGCCACCAATACTTCAAGCATCGGCTTACAAGAAATTGTGACAGCGATGACAGAGCCGCAGCGATTAATCGGGCTTCATTTTTTTAACCCAGTGGCAAAAATGCCTTTGGTGGAAATTATTTACTCTGAAGCTCATTCGGCCGCCACGTTAACCGATGCAGCAAGCTTTGTGAATCAATTAGGGCATTATCCTTTGCCGGTGCGAAGCAGCCCCGGTTTTTTAATTAATCGGATTTTAATGCCTTATTTATTAGAGGCGATGATGATGGTTGAAGAAGGGGTTCCCATTAGCGCGATTGATATGACGGCTAAAAATTTTGGGATGCCGATGGGGCCTATTGAATTAGCGGATAAAGTCGGGTTAGATATCTGTCTTTTGGTTGCACAACATTTGGCGCCAGTCTATGGCTTTCAAATTCCCAAAAAATTAGAAGAAAAAGTGATGAATAAAAGTTGGGGCGCAAAAACCGGCAAGGGGTTTTACCGTTATGATCGTGACGGACAACCAATTATCCCCCATATCTCGTTCCCTGCTCCGGATTTAATGGACCGTTTAATTTTACGTTTATGCAACGAGTCTGTCGCTTGTTGGGGGGAAAAGCTGGTAGCCAATGCTGATCTGATTGATGCTGGAATGATTTACGGAACAGGATTTGCTCCTTTCCGGGGTGGTCCAATGCAATATATTCGCGAGTATGGGGCCAAGGAGTTTCAGAGCAAATTAGTGCGATTTTGTGAAAAATATGGGACTCGATTTAAACCTTACCCGCAATGGGAGGATTTGACATCATGATTTATCCGCAACAGTCTTTGCCTTTTAGTTTATTGTTTACGTTGAGCTTAAGCCATGCATGGCAGGCTTTTTTAAAAATTTTTTGGCTAATCCTGCTTTTTGTGTTAATCATTAGCGGTTTTCATTATATTTCCAACACTCATCATAGCTTACATTATTTTTTTTCGGGTTTAACGTGTTTGATAGGGATCTTTCTTTATGTTGTTGCTTTATTGCGAGTGGATGCCTACCTAAGACAACAAAATTTACTCTATACGCAAGCGCTGGAATTGTCTGGTAAAAGAATTTTAAAAATATATGCTGTGGTTATTTTATACTTGGTATTGTTTTTGGTTTGGTTTTTATTAAATCGTTGGGTGATTTTTTCTTTATTAAAATTGAACAATGCGGTAGGGGGGATTTTGGTGACGATAACCATTGGTATTCCCTTGATTTTTTTAATTATTTATTTTTATTTAAGCATACCTATTTTGGCTTTGCACCGTAAATCTATCTGGAAGGCGCTTTATGATAGTGCGAGATATGCGCATCAACATTTTGTGGCTATGCTGGTATTGTATGCTGAAGCCATTCTGGTTTTGTTTCTGGTATCCAGTGATACCCGTCATGGGGAATGGTTATTGAAACATCATCTGTTAGAATTAACCGATTTAGTGGTATTTTGCGCGATAATCCCCTTGTTTATCGTGCAAACATTATTCATTTTGAATAATGTAGAAAGAGGTGTAAGGGGAAGTAGGTGAAACCATTTTCCCCTTGAGGCTCTGACGATTTATTTGTCTTTTTGGGAGGTTTCGATGCTGGCGTTCTCTTCTAAAGCACGTAAATCGTGTAAGGAAACTAACGCGGCAACGGGTTTTCCGCGGCGGGTTAAAATCACTCTTTTCCCGCCATAAGAAGCTTGATTGATTAGTTCGGCAAAATTTTCTCTTGCGGCCACAGTCGTTATCGTTTTCATACTTTCTCCAGGTTTTACCATTTTATTTTTTTATTATTTCAAGGACTTAATGCACCGAACGCTTAAAACAGTCGAAATGCACAACTAATTGACTTGAAATTATACATTAAAAGATATTTCAAGTCAAGGACTTGTTTGAATTATTCAATCATTATGGATGATTTTTGGTCTAGGTATGGCGTAATTGTGAGGATTTTTAAAATTTCCCAACAGGCCATTTCTACCGCAAATAATAAAGTTCTTTCTTTGCGAAAGGGGATGCTGAGCGTGATAGGATAGCGACGCTCTTCATAAGTGATCGTTATGTTGAGCTGGGTGGCCTGAGGTAAATTTTGCCAATAGGAGAGTAAATCCGTTAATTCAACGTGGATATTTTCCTGAAAGTGAGGTTCGGGCCTGAATTGCAAGAAAGGGTAGGTGAGCGGACTCAACAGAATTGTCTCTAATGCCCCGCCAGTGGCTTGGTCATTGAAAATAAACGAATATTTACCTTTTGCAATTAATTCGATCAATTGAGTGGAGGCTTTTTGTTTTTGATTGCTGACTGAATATTTTTCAATAATATTATTTACCAGTGGTTGCAGAATTTCCAATCGTTGCGCGTCCCTCGATTGTAATTTAACTTCTAAATACGGTTGATTGATGCGATAGCCTATATCGCAGCCTGAGCCGTAGGCTAAGGGGTCCAGCTCGGCGGCGATACTACCTTCACTGACAGCCAATAATAACCATTCATATCGATATAAAGGTCTAGAGAAATGATGTTTTTGTAAATAGGGCAACACATATTGATCGAATATGGGGAAGCATTCAAAGGGTGGCCCTGGTAACATAAAAACTGGCTTTTGCTCATAAAGAGCCATACAAGCTGCCGCCGTACCGTTTTCATTTGGAAAAATAATAGCTTGATCTGGAAATAAACATTGTTGTCGATTGGTGTCTGGAATGGGCAATGAAGCTCGTTGCAGCCGAGCAATGATTCTTTGCCAAGTAGTTTCATCGAAAATCAATTCACTTTGGAGCACCTTACTCAGAGCGAAACGGGTGCGATCATCTGAAGTAGGGCCCAAGCCGCCGGTGATAATCAGTCCGGTATGGTCTTTTAATAAATATTGGATAGCAGATTCGATTTGGTTTTGATCGTCTCCGGCGGTGAGATGCAAACCGGGTTGGATAAAATGATCAAATAATTTTTGCGCCAATGAATAGCTATTGGTATTCAACACATCCCCATTGACTAATTCATCGCCAGTCGACAATAAAGCGATGCGCGGTGTTATTTGGGCCATTGGTGCTCTAATTGGGAAAGTTTACCTGAAGCTTCTTTCCACTCCTCAGCGTCGGCTGGCGCTTCTTTTTTTGCGGTAATGACCGGCCAATCCTTCGCCAATTCAGCATTGAGGGCAATAAATTGTTTTTGATCTGTCGGCACGTCGTCCTCGGCAAAAATAGCATTGATTGGGCATTCGGGCACACAGAGATGACAATCAATGCACTCATTTGGGTCAATTACCAAAAAATTGGGGCCTTCCCGAAAACAGTCTACCGGGCACACTTCAACGCAATCTGTGTATTTACATCGGATACAGGCTTCTGTTACTACATATGTCATAAAAATAGCCTTTTAAAAAAAAGAAATTTCGGCTATTATAATCATAATGGTAAAACCTGAACAAATCAAAGCTTGGATTGAGGCTGAATTGCCGGATTGTGTTGCGCACGTTTCCGGGGATGGGCATCATTTTGAAGCGCAAGTGATCAGTTCTATCTTTTCTTCAAAAAATACAATCCAGCGCCATCGTTTGGTTTATGCCGCATTAGGACAACGAATGCAAAGCGAAATACACGCTTTATCTTTAAAAACTTTTACTCCCGAAGAGGCCTTGTCATGACAATTCAAGAAAAAATAGCGAATACGGTTAAAACAAATCCGGTGGTTTTGTATATGAAAGGGACGGCAGATTTCCCGCAATGCGGGTTTTCTGCGCGAGTCGTGCAAATTTTGCAAAAATGCGGCATTAAATTTCTAGACATCAATGTTTTGGAGGACGATGAAATCCGTCAAGGCATAAAAGAGTATGCCAATTGGCCAACCATCCCTCAGCTATACGTAAATGGAGAATTCATTGGCGGATGCGATATTGTGAGCGAAATGTACCAAAGCGGCGAATTGCAAGAATTATTAAAAGTGTGAAAGTTTAAAAGAATAAGCTGCGATCTTCCTTTTTGATTTCGAACATTGGCTTAAAAATTTTCCCAAAAGCTTTTGATTTTTTTGCTTATGGGAACTTTTTTATCACGCAAGCGCGAAATAAGCTTATATTTGGCGATTTCAGCCAGTTGAGACAGAGATTTGGGATTAAGCGCGTCATATTCCGACAATTTTATATCGATAGGACTGACGTATTTCTTATTAATCGGTTCCATGGTCTGATACAATTCTCATAATGGTAAAGCATCAACTTAACCTAAAAGGTTTTAATTTTCAAGAGCTGCAAACGCCGGATGGCTTGCTGAAGCTGGACTGCGCTTTCTTGCAGACTCTAGGGAATGCTCGCCCCGAACTTTCAGTATTTTTAATGCAATACCGACAGGGAACGCTTGCTGTTTCCCCTCAAACAATCAGCCAAAACCTGATTGATGCCGCTATTATTTTAGAAAAATTTATAGCAGCACTATTTGATATAGAAGAAGAAGCGGCATTACTGCAAGCCCAAACCTTAACTCATCAGCCTATTTTTGCCTTTAGGGCCTACTATATACTCAAACAAGCTCGGCGCGCCAACCTAAACCAGGCGCTCAATTTCGATGAATTAAATCAGATTATAGACCAAGAATTAATCTTATTGAATTTAATAGACTCGGATCGCGAATTGGCTATCGCTAAATTGGGTATACACTATCTCTCTCACCCTGAGCTTTATCGTGAACAAATTAACCAATTGACAGCGTGGTGTGTGGCCGCTATGACGACTACTCCAGGCCGGCAAGCCGTAGGCCATTGGGAACTGTTTAAAATTCCGAAAAAATTGAATTTTAATAATTTAATTGATTTTACAGCCCTCCCCGAAGATCCTTTTGGACGGCTTCAAGGCAGTCAATTGCGGCAGCGAGACGGTTTTCATTTAACTGATAATCGGATGGCTGAACGAGCCGTGATGTCTGAAGTGGAGTATTGTATCTATTGCCATAGTCATCAAGGGGATTTTTGCTCAAAGGGTTTTCCAGTCAAAAAAAATGGAAAAAATCAAGAATTTAAGAGAAATTCTTTAGGGGAATTGTTAAATGGTTGCCCTTTAGAAGAAAAAATTTCTGAAATGCATGTGCTAAAAAAAGACGGATTTGGAATCGGTGCTTTAGCCATGATCATGATTGATAACCCTCTCTGTCCGATGACTGGGCACCGCATTTGTAATGATTGCATGAAAGCTTGTATTTATCAAAAACAAGAGCCCGTTAACATACCGCAAACCGAAACTGGCATTTTAACTGATGTTTTGAGCCTGCCCTGGGGAGTGGAAATTTATGATTTATTGACCCGCTGGAATCCTTTGCGTGCTAAGCAGTGGGTATTAAAACCCTACAACGGTTTAAAGGTATTGGTCATGGGGATGGGTCCTGCCGGGTTTAGTTTGGCGCACCATCTTCTAATGGAAGGTTATGCGGTTTGCGGGATGGACGGTTTAAAAATCGAACCCTTGCCTGATATTTATCATCAGCCTATTAAAAATTACGCCAGTCTCGTCGTGGACCTGGCCACGCGTACCGTATCCGGCTTTGGTGGTGTCGCCGAATACGGGATTACCGTACGCTGGGATAAAAATTTTTTAAGGTTGATTTTTATTTCTTTGATGAGAAGAAAATATTTTCAAGTCATTGGCTGCGTTCGCTTTGGAGGGACGATAACAGTAGAGGACGCCTGGCTGCACGGATTTGATCATTTAGCGTTAGCCGTGGGAGCTGGATTGCCAAAAGAGTTAGCCATCCCCAATAGCATAGCGCCGGGCATGCGTCAGGCTAATGATTTTCTGATGAGCTTACAACTGACAGGCGCTGGTAAAACGGACAGTCTTGCTCATTTACAAGTTCGTTTACCTGCTATAGTGGTGGGTGGAGGGCTAACCGCCGTGGATACGGCGACCGAAGTCCAGGCTTATTACATTGTACAAGTAGAAAAAACTCTTATCCGCTATCAATTATTGGTTGATCATTTCGGTGAAAAAATAGTTAGATCGCGTTTTTTGCCAGCCGATTTGGGCATTTTAGATGAATTTTTACGACATGGCCAACAAGTGGCCGAGGAGCGCCGCTTAGCCGCAGCCCAACAACGTGCTCCCGACTTTATTCGATTGCTACGCCAGTGGGGTGGGGTGACCATTGCTTATAGGCGCACTTTGCAGCAGTCGCCAGCCTACCGGCGTAATCCTGAAGAATTGAAAAAGGCCATGGAAGAGGGTATTTATTATGTGGAACAAGTCGAGCCCGATGCGGTCTTGCTGGATTCTTATGGTCAAGTACAAGGCCTGCGTTGTCTTAAAAATGCAGAAACGATTGTGTTTCCGGCGCGTTCCATTTTAGTGGCCACCGGAGCTCGTTTAAACGTGGCTTATGAATTTGAACATCGCGGTTCCTTTCTCCGTCAAAATTCATTTGAGTATCAGCGCTATGAAAATGTCCATGGTTATCTTCGCCATAGAGACATTGGTGGAAATGTCAAAGAAAAACATTTTGGGGCTTTTACGAGTTATAGTAAAGACCATCGCCGCGTCAGTTTCTTGGGGGATACTCACCCTATCTTCCACGGCAGTGTGGTCAATGCGATGGCGTCGGCGGCACGGATCTATCCCGAAATTTGTGCGTTGTTGTCAGGTCAAGAACACGCGGGAGAGGTGGAAGAGTATCAATTATTTAGAGAAAAAATTCAGACATTTTTTTCTGCTGTGGTAGTGGCGGTCAATCGGTTAAACCGCAAAATTGTGGAATTGGTGGTGCGGGCGCCTGCTGCGGCTCGCGCCAATTTGGGTGGGCAATTGTACCGGCTTCAAAGTTATGAATCTCATGCCAAAAAAATTACCCAGTCTGCCGCTCCAACTTTATTGCAGATGGAAGGTTTGGCATTATTGGGGGTCCCGCATCCCACAGACCATGATTTATTATCATTTTATGTGGTCGAAAAAAGCACCAGCTCTAGGCTGGTGCAATATTTAAAACCAGGTCAAGCGTTAGCATTGATGGGGCCGACTGGTGCTGCTAATACCAAAATGTTGATCCCTTCCACTTTATTGGTGGTAGGAGACATTCAGGCTCCTGCTTTTTTATTATCCATGCGAAAAAAATTCTTCGATGAGGGGCATAAAATCTGGTTAGTTAATTTATTAGAAAATGCGGAAGATATTTACGCTCAGACAGAGTTAGAAGCAGTTGCTGAAAGAATCATTTGGATTAGTCAAAAAGGCCGGGTCCATACCCAGCGTGCACAAGATATAAGCTTAGAAAATAAAGAATTAGATTTGCAAATGGTTTTTAATCATATTCCCGATCTAGGAGAGCTTGCTCAAACCTGGGTAATCGGTTCCGCTTGTTTGCTGGAAAAAGTAAGGCAGAATTTTCCTAAAAATATCCCTATCCAAGGCTCTGTCTATGGCCCAATGCAATGTATGTTAAAAGGCGTATGTGCACAATGTTTGCAATGGCAAGTAGATCCCTCTACTGGTAAGCGCAGTAAAGCCGTTTATGCTTGTTCTTGGCAGCATCAACCTCTAGAACGTATCGATATTGACCACCTCGAACAGCGCTTTCAGCAAAATCGCTGTCAAGAAATGCTAACGGAATTATGGATGGACTATCTCAATCTTTAAAAAAATGATAAATTAATATCATTTGTTCCCTTATGAGGTCATGACATCATGGTTAAACTATTATCGCCGGAAGAAGCTCAACGTTTAATTGCTAACGGTGATCTCGTGATTATCGATGTTCGGGATCATGATAGTTTTGTTAAAGGACATATAGAAGGTCCTCCCAATGCCCGGCCCACGATTCAACTGTCCGTGGCAGAGATGAAAACTTTTTGCCAAAATACCCCTAAAAATCAGCCCATTTTGGTGTATTGTTACCATGGTATTAGCAGTCAGGCGGTCGGGCAACATTTACAAGACCAAGGGTTTTTAACTGTTTACAGCTTGATTGGCGGCTTTGAAAAATGGCAAGCCTATCAAACCTCCGACCGTCAACAATGACACTTAAAAATTTATTGCATGCAAAAGAGGCTATTGTCATTGCGCATTATTACGCTCCACCTGAAGTTCAACAATTTGCCGAAGAAACGGGTGGTTTCATCGGCGATTCCTTAGCGATGGCCCGTTTCGGTCAGCAGCATCCTGCAAAAACCCTATTGATTGCAGGGGTAAAATTCATGGGGGAAACCGCCAAAATCCTCAGCCCGGAGAAACGGGTGTTAATGGCGAGTTTAGAAGCCACTTGTTCGTTGGATTTAGGGTGTCCGATTGATGAATTTGAAAAATTTTGTGAGCAGCACCCCGAACGGACTGTAGTGGTGTACGCTAACACGTCAGCGGCAGTGAAATCCCGGGCGGATTGGGTGGTGACTTCCAGCAACGCCCTTGCCATTGTGGATCATTTAAGTTCTCAAGGTCATAAAATACTGTGGGCCCCTGACCGTTATTTAGGACATTATATAGCCAAAAAAACGGGGGCGGACATGATCTCATGGCAAGGCGCCTGTATTGTCCATGAAGAATTTAAAGCTCAAGCCTTGGCGCAATTAAAAAAACAATATCCGCAGGCAGCGGTCTTAGTCCATCCTGAATCGCCATTGTCTGTGGTGGACATGGCGGATGTGGTTGGCTCAACTTCTCAACTTTTGAAAGCCAGTCAAGCAATGCCGCAGCAAACTTTCATTGTGGCGACTGAACAAGGGATTTTCTACAAAATGCAGCAGGCGTCTCCCCACAAAACGTTTATCCTCGCGCCTACTGGCGGCATAGGGGCTGCTTGTCGTAGTTGCGGCCATTGTCCTTGGATGGCAATGAATAAAATATCGCTCTTAGAAAATTCATTGCAGCATGGTGTTAACGAAATTGTTGTCCCCCCCGAATTAATCGAGAAAGCCCGTGTATCTTTACAGCGTATGGTGGATTTTAAGGAGTAGCCATGAGTACGTATGACACTGATTTGGAATTGCTGGATAAAAGTTTGGCGTTGGGCTTAAATCGGATTAAATATCATATTTTTTTGTGCTGCGATCAATGCAAACCGAAATGTTGTTCTTTTGATGAGGGCATGGCTTCTTGGGAATTTTTAAAAAATCGATTGCATGAATTGAAATTGACTGGAGCAGGCGGGATTTACCGCACTAAGGCCAATTGTTTGCGAATTTGTATTAAAGGTCCCATTGCTGTCGTCTATCCTGACGGTATTTGGTACCATTCTTGCACGCCGGAAGTGTTGGAACGTATTATCCAAGAACATTTCATTCAAGGTAAACCGGTTGAAGAATATATCTTTTATAGAAAACAATCATGAAAGCATTCTCTGTCCACTTGCAGAAACTAAAAGTCGTACATAAACATCCGGTTGAATATTATTTACAAACGAGTGAAGGTGAAGTTTTATTAAATCAATTTATCGGTAAACAATTAAAATGCCATTATACGGGCAACATTTATTGTATTCAGTGCCAAAGAAAAACGAAAAATAGTTTTCAGCAAGGGCATTGTTACCCTTGCATGCAACGTTTAGCTGAATGCGGTTTTTGTGTGATCCACCCGGAAAAATGCCGCGTCATGCACGACGCTTGTCGTACTGATGATTGGGCTCACCAACAATGCCGTCAAGCTCATTTAGTTTATTTGGCGAATTCTTCCGGTTTAAAAGTAGGAATTACTCGGGTATCACAGGCTCCCACGCGCTGGATTGATCAAGGTGCGCTGCAAGCATTGCCATTGCTGCAAACGGTCAATCGTTATCAAGCGGGGATCATTGAAGTGGGTCTAAAGCAATTTTACAATGATAAAACAAATTGGCGAAAATTATTAAAAAATCCCGCTGAACGGATAGATTTGATACAAGAGCGTCATTTGCTGTTGGAGCGAGCGTCAATTTTTTTACAAAATTTAATTGCGCCTTTTGCTGAAGATGTACAGTGGTTATCGGTTGCGATGCATACAGAATTCCAATATCCAGTTGAAATTTATCCACAAAAACTGGTTCAATTATCTTTAGACAAAGCTCCTTTGGTGGAAGGGACTTTATGGGGTATTAAGGGACAGTATTTAATTTTGGATACTGGTGTTTTCAATGTCAGAAAGTTTTCTGGTTATGAAGCTCAAGTCCAATTCATGTGATAAGAGAAGGTGATGGTGACTCGATTTTTATTTGATTACGCCAATATTTTAGGAATTATTGGCGTATTTTTAATTTTATTAGCTTATGTATTACTACAAGTGGAAAGGATGAAAGCCATTTGGGTGAGTTATTCTCTGCTTAATTTTTTAGGTTCCGGTTTGATATTGATTTCGTTGTATTTTTATCCGAATTTAGCCTCTCAAATTATCGAAGTGGCTTGGTTTGTGATCAGTTTTTATGGTTTATTAAAAGCATTACGCTATCGTCATCGAAAGCGTTCATTTTAAGCATTTCGTTCTATTCGGAAACAAATTGATTTGAAATATCTTAAAAAATGATAAAGACGTTTAAATCGAAGCAATTGGTGATTCTTCCCCTTAAGTGCGAGCATCGGCTTTGCCGGGAGCAGCATCAAAAAAAGGTAGCATTTCTATATTAATGGGAAATGCTATAATATATTGCCCAGTATAATCAGCGGCTCGCTCTAACTTATTTCTCCCTTTACTCAAAAAATGGCTAAATTTAAGACTAGTTTAATAAAAGTATTTTAACCTGTGTCGGTATTTTATTATTAATCTAATATATAAAAATAAAGAGGTCATAGGTGTATGAGTAGAGGTGGAAACGAAAAAATTGATAAAAATGAATATGAAAAAAAAGTTATAGAAAAAGTTAAAGAAATTCGTGATTGTTTTACCTTAAAAGATTCAAAGAGAAATATAACTAAAGCGCCTAAGTTAATTGAACAAGCTTACGATCTACACTTAAAATTGCTACAGGAATTTAGCGAAAATAAACTGGCAAATCGAGTACCTTCAGTTTATTTTGGGCAATTGTTAGCCTTGCATACCCTTGATATAGATATTAAAAATGATAATAAGCCTAACAATCCATTGCATTTTTTTATCAATGCAATTGTCTATGCAGATACGTATCGTCCAGTTCTACCATTGGAACCATCTAAATTAAAACCTATTGAGAGAGACTGGGTCTATAGAGCTGATACTAGACAGCTAGAGAAGAGAACTCCTAGCGAAACAAGAGGCCTCCCCAAAAAAACTCCCTTTTCAAAAGCACTTTGCTATACTTATACTTCCGTGCCTCACAACACTCGTACCTATCATTATGAATGCTCTATCGCTTTGATGATTGATATACGATTTTCTATTATAAAAGATTACTATATTTTCGAAGGAAATCAAGCAACTAATTCGCGCTGGTATATCCCAGGTACTAAAGGATGGGAAGACTATGTGCATTATGAAGGCGGATATAAAAAATTATCGAAATTGACTACCACGATCAGTCAATTACAGGATATTCAAAAAGAGGATTTAAAAAACAAAAGAATGTCACAGCAAAATGAAATCAGGGCTAAAGTCTCAGCAGCGGGCTTGATTGGCATACTGGCGTTGGCGAAGAAAAAATGTAATTCAGAATATCGCTATGTTGAGCCCAAAGTTGCCGATCGGCTTAACGCATTATTTGCTAATTATTTTACTCGTCAAACTCTGCACGAGCGATATAAAGAAAATAAAGAATTGCTTTATCTTTGGCGAAATTTACCTACCTATGTGTTAAATCCTGCAACTGGCTTAGAAATTTATTCAATCAAAGATCAAATAAATGATTTATGTGAAGCGAGGAGTCGGCCTGACGGTTCAATAGCAAAAAAAAGATTAAATTCAATTCGACAACAAATTTCTGATCAAGAGATCTACTCCCCGGCAGTGAAGTTATTTTTCGATACATATATCAATACTTCGACACAAGCTTATCAAGACTTCTTAGATAAAGAAAAAATAGCTCAAGCTATTACAGATGGTTATCCCCGTGGTCGTTTGACTTTCATACAAGATTATTTGCATTACTACTCTCAAGACCACAAAGAGAGTCCTGAATCTTTAACTTTTGAAAAATTTAAAAAGATCTTATTTGATATTCTTAAAAATAAGCCTTTAAATGATGACTCTATAAAATATTTTGATGATAAAAATTTCAAATTTGTGAGAGAAGAGGGGTTCATTCACTTTTTAGCTGAAAATAAATATTTCCGCACTTTATCAAGATATATATATAACAAAATACATATTGAAACAGAATCAGAACAAAAGCGCGAAAATGTGTTGGATTGTCTTATAAGGCAAGAAAATTATGATACGATTTATGCGCTTATCTGTTCATGCATAGTTAATTTATCGGATAGTCAATTAACACCGAAAGTTCAAAAAGCTTTGCTTACTTGCGCTTTTGCTTCAAAAAATCACAAAGAGATTGATACTATACTCGAATTAAAAAATGCGGATATCAATTTATCCTATAATTTCCTCAAAGAAAATGAACACTACGAAAAAATTATTTGGCTATCTAAAAGGCATAATTTTGAATTGTCAGGAATGACATTTAAAATGCAAATTGAGTTATTAATTTGTGCCATTAAGATGGGCGATGCTGATTTGTATGATAAATTAATGGAATTTAAAAATATAGACCAAGATAAAGAAGATAACAGCCAAACAAATCTTATCCAAGGTCTATTTCAGAAAATTAAAGAAAAAATTGACGATTATGAATTTCTTTGTCAACTTCTTAAGTTAAGAGAAAAATTTAAAGATAAGTTTAAACTAGAAGAAGACATATTGAAATTGCTAATAGAAGGACGACATTATAAAGTAATTTACCAACTCATTAGTTCTCATGAATTCAAATGTACTGATATTTCGATTCAAAATTGGGAAATTCATGCGAATTTATCGAATTTAATACGTGCTAAAAAGGATTATATTTTTCTTGCAAAAATGTTAAAACATAATTCCGAAATTACTGATGAAAAGGCGATTAAAAAAATGTCGGATATGTTTATTTGTTCAAGCCTTGATCATTCAATAGAAGCTAGAAAACTAGTGGAAAGCTTGGAGAACGTGAGTTTAGAATATTTATGCGATTTTTCAATATTAATAGATAAAGATATTGTTAGGATATTGATAAAAATTATGGATTCCAATTATTATTCAGAAAAACAAAAATGGCATAACATAGTAAGAATTATGGAACATATTGAAGAAAAAATTAATATTGTCAATCAGGTTTGCCATGCGACTTTTGCGAAATCAAACTATCCTTATTATCAGCGCTATTTATTAAGATTAATTTCTCAATATTGTGGTAAAAGCGTGGAAAAGGAACAGAGTGAACAAGCTAGAATAATGGCGAGTGCATTATTGAAGGCGATGATCAATAGATGCGAAATCATCCCCCAAGTTATGTATATCGTCAATACTACTGAAGCTAAGAGTCCAGATCATTCATGGGGTTTTTTACAAAAAAGACGGTCAAAATCCAGACTTAGTACAATGATTACTTATTATTGTAATAATGGCATCGAAGCCTCTGAAACCTGGATAGGAATTATGATAGTAGCTCAAGTTCGAATCATGAATTTAGCTAGGTCGGCCACGGTTTTAAAAGAAGATGAATCGGTGATAAAATTTCTAGAAAAGCGAACTGGTCTACTTAATTCATTGTGGGGTAATACAGCAGCAGAATATAAATTACTTTGTAAAACTAGAAACGACCCTGAAAAACAAAATGGATTTTTACCTAATAATTCTCTATAAAGATGTAGCTGTTAATGAAAGGGTAACTCGTTATCTAGACTTCAATTTTTCGTATTAATTAATTTAAGAATTTATGAATAAAAAGAAAATGAAAGTAAAAATAAAAAAACAAGTGATTTATAAGAACGCTTTTTTCTTGTTGGAAGCTAACGCAATTTGAAATTTGGTATATATATGAGTAAAAAAGAAAAAAACTTAGTAGAAGATAAAAATAGTAATGAAATACAATTTTTAAATAAAATTGATCAAATTAACGGTTGTTATATTTATTTAAAAGAACTCAAAGGCAGAGATACAGATAATGCTTCTCAATTAATTAATGCATCCCATGATTTACATCTAAACACTGTTAAGGAGTTTAATACAAATCAATCCGCAGATCGGGTATGGAGTGCTCTTTCTGAAAACATGTTAGCATTGCATATTGTCGACATGGATGTTTATAAGGATCCTGACAAAGATATAGGTTTTTTTTCTCGCGCAATTGTCGATTCTAACCAATTTCGTCCATACCGAAATTTGGAAGGTGCGAAAGATGAAGATTTAAAGAAACAGAACCCCATTAATAGAAACCGAGTCTATAGATCAGATATTAAAAAGGTAGAGTCGAGAACCGTTCAGCAAGTTCGAGGCGCCAAAAAAAAAGACTCCTTACTCAAAATCTATATGTGCTACCCTTGTTACAAAGCCTCAAAATACCCAAACCTTCAATATTCAATATTCTGTCGCTTTGATGTTTGATATTCGCTATTGTATTTTAAAACCTTATTATATTTTTAGTGGCAATGAGGCGACTAATTTGCGTTGGTATATCCAGGGGACCGCAGGTTGGGAAAAAATTGTTAAAAAAGGAACTCCTAGCGGGGATTATGATAGTCTAAAAACATCGTGCACCACACTCAATCAATTACAAGCTAGTCAACTTTTGGATTATGAAAATAATAAAATGTCTGCGCAAAATGAACTTAGACTTAAGGTCTCAGTAGCAGGCACGCTAGGCATACTGGCACTAGCAAAGAAAAAAAATTCTACCCCTGGTTCAGGATATCGCTATGTCAAAACTGGGGTTGTTGATCGCTTAAACGCGCTATTCGCCAATTATTATTACAGACAAATCGCGCATCAGCATGAGCAATATAAAAATTTCATTTATCTTTGGCAAAATTTTCCTACCTATATATTAGATCCTGTTGCAGGTTTAAAAGAGTATTCAATCAAAGAGCAAATAGATGATCTATTTATATCTTACAAAAGTCTCGATTCCTCTTTTTTAGGAATGCGATTTAAATCATTTTTAGAACGCATAACTGATAAAGAGATCTATTCACCAGCAGTCAAGTTTTTTTTCGATACTTATGCAGATGGCTCGGAACAAGAAAAAAAAGATTCCTTGAACCCACAGCTTATTTCAAAAGCTGTTAAAGAAGGTTTTCCAATTCATTGTTTAAATGACAAACAAGTGGGTAAGTATTATATGCAGCTTAAAATAGAAGAAGCTGCTGCCTGGGCCAAGCAACAAAAGGAAGAAATCAAATTATCTGCTGAAAAACCTAATGATCTTTTAAAAAAGGAGAAAATAGATGACAATTTAATTGAGGAAAAAAATAAAAATTTAGATGAGAATTATATAAAAGACTGCCTTGAAAAGGACGATAAAATTATCAGAGAAGAAAGTTTTATCATGTTATTAATCAATAATAAATATTTTAACTATTTATTTCAGTATTACGTAGAAAAAAATATAAATATTGAAACAAAAAGCGAGGAAACTTTTGAAGTTTTAAATTGGCTTATTAAACAAAAACATTATAATGTAGTTTTTGAACTCGCTCGCTCGTTTCCAGTGCCACTATCAGCAGATCATTTAACATCAGAGGTACAAAACGTTTTGCTTGATTGTGCCTTTACATCAAAAGACGAAGCAGCCATTGATATTATACTTGAATTAAAACACGCTGATATTGCCATTTCATTTGATTATTTACAGAAAAATGAGCATTACAAAAGAATTTTTTGGCTTCTGAATTTTAGAAAAATTGAATTATCAAGTATGACACCTAGGACGCAAGTTGAATTATTAATTATTGCAATGCACAATGCTAATGATAAATTGTTTAACAAAATATTTCAATCTAAAAATATATACTCAGAAAAAAGTCAAAAATATTTCATGGCAGAATTTAATAAAAAAATCAAAGAACAAATTAAAGATTTATTTTTTCTTAAAGCGCTTATCAAGAAAGGAGAAAATTTTAAAGATAAAATTAATATACAGTTGTTGGTGTTAGATTGTTTATTAGAAGAAAAATGTTATGAAAATTTTTATAAAATTTTTGATTATTTTGATATAAAATTGATTGAACAAAAATTAAAATCTGATTTAGGATTTGACTTATTCGAGTATGGCGTTGATAAGCATAAAGAAAAAATTGATAAGATAATGGAGTGCAAAAGTTTTGTTACCAAGGATTTTATAAATCTATTAATTAAAAAAGATCATCATTATACTTATGCAGTAACTAAATATTTTGTATTAAAGCAGTTTAAAATAGAGGGATTATTATTTTGCAATTTTTTAATAATGTACCAGTATTATGATTTTTTTATGAAGCTCATAAAGGATTCTGTTATTGAGTGTACTATGATTCCAATAGAAGATTGGGAAGTACATGAAAGATTATCAAAATGCTTACGTGATAAAGAATGTAAATCAATAATTTCAAAAATTATGAAAAAAACTTCAGGCGTTACTGATGACAAGACAATTGAAAAAATGTCTGCCATGTTTCTCCATTCCCGCCTGGATGATTCCAAAGAAGCTAGTCTAATGGTCAAAAGCTTGGCGAAATTGAGCTTAGAATATTTATTAGAATTCAGGATGGTTATAATGGATGATATCGTCATGTTATTAATGATGATTATGAATTCAAATTATTATTCTGATAACCAAAAATGGCAGAAAATGAAAAAAGTTATCGACTGTAGTCCTAATTCAGTGATGATTGCTACTTGCATTGTCAATGAGGCTCAGAAAAATAATAGTAATTACCTTTACTTTTTATTACGCTTAATTTCTTACTGTTGTGGCCAATGTGTGGGGGAGGAAGAGAAAGAGGATGCTAGAAAAACAGCAAGCAAATTATTGATGACGATGATCAATGATTGTAAAGACATTCCCACCGTGATGAAGATTGTAAATAATACTGAAGACTCTGAAGATAAACATAATTCATGGGATTTTTTACAAAAACGGCGGTCTTATTACAGACTGAGTACATTTATTACTTATACCTGTAATAATGGTATACAAGCTTCAACAGCTTGGATTGAAATTATGAGGACGGCCCAACACCGAATAATGATTTTGGCCAACTCTGCTATGGTTTTAGAAGAAGATAAATCGGTGATAAAATTTTTAGGGAAGCAAACTTGTGCCACATTGACTGCATTTTTGAATGGTTCTGATAATTTGGTAGAAAAATATAAATCACTCTGTTTGCATAAAAAAGGCAAAACAACCCCAGCAATAAAAAAGTAGTAGCCCCTATGGATTCTTAAGGGGAAGAATCGCGATTCTTCCCCTTAAGTGCGAGCATCGGCGAAGTCAGCGCCATGCCCCCCCTTTTTAAGCCATCAATGACAACAAAAGTTGATTTAAAAAACGGCGTCCTAATGGAGTTAAAGTAATATGTTCATCTGTTATATTAACCAATTCAACGTCGAGTTTTTCGCGAAGAGTTTTTTGAATATATTCCTGCGTTAACCCAGTGCGGTCACAGATTAATGGAAAAAAAATAGGTTGATAGACTCGCAAAGCGTTCATCATGAATTCGAATAAGCGATCTTCGCGGGGAATTTGAGCCTGGCCATCAAGCAAATTGGGCTTATTTAGGTAATCGCGTGGATTTTTTACCTTCCAATACCGAGTAATCGATCCATTGACATCCGTGATTTTGCTATGAGCTCCAGCGCCAATACCTATGTAATCTCCAAATTGCCAGTAATTTAGATTATGCCGTGAGTAATAATCAGCACGGCAATAAGCTGAAACTTCGTATTGAATAAATCCAGCACCTTGCAAAATCTGTTGCCCTTGTTTTTGTATTTCCCATTGCGTTTCATCATCGGGCAATTGGGGAGGGAAGCGATGGAAATAAGTATTCGGCTCTAAAGTCAGTTGATACCAAGAAACATGAGTAGGTTCGCAAAGCACCGTGCTTCGTAAATCAGCTATAGCTTCCGCCACGCTTTGTTGAGGAAGGCTATGCATGATATCAATATTAAAATTAGTAAACCCAGCGGCTTTGACCCTTTCCACCGCCTGATAAGCCTGCTTTTCATCATGAATACGGCCTAAACTCTGCAATTTTTGCGGTTGCCAACTTTGCACCCCCAAAGAAATCCGATTAATCCCGGCCTCATGGAAACCATGAAAACGCTGTTGCTCACTGACCCCCGGATTGGCTTCTAGAGTAATTTCGATATCGCTAGGAATTTCCAATTCGCTGCGTAAAGCGCTGAATAATTGCTGATAAGCATGAGCAGAAAATAAGCTGGGAGTGCCGCCGCCAATAAAAATGCTATGAATTGGCCGGTTCTGATAATGTTTTTGATGAGTTTGTAGATCATATAATAATCTTGCGATATAATCCCGTTCAGGAAGCTCTTCACGCAGTGCGTGCGAATTAAAATCACAGTAGGGACACTTGCGCACACACCAAGGGATATGGATGTAAAGACTTAAAGGAATATTCATCCCACATTTTAACATAAAAAGAGCAATATGCTTAGATTGATCACCCTACTTGTTTTAATAATATTTACTCAATTAATGTGGGCACATGAAGATACCGATTTAGTTTTTTCTCAACGCCCCGAAGCGTATGGCCTCAGTCTTTGTCATGCGCCAGGTTTACATTGTGTGGATGTCAAAAAAGGGGATACTTGGGAAAATAAGTTCCCGCATGATTTTCAACGTGATATCGTGCAAAAATTAAATCGGGCCAATCTTCCTTTAAAGTACCGCCGGTGGTTAGTCGTGCCGGATACGTGGACCAATATCAATTTCAAGGACTTGGGACCATTTGCAGGTAGTATTGATCCACCTGGCCAGAAATTGCTTTTAGTTGATTTACGGGTATTCGCGTTCGCCGCCTATAATGCCGAAGGCCATTTAGAATATTGGGGCCCTGCCAGCGGAGGCGATCAATGGTGTTCTGACAGCCCCCTGCATTGTCAAACAGCAGCAGGCGTGTTCAAAATCGTACGAATGAAAGGAGAGGATTGCGTTTCAAACGAATACCCCATCGAAACCAAAGGCGGTTCTCATATGCCTTTTTGTATGTACTATTATAAAGGGTATGCTCTGCACGCTGATACCATGACCGGATTTACCCATCGAAGCCACGGCTGTATCCATTTATTTTATGGTGATGCAAAATGGCTGCAGGAGCATTTTGTCGAATTAGGGACTGCCGTTATTGTGAGACGTTAATTTAAATGGATGATTTAGATCAGCTTTTAGGAGAATCTCTGAGTGTGGCAAAGCACACTGGAATAGTTTTAATGGATTATTGGCGAGATTGCCAGCATTTAAATATTCAAAAAAAAATAGACGGTACGCAATATACCGTGGCGGATTTATCAGCTCATCAAATTATAACAAATGCATTATCAAAACTCACCCCAGACATTTTCGTGCTGTCTGAGGAGGGGCAATGGCCTGAATATGAGGTTCGAAAACAATGGGAGTATCATTGGTTGATCGACCCCTTAGACGGCACTCAGGGCTTTATCAATCATCTCGAACATTTCAGCATTAATATCGCTTTGATAAAAAATCATCAGCCTATTTTAGGCGTCATTTATGTTCCGGCTTTTGAAACGGCCTATTACGCCCGGCTTGGAGGCGGCGCTTATAAGCAAATACGGGGAGAAAGGCCTCAAAAAATTAGACCCGGGTCGCGTGAGATGAGCGAGCCATGGCGTTTAGTGATTGGGCAATATTCCCGGGGCAGACGTTTAGAACAACTGATTAAACACACTTGTGAATATCAACTATTACACGTGAATGGCTCGGTTAAATTCGGCTGGCTGGCTGAAGGCCGAGCCGACCTTTACCCCCGGTTAGGTTATATTTGCGAATGGGACACCGCGGCTGGCCAATGTATTATTACTGAGAGCGGCGGAGCAGTAGTTGATTTCCAGGGGCAGACGTTGCAATATAACCGCAAAGTTTCATTTCTAAATCCAGAGTTTATTGCGTTAAGTGATGCAAGTTGGGCGCCATTGTGGCTGAATATCTTAACTAAGAGGTGATTTTTATCATGAAAAAAACTGTAAAAGTAGCGGTGACTGGAGCAGCGGGCCAAATTGGTTATGCATTTATTTTCCGTTTGGCGTCTGGTCAGGCGTTTGGCCCCGATGTTCAAATCGAACTTCAACTTTTAGAAGTTCCAGCAGCTTTACCTTCACTAAAAGGCGTGGCGATGGAATTAGAAGACTGCGCATTTCCTTTATTAAATAAAGTTTCGATTACCGATGATGTCAATAATGCCATGCGAGATGTGAATTGGGCTGTTTTAATAGGCGCAATGCCCCGTAAAGCCGGCATGGAGCGCAGTGATTTACTCAAAGTGAACGGTGCCATTTTTACCACCCAAGGTGAAGCCATCAATGATAACGCTGCCGGCGATGTTCGAGTATTCGTGGTGGGCAATCCTTGTAACACCAATTGTTTAATTACCATGGAAAGCGCGGTCGATGTGCCCCGCGACCGATTTTTTGCCATGACTATGTTAGATGAAAATCGTGCCAGGATGCAGCTTGCGCTTAAAGCAGGAACGGCGGTGACGGCGGTGACGGATTTAGGGGTATGGGGCAATCATTCATCTACTCAATACCCTGATTTTTATAATGCTAAAATTGAGCAACGTCCGGCTGTTGAAGTGATTGGTGATGAAAATTGGCTGCGCAGTCAATTTATACCGATGATTCAAACTCGGGGGGCAGAAGTCATCAAAACTCGCGGCGCTTCTTCGGCGGCCTCTGCCGCCAATGGCGTCATTGATAGTTTGAGAAATCTGACCCAACCTACCGCGGCACAACAATCCTTTTCAGTCTGCCGTTGTTCCGAAGGAGAATATGGCGTTGATCCGGGTCTGATTTATTCTTTCCCGTGTCAAACTGATAATAATGGCCGGGTCACTCCCATTTTAGGTATAGAGCATAATGAATTTGCTCAAGAAAAATTGCTTGTCACTTTAAATGAATTGCGGCAAGAGAAAAAGGCAGTCCAAGAGCTGGGACTGATTTCTTAAGATATTTTAGAAATTTGGGGGGGAGAGAAATACTATTCTCTCCTTGACCTCAGCATCATCTCAAAGATTGATAAAATCCCACCAGTTTTTGTCCATGAGATGGCTCGGTTGCACGCTGTTAAGAGCGTGCAAAATATTGCTAGGCACTTTGGGATTTTCACGCGCCAGCTCATCAATTAATCGTTTCACTCGCACTCGGCTTAAGTTTTCTTGTGACCCGCACAAATTACAAGGGATAATGGGAAACTCTTGTAAGCGGGCGTATTGGATAATGTCTTCTTCTTGGCAATAAGCGAGAGGCCGTATCACAATTAACGACCCATCATCGGTTTTTAATTTAGGAGGCATGGATTTAATTTGGCCGTTATATAAAATAGACATCAGCAGAGTACGGATCAGATCATCGCGATGATGGCCCAGCGCCACTTTGTTGAAGCCATGGTCTCGGGCATACTGATAAATGTTTCCCCGGCGAAGCCTCGAACAAAGGGAACAATAAGTTTGTCCCTCCGGAATTTTCGCGGTCACCACAGCATAAGTATTGCGCTTTAAAATTTCATAAGGCAATTGTTTTGCTTCCAGCCAGGTGCGCATACCGGAATCATCCCAGCCGGGCTGGGATTGGTCTAAGGTAAACACCTTGAAATTAAAATCCTGGCGAATATATTGGATTTTTTCTAATAAACAAACCAAAGTGTAAGAATCTTTACCGCCGGACAGACACACTAAAATATTATCATTGCGTTCAATAAGCTTATAATCCGCTATGGCTTTATTGGTGTAATTGAGAAGTTTTTTTTCTATTTGATTTAAATTCATATGCTCACTTTACTGAAAAATGCCTTGGGCTGCAATGAGTTATTAATTATACAAATTGGTTCAAAATCGCCTATAATTATTTATATAGACTGACCTATAATATTTACATGATTTTAATTAAAAAATCAGGAGGTTAGTAATATGCCAAGCCAAAATCTTAAACAATTTCTACGTGATCATAACGTAAAATATACAACTATTAGTCATGCTTCAGCTTATACTGCTCAGGAAATTGCAGCGGCAGCCCATGTTTCGGGACATCAAGTTGCCAAATCGGTGGTTGTTAAAATTGACGGAAAACTTTGTATTCTAGTGGAGCCTGCGAATTATAAAGTCAACTTAAAGGCACTAAAAGCTCAGCTAGGAGCGCGCAGTGTGGAGCTAGCTCATGAATACGAGTTCGAGGATATTTTTGTGGGAGTGGAAACTGGCGCTATCCCACCAGTAGGTGAATTATTTGACGTGGATGTCTACGTTGACGATATCATGAAATATGAGGATGAAATCGCCTTTAGTGCTGGCAATCATAGTGAGCTAATTAAAATGCGTTATAAGGAATTTGAAAAATTAGTTAAGCCGAAACATGTGCATCTGCATTAAAAGTAAGCTGCAAGGGCTTCAGGACAGCAAGAAGCGTATTTACAACTGGTGTAATAAGGAAAAGGATCGCAGGTGTTGGGCGCAAAAGGCGAATAAGTAGTGCATTTTTTATTGTGGCAGCGATAAAAATAATTAGGATGATAGATGGCACAGGGGCCAGGATAGCAGCCAGCCAATGAAGGTCCGTTAACTGGGCAGGGAGCCCAAGGATAAAGTGGTCCGTAAACGCATCCAGATAATAAAACGCTGGCGAGGATGGTTAATGGATACATTATTCTGCTTAAAAATTTCATAGGTCACCTTCCTTTGTGCAAAGCTTGCATCATCATAACAAAAAAATTACCAACATTAAATTGGCACGAGGTTGGCTAATTGTAATGCTAAGACCATGCCATAAAAAGAGTGTTCTTGGTTAGCATTGGCGTAGGCAATCAACCCTAATCCAAAGTTGGGTGTGGGGGTCCAAAAAGCTTGAATTTCGGTGGGGAGGCCAGCAACCGTCTTATTATCGTTTTTCCCTAAAAAATCTTTTTCGAAAAATACCGCGCCGACTCCGATTGAAGCTGAGATAAAACCATTTGGATTGCGGGAAATCAAACCATACAATAAACCCATGTCATAGTAATCACCGCCGATAAATTCGGCGCCGGCGGAGCGAAATGTGAGGACTGCGGGATGGGACTGCCAGGATTGGATGTTTACGCTGACATCAAACCCCGCATTGACTGGATCATCCGAATTAAAGCCGGTGGTTAAGCCGCCGCCAACATTGATCCACCAAGGATGTTTATATGATGCGAGTAAAGCTTGTTCGGATGCCGAAGGGGTAATGATTACCGAATTGGTTTGAATTGTCACATTGGGTGAGTGGATAGTGGCGTTATCAGCCCAGCTAAAGCTAGTCCAAACAGCTAATGCGCTTATCAAGCTCATGACAATTTTTTTCATAATATATATCTTCATAAAGTAAACATCTTACCATATAATTTCGCGGCGGTTATATGGCAAGAGACAAAAGCTAAGCGCCTGGCGTTTTGGGACTGGTATTCAGTTTATAAAGTTCGGCTTCGTGTTGAGCATATATGTTTTGTAATCTATTCTGTTGAGCGGGTGTCATTTTTAATTGAGGGAAATAAATAAGGCTTTGAAATTTCTTAGTTCCATTCAAATCTTCTTTCCACGCCTCCAGTCCTTCTTTGGATAGCTTCATGTTGATACAATACAAAGATTCTGTGTTTGGTGCAGATTTTCCTATGCTCTTGTTTAGTGCATTAAGAATTGCATTATTGAAGTCATGCGTTAAATAGGGGAAGCCTTTTGTTAATAAATCTATAAAAATTTGCTTTTGGTTAAAAAGTTCTTCTATTTGGATTTTTTGAGTTTGAGGAATGAAACGGATATATCTATAAATGGATTCAAGCTGTTCTAACTCATCATGGTCTAATTGAGCGCAGTCTTGTGCTGGAAGTTCAATAAAAGTTTGTAGTATATTGATAACTTCTTCAGTTTTTTCTTCCGTCAAAAAGTAGCGTTGAAAGCTATCCCATTCTTTGGTAGGGACCATGCCCATTTTAAGATGGAACACATGAGAAGACCAAGAGGTGTCTGAAAGAATATTTCCTTGGATTAGTGGATTTTTCAAACTAATATCGACTATAAATCGGGTTATTGCTGTGCCCCAACCTGAAGCTGATTGACTGCTTTGTCTATGATCAATAAAAATATGAGCGCTTCCCTGGCTAAAATAAGGTGATTTTATGTATTTAATGGTAAAAGTAAATGTTCCTCCTACTTTTAATAGTTCTGCATTGGAATCTGCTTTCTTGGAATCGCTAGAGAAAAATCGTGTGTTGTTATAATCGCTTGGTGGTTTTATATCTAATTGGTCTAGAAAGTTTAGTGTCTCAGAGTCAAACTTATATTCACATTCAACATTTGTTTGAACATAACAAGAAGGAAAATAAACACACTTTATCCGTTTAGGCTTTTCTTTAATACCTTCCTGTATTGATAAAGCCGTGATGAGATATGACCACACAGCCGGGTTTGAAAGATCCGATAATTCAACGTCAATTTGAGTCTTGCTTATTTTAATAAGATTATTATCATACCTCATTGATTTAACTTCTTCGGTTTCTTCCTTTTTTGAAGTGCTGATGTTAAATTTTAGTTCTGCATTTATATCAAGAATTTGCTTAGTGGTTTGAGTGACGCCGGACACAAGATTATCAACTGAAGAGCTATTAGTACCAGGCGGCGTATCAGAGCCTTCGGCAATGGATATAGAAGTTTTAACTGGGGATTCATTAATTGAGCAAGATGAAGTTTCTGATTGTTCATCAGGAGTATTGGTGTCAGGGTTTTGAGTGACGCATAAAGAATTATCAACTGGGGGGTTATTAGTGAGATAATCTGTTGTGAATTTTTTTTGATCAGACTCTGGGTCGGAGTGTATTGTATATAAAGGATCGTCAGCTAAAGATCCATTAGTGAAATAATCTGGTGTAACTTCTTTTAGATCGGTTTCCGCACTCAAGTGTACAGGAATCAATAAAGAGGTGTCATCTAACAATCTATGAGTCGAAGAAATACTCGTATCTGATGTTTGGGTAATGGCTATGGATTTAGAAGTATCTACTTGAGTTTCGTTAATGGAGTCATCTGGCGCTGAACTAAGTTCTTTAGCTGGATTAATATTATCAATAAATTTTTCATAAATAGGCGTAAATTCTTTATCTTTCGATATTTTATCATGTGTTTTAATCAGAACACAATAAATTTTTATTTTGGATAGAAATTTATTTATGTTTATCTGATTATTATCATATTGATTGTAAAGATTCCAAATTAATTTGAGACAATCTGGAGAATTTTTATTAGCATCTAGTCTTAGAGGTTCTATTTCATTTTTTTTAAAATAACAAACTAATTCCAAGTAAAATTTAATGAATTCAGTTGATATTTTCTTATTATTAATTTCTCTTCTGGATAAAGAATGGCTTTCATTATAAGGATTATTATCATTATAGTTGTCAAACGCAGTTTTAATTCTGCTAGGAGATTTACGAAAAGAATTAGTGGAGCTAGATACTATATTTTTTAAGTCATTATTATCAAAACTTCTTAATTGTTCGACTAATTCCAGCTTCCGAATAAGATAATTTAAAAAAAATGGAAAATGGTTTTTATACTTTGGAACAGCAGTTTCCTTCATCCAACGGATCGCATTTAATAGTTCATAATATTTGTTAAGATTAGTAAAATCTGTATTTCCCTGCACCTTAGATTTCAAAATGAAGGATTCCAAATTATTTATATATTGAGTAAATGGATCAACTGTTTGCCTTAAAAAAAATCTTTTCATAGCATTTTGCTCTTTTGTATGTTTTTTAAATAACTAAATTATACCATTGAAATATTAATATAATCTTATTAACAGATTGCAATTCAAAATTTCTCCAGGGTAAATATAATACCCCCCCCCCGCTTTTTAGACCAGCGAAATTGCAAGAAATAGAAAATAATGGCCTCCAAGCGGAGGAAAAAAGTCTAAAAAAAGTGGTCAACGTTTGAGAAGTTGAAAATAGCCTTATCCATTTTATGGTATCGGCGGATGACTCAAGAATTGAGATCAACGGCCTTCTAATTAACCACAAACAAATTTAGCGGTTTATTTGGTTGCATTAATTGATGCTGCTAAATCTTTTATCAGGGAAAAAGGTTAGATATAATGAAATTGATATACAAAATGACTAAGGCAAATTCATCATTTTTGTCTACCGTCTCATGCCAATTTTCGTGGGCTAACTGAAATTGAAATAAATGCATGGAATACATAAAATAATTCTTGCCAATTAACGATAATTTCGCAATTTGGAAGAAATTATACAAGAGAAAGTATTAATGTACATCATAGATTCTTTAGACTCACTGAAAAAGCACATCAGTTGGAAAGCTGATGAAGATGTAAAGGCAATTTGCAAGCCATTTTTTGAAAAATTCAGTATTAATTATTTTGACTATGCTGTGACTTATGATCGCGATACTCATTACACTTCGGCTGTTTTAGTCAGTGATAGAGACTGGTATGAACACCATTTTAAAAAACGATTCATCATTAGCTCTACTATGTATGATTCTGGCATCCATTTGTGGTCTAGTGAAGGTAATGAAGAACGTATCCGTGATGGGAGGAACCTTTTTAATCATGATTATGGTATTTCTTTTTTTAAAAAATATAAAAATTATTGGGAATTGGTAGATTTTGCGACGTTTTCAGGAAATCATAGGATAATGGATTTTTACTTTAATCATGTCGATATATTAGAAATTTTCGTTATGTATTTTAAGGAGAAGGCTCAAGATTTGATTAAACAGGCTTTAGCGCAACAAATCATGATTCCAAAAGATATGACAGGGGTCATCAGTGTAGATACAATAGGTATAAATAAGAAAAACATATTAGAAAGTATAAAGCCAAAAAAATACATTTTAGACATTGTAAATTACTCTAAGAAATATCTAACGCCAAAGGAATTTGAAGTGCTTAAATTCTTTTGCAAAGGTTACTCTATGAAAGAAATCGCCAGATTTTTAAATATTTCTGCACGTACGGCAGAAGACCACATTCATAATGTAAAGCGAAAACTTGGCATTATAAGGAAGTTTGAACTAATTGATTTTATAGCTACTTTAAATTCTCACTTGTTATAATTTTACTCATAATTTTTTGAATAATCCTGTTCCTTGAACTTATCTTTACTCATTTTTAATCTCATATTTATGTATTATTAAATTTCTCATTAAGACTGCGAGTAAATAATAAAATTCTTCGATTAATTAAGCAATATGCTATTTTGCTATAAACAGTATCTTCTACTCAGTAATTTCTATCCAATTCAGTATAGACTTCTTTTTCTCCGGACTGTGTTCTTTTAGCAGGATAATTAATATTACTTTTTTTCCAAAAATTAGATGCGTTTTGAAGTATTTTTCTTCCTATGTCAAAAATATGATGCCTTTTTTTGTAAAGAACCATACTGATACTGAAAACGCTTAATGTACACATACCTATGAATAATGGCTGAGAAAAACTAAATCTATCTGTGGAATTTTCATGTTGAGAAATAATTAGACATTGCAAGCTTGTTATGTCTAATGATGGATGAAAAAAATGAGGTAAGGAAGAAGTTGAAGGGGATGAAAGCTTACATAATTCAGTCGGAGCTAAGTTCGCGTGGCAAAGGCGATCGTCACAAACCCTTTTCAAAGTATTGAGTTGAAGCGTAGTGACCAATGATGAATCATTAATTAGATTGTTAACGAAAGTAAAAGAGGTAATGTAAGTACAGGGTAATAAATTCGATAAGATATCAGCACCTAAATTGGTAATTTTATTATTAGCAAGATATAAAGCAACTAATTGATCAGGGAATTCGAAGGTAATATTTGAAATAGCGGTATCTCCAAGTGTATTATTATTTAGCCATAGCGCTTGTAACTTTTTTAAATTCTTAAAGAGAGATAAATCAAGGTTAATTAATTGATTATTACGTAAATTCAGATATTGTAACTCACCTTGTGTTGAAAAAATTTTTGAATCCAGGTGTGTTAATTGATTATCATGTAGGTACAATACTTGCAGTTGATTTAAATGAGAAAACGCCATTTCATGAATATTTTTCAACTGATTAGAAATAATGGTTAATATTCTTAATTTACTTAGACCTAAAAACATTTGATCACTCACGCTATCAAAAAAATTGTTATCTAAAAGCAACAATTCAAGTTGATTTAAATTGTGAAACATTTCATTGGTAAAGTCGTTATTACTGAGTTTATTAAATGACAAATCTAAGAATCTTAAATCTGTAAAATTAGAAAAGGCATCATAGCTGATATTTAAAATACCTGATCCAGAAATTCCAACGCCGGTAAATGTAGGGCGGAAATAACGCATCATAAAATTACCGTCAATTGTTATAGGAACAAAATTACCACCAATAGTTAGGACACTGATTCCCGCAGGTAATCTGTCTAAAAAATCTTCTGGAAGATCATCAATATTATTGCGCGAGAAATCTAAGCGAGTGAGTGAACTGGGCAGTAATGGCAACGTTTCCATTAAAGTAGTCGTATTCATGTGATTATCAGCAAGTTGTAAAAGGTTGAGTCGCGGAAAATGTGACCATATGGCTGGATCAAAACTGTTTAAAAAATTGCTTTTTAAATCTAAAGTTTGTAGTTTTTCTAGAATAGAAAATGCACTTGGATTCAGATTTGCTAATTGATTTCTTTCAAGCCATAATAATTGTAAATTTTTTAAATAACTGAAAGTCCCATCTTTTAAAATTTTCAAATTATTATTATCCAGACGTAAATAAGTTAACTGAGTCAAATAAGAAAACACATCATCTGGCAAATCATTGATTTGATTATTTTCTAAATATAAATTCTGTAACTGTATCATTCCAGTAAATAAATTTTTGGATACCGTTAATCCAGGATTATCGTGTAAATACAAAGTTATTATAATGGCCCCTTGTCGAATAACTGCTTGAATAATCGCACTAGCTTCACTCTCTGTTAGATATTTATATGATAAATCTAAAGCCGTTAAATCAGTTAAATGATAATTAGGAATTTCATTTAATAGTTCTTGTAAACTTTCATTAGCATAAATGCTACGAAAAAAATCTATACGACCACCAAAACATTCCTCATTATAATCTGATGCCCAATCGGCATACCCTTCGCCAAATTGATATCCATCTTTGTCGGTACACTTAATAGCATCTTTAATGCTTTTTATGATTGTCGATAGAAAAATAAGTTCTGATCCTAATCCTATAAATTTTGCAAGATAGAATAGGTGTTGTCTGTATGAAGAAAATTGACCTAACCACCAAAGTAAAAATATAGCTTTCAATTTATAAAAAAATGTTTTACGTTTCCACTGATCATTCGCTACTACTTCCAAACCATATAGAGATTTTGCCTTTATATAGATAATAAATTCTAATAAGAGTGGATCACAACCTAATGGCTTTAAACGTTCTAAATCTTTAAGCCCTATGCCATGAGCTATTTTTGCCAAACTTTCTATAGCTGTTATTTTTATGGATTTTCTACCTGTCATAGCAAGCGAGTAAATTGACTCGAAAGCATGCTTCCTATCATCTAAAATTAAACGTCCATCCCAACAAATTAACCTTTCTAATTTTTGAATTTTATTGTTTAAAGCATTATTAGATACTAGTGGTAATTCTTCTCGAAAAAAATCACGCCAAATGTTATCGGTTCCTTGCAAATATTCGTTAATTTCCTGAATTGTTTTTTTAAATTTACTATGATCTATATTAGTTTTAACTTCCTGAGTATTAATAAGTCCATTTACAAAGCCCACCAACAGAGGAGAACTTAAAATAAGTCCAAAAATAATTTTATTCATTTTAGCTAAAGATCGTACAAAGGTATCAATTCCTTTTTGAGAGGAGTTTGAAAATAAATATTGAAATAAATCTATCAACTTAATGCTATCTGAATTTGATCGAGAAATTGAAATGATACGATAGATAACCATCGCATATACAAAATAATGTATGCTTTTAAACAATATTGTTTTAAATCCACTGACAAATCCCCTAGCAAAGAATACTTTTTTCAATGCCGTTTCGTTATTTAAAAGAATAGCGCGTTCTGTTATGTAGCGAGAACAAAAATTGTCAGCTTTTGATTCAGAACGATCTGTATTTTTAATTTCCTTAGCTACAGTTTTATTAGCATTTTGAATTAATGTATTTAATTGGATATCATTATGTTGAGATTGATAACGGGTAACTCCAAACTCTTTTGGGGTAATTAAAACAAATTGCAGTAGTTTTTCAGCAAAGTGTTCGACACTGCTCCATTTTATAAATGAAAGTGCAGAAAACTCTCGTTGATAGAGGCTTTCATAACTGAATTTTAGCTCTTCTTCAGGATCAAATTCTTTATGATCAATTAAATTTTGATAAAATGATTCCCAATCAGTTGATAAATTTTCCGTTATTAAAAAATATTTTTGATTTTTTATTTCTAGTTTTTTATTTTCATTTGGATCTTGATTCATGTCAATTTTTCCTTCCATAATAATGGACATCTTATGAACTTATAAAAACAGTTAGTTTTTATTTTTTATTGGTGTAAAAATTGCTTTAATGAAAACATATTATTCTAATTTATAGAAACTATTTTACTTTGCATATCCGTAAAAAATACGGATATAATTGTTTTTAACTAAAAAAAATATTTTTTAGAATTTTAATACCCATTTTTAATAGCTCAATGTAAGACAATTTCCAGTTTTTAGTCTATAAATAAGTTCTAATTATTTTTGTATCGATTATAATTTTTCTGAATATCAATTAAGATGGAATAAATTACATTTAAAGATAATTTTTTTAGCGTTTTAAAAAAATTTCAAATTCTTGAAAAATCTTCATATCTCATTATAGCATACTCAGTTTTTTTTCAGGTAACAAATTGTCCTTATTATAAGGGTTATTGGTATTATACTTAGCAAACTCAATTCCAATTTCGCTAGGGGATTTACGAAACGAATCAGCTGAACTAAACACTTTTTCTTTTAATTCCTTGGTATCGAAACTGCTTAATGTTTCAGCTAATTCCAGTTTCGGAACAAGATAATTCAAAAAAAAAATGAAAAATGGATTTTTAACTTTAGAAAAGCAGTTTCCTTCATACAACCAGTTTGAAAAAAATCTTCTCAAAGCATGTTAAAAAATTCTTATTAGCAAATCGGGAGTCGGTATCATAGACGGGAGAAATATTATATTTTTAAAATTTAACCCGCCATGAGAATCGAAAAAAATTTGAAAATAGATCTGTACTAAACGTAAAATTAAATAACTGATAATTTTGGAAAATTTAAGTTTTTTTTAATATAACAACATTATAATTTGAATATAAAAATATAATAGCTAATAGTGGTAATTAAGTTATAAATAAATAGTAAATAAAAATCATAAAATATGAGAAAAATCAAAAAATTTCCAGAAAAAATCGAATTGGTTTTGAAAGATAAGACCGGTTCTAAAATAATATTGCCTTTGATAATTAAACGCGAAGATCAAAAATTATCAGGTGTCTCCCAAAAAGTATGTTACGAAAATCCTGATACTGGTGCAGTTTTTTTTGTGAAAAGCCAAAAACCTCGTAAAATTACTGACATTATAGGCTCCGGTTTTCCTGAAAAAACCTTATTGGCCTTTGAGGAAAATATTAAAATTGGAAAAAAATATGGCATAGTATTAGATGAATATACTGGCCGTTATACTTCTTCAACATCGGAAAATTATCTTTCAAAATCAGAAATAAAGTCACTTTTCGATAAAGCGGAAGTAAGTGAACAAGATCAATTTTTTTATAATTGCGTTGAAATTGAACGTGCCGCCGCACACGTGAGAGATATTTTATTAGAAAGAACTTTTTTAGAAGCGCTGTCGCCGCAAATTATCAAAGCAATTATGGGAGATTCCATTTGCGTTCCAGAAAACTATTTGTACATCGACGACGAAGGTGAAGCTTTTATATTATCTAAATCTATTTTTAAATCACCTAAACAATTCGAACAATGCAAGGATGAAATACAGGTGGTGGCGTTTAAAGAATTTTTGTCAGACAAGAACGTCATTGCTGGGAAATCTAAACCGCAAGATTGGAAGGATGAAAAACCTCTTTCTATTAGCCGGTTTAATTTGACGGTGGAGCAAGCGAATATTTTGGGTCAACTTTATTTCGTAGCTTTATTAATAGGCCATTGGGATTTATTTAATAATATTGATTTAAGTAATTCTGGGCTGGTAGAATTCGATGATAAAAGTGTTTTTCCGGCTATAGTTGATCACGGTAATTGTTTAGGAACGGGTTTTTCAGGATTCACTCAGGCCGAAACTTTTATCCATAACCCGGATAGAAGTTCTTCTTTTCAAGATTTTAAAACCGAAACCGATTATTTACGACAAATAACGGGTTTTCAATTTACTGATATTTATGATGCTTATGTTACTCAGTTACAACTACCGCGATCTTTAATCGGAGATTTATTTGATTTAACTGAGAAAACGGATAATTTAGCCCGTAATGAGATTCGAAAAGCGCAATTGGAGGGCTTTGTAAAAGCTTGTTTAAACGCTTCCAAGAATGCCGGTTCTAAAAATTGTAACCTCTTAAGCAATGTCCCTAAAGCGGTAAATGAGTTAATGGAGCATTATATGTCAGATAAAGATGCTAAACTTATTGCTAATGCTGTCAATTTAGAATTGTATCATTTATCCGATAATCCCGGCTCGAAGATTACTTATAATTTAGCTAATATTTTAGCTGGACGTTTGGCATCGTTACTTGAATTGCCCAAAGAAATAACAAAAAAAACTGTGCAAGAGATTTCAAAGAATCGTTTTAGAATGTTAATGGATTCTCAACTTACCTCCACACCCGTTGTCGATTTTAAAAATACCCCATCGCCTACCGGTAGCCCTATTCTTGGGGCGAAATAGTTCATTCAGAGGGGAGTACTCATTCCCCTCCAGCGCTTTCTCGGTCAGTGGTTGTTATGCATGCTAATAATGCAAATTTATTCTTATCATACTATTTCTATTTGCCTGAATTATTGCAGACTCTAAAAAAAAAATAGATACTAGGCCTGATCATTATTTGGAGAGGCGTATGCAAGAATATAAACAAGCTTTCATTGAATTTCTATATCAAAAAGGCGCATTGCTATTTGGGGACTTTATCCTAAAGTCTGGTCGTCAAAGTCCCTATTTTTTTAATATGGGCATGTTCAACTCCGGATCGAGCTTATCGCAATTGGGTCGATTTTACGCCGAAGCGCTTCAAAACAGTGGTTTTCAATACGACATTTTATTTGGCCCTGCATACAAAGGTATCCCTTTAGTTTGCGCCACTGCCGTGGGATTATATTCCTTGTACGGCAGTGATGTGCCTTATTGTTTTAATAGGAAAGAAAAAAAAACTCATGGTGATAAAGGGCAGTTTGTCGGCGCTTCTTTGCAGGGTAAAGTGGTTATGGTTGACGACGTCATCACTGCCGGTACCACTGTACGCGACACCTTAACGCAATTTGAAAATTTACCAGTAAAAATGAGTGGAATTTTGATTGCTTTTGACCGTCAAGAACGGGGAGCAGGTCAGTATTCTGCTTTGCAAGAGGTATTCCAGCAATATCAAATTCCTATTTGCAGTATTATTAATTTGACAGATGTATTAGAATATATGCAGAAACGCTCTGATCTAAGAAAATGGATCACTGCGATTGAAAGCTACCAAAATCAATATGGTGTGAAGTGATGTCAATTGGAATCAATTCTAAGCAATTGGCTGCCAAAAACCAGATATTAACAAAAACAGCAATTACCGTCCTGGGGCGGTAATTGCTGCACTTTGAGAAGATTTTTTAAGTTCACGTTCACTTGTCTTTGTTAAATCAGCTTTTAAAAATGGAATTTGTGATGTTAATGTAGATTTAAAAGAAGAGGGGTCGTTTTCCCAAATTGCTACAATAGTGCGGTAAACTTTATCGAAACTGTCTTCATAAAATGGTGAGTTTTTATCTAAATTATGCGGAGTGTTATTTAAACTATACATTTTATATTTAAAAACCAGATCTGTTAAATTTAGAAAATCCATATAATCAAATTCTTCAATGTGGTCAATGTTAAGTATAAAATCGGTTAATTTTTCAAGTATCTGCTTAACAATATTTAAATATTCAATGAGGTTGAATTTAATTTTTTCATTTTGAAATTCTGAAATAAATTGCGATTTTGGCAACCTTTTTATAAATATGTTAAGCCAGGTTTTTAATATTATCCATTGTTTAACCGCTTCAGAAGGCTTACTGGTCTCAGTTGAGTCCCAGTATTTTTTTATATTAGCAGCTTTTTTTTCTTCATCTTCATCCCCATCTTCAGTTTGTTTATCGTCAAGTTGTTCAATTGAACTTTGATTTTTTTTGATTGGATTTTTCTTAAGCGATATGCGTAAAATTTCCTGTTGAATATCTTCTAAAGTTACTTTAGACATTGATTTGATTTTGTCATAACGAGTGTAATTGAAAATTAAAGAATCCAAATTCTCAGGATCAGTTAATTCATTCTTTAATTCATCTAATAATTCATTAAATTTATGAAAAAATTCAGGACAAATTATATAACTGTTAAATTTCATAATTTGAATATCAAAGACAGAGTCAATGTATTGTGATGGTGATCCTATAATCGATATTATACTTTGGTAAATTCCATCATAAGGGTTATTAAAGAAAAATAATCTAGGAGGAGGGTATTTTTTTTTCAAGGATTTTATCCTATATCCAAAAATATAATAAATCAATTGCAAAAAAGCGTCAAAAACTGAGTGTTCGATTGTTTTTAAAAATAAAGGTTTATTAGGTGACTCTGGAAAAAAAGGCGCAATTAATCTTATAAAAATATACAATTTTGATTGGAAATTGTGGTGTAAAAAAACAGGATCAAACTGAGGTTGCGTTTTTATAACAAGCTCCATCCATGCCAATGACATCTTATCCCATTCATTTAAAGATAAATTTTTTGATTTAATACCATATATTTTCCTAAAAATAGTTTTTTTCAAGGAAATTCGATTATCCTCAAATTTTTGAAAATTTTTATCCTCTTTTTTGGGAGGATTGAAATAGCTATCAAACTCCTGACTGACATTCCGGAATGTTTCTGATTTTTTGATATTATCGCTTATTAAATCGATTATCTTAGTTGTTTTTGTTGAAACCAAAGACTTTAAAATTACTTTTTCATCTGATTTTTTTTTACTCATAATGTAAGAAAGCCCAGTTGGATTCTTGTTCAGTCTTTTAAAAAGATCTAATAGTTCGTCACTCGTGTTAATTGTAAATTTAGGCGCCCAATTAGAGCTAATAGTTGTATGATAAGGGGTTTGCAAAAAAAATTGTAATTTTGAAGGAAGTTCAAGCGTCATTGCATCCTTTATTTGAAGTAATTTAAGGGGGTCGATTTCTTTGAAATGCTCTAAAAAAGATTCACCAATTTGCCAAATCCCAGCACTGCTAACGCTACCGCCACCCACCATGTAGGAACTTGGCAAGATAGAAGCAGGCTTTTGTAACAAAAAAATAATTATCGCTTGAATCAGTCCGGGTGATATTGATTGTTGCGTATTTAGATTCAGTAAAACTTTGAATAATTTTACTGTGGAAGGTAAATTTATTTCTGAAATTGATGCTAAATTTGAAGATAAGGTAGAGAACCAAGTTTTTAATTTAGCAAAAAACCGATTTTCAATTAGCTTAAACTGGTTTAGTAAAATATCTAATTTAGTTTTTACCGTTTTATTTTTATAAGCGATTAAATACTCTTTTGCCGCACGGCTAAGTTGAGAGCAACAGTCGAAATAATTTTCATCGATAAATATTTTTTCTAAACAGTTAGATTCCGGTTCGCGCGTTTTTAAAATATGAAAAATTTCTATCATAAATCTTTGCCAGAGCGAATCTGGATCTCCATTTTTCATCTCTAATAAGGGTAAGTGTGAAAAATAACATTCTTCTAAGGCATATTGAACTATACGACAAGCTTCAATAGTCGCTTTATTGACAGAATGTAATTCTGGATTTTCTCTTTCAGGAATATAGATATAAAAAAATTTAGGGAAAAAAAAGATCCGATTGGTTGGGTATAATGATGAAACTTTCGTTGTCGGTATATTATATTCGTCTATATTTTTATTTAAGATACTGACCAGATTTATAGAATTTTTATCCTTCAGTAGCCATGCATCTTGTATTTTTTCAGTTATATATTTGGATATTTTTAAACTATAAGTAAAAATTTCATCAATGGATAAAGAATTATTGTTAAATGATAATATCGCTTGAATTTTTTTAAAGCGAATATGTTGCATAATTTGTTGTAAATTTAAAAAAGTTTGGTAGTTAATATCATGAAGATTATTATTTTGGTTGGAAGCTGGAGAACCAAAACTGATATGAACCGACGAGATTTTGACATAATCTTTGTGGTAATGCCCATGAGAAATCGTCTTAAAATTAGGTAATAGATTAGCAGATAAATCTGAAGAAATTGCCACTTTTGGCAAAGAAAATTCCAAACCTTTATCAAAAGGTGTAGTTAATTTTGATTGAGTGAGTGAAACATGTTTTTCAATTAATTGAAACTGGTTATCTGAATTAAAAACAAAAATATCGCGGTATAATTCCTTTTCTAACTTCTCATCGACATTTTTTTTGATATTTTTTGCTTGAAAAGTTAGTATCTTTGATATTTCCTGAATATGATGCTGTTCCGGGACTGGGTTTTCTTTCATAATCAAAGGTAACAAGCGTACCAGCACAAAATTTAAATAATCTTGAAAAAGCCATTCTAGTTTTTGTATCTTTGTTTTAATATCGTCTTTTTCACATGAGAAATTCTCGAATGATTTTTTTAGAGCTAAAACAAGTAAATTCCAATCCCTATCAAGCTCAGTTAAGGCTTTCTTGACTTTAGGATGAGTTAATAAATTGTTGAATTTTTCCACTATATATTGCTTTGCAGAAAGATAAATATTAAGCAAAAATATTTGAGTGTAAAATTCATACGGAACCGTCTTCATATTTTTTTCCGGCAAATAAATTATACGGATACCATTTGGGAAATATCGCTGGAATAAATCAAAGGTATCCAAAGCCTGTTCTGCGAAAATTTTTATGAAAGCCGCTTTCAATGGACCTGTAAAACCTTCAGCATAATCCACGGTTAAAATATAAATTTGATATGTTGCCAAAATATATTTATTTAGTTTAAAGACCGTTTTTAACTCCAGATCAAAAGAATTATTTTTTTCATCAACACTAGCCAAGGTCAGTTGACTTAAACAGCTTAGGTGAGTGTAAGTCTGACTATGAGTAAGTTTGATATCTTCCTTTGACATATTTAAACCTTTAAGTTGAGACTAAAATTATTTATTTGGTATTATAACAACTCAGTTGTATTAAGCAAAAACTGTAATGTTAAAAATTTACATAATTAAACACCCATGCAGGTATTTTTTTGAAAACATCTTCAGAACATTTCATTGAAAGACATCGGGGCGGTGAGCGTGCGATTCTGGTGCAAATGGACCTCAATCAGATAGCGTTTGAGGCAGATCTTATTGAGTTTCAAGCATTAGCTGACGCAGCAGCAGTAAAAACTTTATCTGTTATCACCGGTAAATTGACCCAGATTAATCCTAAATTATTTGTTGGAGTGGGAAAAGCTAATGAGATTGCTCAACAAGTGAGCGCTTTTGAGGCGGAAGTGGTACTCATCAATCACCCTTTAACTGCGGCACAAGCGAGAAATCTAGAAAAAATGTGGAATTGTCGGGTCTTAGATCGAACGGAATTGATTTTGGATATTTTTGCCCAGCGCGCTAGGACTTTTGAAGGAAAATTGCAAGTTGAGCTTGCTCAATTACAACATCTGCGGTCCAGGTTAGTCCGAGGCTGGTCACATTTAGAGCGTCAAAAAGGCGGAATTGGTTTGCGTGGACCGGGTGAAACTCAACTGGAAACTGATAGGCGCTTAATCGATGGCAAAATCAATGGCATTAAAAAACGCTTAACCAAAGTCTTAGGTCAGCGTAAACAAGGCAGAAAAGCCCGGCAGCGCGCCCAAATACCGCTAGTATCACTGGTTGGATATACCAATGCAGGCAAATCGACTTTGTTCAACCGATTAAGTCAAGCGCACGTTTACGTCGCAGATCAATTATTTGCCACTTTGGATCCCACTCACCGCCAAATTCAGCTTCCGCCAATGGGATCAGTCATTATTGCGGATACGGTTGGGTTTATTCGAGATTTGCCTCATGATCTAATTGCGGCTTTTCGTGCTACTTTAGAGGAAACTCAGCAAGCGGATTTATTATTGCACGTCATCGATTCCTCAGAAGCTCAATATGGGCAGTATATCCACAACGTAGAAAATATATTAAAAGAAATTGGAGCAGATCAAGTGCTTTCTTTGCGAGTTTTTAATAAAATTGATCGCAGGGCCGGGATGTCTCCCCGGCTGGTACGAGATGAGGAAGGCCGTCCTATTGAAATTTGGATGTCAGCTCAAACTGGCGCTGGCATTGAGTTGCTGTACGAAGCTTTGCGTGAGCTTCTGCCTGGAGAAATTATGTTTTGTGAAGTCACTATCAAACCGGAACAAGCAAAACTGAGAGCGCAATTATACCAGATGGGCGCCGTCCTTTCCGAAGAAATTATGGAAGAGGGTCAATACCGTATCCAATTGCGAATTCAACGCCGAGATTATTTGCGATTGTTTGCCACTTCATAATTTGATAAAATATCGTCATGTAATTGCAAGCGTATTGAACTGAAACGAACGATTGCCCAGTGTAATTGGAGTGAATTATGGCCCCGAATGGTACACAACGAAAAGATCCTTGGCGCAGTGGTCATGAGGAAGGGCCGCCGGATTTAGCACATCTTTTTAAAAGAATTTTTGGAAAATTAAATCAACCCTCTCTTTCAGGAGAAGCCGCCAAAACTCAAATAGGCCGCTTTGTGGCTATCGGCGTGTTAATTGCTGCTCTGTTGTGGGCAATTACGGGTATTTTTTTAGTCTCGCCTGCGGAGCAGGCTGTGGTTTTACATTTTGGTAAATATGTTCGCACGGTTGGCCCGGGCCCTCATTGGATCCCGTCATTATTTGATCGCCGTTATACTGTTAATATCCAAAGAGTAGACAGTTTTCCTTATGAATCTGAAATGTTGACTCAAGATGGCAATATTGTTCACGTCAAAATTCAAGTCCAATACCGCATAGCCGATTTAAAAAATTATTTGTTTAACGTTGTGGCGCCCGTAGAAACCCTTCATCAAGCGGCCTCAAGTTCATTAAGGCAAGTGGTAGGCCAGATGAATTTGGACCCCATTTTGACGACTGGCCGAGAAGAGCTGGCGCAAAGGGTTACCAATCTCTTGCAAAAAACATTATCTTCTTACCAAAGTGGAATTGAGGTGAGAGAAGTGACTTTGCAATCTTCTAAGCCGCCTGAAGCCGTCACCACTGCCTTTGATGACGTGATAAAGGCCACTGAAGACCAAAAGCGTTATATTAATCAAGCCGAAGCTTATGCTAAAAAACGGGTTTTGACCGCGCAAGGAGAAGTATCACGCATTACTCAGGAAGCAGATGCCTATCGATACGCGGTTGTCGCGCAGGCCACTGGTGCAACAGCGCAATATTTAGCTTTGCTAGGCCCCTATCAAGCCGCGCCCAATGTCACTCGTGAGCGTTTATATTTGGATACCGTCACTGATGTTCTAAAAAATACCAAAAATATTTTAGTCGATGGTGCAGGAAACCAAGTTTTATACCTTCCTTTGGAACAAATATTGCGTCAGGGCAGTGCAGTGAAGATGACAGAACCGGTGTCTGCCCTTCCTCCTTCCAATAGCAGTGCCGCCTTGCCTGCACTTGACGAAAGTTCCAGTTCGGAAAGTAATTATAATACACGTCCCAGTTATCCGCTGGAGGGGGTGAATCGATGAACTTTAAACTCGCAGCCAGTTGTGGTGCTGTGTTAGTGAGTCTAATTTTGATTTGCGCGTGTTTTTTTGCAGTCAACCAAGGGCAACAAGCTTTGACTTTGCGATTGGGAAATATTGAAAAAGATTTAAAAGGGACTGCTCATATCTACGGGCCAGGTTTGCATTTCAAGGCTCCCTTTATTGTTACAGTCCGTCACTTTGATACTCGTTTGCAAGATTTGGAAGATAAATCGCCGCGCATTTTGACTAAGGAGCAAAAATACTTGTATGTGGATTATTACGCCAAATGGCGCATTAAAGATTTGCCCTTATATTACACCCGCACTGGTGGATATTCGGAAAACGCCAAGCAATTGCTAACTCAAAAAATTAATGACGCATTGCGGGCAGAATTTGGTAAACGCGATTTACAAGAAGTTGTGGCAGATCAGCGTTCAGATGTGATGGGTTATCTTCGTGATTCCGCTAATTTAGTGGCGCATGGTTTAGGGTTAGATATTGTCGACGTACGTATCAAAAGTATTGATTTAATGCCGGATGTCCAGGATTCGGTGTTTAAAAGCATGAGCACTAAGCGGGAACAAGACGCGACGAGTTACCGTTCTACAGGTAGTGCAGAAGCCGAACGTATACGCGCCGAAGCCGATGCCAGCGCCATTAAGATGATTGCCGATGCTAGCCGCAATGCTGCTTTAGTGCGCGCCAAAGGGGATGAGGAGGCGGCCAATATCTATGCGGCGGCTTACCGTAAAGATCCTGAATTTTATTCGCTCTTGCGCAGTTTGCAAGCTTATCGGGAAGTTTTTGATAATAATCACACGATTATGGTGATAAAACCCGATAATCAATTTTTTAAATACTTTAACAAAGTCGATTCAAAATAAATATGGGAAAAAAAATTATCGTGATGGGCGCTCAATGGGGCGACGAAGGCAAGGGTAAAATTGTTGATTTGTTAACAAGACATAGTGCGGCAGTGATTCGTTTTCAAGGTGGTCACAATGCGGGTCATACCTTGTACGATGCTGAGGGCAAAAAAATAGTGTTACGTTTAGTCCCTTCAGGGATTATGCGAGACAATGTGCTCTGCATTTTGGGTAATGGCGTGGTTTTCTCTCCGCAAGCTTTTGTGGAAGAAATGACAGATTTAGAGCAAAAGGGCATCCCAGTCCTTGACCGCCTCAAGATCAGCTCGTCTTGCAGTTTATTATTGCCTTATCATGTGGCTTTAGATCAAGCTCGGGAATCCGGGACTGCGGCAATTGGCACTACTCGGCGAGGCATTGGTCCTGCGTATGAAGATAAAGTAGCCAGACGCGGTTTGCGGGTGATCGATCTCTTGTACCCTGAGCAATTAGCGGAAAAATTATCTCACTTAGCTCAATATCATAATTTTATTCTGACCAATTATTATGGGCAAACTGCAATCGCTGCGGAGCGAGTTTTAGAAGATTTACTGCATCTGGCCCCTAAAATTTTACCTATGATCACGGACATCCGTCCACTTCTTTACGATTTACATCATCGTGGAGAAAATATTATTTTTGAGGGAGCGCAAGGGGCTTTGTTAGATATTGATTTAGGGACTTACCCTTTTGTCACTTCATCCAACACCACCGCGGGAGCTGCCGCCACTGGAACAGGCTTCGGCCCTTGTTATTTCGACGAAGTTTTAGGGGTGGCCAAGGCATACGTGACCCGAGTCGGGGCAGGACCTTTTCCCACTGAATTAACTGAAGCGATAGGCGAACATATTGCTCAACGCGGGCATGAATTTGGGTCTGTGACTGGCCGGCGGAGGCGTTGTGGCTGGTTTGATGCGGCGTTGATGCGTCAAGTGGTAATGGCGAATAGCTTTACTGGCATGGTGTTGACTAAATTGGACATATTGGATGAAATCGAAACGATTAAGGTCTGCACTGCCTATCGCTATCGCGGAAATTTATTGAATTTAGCGCCTGCTGATCCCCACGTTCTATCGAAATGCGAACCGGTTTATGAGGAGCTGCCCGGATGGCTTAGCCCCACTTACGGGGTGACTGAGTTTAACCAACTCCCTTCTGCGGCTAAAGACTATATAACCCGTCTGGAAAAGCTAATGGAAGTCCCCGTAAAGCTCTTATCGACAGGCCCAAAACGCGATCAAATTATCACAAGGCAACCCATCATTTAATTTTTTAGAGCCTATTCAAAGTCCTTTAAATGATGATATTCTTCTTACCTCTCCCACAAGGGGAGAGGTGAATAAATTGATAATATGCGATGCTCTATTTAAAAGACTTTAAACAGGTTCTTATTGCTCGGGATGAAAGAGGAAAAAATACTATGCTCGACAGGTCAATTTGCGCCTACAGAATCTGAAAATAGCTATCTTTTTTGCCGAGAAGAGGACTTGAACCTCCACGGGTTTCCCCACAAGTACCTGAAACTTGCGTGTCTACCAATTTCACCATCTCGGCTTTATAAACCAGAAAATATCATACCACAATTTAGCATTAACGAGAAGCGATAGGTTTTACTTTGAAATAATGGGGAGTGTAACATCGATTTCAGAGTTTGACGCCTTCTGCTGGCAGAGTTTTATATATTGTTTTGGCATCAATTTTCTAAAAAGAGATGGAGTAAATGAATGAGTTGGCCGTTTTAAAAATTTTATCACTTTTTCATCTTTTATTAAAACCTTGGCGTCTTCTGCCAAAATCATTATGCGATCTTGAGCTGTAGCTATTATTTGATTACAAGCTTTAGAAGGTGTATAGGAAAATGTAGGAAGGTCTAATTTGTAGAAATCTTTAGATTCCAGAAAAGGATAACCATTATATATGTTGAAATTGCTATTCTGCAAAGTTTCCAATAAACATTCGGAATTAGTATTGTATACAATATTAATCACTGTAGGGATATCGTTACAGAGATTAATCATGTCGGTAATCATAGCAATGCACAAATCTGGAATCGCCTTAACAAAACGAGGAAATAAGTCTAATATATATGTATGATAATCAGGATTGTATAAATTATTGCTAATAAGGAGTATTTTTTAGGGCGCCTCTGACTTTTGCAATGGTTCTCTCTTCTACCATACCCCTATCTGCTCTATAAATTTTCGTCCTGTCTATAGGATTCTTTGGATCACAAGCTATCAAATCTCTAACTTTACGAAATGTTTTGCAATAGAAGAGTGATCTACAAAAAAAATCTAAATGTTTTTCAGGTAAAAAATTAATATCCAGATCTAGGGTATGCAAGGCTACCGCATTCCCCTCAATAGCCTGTATCACTCGATCTGCGTTATCATTTTTATAAAATTCTTTAATCGTTTTGTAATGTAAGTTGACAGCCTCTTTAATAAGAGTTGGAATATTATCAATATTTCTTTTATTATAATATTGACTAATTTCTGCAATTTTATCTAAATAATTTTAATTCATTAGTTTCATTTATATTTTTATTTTCTACTTTGCTCATAAATATTTAAAAAAAATTTCTTTGCCGATGCGCAGACCATAAACCAAGGAGGGATTCGCCGTCAATCGCTGATCGCGAACTAGGGTCTGGCTAAATCATCCAATATCGCTTTGAGGAAACGAGCGGCTTCACCGCCGGTGATGATACGATGATCTATCGTGACTGATATAGGGATCACACGGTGCACTGCGGGTTTACCTTCGTAGGCCACTACTTCATCACGGGCTTTGCCTACACCCACGATAGCCACCATCGGCGGTACAATGATAGGATTGCCATAGCGTCCAGCAAAAGCGCCATAATTCGACAGCGTGATAGTCGATCCATGCAGGTCCGCTTGGGGAATGCTTTTCTCTTGCGCTTGCTTTTTAAACAAGTCAATTTGTTGGCGCAATTGCTCATCGGAAAGCGCAGCTACATTTTTAATGACAGGAACGTAAAGGCCGTGAGCCGTGTCTACGGCAATTCCCAAGTTGATTTGGGGGTTTAACCGATAAGCTAATTTTTCATCATCAAAACTGGCATTTAACATGGGCACGGCTGAACAGGCAGCGCAAATAGCGTGTACTAACCGGAGAGTAATGTCCTGACCGGTATTCCAGGCAAAAATATCCGCATCGTCACTTAGCGTGATTGGCGTTACCCGGCGATGAGAATCCGCCATGCTCAGAGCCATGGCGCGCCGCATTGGCGATAAAGTTTCCATATCACCGGTGACGGCATTTTTTTGGGCCGCTTGCTCCACTTCGGCCAAAGTGATGCGCTCTCCTTGAGGGACAATATTGGCTAGGTCCACACCGAGTTTTTTGGCCAGAGCGCGCACTGCTGGAGTGGCTTTGATGCCAACCTCCGATGAAAATTTTTGAGAATGGTGAGTACTTTGTTGTGTCTCTTCTCCTTCCCCCACAAAACCGATTAAGGGTTGACCAGTCTCAATGGTGTCGCCAGGCTGACCAAATAATTTTTCAATAGTCCCCGAATGCGGTGAGGGCACATCGACTAAAGCCTTGGCGGTTTCCATGGACGCCAAAGCTTGGTCAGCTGTCACGGTATCTCCCGGCTTTACATACCATTCTCGAATAATAGCGTCAGGCAAACCTTCACCTAAATCGGGCAAGTTAAAAATAATCATGAATTTATCTCCGCAGTAATTTTTCCATGGCAATGGTTTCAGCCATTTTCAATGTGGATACTTGTTCATATCGGGAACGTTCATAAAGATTGAGCATGTGCGAATACATTTTCGTAATGAGCTCATCACCAACCAGTGGATCACGATAAGTGTAATCCATTGCCGCACTGATTAAGCCTCCCGCATTGATCACAAAATCAGGCGCATATAAAATTCCTTTTTTATGGAGTAAGCTTCCAAATTGATGATGGGCCAATTGGTTATTAGCTGATCCGGCAATAATTTGAGTCTTAAAAAGCGGAAAGGTTTTGGCATTAATGACGCCACCCATTGCGCATGGTGAAAATACATCGCAAGGGACTTCATACACGGCATCGGGAGAGGCCACATTGGCGTCCAATTCTTTAGCTAAAATGTGTAAATCGTCTTGCTTAATATCACTTAATGTTAAACGGGCGCCGCGTTGATGCAGCATTTTAGCTAAATGATAGCCCACGTGTCCTATCCCTTGTATCACCACGTGCACGCCTTGAAGGTCTGCTTTATTTAAATGAAATTGGACCGCCGCTTCAATACCAAGCAAAACTCCTCGGGCTGTGGAAGGAGAGGGATCGCGTTCATGTTGATGGAAGCGAGATGCCCCAATAACATAGGGAGTTCTTTCGGCAATAATGTCCATGTCCTCGGTGGAAGTGCCAACGTCAACCGCCGTTATATATTTACCCTGCAATTCATGGACAAAGTCTCCAAACGCACTAAAATAATCTTTGCGGTTAGCCATATACTTGGGTTTTAGCAAAACCGCTTTAGCGCCGCCATGAGGAACGTCATGGAAAGCGGATTTTAGTGTCATCATCTGCCCCAATCTTAGCACGTCTTTAATAGCAAAACTGATAGAGGGGTACGAATATAAACGGCAACCTCCTAATGCAGGTCCTAAAGTCGTGTCATGTACGGCGATAATGGCGTTTAACCCGGTTTTTTTGTCAATCCGTTGATGAATTGTCCCATACCCTAATTGCCTAGCATAACGATGAAGGCTTTCGTAACGGTAATCGTGGGCCGTTGAATTTTTCATGGGGCTATTCTACATTGAATATAGGTATGATATAAAGGCCGCTATGAAAGAAAAGAACAACTGGCTTGTCAGCCCTGTAATCGCTCACCGGGGAGCGTCTGCCATTGCTCCGGAAAATACCTTAGCCGCATTGCGCAAAGCCCATGAATTAGGCAGCACGTGGGTTGAAGCGGATGTACGTCTTACTTTAGATGGAGAGGTTGTCGTTTTCCATGATCCCAATTTTGAACGCTGTACCAATGGCCGGGGCTTGGTTCGTAAGACTCCGTATGCCGTGATCGCGGACTTGGATGCCGGCAGCTGGTTTAGCCCTCAATATGCGGGAGAGCAAATTCCAACTTTAGATCAGTGGCTGCAATGCGCTGCTGAATTAAAAATGGGAATTATTTTAGATTTAAAAGCCGGTAGGTTGGATGCCAGACGTTTGGCCGATTTAGTGACGGTTTCATTATCCCGTCATTGGCATGGCGAGCTTCCCAAACCCATTTTATCAAGTGAAGTGCCAGCGTGTTTAAAAGTTTTGGCTGCAACTCAATTAGGTTGGGACTTGGCTTATATTATGCGCGATGACCGAGGTTCCTGGAAAAAATTAGTCAAAGATACTCAGTGTGTCGCTGTGCATCTAGATCATCAATATCTTTCGGATCGATGGTTGCAGCAGCTTAAGGAACTCAAATTACACGTAGCGGCCTATACGGTCAATGATCCTTTACGGGCCCGGCAGCTATTTGATTGGGGCGTGGAAAGCGTTTTTAGTGACGACCCACAGCTGCTCAATCATTCTGTGTCTTCTCATGAAACAGGGCATTAACCAGGCGGGGATTGACACTATTCAAGTAATAGCAAGCTTGAAGATGTCGCCATTCCTGGGCATCTAAATCCCCACATTGGTTGAGCAAAAGTCTTTTGCGGCCAGTGGTTTCATACAAACTAATGGCGGCGGCCACGGAGAGATTATAACTCTCGGTCATTCCAAACATTGGAATTTTAAAACGCCAATCACAAGCCTGTTCCGCAGTTATCGACAGACCTTTGCATTCGCTTCCTAATACCAAGCATACCGGACCCTCTAATGGAATGGAATTCAAATTATGCTCGGCCCGCAAACTGGCCCCTGCCAGACGGATATTCTGAGCCTGCATGGCTTGTAAAAATTGTTCGATATTTTGATAGTAAATAATTTCCACCCAATCCATGGCTCCTTTGCTGATGGGACGAATAGAAGTGGGGGCCAAATTTTTCTCGGGAGTAATGATATGCACCTTAGTCAAGCCAAAAATTTCGCTGCTGCGAATTACTGCATAGGCATTGTGGATGTCTGCTGGCATTTCTAACGCAATTTGTATACTTTGCAGCCGATTATTCAATATTTCAATTATGCGTTGTTGGCGCCGGGGTGAAACATAAGCTTGAAGTTGTGTTAAAATTTTATCTGCACCATGCTGATAGATTAATTGATATGTATTCTTATTCATTTAGTGGACTATAGCACAGATGACTTGGCAAACCCACGTACTCTTTCTGAAACAAGCCTTGCGACAAGCCCAACTCCGGCGAGGGTTTTGTTCGCCTAATCCTTCAGTGGGGGCCTTACTTGTGAAAGACGGCCAAGTGATTGCCCAAGCTTGCCATTGGGCTTGTGGCCTTCCTCATGCGGAGCCTGCTGCGATCCAAGCGGTAGGAAAAGCGGCTCAAGGAGCCGATTTGTATGTGACTTTAGAACCCTGTTCTCATTATGGCCGTACCCCGCCATGCACCGATTTAATTATACAGAGTGGGGTGCGTGAGGTATTTTTTGGCATGAAGGACCCGAATTTAAGAGTTAACGGTAATGGCGCTGAAGTATTGCGAGCCGCTGGAATCCCATGCACTCATGTTATTAGCCCGGAAATCGAAAGTTTTTATCAAAGCTATCGCCATTGGCTGCAAACTGGTCAACCCTGGGTCACTTTAAAACTAGCCATCACGTTAGATGGAAAAATAGCCGGTCAAAAGGGGAGGCCGGTTAAAATCACCGGCGAAGAATGCCAAAAACTCACCCATCAACTACGCGCTCAAAGCGATGCAATACTCACTAGCATCCAAACCATTTTACTGGATGATCCCCGGCTCAATGCGCGTATTGATAATGAAATCATTGCCAAGCCGCTTTATATTTTGGATTCACATTTACGCATGCCGCATCAAGCTCAAGTGTTTGCCACTTCTCGTTCGTTAACGATTTTTCATGGCCCGCACGCCTCTGCTGAAAAACGCGGGACTCTAGAGTCTAGAAAAGTGCGTTGTATTGAAGTAGGTGAGAGCGAAGGGGGACTGGATTTAAAAGCCGTGCTAACACAAATCGGTCTAGATGGCTGTCACGATTTATGGGTTGAAGCCGGTGGACGCTGTTTTCAAAGCTGGGTGAATCAATCACTCGCCCAATATATTTATGTTTATATCGCTCCCCAAATTTTAGGGTTAGGGGCCACCCCGGCATTTACAGCAGATTTTACCTGGTCTCTTGCTAGTAATAAAATTCATTGGTCTGTAGCCGGTGAAGACGCCGTTGCGTTCATCACTAATCCTTCCCACCGGAGCAATTGAGTAAAATTTTTCCCATTCTAACCCCGTTATCATTGCTTTCTACTTCAGATATGGATTCCGAATAATTGGCGTGATGCTTTCCATAGAAACAATACGGGATGGTCTGTCTTCGAGGCTCATATAACTGTATAGAGCTATCCTTAGGAATCACTACGTTATCAAATTGGCAGGCGATAACCCAGGTATTGGGGCCTTCTTTGCTATAGTGTTTGCAGTTAGAACAGCTATAAGATTTATTAAAAGCATTGGCGTTCCCTGCAATGGTGCAAGCGGATGAATTGGAGTTTAACACACCGGACTTTTCTACATTTCCAGCTAGAGCAGGGATACTGAACCCACTGACTGTGATTAAACTTAATAGACTATAAACGAGAATTTTAATTTTTTTTGTATTTTTCATACCTTTATTCCTTTTGAATGCGATTGATATTGTTGATGATTAGAAGATAGAACAAATTTTTACCATTGAAAAATTTTGTTTATTTTGATACAATTTCTACTTATTTTAAGCCTTCAGGGTAGGGTGAAATTCCTAACCGGCGGTTGATAAACTGTAGTTTACAAGCCCGCGAGCGCCTCAGAGATGAGGGTCAGCAGATCTGTTAAAGCCAGAGCCGACGGTATAGTCCGGATGGGAGAAGGCATTTTTTCTTCATTTGGTAGCCATGAATCATCATCATGGTTAGCCCGCTTTCTCCCTCGTTTTGAAATTGAAAAAAGCCGGGAGTTTGTATGGACCATTCTTATTTTTTAACCTCAGTTGAAACTGCCTTAAACGATTTGCGTCAAGGACGCATGGTTATTTTGGTAGACAGCGAAAGCCGTGAAAACGAAGGCGATTTGGTTATTTCTGCTGAATTTGTTAATGCCCAATCCATTAATTTTTTATGTCAAAACGCCAGCGGCATTATTTGTTTGGCTATGGCCGAAGAGGATTTTGCCCGCTTACAAATCCCCATGATGACGCCTTACAATAATTCCAAACAACAAACCCCATTTGGCGTATCCATAGAGGCAGTGAAGGGAGTGACTACCGGTGTTTCTGCACAAGACCGGGCTCTGACTATCCAAACGGCTGTAAACCCCAACAGCGGCCCGCAAGATATTGTGATGCCAGGTCATGTTTTTCCACTAAAAGCCCGAAATGGTGGGGTATTGGTAAGGGCTGGCCATACCGAAGGCAGTGTAGATTTGATGCGTTTGGCCGGTTTAAGGCCGGCGGCGGTCATTTGTGAAGTGATGAATGCCGATGGTAGCATGGCGCGTTTAGAAAATTTACGTGATTTTGCCCGCCAACATCATATCAATATGGTCAGCATAGACGATTTAATCGATTACCGTTTACGGCATGAGTCTTTAGTGACACTCAAAGATAAAGCTTTATTACCCAGCGCCGAGTGGGGTAACTTGGAAATACAAAGCTTTCAGCATTTTTTTAAGGAAGAAGCGTCTATTGCGATCATTAAGCCGCCTATTTCTCCCTCACAACCTGGCTTAGTGCGAATGCATTCGCAATGCTTTACTGGAGATGTGTTGGGATCGCTACGTTGTGATTGTGGTAAGCAATTAAATGCGGCCATGTCTCTTATCGCTCAACAGGGTGGTGTGTTACTCTATCTACATCAAGAAGGGCGAGGGATAGGCTTGATGAATAAAATACGCGCTTATGCTTTACAAGATCAAGGTTTGGATACCGTTGAAGCCAATTACCGTTTGGGTTTTCCGGCGGATTCGCGTAATTATGCCATTGCTGCGCAAATGTTGCGTGCATTAGACATTACCCAAGTGCAACTACTCACGAATAACCCTCAAAAAGTGATAGAACTGGAAAAATATGGAATTAACGTATGTGAGCGTATCCCTTTAGAAACACCGCCAACTCCTGAAAATCGGAACTATTTACAAACCAAACGCGAAAAATTAGGTCATTTGTTAAGTAGCGTATAAACGAGGAGCATTATGAATATAGCCATTTGTGTCAGTCGTTTTAATTCTTCAATTACGGAAAAATTACTGCAAGGCACGTTAGAACGTTTGCGAGAATTAGACGTGGCGAACCAGAACGTGCAAGTATGCTGGGTTGCAGGCGCAGTAGAACTCCCTTTAGCGGCGCAACATTGTGCGAAAAGCGGAAAATTTGATGCCGTGATTTGTTTGGGGGCGGTAATTCGGGGTGAGACAGGGCATTATGAGTTTGTTTGTCAACAAGCCAGTTACGGCTGCCAAAGAGTAGCGCTTGATTTTCATATACCGGTTATCTTTGGCGTGTTAACTACCGAAAATTATCAACAAGCGCTAGACCGGGTGGGGGGCGTGCAAGGTCATAAAGGCCGTGAAGCAGCCGATACAGCGATTTCCATGATCTCTTTACTGAAAACGGAATTATAAAAATCATGCGCAGCAACAATCCACTTTATCAAACCATTGTCCAATGGTTCGAACGCACCTTTGCCGATCCGGAAGTGATTAATTTATTTTTGACATTAGTGATTACGTTGTTGTTGCTGGAATTTTTCGGAAATATTCTAATACCGGTTTTAGTTAGCGTTATTATTGCTTATTTGCTCAATACTCCCGTGAAATGGTTGATAAAGGCTGGATGTCCACGTTTATTCGCAGTTTGGTCGGTATACATCGTGTTTTTAGGTTTATTTATCTACGCCGTTTTTTATGTAGTGCCATTAATTTGGCGGCAATTCATTAATTTAATGGACCAATTGCCCAGCACATTTGTGACAGTTCAAACGTGGTTTAGTCATTTTTTACAAAAGCATACTTGGCTGGTATCCCAAACCGATTTGCAAAATATTTTAGTTTATTTACGTGAGCAATCACCCAAATTGGGGCAAACGATTATCCGAATTTCCTGGGCTGCGATTCCCAATATGGCGGAGTTGATTTTGTATTTAGTATTGGTACCCTTATTGGTCTTTTTCTTGCTAAAAGATAGTCGGATTATTTTAACTTGGTTAAAGCGTTTTTTGCCGCGCCGTCATACTTTGGTGAAGCGAGTTTCACAAGAAGTTTATGGAAAAATCGGCAATTATGTTAAAGGTCGAGTGATTGAAGTGTTTATCGTGGGGATTACCTCCACCATTGCTTTTTCTTTGTTTGGCCTACAGAATGCGATTTTATTAGGGGCAATGGTAGGATTGTCTGTCATTGTCCCGTATATCGGTGCGGTGATCGTGACCATTCCCATCGTAATTTTGGCGTTAGTCCAATGGGGTTTGACCGCTCATTTTTGGTCGCTGATGATTTTCTTTGTGGCAATGCTGACCTTTGATGGCAATATTTTATTTCCTTTGTTATTTGCTCAAACCATGGATTTGCATCCCATTGTGATTATATTGGCGGTTTTAATCTTCGGTGGAATTTGGGGATTTTGGGGGGTGTTTTTTGCTATCCCCCTCGCGACTTTGGTGGATGCCGTGCTGCGCGTATGGCCTAGGCAGGCTTAGAATCTGTTCAAGTCTTTAAATAGAGTACTATCTATTTAAAGACTTTGATTTGCGGTGGATTTTATTGGCTGGAATACCTGCGGGAAGTCTGAAGGTCAGCGCGGCTTTCTGTTAAATCCGGCTTTTTTGATGCAAAGAGCCTATTATATAATCGGTTTAAACACCCAAAACAACCATGATGATTGGATGATGCTCGGGCCTGTGGCGGCGCAGGATTATCTATATAGTCTGTTACGGATTCACTTCGACTTTCTGGTTCAACTTCTTCCGCTGGCGGATAACTTTCATCGCGAGGCTCCATTAAAAATTGTTGCACAAAATAACGGCCCACCCCTGCCATTGCTAAGCCGCTTCCCAATAAACTGCCTCGTGCAATTCCATAAATATCCTGTTCTTTCGATAAGTAATATGACACCAGGACGCCAGACCATAGACCTAAAATAGCAAAGCTAAGTGGGCGAAAATATTTTTTCGTGGGCCGTAGGGCTTCCAGCATGACGTATTGAAAAGTATAAATTATACTGTTTATGCAGGCGTAGGGGATTAAAGTATCCGTGTATTGCAAAACATCATTATCAACACTCAGCGTTAAACTGGTGAGAAGATTGGGTTTTAACGCAAATAGGAGATAGAAAGGGGCAGGGAGGAGGCTCATTCCTAATGTGTATTTAGCAATTTTACCGGCTTCATTTCTATTGTCAGTTCCAATTGCAATCCCCACCAATTGTTGTCCTACTTGAGCGAGGGCATACGTCCAAAGCAGGAAAAAAAAGTTGATTTCGGCCACGAAATTTTGCGCTGCTAATTGGGGTACGCCTAAATTGGCAGCCATAACGTTGATACTTAATTGCGCGGTTAATTCCGCAACGGTGGCAAACCAGTAGGCAAGCGAATTCGGAATAATCTCACGCACTTGTCGCGCATCTGCAGGCGTCCATTTAAAAAAATCTTTTAGGAAATGGAAATCTTTAAAAGCCGCGGATTTTTTAACAACGCCCATCAATATGAGCCAACTGATCGACATCTGTCCTAAGAAGCCTAAGAACACTCCGGGTATTTTTAAAGCCGGAAAGCTCAATTCTCCGATTCCTCCCATCCCTAAAAAATAGCTGGTAAAAACGCCAAATAATGCCCAACACGTCATGGAGACGCTCATGACGGCGGAATTTTTATTTCCCATAAAGAGAATGGCCTCGGTAATGAATCGTAGGCTAATTATCGGAGTGGTAAAAGACAATGGAATAAGAAATTGTTGGATTAAATCCACGACTTCAGAGCTTTTCCCTAATAAGGGCCAGAATCGATTTGAAAAAAATGCAGTAGACATGGCGGCGAGGGTAAAAGGAGCGCCTACTAACAAAGTATTCCTAGGTAGGCGCGAGTATTGATATTTCGCATCTTCTATCGCGTCTTCAGTTTCTATACTTTTAATTTCTCCTTGAGAAGGGGTTTTCATTTTTCCGAGTAATGGGCCTCCCAAAGTAAAGAATGACATTAAGGGGAATAGAGTAAAGCAAATTTTAAAATTGGTAGAATTGGCAATCAGAGTGGCTGCGGCTTGGTAATCAGTGCTATCGCCTTGCTCATTTTTAAATTGACCGATTAAATAAGAAATGACCCAAAATTCCATGCTGCCATCTAAGCAAAAAATTCGTTGAGTGCTTGACTTGAATATTTCAGCAATAAGTCCCCAATCTAGAATTGAATATATAAAGTTTCTAACTCGCTGAAAACTTCGTAAAGCCGGGTTTGGCTGGTTTGGGACTAAAAATGATTGAGATAAAGCGATTACTACATCATCTGAACGCATAAATTCCTTTTTTTAATTTTATTTAATTATAAACGAGGCAATCCAATTTGCATTTAAAGATGAAACCTGGATCGCGCCCTCCGTCTTATTCTGATTTTTCATCCCCAAAAGCGCCAAACAATTGGCTCATATCGCTCATTTTACTCTGAGCAATTTTAGCTACTTTTTGAGTGGCGTTAGTCACGGCAGCGGCAATTAATTCTTCCATGATTTTTTTGGGTTCTTTAAGTAACTCGTCCGCAATTTCCAAATCTTTCACAGCGTACAAGCCCGTGACGGTGACTTTCACTAAACCGGCTCCGGCTTCGCCCTGAACTTCTAGGTTAGCCAAATCCGCTTGATTTTTTTCAATCATTTCTTGAATTTTTTGAGCGCCTTTCATTAAAGCGCCTAAATTGAATTTACCTAGCATAAACTCTCTCTTTAAACATAATTTTAGATCTCAACGGGTGTGCGAGAGTGCAGAGCATGGCGCAATGTTCCGCCATCCAGATACTCCAGCTCGCCCCCAAAAGGTACACCATGCGCGATGCGAGTGCAAGCAATGCGATGGGTATCAATATGCCCCGCAATATAATGGGCGGTTGCTTTGCCTTCCATGGTAGGATTGGTGGCCAAAATCAATTCATTGATGGGTTCGCTGCGCAAGCGTTCCAGCAATAGCGGTATGCCAATTTCTTGCGGGCCAATGCCATCCAACGGTGACAAATGCCCTTGGAGTATGTAATAAAGCCCGCAATAGCCTGCGGTTTGTTCTATTGCCATCACGTCCATCGGGCTTTCCACCACGCATAACAAAGCTTGATCCCGGTTCGGATCTTGGCAAATATGGCATAAACTATTTTCTGTATATAGACGGCAGCGCCGGCACTCGCGGACATTTTGCAAAGCCTGTTGCAAGGCCCCTGCTAAGACCAATCCTTTTTCACGCCCGTTAGGGGTTAACAATTGGAAGGCCAGTCTTTGTGCGGTTTTAGGGCCTATACCGGGAAGGCTTTGCAGAGTTTCCACGAGACGCTTAGTTAAGGGGCTTAACATGGATCAATTAGCGACCGCCTTCTTCTTCCATGGCAAGGTTTTTGATATCGTCAGGGATATTCATCTTTTGCAACAACTCCACTGTTTTGCTTTGAGTGGTCTTCTGGATTCTTTCGCTTAAATCTCTCCAAGCCTCTTTGATGCGTTCTTTAAAATCATTGAGGCTGTATTTCCCGTTAGCATCGCCCAATGCGCGAGGGTTAATATTAATATCATCAAATTGATAAGTTGCGGTCATGATGATTTCGACGAATCCATCGCGTGACTTTCCGCTCACTTTGGTTTCGCCAAGGCGGGCATAAGTATCTTGCATTTGCTGCTGCATTGCTGTGATACTATTTCTTATTTCGGCCAAAAGTGAATCTTCATCCATGCTAGGCATTCCATCACGAGTCATAGGTGCATTTAGATTTTTCATGGTTTTTCCCCTTTGTTGGTTGTAGAAAAATGGTCTTTTTTCACATGAATACTATCTTTGATAAGTGTTGCATCAAAATTTTGTATCATGTGCTGCACAACAGGGTCGCTTAAAATAGCCTGTTCGGCTGCTTGCTGTTGTGATTCGTGTTGACGTTGGGCAATTTGCGCCGGCGTGTCTTGAACTTGAGTATCAATCGTGATTTCTAAGGCGATATCGCGGTTGTAATATTTGCTGACTGCTTCTCGGATACGTTCAATGTGTTTTGGGTTTAATAAAGGTTTTTGCTTAGCATGTAGACGTAATTTTAATTGGGTAGAGTTGAACTCATGTAAAGCACAGTTTTCTGCCAAAATTTTGGTAACGCCATCGAGTTGAAGTTGTTTGACTAAATCATTCCACGGGGTATCTGTTTTAGGCTTTTCTGCTGGTTTTATTGGCGGAGTAGCATGGGCCGGGGAAGATGCGACAACAGCGTCATGAGGGATAAAGGCCAGCATACGCAATAATGTCATCTCAAAGCCGCTGCGTGGGGTAGGAGCCCAAGGCAGATCCCGCTGACCTATTAAACCAATTTGATAAAAAAGTTGAACGTCTTCCCGTGATATTTTTTTGGCAAAATACAGGAGGTGTTCTTCTTCTATGGAAAGAGGTGCATTGGGGACAGCTTGGAAGATGGCGATTTGATGCAATAATGACAATAAATCCGCTAAGGCTTGGCTAAAATCAGCGCCTTGTTCGGCGAGCTTGGCTGCTAAAGCTAGAATTGCACCGGCATTTTTTTCTGCTAAAGCGTGTAAAATTTGGTGGAGGACCTTTTGATCGATGGCGCCTAGCATATTTTTCACGTCTTCGCTCAGAACCTTGCCATTGCCAAAAGCAATGCTTTGGTCTAATAAACTTAACGCATCACGCATGCTACCGTTGGCGGCTTTCGCTAAGAGCGCCAGGGCGCTGTTTTCATATTCTATATTTTCTTGATCTAAGAGGCGTTGACAATGACCGCTGATTTGTTCCGCTGGCATGGCCAATAAATGAAATTGTAAACAACGAGATAATATCGTGGCCGGTAAGCGCTGCGGATCGGTGGTGGCTAACAAAAACTTAACATGCGGAGGAGGCTCTTCTAAAGTTTTAAGTAAAGCATTAAAACTATGGCCGGAGAGCATGTGTACTTCATCAATCAAATAGATTTTAAAGCGGCCTTTGGCCGGGGCATATTGAACGTTGTCCAGTAAATCGCGGGTGTCTTCCACTTTGGTGCGGGAAGCGGCATCAACCTCTATCAGGTCTGCAAAGCGCCCGCTATCGATTTCTTGACATGCTTGGCATTTTCCACAAGCTTGAGCATTGATTTCGGCTTCGCAGTTTAAGCATTTGGCGAAAATACGGGCAATGGTAGTTTTACCTACCCCTCTGGTGCCGGTAAAAAGGTAAGCGTGATGGAGATACTGTTGTGCGAGTGCGTTAGAAAGCGCCCGCACTACGTGAGTCTGACCGACCACGTCATTGAAGCAGTGGGGACGGTATTTTCGTGCAAGTACTTGATATTTTTGGTTTTTCAATAGACTTCTCGAATAAAATAATGGCCACAGCAGCCACACCCCGGCGCCCAAGCTGATTTGTTACCGTTGCTCCCTTCCGGGCCTGGCGGGGTTCACAAGGTCTTGTCGCGAAGGGACCGCTATGGCCATTAACCTTCGGAGAGAGAGGGATTCGAACCCTCGGTACGTCTTTTGGACGCACACCCGCTTTCCAGGCGAGCCCCTTCAGCCACTCGGGCACCTCTCCCATTCTTTATGCTGTATTGTAACATTTTTTTGCTCTTAAGGATAGCCGTTAGAAGTATGTTTCAGTAATTCTGAGCAATTTGGTTTGACTGAAAATTGTATGAATTCTTTGTGATGCTCTCGGTCCACCATTAAAGCGTGGCCATGTGTGTGCCAAGCGCCTAGAACGATTCTTTCTACTTGAGGGAGAGGATGAATTCCAGGGCGGTGGGTATGACCATGAATTAATAAGGGGGTCTGGAATTTTTGTATGACTTCCTGCACAGTGTGGGGATTCACGTCCATCATGTAGCTATACGCCTCAGAGATATGGCTTCGGCTTTTTTTGCGCCAAAAACCGCCGATTTTGCGCCGTAAACTTAAGGGGATCAACAAAGCTAATCGTTGAAAAATCCGGTTATGCATAATTTTACGCATCTTTTGATGTTTAACGTCAAAAGTGCAAAGGCTATCGCCGTGCATCAATAGAGTACGAACGCCGTATAAATAAATAATGCTAGGGTCTTTTAAGATTTGCACCCCTGTCATTTCAGCAAATTTCTGACCAATTAAAAAATCACGGTTACCGCGGATAAAAAAAATAGGAAGTCCACTTTGGGTGGCCTGCTTTAAAACTTGCAAAATAGGTAAATTAAAGGAAGATAAATCATCATCTCCGATCCAGGCTTCGAATAAATCGCCCAAAATGTACAATGCATCTGCTTCTTGAGTAAGCTTGGACAAAAAATTAAAAAAAATATGGGTAATTTCCGGATGCTGAGCTTGCAGATGTAAGTCCGAGATAAAATAAGTTTTTCCCATGGTTATGAAACATTGCAGAGAATGTTGTTTAAGTCCAGCAGTGTTTGGTTGGAAAAAAATTCGGTGCTGTGCTCGCGAGAAGGGAAGGACGATAAAGTGATTTCATTTCCGGTTAAAGCCGTCATTTTATGAGAGACGCCTTCTAGGATTGCATCAACGGCTTTAGCCCCCATCAAAGCGGCAATTTTACGGTCTAACACGGTGGGAGAGCCGCCGCGTTGGGTATGACCCAGTATACAAACGGTGTACAAAATGCCTGTTTTGATTTTGATTTCTTCAGCCAATTCAACGCTATGTCCCGTGCGTCCGCCTTCGGCCACCACAATGATTGAAGCCATTTTATGGCGCTGACTTTGTTGGATTTTATCAATTAACGCATCGGTACTGATTGGGTATTCTGGCAGCAACATCATTTCAGCACCGCCAGCAATTCCCACGTCTACCGCTAAAAATCCGGAGGCGCGGCCCATCACTTCAATAAGGAAGTTGCGATCAGTGCTAAATGCGGTGTCGCGTATTTTGTCAATTGCTGCCAATGCGGTATTACGAGCAGTATCAAATCCTATGCAATAGTCAGTGCCAGGGATATCATTGTCTATGGTGCAAGGAACTCCGATGACTTGTAATTGGGTAGGCTCTTCCGAGCTTAATAGGGTTGCGCCTTGAAAGCTGCCGTTCCCGCCTAACACAATCAGCGCATTAATACCGTGTTTATGCAAAATTTGACGGCATTTGTCCCTCACTGTTTTTTCGTGAAATTGAGGAAAGCGGCCCGTTTTTAAAAAAGTCCCACCGCGTTGTAAACAATTTGCTACTGATTTTTGGGTGAGAGGAATGATGGCCTCATTGACTAATCCGCCATATCCGCCTTCTGCTCCTAACACGTCGATCCCTTTGGCAATAGCGCAACGAGTAACGGCGCGAATGACGGCATTCATTCCTGGCGCATCGCCTCCGGAACATAATATTAATATTTTTTTGTTCATAAAGTTTCTTATTTTAAATATCGGTTAAAATAATTTTCCAATAGCTCCTGCTGACCTGAAACCGGTTGTGGATTTAAATCATGATCGAGTGCGTATTTGCTTAGCTGGGAGAAATTATATTTGTCCTTTAAAATATCATCCCCTAAACCTTGACGCCATCCTTGGTAGCGTTTTTCTACATAAGATCGAAATAAACCCGTTTCAATCATATTTGCTGCAATGAGCAGAGCCCGAGCGATATTATCTACGCCTCCGATGTGGGCGTAAAATAAATCGTCTAAATCAATGCTGGGTCTGCGCAGCTTGGCATCAAAATTAAAGCCGCCACTGGTGAATCCGCCGTGGCTTAAAATGATATAGAGAACATGGGCGAGAGAGTCTAATTCATTGGGAAATTGATCTGTGTCCCATCCTAATTGAGGGTCGCCGCGGTTGGCATCGATAGAGCCGAAAATTTGATGAGCGCAGGCATAGGCTACTTCTTCGGCGAAACTATGACCGGCCAGGGTGGCATGGTTGGCTTCAATATTCACTTTATATTCTTTTTCCAAACCGTATTTACTTAAAAAAGCCAATACGTGGCCGGAATCAAAATCGTACTGATGTTTAGTGGGTTCGCAAGGTTTGGGTTCGATCAGCAGTAATCCTTTAAAACCTATTTTATGTTTATAATCTGCCAAAAGGCTTAAAAATTTGGCCAGTTGTTCCGACTCTTGGCGCAGGTCCGTGTTTAATAACGTGTCATACCCTTCTCTACCGCCCCACAATACGTAATTGGCGCCTTTTAATTGATGAGTGATATCCAACGCAGCTTTGACTTGAGCGCAGGCATAAGCAAATACTTCAGGGTTGGGATTGGTTGCCGCGCCTGCCATATAGCGCGGATGAGAAAACAAATTGGCCGTACCCCAGAGTAAACCAATGCCGGTTTGTTGCATTTTTTGTTCTACGTGTTCGGCTATTTTTTGTAGATTTTGAATGCTTTTCTTTAGGTTTTCCCCTTCGGGTGCGATGTCGCGATCATGGAAGCTGAAAAAAGATAAGTTTAATTTACTCACAAATTCAAATAAGGCGTCTACGCGCATTTTGGCTCGCTCGTGGGGGTCGGTGGCTTTGAGCCAAGGGCGCTGAAAGGTGCTTTCGCCAAAGCCATCGTTCCCTTGCCAACAAAAACCATGCCAAGCGCAGACAGCAAAACGCAATTGTTCGGCCATGGTTTTCCCTAGTACCATCCGTTCAGGATTGTAGTAACGATAGGCCAAAGGGTTGTCTGTGTCAGGCCCTTGGTATTTTATGTGAGGTATATTAATAAAAAATTCAGGCATGGGTGATTACTCCAGGTTGAAAGCGTCAAAAATTGGACAGAGTGGCTTATAGCATTGGGCAAATAAGCGCTGTCGTTTCATTAAAGCAGGGGAAACATCCACGGGGTCAATGATATGCTCAATTTCCGGTGGAGGGAAGGCGTTCTCGTATTCATTGCCGTAGATAGTATACCAGGCCAGCCGGGCTGCGCCGTAAGCGGCGCCGACTTCGGCTTGGTGGCGGTAGATTAAAGATCGTTGCAAAACTTTGGCTAAAATTTCTCCCCAATAAGTGTTGCGAGACCCGCCTCCAATGACCGATACGCTATTAATTTTCACTCCGGCATGGTCAATGACTTCTTGCCCCTGGGCGAAAGCAAAAGCGACTCCTTCTAATACGGATTGAGCTAATTCTGCTGTCCCTGAGTTATGGGTTAACCCGAGGAAAGCGCCACGAGCGCGGGGATTATTATGGGGAGTGCGTTCGCCGGATAAATAAGGGAGAAATAGGGGGGTGTGCTCGTCTTGATGGCCTTTGGCTTTTTCTACTAATTCTTGAATATCGGCGTGATTTACGGCGGAGGCGAGCCATTCCAGACAGCTTGCAGCGCTTAAATGCACGCTCATTTGATGCCAGCGTTGGGGTAAGCAATGGCAAAAAGTATGCAGAGTTTGGCGGGGGTTAGGCCGAAATTGATTATCGGCAACGAAATAAACTCCCGAAGTACCTAATGACAAAAAGGACTGGCCTGTTTCTATCGCTCCTAAACTGATGGCGCTGGCGGCGTTGTCTCCGCCACCTGCGGCAACTCGGGTTTGAGGTGATAATCCCCAATTTTGGGCAAGTTCAGGGGTGATAAGAGCGGTTACTTGAGTCCCTTCAAATAATTCAGGCATTTGAGAGAGTTGCATTCCACTGGCTTCCAGCATTTCACTGGACCAGTTTCTTTGGCCGACATTCAACCAAGAGGTGCCGGAAGCGTCTGACATATCGCTTGCATACACGCCGGTCATTCGCAGTCTTAAGTAATCTTTGGGGAGCAAAACTTTATAAATTTGAGAAAACAGGTCCGGTTCATGTAGGCTAACCCATAAAAGTTTGGGAGCGGTGAAGGCTGGCATGATCATATTGCCGGTAATTTTCAAGGCATCAGGGATTCGATTTAATAAAATCTCGCATTCGTCAGCGCTGCGGCCATCATTCCATAAAATTGCAGGCCGCAGAGGTTGATGATGCTTATTGAGCAAAACTGCGCCATGCATTTGCCCAGACAATCCAATCGCTTTAACTTGTGAAAAATCAGTGGGACTAATGCGGCGCAATACCGCAATGGCTTTTTCGGTGGCGTCCCACCAATCCAAAGGATTTTGTTCCGACCATAGCGGATGTGGTCGTGAAATGGGCAAAGCTTGATCGGTCATTGCTTTAATGCTTTGCTTTTCGTCCATCAGCACGATTTTTACGCTGGAAGTTCCTAAATCAATTCCTAAAAACATAGACCTTACCTTTGCTTGTATTAGTTTTGATATTAAACCAAGCAAGAGGGATATTCCAGTACAGGCTGGGAGCTACTATTAGCGCATCGCCTTGAGATAACAACTTTCGATATGAAATGACATGATTTTTTGCAATGGAAGTTTTTAAAAGGAGGGTATTGCTTACTCGCTGTCAGAGGAAAGAGTTGCGCATCTTACCCCCGACAACGGTTGATCTTATTAGTGCTATACAACAGCAGCTAAATTTGAAGCCAAAATGAGACTTTCTTCTTCTTCTATATCGGGACGTTTTCCATAATTTGGCGTAGGAAAAGGCATCAATAAATGCGGGTTGATGCTAATAGATAAGCCATTCGCTTCTGCATTTGAAATCAATCTTTGATAGCAGCCTTCAATAATCTTGGCAATGGAAGGCTTTTTAGCAAGATTGGACAGTTCAAGTCTGGTAATAGCAGTCTCTCGTTGATGAGGCGTCATATCTACCAAAAGTTGGATAAGCTCTTTGCATAGAGTTTCAGTGCTATGTCCTAAAGCTTCTAATTCCGCGAGTTTCGCTAGTTTGTAATCAAAAGTACTTATATATTTCACTTTAAGGCTTTCACGTTGAGCAATTTGAAAATCGTCTTCTTCTTTGCCTTGCGTGGTCGATATCGACTGAATTTGCGGCTTCACGGTATTTTTATTCAAAGCAGTTTGGATTTGAGAATAAATAGGATCATTCGAGCTCAAATCACTGACTCGGTTTGGGTTGTTGGCCGCGTAGGTGTTCAAGCCTTCGTCAAGAACCTGCATAGATTGATTAACGGTATGCTTACCACAGAGTCCATCGCCGGGAGTTTCTACTTTTTTGATTATCCACTGATTAGTAGAGTCGGAGTGTTTTTCCAAGGCGATAAAGTTCCAATGTGAACCATTGTTAATAGGGATAAAGATAGTTTTCACGCCAGACTGCAATTCTAATTGCAGTTCTTGAATTTGAGCCGGTAATAACTTGTTTCCCAAACCAGGCCAGAAAACTGATGCTTGCTGTGGTCGAGACTTCAGTTCTTTAATATACAATTCGTTTACTTGGGCATCAGTGAGCCAGCGTTTCGGCATAGCTTGGAAGGTGTTCCACTGCTCTTGCGCTAATTCTTTGTCTGTCTTTTTTTTATTTTTCACATTAATTTCTCCGGGTTGTCGGCATTATACCAAGCTTTTTTGAAAATATCAACACATATATTATGCTTGCTCATTGTATTAAAATTCAGTGATTATTTTGTCTATGGAAAGTTTTTTAGGGACTCGTATTTTTCGAAGTCTCACGTAATGCGGAAGCCCGTCGTAATAAGGTGGATGATCTTCGCCTTGGATTAAGGGCAGTAAATATTGGCGACAGGCCGGCGTGATTTGAAAACCGTCCTCGCTGATATAGTCCCGCGGCATTTTTTTTTCTAAATTGGCCACCTGAGCCAAGGGAACTGAACCGATTTCCCAGGTGTAAGGTTCATCGGTCAAACGATTGATGGTCAACATAATATCGGTTTCCCCGGCTGCGGCTTTGTCAATTGCCGCTTTCCCCAAAGCATAAGCTTGGTCTACATCCGTCGCAGAAGCAATATGGCGGGCTGAGCGTTGTAAATAATCCACTACTGCCCAATGATATTTATAACCCAAATTGTGTTTGAGCATTGCCGCAATAACTGGCGCAACTCCACCCAGTTGAGTATTTCCAAATGCATCTTTTATGCTGCTTTGACTCAGAAATTCACCTTGCTCAGTGCGCAAGCCTTCTGAGACAACAATGACGCAATATCCGTGTTGTCGAACGCAATGTTGTACATTATTTAGGAATTTTTCCTGATTAAATAAAATTTCGGGAAACAAAATGATATGCGGCGCATGAGATTCATCATGTCTCGCCAAACCTGCAGCAGCCGCGATCCACCCAGCATGTCTGCCCATCACTTCTATAACGAAGACTTTGGTGGAGGTGGCGCACATGGAGGCAATATCCAGCCCCGCTTCATAAACAGAAGTGGCAATGTATTTGGCGGCAGAACCAAAGCCCGGGCAATTGTCGGTATGAGCCAGATCGTTATCAATGGTTTTGGGGATGCCCACGCAAGTCAATGGAAAATTCATTTTCTTGGTCATTTGGGATATTTTGTGAATGGTATCCTGTGAGTCACCGCCTCCGTTATAGAAAAAATAACCTATGTTGTGAGCTTTAAAGACTTCAATCAATCTATGATAATCTTTTAAATCCTCTTCGAATTCTTTTAGTTTATAGCGGCAAGAGCCGAAAGCGCCTCCCGGTGTATGACGCAAGGCGGCGATAGTTTGAGTATCCTCTTGGCTGGTATCGATAAAATCTTCTTCCAGCGCCCCAGTGATGCCGTTAACTCCCGCGTAAACTTTACCAAAACAAGGATAATGACGGGCTGATTCAATTACCCCACAAGCGCTGGCATTGATCACCGCAGTCACGCCTCCAGATTGAGCATAAAAAATATTTTTATTAAGAGACATGCACAATATTCTCCAAATCTTGGGTTGTCTGAGGCCCAACCAATTGTTTCACTAATTTTCCCTGTGGATCCAAAATAAATGTGGTGGGGAGCACATTGAGACTGGGCAAATTAAATATTTTTGCTGGATCTGTTTGTAAAACCGGAAATTGAATTTGCATTTGAGCAATAGCGTTGCGTAACTGATTTGAAGTTAAATTATCGTAATTGACCCCATACATCACCACTTTATCATGATAATGTTGATAAAACTGGTTCAGCTCGGGAATTTCTTGGCTGCAAGCATCGCACCAAGTTGCCCAATAGTTAATTATAACCCAATGGTCACGCCATTTTGCTGGATCTATTTCGTGATTTTTTGAATCTAGAAGGGGTGAGGCCGATGCCCAACCGACCATTGTCAAGGCAATCCCTACTGCGGCAGCAAAAACCTTCAATCTATTGGTTATCATAGATTACTGAAATGATTTAAAACTTTGAGCTAGCTGAGGTCCTTGAAATGGATAAGAGAGTTCACCAACCCAGTCACCGGCAGGATTGAACAGGAAAATTTGAGAACTGTGTTTCATGCTATAATTTCCGTCGCCTTTATCTTCTTTACTATAATAGACTCCCAATTCTTTCGCGAAAATGTCCAGATTTTGTTTATCTCCGGTGGCGGCGATAAAGTTGGGATTATAACTATCAATGTAGCGATTCAAGGTATCGGTATTGTCTCTTTCAGGGTCAACGCTGACAAAAACAACTTGTGGCAGTTGATCGGAAGAAACTTCTTTTTGTAATTGACCGTACATTTTATTTAATTCACTCAGTGTTAAGGGGCATACATCACCGCAACGAGTGAAGCCGAAGAACATCATAGTCCAGTGGCCTTTTAGATTTTCGTTAGTGAAAGGTTTGCCCTTATTATCGGTCAAAGTAAAGTTACTAACGGTTTTGGGTTCCGGTAATTTGGTTTGGTTAGGATTATTATCCGTATTTGAATTATTATCAGCATCGCTATTAGTGTTTTCAGTATTATCGGTATCAGCATTACTGGTATTATTGGTACTAGTATCAGTACTATTGGTATCGATATTAGGGTTGTTATCAGGCTTGCTGGTATCGTCTTGTAAGGCTGGGGCATTCATACTATTAGCCGAGGTCTCATTTTTTTGTTTGTAATGTGAATAAATTCCCAAAAGCGCCAAAATAATAATAATGGCGATAATAATTGTTAATGCGCGCTTATTTTTTTTTTGTGGAGGGGTTGAGTTAGGTTTGTTCATAAAAAAATCTCCTAAATGGACTGTAAGTGCATATAATAAGACACCCTCCAGCCGTGGTCAACCGATAAGTGGAATGACGCCTTCTTTTTCCAGTGTAATAAATTTGATAAAATCTCGCCATGAAAGAAATTGATCAAAATCTTATACGCAATTTTTCCATTATTGCCCATATTGACCATGGCAAATCTACTTTGGCGGATCGTCTTATCCAGTTATGTGGTGGGTTGAGCGAAAGAGAAATGGTTTCTCAAGTCCTTGATTCAATGGATATCGAAAGAGAGCGCGGTATTACCATCAAAGCGCAAAGTGTCACTCTGCATTATACTGCCGAAAACGGTTTAACTTATCAGTTAAATTTTATCGACACGCCTGGTCACGTCGATTTTGCCTATGAAGTCTCGCGTTCTTTAGCCGCGTGCGAAGGCGCTTTATTGGTGGTGGATGCAGGACAGGGAGTTGAAGCCCAAACGGTGGCAACTTGTTATACCGCCATAGAGCAGGGGCTTGAGGTCTTACCGGTGATCAACAAAATTGATTTGCCGCAAGCTGAACCCGAAAGAGTCATGCAGGAAATTGAAGAGGTGATTGGTATCGACGCCAGTCAGGCGGTTAAAGTCAGCGCCAAGCAAGGACTGGGCATCCACGAATTATTAGAACAATTAATCAAAAGCATCCCTTCCCCTAAAGGCAAAGTAGACGCCCCATTACAAGCATTAATTATTGATTCTTGGTTTGATAGTTACTTAGGGGTGGTATCATTAGTGCGAATTATGCAAGGCGTACTCAAAAAAGGCGATAAAATCCGAGTCATGTCTACGGGTAAAGATTATTTGGTGGATGAGGTAGGGGTGTTTACACCCAAGCGTTGTCCTTTAAATTTATTGCGCACCGGTGAAGTCGGATTTGTCGTTGCCGGCATAAAAGATATTTTCGGTGCGCCAGTGGGGGATACGCTCACGATAGCCAAAAATCCCGCCAAAGAGCCCTTGCCGGGATTCCATAAAATCAAACCCCAAGTCTATGCAGGATTATTTCCCATTAGCGCGGACGATTACGAAGCTTTTCGTGAAGCCCTAGCCAAACTTAAACTCAACGATGCCGCTTTATTTTACGAACCGGAATCGTCCTCGGCCTTGGGCTTTGGATTTCGCTGTGGATTTTTAGGAATGCTGCACATGGAAATTGTGCAAGAACGTTTGGAGCGTGAATACAATCTCGATTTAATTACCACCGCCCCCACCGTAATTTATGAAATACTCACCAAACAAAATGAAATTATTTACGTGGACAATCCCAGTCAATTGCCGGAAATAGGCAAAATTAATGAAGTCCGCGAACCGGTGGCCGATGTCCATATTTTAGTGCCATCTGAGTATTTAGGCGCGGTAATGACTTTAGCCATGGAAAGGCGAGGCGTTCAGAAAAAAATGCAATATGTTGGTAAGCAAGTTTCTTTGCAATACCAAATCCCGATGAATGAAATCGTCTTGGATTTTTTTGACCGCCTTAAATCCGTCAGCCGCGGCTTTGCCTCTTTGGATTATAATTTTAATCATTTTGCTGCCGCAGATTTAGTGAAATTAGATATTTTGATTAATGGTGAAAGAGTGGATGCTTTAACTATGATAGTGCACCGTGACCATGCCTTCACTCGCGGCAATGCACTAGTCGAGAAATTGAAAGAATTGATTCCCCGGCAGATGTACGATGTCGCTATTCAGGCCGCAATCGGCGCTAAAATCGTTGCCCGTCAAAATGTGAAAGCCTTACGTAAAGACGTCACTGCCAAATGTTACGGCGGCGACGTGAGCCGTAAGCGCAAATTGCTGGAGAAGCAAAAAGCCGGGAAAAAACGCATGAAACAAGTGGGAAAAATCTCTATCCCACAAGAAGCCTTTCTAGCCGTGTTAAAAGTCAGTAAGGATTAATAATCCCCGGGAGCGGAAGCAATGGCGATGCTTGTCATACAAGCTTCGTTAGAGCATTATTATCGTAATTCGCTCCAGGGCGCAAGGAGTCACATTTTCCGAAATTGAAAAGAGGTTAATATGGTTGTCATTGATTTTACATTTTATTTAACTTTAGCGGTGGTCATTACTGGCATGATCAGCTTGTTGGATGTGCTGTTTTGGGCGCGAGCGCGCAGACGCGAGGGGAAGAAACCGGGTTTGTTGATAGAGTATTCGCGCGCTTTTTTCCCTGTATTATTGCTGGTTTTACTCGTCCGCTCATTTTTATTCCAGCCTTATCGGGTCCCCAGCAGTTCTTTAGCACCAACAATTTTACCGGGTGATTTTATTGCAGTAAAACAGTTCGCCTACGGCCTGCGTCTGCCTGTTACTAACACCAAAATTGTGGAAATTGGCGAACCCAAACGAGGTCAAATATTTTTATTTCGTTACCCAGTAGACCCCAGTATCACTTTTGTCAAACGCGTAGTCGGCGTGCCTGGTGATCACATCGTTTATAAAAATAAGGTTTTATACATCAACGGCGTGGAAGCCAAACAGAAATTGCTTAAACAAACCCACTATATTGATGAGCATGGAGTCTATACTGCTGAAAATTTGATGGAAGAAGATTTAGATGGGGTGAAGCATAAAATTTACGTGCAACCAGAAGGTGGCGAGACCCAAAACATCGATGTGGTTGTTCCTCCCTATCACTATTTTGCCATGGGGGACAATCGTGACGATAGCGGCGACAGCCGTATTTGGGGTTTTGTGCCGGAAGAGAATCTCATCGGTCAAGCTTTTTGGATATTTATGAGTTGGGATAGCAACGCCTCTGGCTGGGACAAAATTCGTTGGAATAGAATAGGGACAGGAGTGCATTAATGTCCGAAGATTATTCGGGTTTGATGCATAAAATCGGTTACACTTTCAAAGACATTCCGCTTTTAGAGCACGCGCTCAGTCATCGCTCATCCGGTGATATCAACAATGAACGTTTGGAGTTTCTGGGTGATGCACTATTGGGTGTCATTATCTCGGAAGCCTTATTTCGCCATTGTCCTCATGCGCGGGAAGGCCAACTGAGCCGCATGCGTTCTTCTTTAGTGAGCGGCGCTCACTTAGCCGAAATGGCTAAGAAATTAGGATTGGGTGAGTATATAAAATTAGGCGCTGGAGAATTAAAAACCGGGGGCCGGCAACGCGAATCTATTTTGGCCAATGCCTTAGAAGCTTTAATTGGGGCTGTGTTTTTAGACAGTAACCTTGAAAATTGCCGTCAATGTATTTTCGGCTGGTACGGCGATTTATTGGATTTAAGTGACATGCTTCCTGCCAAAGACGCGAAAAGTCATTTGCAAGAATGGGTGCAAGCACACAAATTTCCTCTGCCTGCTTACACAGCAACCGTCAGTGGCAAACCGCATGAGCAAGTATTTGTCGTGGTTTGTGAAGTGCCAGGTTTGCCTCATGCTGCTACAGGTACCAGCACCAGCCGGCGTAAAGCCGAGCAATTGGCCGCCAAATATTATTTGGAATTATTACAATTAGACGAGTCATAAGATGAAAGAAAAACGTGCAGGGTATATTGCGATAGTGGGCCGCCCTAATGTGGGGAAGTCAACTTTGTTAAATCATTTATTGGGCGAAAAAATCAGTATCACTTCACGCAAGCCTCAGACTACTCGCCATCGTATTTTAGGAATAAAAACGCAAGACGATACTCAATATATTTATGTTGATACCCCTGGATTGCATTCTCATGGCGGTCAAGCTTTAAACCGCTATATGAATCGGATGGCTTTAAAAACTTTACCTGATGTCGATGTGGTATTGTTTGTAGTTGATGCTCGTCATTGGACTGATGGCGACAATTACGTATTGAAATCGTTAAAAAAATTTGAAATCCCGGTCATACTGGCTGTTAACAAGATAGATAAGCTCAATGAAAGGGGACAATTGCTGCCTTTTTTAGAAGAGGCTAAATCGCGTTTTGAATTTTTCGCTATCGTGCCCATCAGCGCTAAAAATGGCGAACAATTACCGCAGTTAGAACAAATGCTGCGAAATTGTTTGCCGCAGCAAGAGTACTTATTCCCCGAAGATCAATTAACTGATCGCACGGATCGATTTATCGCCGCCGAAACAATCCGTGAAAAGCTAACTCGCTTATTAGGTCAAGAAATCCCTTATGCGCTGACCGTCACGATTGATAGTTTTGTCGAAGGTGAAAAGTTAGATCGCATTTCTGCCATTATATGGGTTGAAAAATCCAGTCAAAAACCCATTATTATTGGTGAAAATGGTGCGCGTTTAAAGCAGGTCGGGCAAAAAGCGCGTTTGGACTTGGAAAAATATTTAGGTAAAAAAGTGTTTTTACAATTATGGGTCAAAGTCAAAAGTGGTTGGTCAGACAATGAGAGATTATTACAGCAATTAGGCTACGGAGATATCTAAAATGACAACGCGGGTTTTATTAGAGCCGGTTTTCGTTTTGCATAATCGTCCCTATCAAAACAGCAGTTTATTAGTTGAATTATTTTCCCAGCAGCACGGCAGATTTACCGTCCTAGCCCGGAGCGCGCGCGGGCCACGCTCTCGTTTTAGGGGTTATTTACAAGTCTTTTCACCCTTATTGGCTTCTTGGAGTGGTCGTTATGAGTTAATGAATTTAAATCAGCTTGAATTGCATGCTGCTCCGTTCCAACTGGAAGGTTCTGCATTAATGTCTGCTTTTTATTTAAATGAGTTATTGCTGCGATTATTGCCGCGAGACGATCCTTACCCAGGTCTTTTCCAAGATTATCACCTTGCCTTACAAGGCTTGGAACAAGCGGTTAATTTGCCGGCGATTTTGCGCCGATTTGAAAAACGTTTGCTGGAGCACTTAGGGTATGGACTGTCTTTCCCAGTAGAAGCAGATAAATACTATCAGTGGTTACCTGAACAGGGTTTTTCATATTGCGAATCTATTCAAGGCGAGTCTTTATTTTTAGGACGTAGCCTGTTAGCGATAGCGGCGGAACAATGGAATAATCCTGAGGATTTAGCCGCTGCAAAACGATTATTACGTATGGCATTGGGTTGGCATTTAGGTGGCAAGCCACTGAAAAGCCGGGAATTATTAATTTAAATATGAGATGGAAAATGAAAAAGCAATCACCAATTCTATTAGGTGTGAATATTGATCATGTGGCGACTTTACGCCAAGCCCGGCGCATTCAATATCCAGATCCGGTAGAGGCTGCTATTTTGGCTGTAAAAGGGGGGGCGGATAGTATTACTTTGCATTTGCGCGAAGATCGCCGTCATATTCAAGATCATGACTTATGGAATTTAAAAAAAAATATTGACGTACCCATCAATTTAGAAATGGCTGTCACGGAAGAAATGCTGGCTATTGCAAAAAAATTATCACCTGAATATTGCTGTTTAGTGCCAGAAAAGCGCCAGGAACTGACTACTGAAGGTGGATTGAATGTTTTAGCGCAAGAAGAAAACATTGCCAAAACCTGTGCCCGTTTGGCGGATTGTGGTATTCAAGTTTCTCTATTCATTGATCCTGATTTGCAACAAATTCGGGCCGCAGCGCGTTGTGGTGTGCCAGTAGTGGAATTAACCACAGGACAGTACGCCGATGCAACGAGTCCGGCATTGCAACAAGACTATTTAACCCGAATCAAAGTGGCGGCGATTGAAGCGGCCAATTTAGGATTGGTAGTGAATGGCGGTCACGGTCTCAATTACGATAACGTTTCTACTATTGCGGCTATCCCTCAAATGCACGAGCTTAATATTGGTCATAGTATTGTCTCTTTTGCGGTGTTTTGGGGAATGGAAACGGCTGTGAGTAAGATGAAAAAAATAATGCTACGGGCGCGCAGCAGTTAGCTTCCTTTTGTCCATTTTTTTTGTTAGGGTATGTCTAATATTAACTAACAAAGGGATTAAAAATGAGGTGGATGAAATTGCTATTACTGGCTTCAAGTCAAATACTGGTTAAGGTTTCAACTCAAACGATATCAGACTTACCATGCAATAGCACCAACACGACTTTGTGGTGTATAGGGAATTGGGGGCCTGACAATGGCTACCCTGCTATTCCGAATGAAGAGGTGGAAATGCTTTGTTTTACGGCATTAAATTGTTGTCTTGCTCCTTTGAATACCAGTGATACAGGATATAATACTTGTGAATGGAAAGACTGCGGAGATACTAATTCCACTGCTGCGTGTAAGGATTGGGCTACGGAAAATAATAGTACTGTAGATAACTGTTTTAAAGATCACGGGTGTTGTCCGGTTGATCAAAATAATACGAATACCAGCATCACGGATTATGTCCCTTGTCCGCCGAAAACCAAGGCTCCATTATCTAAAATAGCTCAATTTTTTATTGTAGAAGCCAGTATTTTATTCATGTCTGGTGCGGGTACTGCTTTGGCTTATCGCCGAGGGTGGTCCGATAAATTTAAGCATTCAGGAATAGCGATAACTTTCATTTCTGCCTTTGGTTTGTTAGGAACCGGGATCGCAGCTATGGTGGATAAGGAATTCAATTTAAGTGGGGACAGTTCTTCTTTGAATTTGTCTTTTACCGGAGGGATATTAGTAGGGGCTGGTTTATTTGCTGGATGTTATTATAAAACAATGTTGTCCCAAAATGGCGCTGGTGCCAACGTCGCTCTTTTAGCTCCAGATGGAGAGGGTGAAGCCATAAATAATCAAAGGCCTCTCGTCAGTTGTTGTAATTGTCTAATCTCATAGTCATTTATTTACGCAGGGGGGATCGCAGTTTCCCCCCCCTGGTGTCGCTTATTTGTCATTTCCGGAGTTGCTGGATACCAATAATTGTTCAAGAATCTGTAAATAAATTTGGGTCAACTGGGTTAAATCAGTGAGCTTGATATGTTCATTGATTTGATGAATGTGTTTACTGGGAGGGCCTAATTCCACAATTTCGCAACCCAGTGCGGCTATAAAACGCCCGTCAGATGTGCCGCCGGTGGTGTTAGAGTCGGGCTCAATTCCGCAAATTTTTTGTATCGCATTTTGACAGGCTTGAGCTAGCTTACTAGGAGGGCTAAAAAAAGGATTGCCGCTTAAATTCCAATGAATTTTATAATTTAATTCATGATCATCCAGCACTTTGTGAACGCGCTGCTTTAAGTTATCAGCAGTGCTGGCTGGAGAAAATCGAAAATTAAAACTCGCCGTCAGCGCGCCGGGAATAATATTAGAAGCGCCGGTGTCGGCTTGGATATTATAAATTTGAAAACTGGTAGGCGTGAAAAATTCGTTGCCATTATCCCAGCTTACACGGGTAAGTTCATCTAAAGCTTTAAAACTTCGGTGAATTGGGTTGTCAGCGAGGTGAGGGTAGGCGATATGTCCTTGTTTTCCGATAACTTGTAAATAACCGTGCAGGGAGCCGCGGCGGCCCACTTTAATACTGTCGCCCAATTCTAATTGGCTGCTGGCCTCGCCAATCAAGCACCAATCCGGTTGAATCGATTGTTGTTGAAGATATTCCACAATTTTAATAGTACCATCGCGAGCATCCCCTTCTTCGTCACTGGTAATCATAAAGCCCAAAGAGCCGCGATGATGAGGGTATTTTTGCAGAAATGCTTGACAGGCAACGATCATGGCAGCTAAAGCGCTTTTCATGTCTGAACTGCCGCGGCCATAAAGGGCGCCGTCTCTTACGTCGGCTGCAAAAGGCGGGGAGTGCCATTTATCCAGAGGACCGGGAGGAACGACGTCTGTATGTCCGGCAAAAACCAGTAGCGGTCCACTGTCTCCCCGCTTTGCCCAAAAGTTGCTAACTTTGCCCGATGACAATTTTTGAATGGTAAAACCCATTTGATTTAACTTTTCAATCAACCGATCTTGGCATCCGTTATCATGGGGAGTGATAGATTCAATGTTGATCAGTTCAATTGCCAGTTTTAAGGCTTCTGCCGCGAGATCTTGCATCATTTTCTCCTAGTCCATCCGTAAAAGTTCATTAATTGAGACTTTTTCGCGGGTTTTGGCATCTACTTGCTTTACGATCACCACGCAATGACGGCAGTAACTGCCATCCGCAGCGGGAAGAGCGCCGGGGATCACCACCGAACCGGCGGGGACACGGCCATACAGAATCTCTTTAGTCATCCGATTATAGATAGGCGTACTTTGAGTGATGAATACCCCCATAGAAATAACCGAGCCTTCTTCCACAATGACCCCTTCAGCGATTTCAGAGCGAGCGCCGACGAAGCAATTGTCTTCAATGATGGTGGGATTCGCTTGCAGAGGCTCTAAAACGCCACCGATGCCCGTGCCCGCCGACACGTGCACATTTTTGCCAATTTGAGCGCAGGAACCGACGCTAGCCCAGGTGTCAATCATGCAGCCGCTATCAATGTAAGCGCCGATGTTGACATAGCTGGGCATTAGAATGACGTTAGGGGCAATATATGCGCCTTTACGAACGCAGGCCGAGGGTACCACGCGAATGCCTGACTTTTGAAAATCCTCCTGTCCATAAGACCCGAATTTGAGCGGAAGCTTATCATAAAACCGAGTATAACCCGCCTCAATAACTTGATTGGGGTGGGTTTTAAATGCCAATAACACGGCCTGTTTCACCCATTGATTTACAATCCATCCACCGGTGCTTTTCTCGGCTATGCGCAAACTACCTGAATCCAATAAATCCATGACGGTATTGATTGCATTTTGAACTTCAGATGGAATATTATTTAAGCCCCATTGGTCGCGCTGGGAATAAGCAGTTTCAATAATTTTTTGTAAATCTAGCATATTTACCTCCCGAAATGAGGGTATTGTATGTTGGTAAAAATATATTTACTAGCCAATGTTGGAATTTTTTTGTATGATGCAGAATTCGCGGGGTATAGCGCAGTCTGGTAGCGCGCCTGCTTTGGGAGCAGGATGTCGGGGGTTCAAATCCCTCTACCCCGATAGTGTTTGAGTGCCGCGCAGTTGGATTCAGTGCGCATAGTTACGCGCCTGTAGCTCATTTGGATAGAGCATCGGCCTTCTAAGCCGAGGGTAACAGGTTCAAATCCTGTCAGGCGCGAGTAGTGTTTTATGGTGGGCGTAGCTCAGTTGGTAGAGCCCCGGATTGTGATTCCGGTTGTCGTGGGTTCGAGCCCCATCGTCCACCCACTTTAAATATGTTCGTCTTTTCTTAAGGTTAAAACTTCGTAGCCTGTGTCAGTGACGGCAATGGTATGTTCCCATTGAGCGGAAAGTTTGTGGTCTTTAGTGATCACGGTCCATTGGTCGGGCAATAACTTTATATGCCGTTGCCCGGCGTTGATCATCGGCTCTATTGTGAAAACCATCCCCGATTCCAATGATAAACCGGCGCCTGGGGTACCGTAATGGAGAATCTGCGGATCTTCATGGAATCCACGTCCTATCCCATGTCCACAATATTCGCGCACAACTGAATAACGGTTTTTTTCGGCGTGAGTTTGAATCGCAGCGCCAATGTCTCCTAAGTGGATGCCGGGTTTCACCATGCGAATAGCTAAGTACAAACATTCTTGTGTGACCTGGATTAATCTTTGGGCAAAGGGCGGGGCTTCCCCCACACAAAACATTTGACTGGTGTCACCATGGAAACCGTCTTTTATCACCGTCACATCAACATTAATAATGTCACCCAATTTGAGTTTTTTATCGTTGGGGATCCCATGGCACACCACGTGATTGATTGAGGTGCATATCGATTTAGGAAAACCATGGTAGTTTAATGGAGCGGGAATGGCCTGCTGAGTTTCGACAATATAGCGATGGCAAATATCATTCAGTTCATTGGTCGTAACGCCTGGCTTGACAAACGGCGCAATCATTTCCAGCACCTCTGCCGCCAAGCGCCCAGCCACACGCATTTTTTCAATTTCTTCAGAATTTTTAATGATCACATTCATTTTTTTTCTCTCTAGTGTTGCTTTCCTGCTGCTCCAGGATGTCAGGATGGTCAAAAATGTCTAGTAGTTTGCCTTATTTTGTGATATAAAACCACTCAAATACACACATCTGCCGACACGTCATTTGGGGTGCTAGCCAAGGTTTGTTATGACCTAAGACTAGTCGAATGACGGAGCAGGTGGAGGCAACACAAAAACCCTGGAGAAAAATATGTCTGAAGTGACCATGCGTCTCATGTTAGAAGCCGGTGTCCATTTTGGCCACCAAACCCGTTATTGGAATCCTAAAATGGCCCCGTTTATTTACGGTTCCCGCCATAAAATCCATATTATCAACCTTGAAGAAACCTTGCCCATGTTTCAGGAAGCGGTGAAATTTTTATCTAATATTGCCGCTAATAAAGGCCGGGTTTTGTTTGTAGGCACTAAACACGCGGCGCGCGAGGTGATTCGCGAGGAAGCCATTCGTTGTGGCATGCCTTATGTCAATCATCGCTGGCTTGGGGGTATGCTGACTAATTACAAAACCATTCGCCAATCTATTAAGCGATTGAAGGAATTAGAAGAATTATTGGTAGATGAAAAAATAATCTCTCGTCTTACCAAAAAAGAAGTGCTGCGCTTAGTAGGCGAAAAAGACAAATTAAGCACGCTGATCGAAGGGGTGAAAAACATGGGTGGTTTGCCCGATGCTCTATTTGTCATCGATGTCGGCAATGAAAAGATTGCTATCCGCGAAGCGAAACGCTTAAGTATTCCTGTGGTTGGTATAGTTGACACCAACAACAGCCCAGACGGTATTGATTTCCCTATTCCTGGTAATGATGATGCTTTACGCGCCATTCGCTTTTATTGCAAAGTATTAGCCGACGCCATTATTGAAGCTCGAGGCGTGTTAGATTTAGGAGTGGCTCATGCTGAAGAGACCCAGCCTGTTAAAGCCAAAGTCAAAGTCAAAAAAGTGCTTAAAAAGAAAACCGATGAAGGCGCTGAATCAGTAGAAACCTCTGGTGCAGAAGACGAGACTGGTAAAGAGACTACCCCTAAAACTCAAGCAAAAAAGAAAACGATCACTTCCAAGAAGACTCCCTTAATGGATGAGGAAGGTGAAGATGAACAAGAGTCTATGGCTAAATCTCGCAAAAAACCATCGAAACCCAAATCGGAGTCCAAATAATGAGTAATATTACCGCCGCTATGGTTAAAGAATTGCGCGAAAGGACCGGCGCAGGAATGATGGAATGTAAGAAAGCATTGGAAGAAACGAAAGGCGATATGGAAGCCGCTTTTGATGCATTGCGCGCCAGAGGGCAAGCTAAAGCCGCCAAGCGCGCGGGTAAAATAGCCGCTGAAGGCACTATTGTTATTCGCTTAGATGATCAACAGCGCCATGCTTGTATCATTGAAGTGAATTGTGAAACCGATTTTGTTGCTCGCAGTGAAAATTTTCTGGAATTTGCCCAAAATGTTGCTGCCCGTGCGTTGCAATCCAAAGTGGATAATTTGGAAGATTTAAAGAATTTAACTTTGGGTGGAGATCAAAACACGATCGAAGAGGCACGCCAAGAGTTAATCGGCAAAATTGGGGAAAATGTGCAACTCCGCCGCATCAAATTAGTGAGCTCCGATGCTTGCGTAGGCAGTTACCTCCATGGCAACCGTATTGGCGTATTAGTCGCTATTTCTCGCCATGAGCCTGAACTGGCGCGCGATTTGGCCATGCATATTGCTGCTTCTAATCCTCAAGCCGTGGATGCCTCTGGAGTATCTGAAGAATTAATTAAACGAGAGCGTGACATTTTCATTACCCAATCCAAAGAAAGTGGAAAACCCGATAATATCATTGAAAAAATGGTTAGCGGTCGGATAAGCAAATTCTTGAAAGAAATATGTTTAGTTGACCAACCCTTTGTTAAAGATGCCGAAAAGACCGTGGGCAATTTATTAAAATCGCATCAGACCAAAGTCAGTGAATTTGTTCGCTTCGAAGTGGGTGAAGGTATTGAAAAGCAAACCCAAAATTTTGCTGAAGAAGTTCAAGCACAATTAAAAGGTAATCCTGGATGATTGAGGCTTTAAAACCAATTTATCGCCGAATTTTGTTGAAAATGAGTGGTGAAGCACTGATGGGAGGGGGGCATTCCGCCATCGACCCTAAAGTGCTGGACCGCATGGCTAAAGAAGTGGAAGAAATTCACCGTTTGGGAGTCCAAGTGGGGATTGTTGTTGGCGGCGGCAACTTTTTTAGAGGCGTGACCGTCTCGGAAGCGGGGATAGACAGGGTCACCGGAGACCACATGGGTATGCTTGCCACACTCATTAATGCTTTAGCTATGCGTGATGCATTTGAACGTTCGGGTTTACCGGTGCGAGTTCTCTCGGCGATTCCCATGAGCGGTATGGTCGATTACTTTAATCGCCGCAAAGCGATCCATCATTTGCAGTCCGGGCGCATAGTCATTTTTGCTGCCGGTACTGGTAATCCGTTAGTGACGACTGATTCTGCGGCAAGTTTACGCGGCATTGAAATTGAAGCCGATGTGGTTTTAAAAGCAACCCAAGTGGATGGCGTTTACTCCGCCGATCCTCGGCGTTTCCCTGATGCGACGCGTTACGAACACTTAACCTACCAAGAAGCTCTGGAAAAAGAATTAGCCGTTATGGACTTGGCCGCATTTTGCCAATGCCGGGATTATGATATGCCGCTTTGTGTTTTCAACATGCAAAAACCCGGTGCATTATTACGTGTTATCACCGGTCAAGCGGAAGGCACACTTGTAACTAACGAGGAGATTAATTCATGACGGACACAGTAGTGGTTCAAGCAGAATCGCGAATGAAAAAAAGCGTACAAACTTTACAGGATAATTTAGCCAAATTGCGCACAGGCCGCGCCCACCCTAGCTTTTTAGACTCGGTCCGAGTCGAATATTACCAACAGCAAGTTCCACTGAGTCAAGTCGCGAATGTCGCCATTGAGAATTCACGCGCGTTAACTGTAACGCCTTGGGAAAAGGACATGGTGACCAAGATTGAAAAGGCAATCCGCAATGCCGATTTAGGCTTAAACCCGACTACGGTTGGTATGTTGATTCGCGTGCCGTTGCCCCCCTTAAGCGAAGAGCGCCGCAGAGATTTGGTGCGTGTATTAAAAGATGAAGCCGAACAATCGCGGGTTGCCATCCGCAATATTCGCCGCGAAGCCAATCAGGATTTTAAAAATTTATTAAAAGATAAAAAAATTAGTGAAGATGATGAGAAACGCGCTACCGCTAAGGTGCAGAAACTGACGGATCAATATATTCAAAAAATTGATCAGCTTGCGATTGAAAAAGAAAAAGAATTAATGGCTATATGAAGCATTTATTGAAGCATGTGGCTATCGTCCCAGACGGCAATGGCCGTTGGGCTAATAAGCGCTTACTTCCTCGCGCCGCCGGTCATCATGCTGGAGCACAAGCGGTTAGAAAAGCTGTGGAGTTTAGTATTGAGCAAGGTTTGGAAGTGCTCAGCCTGTTTGCTTTAAGCGTTGAAAACTTCAGTCATCGCCCTTTACATGAAGTACAGATTTTAATTAAGTTATTTTTCGATTCTCTGCAAACCAATTTAGTGGAATTAAACGAAAAAAATGTGCAATTGCGTATCATTGGAGACCGGACCCCCTTTGATGAGCAATTAAAAAAACAAATTGAAGAAAGCGAAGCATTTACCGCCAAAAATACGGGTTTAAAGTTCGTGATGGCCCTCAACTACAGCGGCCGCTGGGATATCATGCAAGCGACTCAGGATATTGCCAGGCAAATTGCGGCTGGGCAATTAGACCCTGAACAAATTAATCAAAATTTACTGCAAAAGCACCTTTGTTTGGCAGAATTGCCTGAACCCGATTTATTAATCCGCACAGGAAACGAACAAAGGATTAGCAACTTTATGTTATGGCAATTCGCTTATACCGAGTTGTATTTTACCGATGTATATTGGCCTGATTTTAATGCTCAAGCCTTTCAAAACGCGGTTAATTTTTACTATTCCAAACAAAGGCGCTTTGGCCGTACCGGCGAGCAGGTGGTAGAAAATCAATATGTTTAACAACGATTATCATGCTTAAATACCGGATTTTAACCGCAACTGTTCTCCTGCTAATTATTTTTTCCATGATTTGGCTATTAAAATCCCCCTGGTTTGGTATTTGGATTGCGGTATTCTTTTTGCTCAGCGCTTACGAATGGGGGGGGTTAGTCGGGTTGAAACCACAAATTTGCTATAGCTACGTTTTGTGTGTGGCATTTTCACTGTATTTAGCTTATTTTTTATCCCCCCTGTATTTATTAACATTGGCGTTAGTATTATGGCTCTGGGCCGCTGCCGCAATTTATACCTACCAAATTCATCGCGGTGTGTTAGGATTTCAAATATTTTGGATCAAAACCATTTGCGGTGTAATTATGTTAGCGGCTTGTTGGAAAGCCAGTGTATTATTACAATCTGCTTCTCCCTGGTGGTTACTCATGAGCTACTGCATCTGTTGGCTTTCTGATACGGGGGCTTTTTTTGCCGGGCGGCGATGGGGTAAGCGAGCTCTGGCCGATAAAATCAGCCCTAAAAAAACTTGGGAAGGATTTTGGGGAGGAGTGGTATTGACTGTGTTTGTTATTAATTTAGTGGCTTTGGCTCTGCACATGGCATTATGGCAGCGTATTTTATTAATCCCCATGGTCACAATCAGTGCTTTATTCGCAGTTGTGGGAGATTTATTTGTTAGTTTGCTCAAGCGGCAAGCAGGATTAAAAGATAGTGGCAGATTATTGCCAGGGCACGGCGGCATACTGGACCGCGTCGATAGCAGTATCAGCTCCGTTCCCATTTTTGCTTTAGGATTTTTACTGTTAAAGTTGTGATCTTGTGGCAATAAAGTATAATGCGAACATATCGAAAATTTTGTAAAAGCGATAAAACGGTTTCATTGTGAAAAAAGTTATCCAAAAAATTATATTCATTATTGGTTTTGTGCTTGCAGTACAACCGGCTTTTGCGCAAACCTTTGTTGTCAAACAAATTAAAATCACCGGTCTGTTGCGTGTCCCAGAAAGCACGGTGTTGAGTTACGTCCCTATCCATGTGGGCCAAACCGTGACTGTCCAGGACACGGTAAATACATTACAAAGTTTATATAAAACCGAGTTTTTTACCAATATTGTTTTAAAGCGGCAAGGCTCCACTTTGATTATTGCCGTTACAGAACGTCCTACTATTGGTTTAATCCAAATCACTGGCAATAAAGAATTTACCGATAAACAGTTATTACCTTTTTTAAAACAAATTAATATTGCAGAAGGGTTGCCTTATGACGACTCTAAAGTCAATTCGATTATCCAGGGACTCAAAGAACAATACAACGAATTAGGGTACTATGCAGTACAGGTGCGGGCAGAAACGCGTCCAGAAACCCGCAATAGAGTCATTTTATTGATCCACATTAATGAAGGGCCTATCGCCAAAATTCGTCATCTCACCATCATCGGCAATCGTGCTTTTAGTACTCGGCAATTACTCAAAAATATGACTTCCAAAACTGCGGCATGGTGGAGATTGTCTGCTTTTTTAACCCACTCAGACCGTTATTCCCGAGTGGCGTTGGGGAAAGACATTGAGCAATTACGAACTTTTTATTTCAATCGAGGCTTTTTACGATTCCAAATAATCGATCAACAAGTTATCGTGTCTCCGAATAATAAATCGGTCGATATTATTCTGCACATTAAAGAGGGACCTGTTTTCACGCTGGAAGGTTATCATTTGGAAGGTTTAGTGTATTATCCGAATGAACAACGCGAGTTGACCAAATATTTAGACTCATTGTTGAGAAAAGGCGCAGTTTTTTCTAAACAAACTATGCTGACCGGTGCAGAGACCATTCGAGTTTACTTTGCGGGCAAAGGACATGCTTTTCCTATAATAGACACCAGTCCTAATATTAACGATCAAACTCAGAAAGTGCTGATCACTTATCACATTAATCCGGGTCCTGTCAGTTATGTCCGCACCATTGATTTCACCGGAAATACTCGCACTGTGGACACGGCCTTGCGTAATCGTGTTTCCCAAATGGAAGGCAGTTCTTATTCTATTGTGGATATAGAACAATCTAAAGCGCGTTTAGCTTATTTACCCTATTTACAAGATGTCTCCGTGGATACCAATCCCGTTCCGGATCATCCAGACCAGGTTGATTTAAATTACCATATCAAAGAGGCCAATGCCGGTAAAGCAAGTATTCAGGGCGGTTACTCTAGTTCTGATAAATGGATATATGGAGCAAGTTTGTCTGAACCTAACCTCTTTGGTACAGGAAATTATGGCGCTTTGAATTTTAATGCTAGCCAGTTTCAAAAAAGCTATAGCCTGAACTACGTCAATCCCTACATCACCACCTACGGTATTAGCCGATCTGTCACCGTTTTTTCTACTATCACAACCCCAAGTACAGATTTGAATTTAGCCAGTTATACTATGGATGGTTATGGCGCCAGCGTCATTTATGGCATTCCGGTTTCGTTAAATAACCGAGTCAATTTAGGATACGGTTATACTTATATCGTTTTACACGATGTTGACGGCGCATTTACATCACCTACCGTAAAAAGCTTTGTAAATGATCATCCTAGTCCCTACAATCAGTTTAAAGGCCTCGCTAGCTGGAGCTTTAGCACTTTAGATCGCGCAGTGGCTCCTACGCGCGGCTTTAGCCAGATTTTTGGAGTAGAAGTGGGAATCCCGGTGGTGAAAAGTAGTTTGAGTTACTATCGCTTCACCGAAGACGTGCGTTACTTTTTGCCTTTAGGTTTGGGCTTCATTCTCGATCCCAACGCGTCAGTGGGCTTTGGCGATGGCTATGGCGACGTGGACACGCTTCCTTTTTTCAATAACTTCTATGCGGGGGGGATAGACACATTCCCAGGATACTCACCGAATAGTTTAGGCCCGCAAAATCCCAATCAAACTAATGCGGCTTTAGGGGGTAATCTGCGCATCTTGACGGGTGTGAATCTGATACTGCCTACTTTGACGCAGAAAGTACGCACCGCGGTATTTGTTGATGCAGGAAATATCTTTGATACTAACAAAGTGGATTCAGACCTCGTCCAATACGAATCGGTCTCATTAAAAAATATGCGCATGTCTTCCGGTCTCATGATAATATGGTACTCTCCGATGGGGCCGTTGCAGTTCAGTGTCGCAAAAGCGTTCAATACACAACCTGGCGACCATTTGAAAACGTATGATTTTTCTTTTGGGGCCAGTATTTGATTTTCTCCTCTTCAGGGGAGGTAAGGTGAGGGGGAGTAAAGTACTAAAGTCACTCCCAGAAGTAGTTTAGGTAAGGCAGTTACATGCCTTTGTTGTCAATTTGGAGGAATGAATAATATGAAACGTATAGTAGTTGGAATTTGTTTAAGTGCAGCTATGTGGTCAGCTAGCAGTATGGCAGGAAATATCGCTGTTATTGATATGCAAAAAATTTTCCAAAATTCGAAGCAAGTGAAACAAATCAATGACGGCTTAGAAAAAGAGTTTGCTTCACAAAAGAAAAGCTTAGAAGCTTTAGGCAAGCAACTGCAAGCCAATATCGATAAGTTTAAAAAAGATCAAAGTGTGATGGACTCTAAAACCGCAGATAATTTGAAAAACTCCATCCGCGATCAAGAACAAAAATATCAACAAGAGCAAACCGATTTACAACGTAAGCAGTTTGAGGCTCAAAATAAAGCCATGACTGAATTTTTAGATAAAATCAAAAATATTGTCAAAGGCATGGCTGCAACTAAAGACGTAGACGTAGTGCTTCCTAAAAATGCATTGTTATATTCTAAAGATAACTTAGACATCACCGATGATGTGATGAATGGGTTGGATAAACAAAAATAATATTTCTTTGACTTCTTCCCCTTGAAAAAGGGGAGGAATTGTTTTGAAATTGTAAGGAATATGAGCATTTATACATTAGAACAAATCGCTCGCCAAATTGATGTACAATGGGAGGGTGACCCTCATTGTCAAATCACTCATGCCCAAGCGCTCGCTCAGGCTGAAACGGGAGCGGTGAGTTTTTTAGCTAGCGCTCAATATTTGCCTTATTTATCTAAAACGCAAGCGTCGGCGGTGATTTTAAAGGCCGAAGATGCTGCTCAATGTCCCACGAATAAATTAATTTCTCCCCATCCGGAATTAGCATTTGTGCGAGTATTAAAATTACTTTACCCCTCAATTAAGCCAATCCCGGGCATTCATAAAACGGCCATCATCGGCAAAAATTGCCGAATTGATTCCAGTGTGACTATTGAGGCAAATTGCGTTATCGAAGATGGGGTAAGCATTGGGGCGAATAGTTGGATAGGCTCTAACTCCGTGATAGGGAGCGCGTGTCAAATCGGGTCTCATTGCCGGCTTTATAGCCATGTCACCCTTTACCAAGGCGTGATTTTGAGAAATCGAGTCATAATCCACAGCGGCGCTGTCATCGGAGCAGATGGATTTGGGTTAACCCATGATGGCAATCAATGGGTTAAAATTCCTCAAATCGGAAGTGTGGAGATTCATGATAATGTGGAAATCGGCGCCAATACCACCGTTGACCGAGGCGCCTTACAAAACACGGTTATCGCTCAAGGGGTTAAAATCGATAATTTAGTTCAAATTGCCCACAATGTTAAAATAGGAGAACACACCGCCATCGCAGGATGTGTTGGCATTGCCGGTTCCGCTGAAATCGGCAAAAATTGTATGTTTGGCGGAGGGGTTTCAATTAATGGCCATATCAAAATAACCGATGGAGTGATTTTGACTGGGACCACGGCAGTAGGTCAATCTATTACTGAGCCTGGAATTTATTCTTCAGGAATGGCCCATCAAAAAAATAGTGCCTGGAAACGGAATGTGGTACGCTTCCAACAATTAGATGAAATGGCTAAGCGTTTAAAGCGGTTGGAGGAACACTATGAACATTGAAGAAATTAAAGGATATATTCCACATCGTTACCCTTTTATCATGGTTGATCGAGTTCAAGAATTGATCCCAGGGAAATCCATTACAGCCATTAAAAATGTGACTATAAATGAACCCTTTTTTCAGGGACATTTTCCCCAAATGGCGGTGATGCCCGGAGTTTTGATTATTGAAGCAATGGCGCAAACTTCCGGTTTATTAATTTATAAAACTTTGGAAACCCCGCCAGGTTCGGAATTATTTTTTCTAGCTGGAGTGGATAATGCTCGGTTTAAAAAAGTCGTCACTCCGGGCGATCAACTGCAACTGCATATTGAATTAGTGAAGCGGCGTATGGATTTGTGGAAATTCACAGGTACGGCGTCCGTAAACAATGAAGTGGTGTGTACCGCGGAATTTATGAATATAAAGGAACAACAATCGTGATTGATTCGCGTGCAATAATAAACCCTAGCGCCAAGATTGGCGCGGGAGTGAGCATTGGCCCTTTTACTCGAATTGGGCCGAATGTGGAAATTGGAGAGGGGACATCCATTGCCTCTCACGTCGTCATTGATAAAAATACTCGAATTGGCAAAAACAATAAAATTTATGATTTTGCCGCTATAGGGGGTGACCCTCAGGATTTAACGCCACAGGATAGAGAAACCTATTTAGAAATTGGCGATGAAAACATTTTACGTGAGTTTTGCACCATCAATCGAGGTTCCAATAAAGCCGTCGGTAGTGGAGTGACTCGAATCGGCAGCCGCAACATGCTGATGGCTTATATCCACATCGGTCATGATTGCCAAGTTGGAAATCAAATTATTTTTGCCAACAATGCTTCAATTGCCGGCCATGTCATTGTGGATGATCATGCTAATTTAGGCGCCTTTGCGGCAGTGCATCAATTTGTTCGTATTGGCAGTTTTAGTTTCTTAGGGCGTGGCACTAAAGTAGGGCAGGACATCTTGCCTTATATGCTAGTCACCGGTACTCCGGGCAGTCCTAATGGCTTAAATCTGGTGGGCCTGCGCCGGCGAAAACTTTCTTTAGAACTGATGCGAGTTTTAAAGCATGTTTATCAGTTGTTCTACCGCCGTGATTTAAAATTGACTGAGATCCACCAAGAATTAGTTGAATTATCAAAAATTCATCCTGAAATCAATTTATTCCTCGATATTCTAGACAACACGAAACGCGGTATTGCTAGGCCGCGCTTGAATCGTAAGCACGTGGCATTCGCCGAGTAATCTAATCATAGCTATTTCCAGGAGGGGGAGATTCGAGATTCTCCCCCTTGCATTTCTTAGGGAAATTACTCTTGCGACACCACAATCGACATGATCTGTGGATAACTTGAGACAGAATACCAGAGAACAGAAATTTTCCCATCTTCAGGTTGCACCACATTAGGATAAAGATAAATTTTACCCGCATTATTGTAAAACTCATAATCGGTAGCGCTTTCAATGGCGCCAGGACTTAACATGGTGTAAGTCGAAGATGGTGCGGGAACAGACGAAGCGATTTTGTAAGAGCGCCCACCTTCTAAATTATCAATGACTACCGAAGTCAAGAAAATGCTACCTTCTTTAAATGTGAAACTATTGCTTACGGTAATGGATAGTTGCGAGCCCACACTGATCAAGCCATCGGCGTTAAGTTCGGCGGCGACTGGCGCATAACCTCCCTGCGCTAAACTCATCACTGCAAAGCCTATACTATAAGAATGGTTTAGACCGCTGGCGGAAGGCATTAAAACACTTAAGCGCGAATTACTATTCTCACCGCTGATACTGATATTGCCAGGATAATTAGCTGTGTTTTGAAGCGTGAACACGATATTATCATTGGCCACTGGAACCTCTTTATTATCGCTTCTGACATATGCCACACAAGGGGTCAGAGCTAAATTAACCGCTGGATGCGTATTGTCATCTGATGGCTGGTAAGCCATTAAATTTTTTAAAGTAGCATCTTGACAGTTTCCGCCGCTTTGCCATTTGAATTTTATTTGACTATCCGCAGTGACAGTGACTTTAATATTTTGACCGGGCACGGTCACTCCTTCAGGATCATCCGCGTATTGAGCAGAAATAATCAAATTTTGAGAGGTAGAGTTAATATCAGCGGCGTTAAAAGCGTTATTGACGCTGGCTTTTCGCACTAAATAAGCCGTGTTGCCGGAATAAATAATATCCCAAGCGGGATATTTTGCTGGATCATCAAAATAAAATTTGATGGGTTCCCCTGCATTATTTTTGGTGAGATTATTTAAATTGATACCGCCATGGGCTGCGCTATCGGCGTCAAAATTAATAGAACTGCTGGTTGCAGACCATTGCGGTTCATTCCCATTATTAAAATTAATATTGAACACCAGTTTTGCCTGTGCTTGGACCGGTGCAGATAATTCTTTTTTATAACCTAAAGCGGTCAGAATAACGGTATAAGAAACCGGGGCGCCAGTGGGTGTCGCTGAATTGGAGATAGGTGCTGTAGAGTAAACAATCATGTTTTTGGAAGAAGAAGGATCATTTTTCAATCCTAAATTAAGGGGATTATTGGAAATAGTATAAGTCACTTGGTCATATAACGCCGGATCAAAGTGGAATACATTTTGAGTATCGATTTCCTGAATAATTTGCCCAGTTAATAAATTTTGTGGATTGGGGTCTTCCGTATCAATCGTGAATTGGATCACTTTTTCATCTTTAACCGCCAATACCCGAGTAGCCCGGATGACCGGTTTTTCTATCCAACTTTTGAAAGCGCCTAGACTATCGTTATCTCCTAAAGAGTAAATGGATACTGGATAGGCAAAGCCAAGAGTGATAGAAGCGCTATTTGGTTGCCCAGCCTGGCCTTGAGAATATTGTCCAGTGACAGCAGCCTCCACGTGCCCTGGAAAAATACGGCTTAATTTTACCATGCCGTCGGTTTCCGCGGCGTTATTGTCTAAATTAGCCGAAATTAACGTTAAAGGAGTAATTAAGAAATCCATTCCGGCGTGATATGCCATAGCCGAGTTTTCATGATTATCTTCGTAATGAGTATTGTATTGAAGATGGCTATAGCCGCCGCCCAAGTTAAAGATCCAGTTATGGGTTGGGGCAAGCGAAAATCCGGTTGTCACAGTTTGTTCAGAACCCCCGGCAATCCGCCGCAGGTTAGATTCAGCGATATTATTTTGATAGTAATAAACTTCTGGTAAATTTTTGCTATTGGCTAATATGTAGTAAGCATTTACATTAATGCTGCGCAAAAAACGATCTTTTAATAAATATCGATACCCAGCTCCAAAAGCATTTTGACTAACCCATTGATTAACGTCACCACTGGCAAAATCATATGGCAATTTTTGGGCTAAATATTCATAAGTGATTTTTACCTGCTGAAAAGGATTGAAAGCATGTCCTAAAGTGACATTAGCTCTGGCTTCATTAGGACCATAAGCGGCTAGCAAATTCATGCCGTTACCATAAAATAATTTGACAAAACCAATTTCCGGGATCCAACCTAATTGGTTATCATAGCGCACGGCTAACGAAACAGGCCCAGCCCAGCCTTCCGGTTGCAGGCTGACATAAGAAGGTGCGGGTTTGGGATTATTAGGGCGTGTTTTTTCTATACAATCCATCACATTGACTGCATTAGAGCAATCATAAATATCCTGAGATACGGCATCCTCATCATAAGCGTAAGCGGGAAAGGAAAATAAACTGATAATAAAAAGAACAACAATTCCCATTTTAATGACTTTAGTATCCATTTTATGTCCTATTTTTTACAATCAAATGAAAACATAGTACCGAAATCAGAACAAAATAGCCACTAAAACTTAAGGAAACATTAAATTAGTAAAAAAAATTCCCAATTAACCAGGTATGTGTCTCAATTTTTATAAAATTTAGTCATTCCGTATGACATTCCAACGTCATTCCAGCGATTGATATGGTGAATTAAAGCCTGAATATCTCATTATTGAGTGAACCTAAGGCGTCTGGGTTTTTTGTTAAACAAAAATTCCGGGAATGGCTGTTGATTGAATAAAAGGGAATCTGTAGACTAGGAGCACTGTTCACTACCAGGGGTTGTTTGTGTTAAAAAAGTTATTGCCTAAGCAAGATAATTTTTTTGAGCTTTTTGAACAAGCAGCTAATCAATTAGTCAGTGCTACCGAACATTTTTTGCAGCTGGTCAATGATCTTCCCCATGCCACGGATTACGCCAAATTAATTGCTGAGCATGAAGCAACTGCTGACAATTATGCTCGCGCTACATTTGATTTGTTACACAAAGCGTTCATTACGCCATTTGACCGGCATGATATTCACCGGTTAACCCGCAAATTAGATGATATTTTAGATGTGATTAATCGCACTACCCGCCGTATCGTCCTATACCAATTTAAAGTATTACCTGAAGCAATCCCGGAAATAACCCAGCTTGCTGTCAATTCAGTTCATGCCGTTCAAAAAGCCTTGATACAGTTAAAAAATTTAAAAAACGCCGTAGCTATCATTCAATTGTGTAATCAAATTAGTGAAAATGACAGTCAGGCTGAGCAAATTATGTTGGCGGGAGTGGATAAATTATTCACAGATGAGCAAGATTTTAAATATTTACTCAAAGCCAAGGAAATTTTTGATTATACCATCGGCATAGTACACGAATGCCATGATTTGGCTGACATCATAAAAGGTATCGTGCTGGAGTATTCGTGATGCTCGGGCATGGAATTTTCATTGTTGGTTTTTTGGTGGCCATGGCGCTCATCTTTGACTTTTTAAATGGTTTCCATGACTCCGCCAATTCCATCGCTACTATCGTTTCCACCCGTACTTTAAAACCGGTCTGGGCCGTGATTTGGGCGGCTTTCTTTAACTTTATTGCATTTTTATTTTTTAAATTGCATGTGGCTGATACTATCGGCGTGGGTCTCATTGATCCACACGTGGTAGATAAATTGTTAATATTTACCACCTTGAGCGGGGCTATATTTTGGAATGTGTTAACTTGGTATTATGGCATTCCTTCAAGCTCATCTCATGCATTAATTGGTGCTTTGGTCGGTTCAAGTTTAGTCAAAGCCGGTTTTCATTCCGTGCAATTCGCCGGGATCAGCAAAGTAGTGGCTTCCATATTTTTCTCGCCTTTATTGGGTTTTGTGTTGGGTTTAATATTAATGTATGCCGTCACGGCGATTTTTTTTCATTTCACCCGAGCAAAAGTGGATAAATGGTTCCAGCGCGTTCAATTTTTATCCTCGGCGCTAATGAGCTTAGGTCATGGTGCCAATGATGCGCAAAAAACCATGGGGATTATCGCCATTTTATTATTTTCCTCTAATTTATTGGGGCCTGAGTTCTATGTGCCATTATGGGTAATAATTACTTGTAACTTTGTCATGGCTTTAGGCACTTTAATGGGAGGATGGCGAATCGTTAAAACCATGGGAATGCGCATTACCAAATTAAAACCAGTACATGGAAGTTGCGCTGAATTTGCCGGTGCTGTTACTTTATTTTTGGCGACCCACTTAGGGATACCGGTTTCCACCACGCATACTATTGCCGGCGCTATTTTTGGAGTGGGATCGAGTAACAGCGCTTCCGCCGTTCGCTGGGGTATTGCTCAAAGGATTGTATTCGCTTGGATAATCACCTTGCCTGCTTCGGGTTTATTTGCTGCTATATTGTGGTTTCTCATGCATGGTTTACAAAAATATTTTTAAAAGGATAATGACGTGAGTCTAAAAACTGAAGAAGCCTTTAAATTAAAAGCCAATTTTCTACCGATCACGATTATCAAATTTCTTAGTTCTGATCTACAAAGCGTCGAGCAGCAGCTCAAAGAAACGGAAAGCAAAGCCCCGCACTTTTTTTGTCAGACTCCCGTAATCGTTGATTTGACTCATGTCAAGCGATCACCGAATGGTATCAATCTGCCACAACTAATGGAATTATTGCGTAAGCATCAATTACTCCCTGTCGGCGTCCAGGGTTTAGTTGCGGCGGAGGAGGAAATAGCTAAACAGTTAGACCTGCCCTTGTGGCGTTCAAATGCCGCCACTAGCGTGTCTAAGTCAGGGGAAAATACCACTGAAGAAACAGAGACGGCGGAAGCCGGTTTAAATGGCGCTTTGACTCCGCATATGATCGTCAATAAGCCGGTACGTTCAGGTATGCGCATTTATGCCAAGCAAAGTCATTTAATCTTGTTAGCTCCTGTGCATTCCGGGGCAGAATGCATTGCGGATGGCAATATTTTTTGTTACGCTCCCATCCATGGTCGTATTCTGGCTGGGGCTGGAGGAAATCTAAAGGCTCAAATTTATTGCCAATCGCTTGAAGCAGAATTAATTGCCATAGCCGGGTATTACGTACTCTATGATGAATGCCCTCAAGATCGGCATGGCCAATTTCAAATTACCTTAAAAGAACAAAAACTTAATTTTAATCAATTTTTTTAAAAGGAGTGCAATGTGTCAAAAATAATTGTCGTGACATCTGGAAAAGGTGGGGTAGGGAAGACGACCACCAGTGCTTCATTTGCTATGGGTTTAGCTAATGCCGGTTTTAAAACCGTGGTGATCGATTTTGATATTGGTTTGCGTAATTTAGACTTGGTGATGGGATGTGAGCGCCGTGTCATTTATGATATCGCCAGTGTGATCCACGGTGAAGCCAGTGTCAAACAAGCCCTTATCAAAGATAAAAACAGTCCTAATTTATCTATTTTAGCCGCTTCGCAGACTCGAGATAAAAATATTTTGACTTTAGAAGCCGTAGAAGCAATTATGAAAGAACTGCGTGAATCTTTTGATTTTATTATTTGTGATTCACCAGCCGGAATTGAACAAGGAGCCTTGATGGCCATGTATTTTGCCGATGTCGCCTTAGTTGTGAGTAACCCTGAAGTGTCTTCGGTGCGTGATGCGGACCGCATTTTAGGTTTCTTAGACAGTAAAACCTTATTGGCGATGCAGGGCAAAGAAATTGAGAAAAATTTGATTGTCACCCGTTATGCGCCGAAAAGAGTGTCTAGCGGTGACATGATGTCATTGGAGGATATCCAAGATTTATTAGGTATTCCCTTACTTGGTGTGATTAGCGAATGCCCTTCGGTCCTCAAAGCTTCCAATTTGGGTGAACCGGTCATTTTAGATAAAAGAAGTAAAGCGGGACAAGATTATGACCAAATTGTTCGCCGCTTTCTGGGTAAATCAACCTCCGGGGCAGTGAAAAAGCCATTAACATTATTACAGCGATTGTTCAAAAACCATAAGGAGCTCGTAGCATGAAAATGAAATGGATCAATAAAATATTTGGCAGCCATTCTGCTCATACTGCTAAGGACCGTTTAAAAATTGTTATTGCACAAGAACGGTCTGCTCAAGAAAACCCCGATTTTTTGCCGTTGCTACATAAAGAAATTATGGCTGTGATTGAGAAATACATGCGAATTAGTTCAGATATGGTGGAAGTGGATTTTAGCCACCACGATAAAAGCGCTGTACTTAAGTTAAATGTGATTCTTCCCAACACCAAAAATTAATAACCCCACCTCCCTCTTTCGCTGCGAGCTTCGCTCAGTCAGTGAAACTCACTTACTCCCGCGACTTGGTCGCGGGATGGTGTAGTGTAAAATTAACCGACAGTGGCTTGATCTGCCAAGAATTTTTGTTCCTCAGTCAATTCAGCCGCACTATTGGGTTTATATTTGATTAAACCAAAGAAAGAGATGACAGAAAAGATGATCACGATAACTGTAAAGCTGGTATCGCTTAATAAGGCACGATGTTCAGGAGAAATATACGTTAGCACCCACAACCCGATAAAATAAAGCAGAATGCCTAAGCATTGCATAATGGCATCCAATACCTCAGTTTTGGATTTGACATTCAAAGAGATAAAAGCAATTTGGAAAGCCAAAAACAACAGGAAAATGTCGGTCACGGTTTTTAAATGCCCTAAGGTAATTAAATAAGTAAAAATAGTAAATACAGTTAAAGCAATGATCCTTCCACCCCATAATCGAAATAGATAATTTCGAGTGACTATGGCATTACGGAACACGCACAACGCAATTGGAATGGGTAAATAGGAAATAACGTGAAATAAACTCAAAAATTCAGCAAGTTGACTCCAGCTGCGAAACATCAATAAAAACAATACCGCTAACACCGTATTCGCAACCAAAGAGCGTCGAGAAATATTATAAACCGGATGGCTGGTGTTAAATAGAGCGGGCATTTGGCCATTGCGTGACATGGCTGTAAACATACGAGTTGCTGTTCCGGTAAATGCCACCCCTGCGCCTGAAGGAGCAATGGTTGCACCAAAGTAAATGATAGAGGTAAACACACTCATACCCAATAATACCGAAAGTTGGATCATTGGTGCGCTGAATTCCAATTGTTGCCAACCCCCTTTTAACATCTCCGGCGGGATAGCGCCGATAAAGGCCACTTGCAATAAAACGTAAACACCTAGGCAAAATACTAAAGATATCACTAATGATAAAGGAATAGTTCTTTCGGGTTTTTTAATTTCACTGGCAAAAGACACAATGGATTGAAATCCATTAAAAGAGATAATAATACCGGTAGTCAAAATAGCGCCGACGATGGATTTTACCCCATAAGGGATAAAAGTATTATTGACTGAGGTAAAATTACTGGGGTGAAACGCCACTCCAATAAATATTAAAGCGGTTACGATGGGAACTAACACTTTAAGCAAAGAAATGATGTTATTGGCTCGGGTTAAGGTCCTTGCGCCCCAATAATTAACCAAACAATAAATAATTACCAAAGTAATAGAGAGAGAATTGCCAGCCCATGTTAACTGATCATTACTGTATAGCAATGGTTTTAAATTAGGAGTTAAATTCATTAAATATTGGATAGTTGCGTCGGCCTCTAAACCGATGACGGCCACAATTCCCAGCCAGTTAGCAATGGCGAAGGGGAAACCAAAAAATTTATTATGTGATAGGGAGGGGATAATGGCTGAAAGGCCTCGTTTTGGATAAAGGGAAGCCACTTCCGCGAAACACAAAGCCAAAAGTAACATGATGGCTCCACTCACTACCCAGGTGATTAATGCGCTAGGCCCGGCGATAGCAGCAGTTTTGTAAGGTGAAAATAGCCAGCCGCTACCAACCACGCAAGAAATACCTAAAAAGGTAGCAGAGACAAGGCCAATACTTTTTTTATTCATAAAGCCGTTTCCTGTATTCCGGTCAAAAATTGGCCACTATTATATCATGAAAATGACAGAAACTGAATCCCTTGGGCTAATGGAAGAGTTTGGCCCCAATTTATAGTGATGGTTTGGCGCCGCATGTACGTTTTCCAGGCATCGGAGCCGGCTTCTCTGCCGCCGCCAGTGGCTTTTTCTCCACCAAAAGCTCCGCCTATCTCCGCCCCGGAAGTGCCCAAATTGATGTTGGCAATGCCACAATCGCTGCCCAAAACCGAAAGAAAATATTCGGCATGTAGTAAATTGTCCGTAAATAGAGCAGAAGATAATCCTTGTGGCACTTGTTTGAGCAACTCAACGGCTTCGTCAATTTTGTTATAAGACATAATGTACAGAATGGGGGCAAAAGTTTCTTTTTGTATGATTGGCCAATGATTTTCCGCTCGCGCCAATACCGGTTCTACATAAAATCCAGGTCCTGGCAAGACTCGGCCTCCGTAAAGAATTTCTCCTCCCATATGTTGAATTTCTTGTAATCCTTGACGGTAGTGTTCAACTGCTTGCCGGTCAATCAAAGGCCCCATGTTATTTTGCGGGTCTAGCGGGTCGCCTATCTGTATTTGTTGATAACACTGGATTAATTTTTTAATCACTTCTTCATAGCGAGATTGGTGAACAATAAGTCTGCGGGTAGTGGTGCAGCGTTGCCCGGCGGTTCCAATCGCACCAAACACAACGGCCTGAAGCGCCAGGTTCAAACGTGCCGTTTCATCAATAATGACAGCATTATTGCCGCCTAATTCCAACAAACATTTCCCTAAACGCCGAGAGACTTTTTCGCTGACTGTCCTGCCAACGGCGGTCGAGCCAGTAAAGGAAATTAACGCAATCCGAGAGTCTTCAGTAAAATTTTCTAATAATTTTTTTTCATCGCTAATCCATAACGAAAAAATTCCAGGATAACCTTGGGCTGACATAACTCGATTGCAAATTTTTTGCACGGCGATGGCGCACAAGGCTGTCTTAGAAGAAGGTTTCCAAATGACGGTATTGCCCGCTATAGCGGCGATAAACGCATTCCAAGACCACACCGCCACGGGAAAATTAAACGCAGTTATGACCCCTATCAAACCCAGTGGCAGCCATTGTTCATACATTCGATGCTGAGGGCGCTCGGAATGCATGGTTTTTCCATATAACATGCGTGATTGGCCCACCGCAAAATCGGCCATATCAATCATTTCTTGGACTTCTCCTAATGCTTCTGTGATGGATTTGCCGGTTTCTAAAGTCACTAATTGCGCCAATGCCTTTTTTTTAGCGCGCAACTCCAAGCTAATTTGTCTAATGAGCTCTCCACGCTGAGGCGCTGGAATTTGAGACCATTGCTGAAAAGTCTGTTGGCTATTTTCAATAACACGCTGATAATCCTGGAAAGAGCTGCGGTAGATTCTGGCAATCAATCGTTCGTTAGCCGGATTGATAGAATCAATCATTCCGCCATTTTGATAACAGGAACACCAACCGGCGCCATTAAAAGCGCTTGGATTATGATTTTCTATTTCTAAATCCTTTAGAATCATGGCAATTCTCCATTCATATTTAATGTCTAAGTATAGATAATTTTAGTGGGATAACAGCAATCTTCGCTGAGCGGGAATGACTGATGGGGTAATACATTTTGCGTCACCCGTATTTGATCATATTTTGAACCAACAAAAATACCAATGATTCAAGTCAAAACAAGGGGTTATCTATGCCTAAGTCTAATTATTTATCTGGCCATGGTATCCATTTATATTGCTACAGATTAGCAATATCAGTATACTTCAAAGATAACTGCTTGAATAACAACACACTAAGGAAAAAGTATGATTCGAGTACTATTCGTAGATGACCATACGTTAGTGCGCAAAGCAATCTGCCATCATTTATCACAGGCTTCCAAAGAAATGGTCGTTATTGGAGAAGCAGCTACCGGAGAAGAAGGGGTAAGAATGGCGCGGGAATTGCGTCCCGATGTTTTATTGTTAGATTTTAAATTGCCGGATATTACAGGATTGGAAGTCATACCGCGAGTATTGCGGATTGACGAAAATATTAACATTATCATTCTCACTTCAGCAGTAAATGAATTATTCGCGTTCCGTTGTATGGAAGCAGGGGCATCTGGCTACCTGACTAAAGAAATTACCCCGGATGAATTACATACGAGTATTAAATCGGTCAATGCAGGTGAAAAAGTAGTCAACCCGTCGATAGCCGAGAAGATGGCCTTGGCTAAAATTATTCACTTGAAACCCTCGCCGCTTGAAGCATTGGTCAATAAAGAATTGGAAGTCTTGATGATGACCGTGAGGGGGATTCCAATCAAAGAGATTGCCAACCGCTTACATATTAATCATAAAACCATACACAGTTATCGTTGTCGGATTTTTGAAAAGCTCAGTATTAGTAACGACGTGGATTTAACTCTATTAGCAATACGTTCAGGGTTAATTACAGCCGAAGAGGCGGATGGATAATTTTAGAAATGCCATTAAAAACACTTAATGGCTTATAAATATTTCAGTTAAACGATTGGCGGAGTTTAAAAAATCTTGTAGCGAAAATTGCCATTGGTGAACAAAACCGCGGTATTTTTGGCGATTTTGTAAAATCAAATCCATCACTGTGCAGGCGGAACTGGCAGTAACGCTTTGGATTGCAGATAGAGGCTGATTATTAATAATGGAGGGGTAAAATTTACGCGAATAACTTTCTTGTACCAATTGATTGTTTTGAATCCCTTCTACACCCACATTGACAATGACGACATCTTGCCGGGTATGTGGTAAAACGTTTAATAAAATTTTTTTTAAAGTGTCGCGATCTTGATTTAATTTTAAATCATTCATCAGAAACTGCATTTTTTCGCCATGGCCAGGATAGCGTAAAGTTTTATAATTCAGATTATTAATTTTATTTTGATAAATATCGGGCAAGGCACCCAAACCACCGGAAGTATTAAAAGCCTCATAACGGACGCCATCGACTTGCAGCATTTCTAAATCTCCTAAACCCGATAACCATACCGATTTGCGATTAACAATGGCTTGACAGGGATTGCCATACTCATTGATTAATCCATCAAGTGACCAAGTCAAAGCATATTGTAAGGCATTGCTGGCTTGTTGCGGCAGTGCACCACAGCGCAACTTCACGGTGTCTAATTGCTCAAAGTGTTGCATCAAATCATGAGCGACGATATTGATAAATCCAGGCGCCACTCCGCATTGGGGGACGAAGGCGGTGTCTGCTCCTTTAGCTAATTTAGCGATATTAGCAGTGACTTCCACATCTTCGGTTAAATCGAAATAATTCAGCTTTAGAGATTTTGCCACGTTGGCAACGCCGACATTTAAGAAATAAGGTAAACTGGAAATGACAGCATCAATTTGGTATTTCCGAGCCGCTTCAGCTATTTGTTGCGAGTTTTGAAAATCAACTGAAATATATTCAAAAGCAGAGGATGGATTTGCCGAATACGCCGCCAAATCAGCCAATATGGGTTTGTAAGTGCTTTTAGCCTGTGAAAGTATTTGGCCAATAGCCCATCCCATTTGCCCGCATCCTGCTACTAAAATATTCATTATCTATCCTTTACAAGATTTCTGCTCATACGGAAATTACTATAATAATTATATCACTGGCTGTTCCAATTTTCAGACAGAATATCTCATATGCATTAATTATATACAAAGAACCCTGTCGGGAGTAGGCGTAATACAACACCTGAAAAGGGAATAAACCCTGCCGGACGCCAATTACACTTCAACGATTAGGCAATGGGAGTAAGGCGATAAACACCCTCGTGGTACTTCACTGAAGTTACTCAATTTAGTTGCTCAGAAGGGACTTCAGGAATTACTTTGAAAATTAAAGTGATTCATGATAATAATAAGAAAATGAAACAGACGTATCTTCAAGCCATGGGCATTGTTTCGTGGGTTTCACGAATTTCGGCACAGGCTTATCATATTTTAAATTCGGAGCAAAAAATAATAGGTGTTTTAATTGCTCAAGCGCATTCTTCTGGGGAACAAGAATTGTTGGAAGCCATACGGCGTGCCTTGCCCCTTGCCACTCAACCTGGACAGCGAGATATAAGTGTACCCTGTTTGGTTTTAGGGAAAAATGATTCCGTGATTAACCCTTTAGCGGAACTGATTTGTACTCATTCTTTAGCGGATATGTTAGAAAATGCCAAGTTAAAGGCGGTGGTTTGGCAAGATATCAAAAACTTCATGAATTTGCTCAGCAAGTCGTCTTATTAAATAAAAATTCAAATGGATTTGATTTTTAGATAATTGGTTTGCAGTTTTTCTAAAGTATTTTGTAATTGTTGATGATTTTGGCGTTCTTTTTCCACCACATTTGCCGGCGCTTTTTGTAAATATTCCGGATTTTCCAAACGTGAGAGTAATTTCTCTTGCTCGCGTTTTAATTTATCAATTTCTTTTTGCAAACGAGACAATTCACTATCCTTATCAATGAGATTCACAAGAGGAATATAGATTTCCAGTGCACCGATCATCACACTGGCACTGGCTGTGGGAGGTTGCTCCGCTTCATTTAACCAAGTTAATTCCGCTATTTTAGCCAAATTCTTAATATAAATTTCACAGTCCTGGAAATATTTTTTGTCTGCGGCATTACCATTGTAAAACAAAGCTGAGATAGTTTTACCGGGAGGCACATGCATTTCTCCGCGCACATTGCGGATACCATTAACCACTTGTTTGAGCCATTCTATCGCGTTTATGGCGTTTTTATCTGCAATCGGCGACAAGGGAGCTTCTGGGTAAGGAGCAATCATAATACTTTGTGGCTGGTCTTGACCCAGCATTTTAGCGATAGTTTGCCAAATTTCTTCAGTAATAAAAGGCGCTAAGGGATGCATCAAACGCAGTAAAGTTTCTAAAATTTCCAATAAAGTTCGCCGAACCCCGCGTTGCAATCCTAAAGAAGCTTGCGGATTTTGCAGATGGCATTTTGATAATTCTAAATACCAATCACAATATTCATTCCAAGTAAATTCATACAGCAATTGGGCGACAATATCAAAACGGTATTCCTCAAAAGCCTGGTTCACTTGCGCAATTGTGTTTTGCAATTGGCTGCGTATCCACAAATCTGCTAAGGAATATTCAGCGTTTTCAACAGAAAAATCTTTATTTTCGCAATTCATTAACACAAAGCGAGAGGCATTCCATAATTTATTACAAAAATTACGATAACCGCCAATGCGATTCATATCAAAATGAATGTCCCGTCCAGTAGTCGCTAAAGCGCAAAAAGTAAAACGCAATGCATCGGTGCCGTAAGAAGCAATGCCTTGCGGAAATTCTTCGCTGGTGGTCTTTTTAATAGCAGGAGCCATTTGCGGTTGCATCAATCCGGTAGTGCGTTTGGTGATTAAAGACGGTAAATCGATGCCGTCGATTAGATCGATTGGATCAAGGATATTCCCTTTGCTTTTAGACATCTTCTGGCCATGCTGATCACGCACCAAACCGTGGATGTAAACATTTTTAAAAGGGATATCACCCATTAATTTTACTCCCATCATTACCATGCGGGCGGCCCAAAAGAAAATAATATCAAAACCGGTCACTAACACATCGGTGGGATAAAAAGTGGCGAGATCTTGGGTTTTATCCGGCCAATGTAAACTGGAAAACGGCCAAAGCGCAGCAGTAAACCAGGTATCGAGCACGTCTTCGTCTTGGTGTAATGGGGTTTCAGGACTAATATTGTAACGGCGGCGGACGTCAGCTTCATCAAAACCACTATAGGCATGGTGTTGAGAGTCGTACCACACCGGCACGCGATGCCCCCACCATAACTGGCGGCTGATGCACCAATCTTCAATATTCGTTAACCATTGTAAATAAATTTTGCTCCAATTTTCAGGAACAAAGCGCGGTTTCTTGTGAGCGGCTAAATTAATAGCCTGTTTGGCCATATCCGCCATGTTAACAAACCATTGGTCTGTTAACATGGGTTCTAAAATGACTCCAGAGCGATCTCCGCGAGGCACATTTAAAGTATAATCTTCAATTTTTTCGACTAGACCCAAGCCTTGTAAATCAGCAATGATTTGTTTGCGAGCAGCGAAACGTCCCAAGCCGCGATAATTTTTAGGCGTATTTTCATTGCAATCGGCGGACAGGGTAAAGATGTTAATTAATGGCAAATTATGGCGCTTGCCCATTTCATAATCGTTGAAATCGTGAGCGGGGGTGATTTTCACGCAACCGGTGCCGAATTCAGGATCTACTGCTGTATCCGCAATAATCGGTATTAACCTACCCGTTAGCGGCAGTAACACGTTTTTTCCTATTAAATGGCGGTAACGTGAGTCTTCCGGATGAACAGCCACTGCCACGTCGCCGAGCATGGTTTCCGGACGTGTGGTGGCGGCCACGATATGTTCTTCGCTCTCTTCGATAGGATAACGTAAATACCATAAATGCCCGGGCGTGGTTTCGACACTGACTTCCAAATCGGAAATAGCCGTGTGTAAATGCGGGTCCCAATTGACCATGCGCTTACCACGATAAATTAAACCTTCTTCAAATAACTGAATAAAGGCTTGGTAAGTGGCGCGGGTAATCACCGGGTCCATACTATAATGTTCCCGTTCCCAATCCAAAGAAGCCCCCATGCGGCGGACCTGTTGCGTGATAATGGAACTAGACTGATCGCTCCATTCATTTACCCGTTCCAAGAATTTTTCCCGGCCTAAATCATGCCGACTTAAACCTTCTTGCGCCAACTGCCGTTCCACCACCATTTGGGTGGCGATAGAGGCGTGGTCCGTCCCCGGTTGCCAGAGTACCCGTTTACCTCGCATGCGTTCGCGGCGAATGAGTGCATCCATCAAACTGAGCTGGAAACCATGGCCCATATGCAGAGTGCCGGTGACATTCGGCGGTGGCAGCATGATGCAATAAGCGGGGCCATTACCTTGAGGTTTAAACAATTGTTGTTCTTCCCAAAATTGGGACCAGCGTTTTTCAATCGGAGCAGGTTGATAGGTTTTTTCCATGGTGGAAGACTATAACGCCAGATGAATCTGCTGGCAAGATTTGCCAGCCATTCCCGCTACGCAGGAATGGCTTCCTGGTTCTTATTCAGAGTTCAGGCAAAGCCTGAATTCTGGAATGAAAGGGGAGATCGCTCCGCTCTTCTCCCCTTTCAAACCCCATCAGGATGAGGATTTTTCTACGAAAAATATTTTTATTGAAAAATAATTCTTTCATATTTCATGTAATTATATCCGGTTTTTTGTGGCGGGAATTGCTGCATCGCTGTCCTCGCCGCGGAGTATCAGGTAGAATTTCACTATTATGGGAATTATTTTTCGTTATATCAGTAAGGAGCTTTATTCCACTTTGATTGGGATTATGGTGGTTTTATTGATTATTTTTATGAGTAATCAATTTGTCCGCTATTTACACTTTGCCGCCTCTGGGCATATTACTATGAGCGCGGTATTCCAATTGATGGCTTTGCAAGTCCCTTTTTTAATGGCATATCTGGTGCCATTGGCATTATACCTTTGTATTTTGATTGTATTCGGGCGTTTGTATTTGGATCATGAGATGACGGTGATGTCGGCTTGTGGTGTGACCCCTTTATACTTATTAGGCGTGGTGCTCAGCGTGGGGCTGGTGATTGGCATTCTGGTTGGTTTTTTAATGCTTTGGTTAGAGCCGCTCTTGGATACGCAAAGAATAAAAATATTTTATGAGTCAGCCGCTAAAGCGACGGTGGAAAAGGTGATGCCCAAACGTTTCCAATCAATTGGGCCGGACATGGTGTTTTATGCAGATGACGTGGACCGCGGTGAACTGAAGATGCACGATATTTTCTTTGCTCACCGCAGTAAACCGGCGGCGGACGGTTCCCGGAAATGGGACATCACCATTGCTAAGACTGCTCAGGAACAATATCTGAACAATAGTCATTTCATCCAATTTCAAAGCGGATTTCGTTATTTGGGTTTACCGGGTAAACCCGATTATCAGGTGATCGGCTACCAGACTTACGGTGTGAGGCTAACTGAATCCATGTCTACCCACACAGGCTGGCCCAGCAATGCCTCCACCGCATCTTTATGGCCACGCCGCCATGAAAATAAAGTAGCGGCAGAATTGCATTGGCGCTTGGCGATGCCGATTTCCACTTTAGTGTTATCCTTGTTGGCTTTCCCGTTAAGTCGAATCAACCCGCGGCGAGGTAAATTTAGCCAGCTAATTCCGGCAATTTTATTGTATATTGTGTATGGCAACTTTTTATTTTTGGGGCGTAACTGGATCAGAAAAGGGTTGATTGGTTTTGATATGGGATTGTGGTGGCTGCACGGAGGGATGGCGTTGATCGCCATTGGATTAATGATCTATCGAAGGATGAAAAATGCGTATCCTTGACCGTTATATCCGTGCATCCGTGATTTGGTCCACTGGGATCGTGGTTTTGGTTTTGGTGGGTATGGAGATTTTCATTGAATTTATTGGTGAATTACCCTCCATCGGCGTGGCAGATTACGGAATCTGGTCTGCATTTATTTATATTGGCATGCAACTGCCTTCTGATTTATATCAATTATTTCCGGTTGCGGGTTTTATCGGCGCCCTAATTGGCTTAGGCCGGTTAGCAAGCACCAGTGAATTAATCATTATGCGCGCCGCGGGCGTTTCAATTGCCAGAATTGCGTGGTCGGTAGTGAAAGCCGCTTTGTTGATGTTGGTTGTGATAACGGTGGTAGGTGAATGGCTAGCGCCAGTATGGCAGTATCAAGCGGTCCAATATAAAGAAAAACAAACTAAGCGAAGCATGGATCCTTGGGTTGGCCAAGGTTTGTGGCTGCACCATGGCCAATCTTTTGTTTATATTGGTTCAGTGGTCTCCAATACCGCTATTAAAGATGTGCAACGATTTGATTTTGATAAAGACAATCGTTTACTGTCGGCGCTCAGTGCCGAAACTGCGATTTTGGAGGAAGGCGCTTGGAAGCTCCAACGTGTGGTTTCAACCCGCTTAACAGAGGAAAATGCCATAGTCGAAAATCACGCCCAAATCCCTTTGGATTTTACTTTCCAACCAGAATTGTTAAAAAAACGCATTCAGCGTGATCCCACTCAACAGACCATTGTTGATTTATGGAGAAATATACAATATCGTATCGAATCCGGATTGTTGGCCACGGAATTAGAATCGGCATTTTGGAGCCGTGTTCTACAACCTTTTACCACCGTGGTGATGATTTGTTTAGGGGTACCGTTTATTTTTGGTTCTTTGCGCAGTGCCAGCATGAGTTCACGTTTGTTAACGGGAATTATTATCGGATTTATATTTTACATGCTCAATCAATTTCTGGGTCCCTTAGCTTTGGTTTACCAATGGCCGGCGTGGATTGCGGGAGCTTTGCCGGTAATGTTCTTTCTAATCATATATATTATTTTATTGTATCGTATTAGATTATAAATATTTTAAGAGAAATTAGATGAGATTTAATTCTTCTGTTGAAACATGGCCTGTGATGCAAAAACATTTGAAACAATTATTAAAATTTGGAATTGTGGGTGGACTATCTACTCTGATTAATTCCTCCGCTTTTATTTTTTTTGTGGATGTTTTTAAAATTGCCCCTTTAATCAGTAATTTTTTGGCTTTTTTTCTGGCCTTTTGGGTTTCTTATTGGGGACATTCCACATGGACTTTTGAGCACCACCACCACAACAAGAAAAAAATTTTGAAATTTTTTTTGGTGTGTATGGTTGGTTTGGGGATGAACACTTTTTTTGTCTGGTTGTTAATGCACGAGTTCCATAAATCCGCTTATGTGGCGATTTTACCCATGATTTTTATAACGCCTTTAATAGTTTTTTTTATTAATAAATTTTGGGTTTTTAGTGCAGCTAGTCCTAAAGTCTAAACCTTTTCCGTATAATTCAGTATCAATGTGTTTACAAGTGGCAGGCACTGAAATTCCATTGATTTGTAAAAGCCAAATTAAATTTTGTCCCACTCTGCCGGTTGACGATTAAGCATGTAGAATTCCTGAAAAACAATTTCCAGACGATATTTTCTAGCAAATGATTAAAAAATCAAACCGGTAAATTTGTTTAAACCCTTTGGATTGTATCTTAAGAAAGGTGACAAAAATTGTTGCAAATGACAACAGACCCTATTCTTTTTTATATGGTAAATAATGCGCTTTCCAAACCTGTTGATTGATAAGTTCATCCAGGTCTGTTGTATTTGGTATTCCCGCTAAACCTTCTTGAATAGCCACTTGCGCCACAGCTTTTGCTATAGCACGTGAGGTATGTTCCAGTTGATGTAAAGTGGGTAGCAATCGACCAGGTTGATTCAGTGTGCTTTCACTTAAAGCGCGACTGGCTGCATTCAGCATGGCTTCACTGACTTGTTTAGCTTGGGACACAATCACACCTAACCCTATCCCTGGGAAGGCAAAATAATTATTGCATTGGCCAATTGGATAAGTTTGCCCTTGCCAATCCACATCTGGGAAAGGACTGCCTGTCGCGATTAACGCCTTGCCTTGGGACCATTCAATCAAATCAGCGGGTTTGGCTTCGGCTTTTTCTGTCGGATTCGATAAAGGAAAAATGATGGGACGTTCCACGTATTTCGCCATGGTCTCCACAATAGTCTGGTTAAACGCGCCGCCCACGGTGGAGCAACCAATGAGAATAGTGGGGTGTACATTTTCAATCACCTCCAATAAGGAAATATGATTGATATCTTTAATGTTCCAGTTTTTAACTTCTTCTTGATGTCGTAAGAAAGGCATTTGTGCTTTGGTGTAATTGTCCATGTCCGTGGTAAGCAGACCCGGCCTGTCAATAAGCCAGAATTTAGTCCGAGCCTCTTCCGGTGTTAAACCCTGCAATACCATAGTCTTATAAATACTATCGGTCACGCCCATACCGGCGGAACCAGCTCCAAATACTACAATACGCTGGTCTGCCAATGAGCTTTGGGTTTCAGTGATACCTGCCAGGATGGCGGCCACGGTCACCACACCGGTGCCTTGAATATCATCATTGAAACTACAAATTTCATATCGGTAATTTGCCAGATTGTTATAGGAATTATACGAGCCAAAATCTTCCCAATGCAGAAAAACTTTAGGAAATGACTTTTTAACAGCAGAGACAAATTTATTAATGAAAATATCATAGTCTGTACCGCTAATGCGGGGATGCCGCCATCCTAAGTACAGTGGGTCATTCAGTAGTGTCTTGTTGTTGGTGCCAACGTCCAGCATAATCGGCAAAGTGATATTGGGATCGATGCCGCCGAAAGCGGTATAAACCATCAATTTGGCCACCGGGATGGCCATAGCGCCCGCTCCCTGATCACCAATGCCCAGAACGCCTTCACCATCGCTGACAACAATCAATTCAATATTGGGATTGCTGCGGTTATTCAAAATCGTCTCAATTTGATCTTGATCTTCATAACAAATATAAAGCCCACGAGGTTGAAAAAACCGTTGACTGAATTGTTCTACGGCATTGCCGACCACGGGGGTGTAGATTTTGGGCAACATCTCTTCGGTATAAACACTGATTAATTTGTAAAACAAAACTTGGTTAACATTCAGCAAATAAGTGAGATAGTTGTTTTTTAAAATCTCGTTTTCTTGACTGCAATATTGTAAATACGCTCTCGCGACTTGCTCTTCCAAAGTTTCAATTCGAGGTGGTAATTTTCCAATCAATCCAAAGTCTATTCGTTCTTGTTCGCTGAAAGCCGTGCCTTTATTAAGTTGTGGAATGGTTAGTAAGGCTTTGCCGGAAATAGAAGTCAGCAGAATTTTTTTTCCATCTTCCTCAATAATTTTAAAATTTAACATGATTTATCCTTTGATTGCTTGTTTTGCCAACTCAGGTGCATAACCGACATACTGAGCGGGGGTCAATGCCAATAAGCTTTGCTTTACTGTTTCAGGCAAGGGCAAATTTGCGATAAATTGGGCTAAAATAGCCTGATCAATTTTCTCACCTCGAGTCAATGACTTAAGTTGTTCATAAGCATCTGTCATTCCATGACGACGCAGCACGCTTTGTATTGCTTCGGCAAGCACCTCCCAATGTTGAGATAAATCTTGCTGAATTTTATGACGATTCACCGTTAATTTTTGTAAGCCTTTCAAAGCCGATTGATAAGCTATTAAACTATATCCAGCTACTGAGCCTAAATTTCGCAGGACTGTTGAATCGCTAAGATCGCGTTGCCAACGAGAGATGGGGAGCTTTTCTGTCATATGAGTCGCTAAGGCATTAGCTAAGCCTAAATTTCCCTCGGAATTTTCAAAATCGATTGGGTTGACTTTATGAGGCATGGTTGAGGAACCGATTTCTCCTGTGATTTTCTTTTGGCTGAAATAATCCAGACTAATATAACCCCAAATATCCCGATTCGCGTCAATTAAAACAGTATTGAAGCGAATGAGGCAATGTAATAATTCTGCTAAATTGTCATGAGGTTCTATTTGAGTTGTGAAGGCATTGGGGATTAAGCCTAAGGAGTGAAGAAACTTTTCACTGAATTTCGGCCAATTGAGATCAAGCGCGGCGACAGCGTGGGCATTAAAATTGCCGACTGCGCCGTTGAATTTAGCTAAAATGGGTATTTGCTGCCAATTTTGTAATTGTCGCTGCAAACGGACCGCCACATTCGCCATTTCTTTTCCTAAAGTAGTGGGGGAGGCAGGTTGCCCATGAGTCCTTGCCAACATCGCAAGGTCAAAGTTTTCCGCAGCTAAACTTTTAAAATGTTCAATCAGATTGCTCATTGCCGGGGCTAAAACGCTTTCTCTAAGCTGGCGGAACATTAATCCATAAGCGACATTGTTAATGTCTTCGGAAGTACAGCCAAAATGGATAAAGGGGATGAAGGCACGTAATTCAGGGTGATCTTGTAATTTTTGTTGTAGATAATATTCAATTGCTTTGACGTCATGGTTGATTTTGGCTTCAATTTGAATAATTTTTTCTGCTTCTTCTTCGTTGAATTGGACGATGATATCCTCTAAAAATTGGCGTTGCGCACTATCCAGTCTGCTTAACCCAGTTAGATCAGTCCGTTCAGATAGAGCGAGCAACCACTGGACCTCGACATAAACTCGATAGTAAATTAGGCCGTATTCGCTGACAATTGGGGTAAGACGGAGCAGTTTTGAACGATATCGACCATCTAACGGTGAAATAGCCGTAAGCCGAGTTTTTATATTCACAAAAGCCTCATAATTTTGAACAAAGTTAAGAGATATCGTATAATACCAAACTTTTAAAATTTTGTGCAGGGCAAAAATCCAAGCCATTGAAATGGAACACCATGATTTGATTTTAATATGAATAAACTATGGATTCACGCAACCGATTTTTTAAACTGGTTGAAACCACCAGTTGGTACAATTCGGGTTGAACAAAAGTTAATTAAATGGAGTTTAGAAAACTTAAAGGAAGTGGGATTTTTTATCTATGATTTCAATGGGAGATTTTATGCCATAGATCCTTCTCAGGTGCGGGCAAAGCTGCAATTAAAACAAGCTGAAATTTCAAAAAAATTAGAATCCCGTTCTGAAACGTCTTTTGTCAGAAAGTCGCATTTTTTCAAATTGCCCAGCCTTCAAGATTTCAAACAGCCATTGTCTTTATTATTATCGGGTTTTTACCGTTTTTTATTGACTTTTATTGATAGCAAACATCATCAATGTGTTGATAAGCAAATTAAAAAATTGCGGTTTCAGAAGCCTTGTTCCACGCAAGCTAATTACAATTTAACTCATCCTTTTAAGCCGAATGATGTCATTTTATGCGTAGGTGGGATGTGGAATTTTGCCCCAATGATACAAGATATGAATTTAATTAAGGAATCGGTTTCTTTAAAATTTTATGCCTTCTGCCACGATCTGATTCCAATAAAATTGCCGCATTTAAGTTTGATGGACAAGCTGTTTTTTGAAAATTATTTATCAAGTCTATGTCAAAGCGTGGACCATTTATTTTGTGTATCTCAATCAACCGAGAAAGATTTAAAAGAGTTTTTGCTCAAACATCATCTTAAATCAAGACCTAGCACTTCTTGTGTCATTTTAGGAAGTGATGTTTTTGAAAGAGAGAGTCTTCCTTCTGATAGTATCCAGAAAATTTTGCGAGAAAAGTACATTTTATATGTATCAACCATTGAAAGAAGAAAAAATCATGCTTGTATTTATATGGCCATTCTTTATTTATTAGAGTGTGGTTATAAGAATCTTCCTAAATTTGTTTTTGTTGGGTCCAAAGAATGGAAAGTGAATGATTTTTTAGATGATCTGGCGACAGACCCCCGCATTAAAGATCATATTATTATTTTATCCAACATCAGTGATGCCGAACTCAGTCAGTTGTATAAAAATTCTTTATTCACGGTTTATCCTTCATTTTATGAAGGCTGGGGCTTGCCAGTGGCGGAATCGTTAGCTTATGGAAAGTTTGTGATTGCGTCTTGCAGTTCCTCATTGCCGGAGGCAGGGGGCGGATTTGCCGACTATGTCAGTCCCTATGATCCTGCGGAATGGGCGCGACGGATTAAATTATATTTGGATAATCCAGAATTGCTTGCCAAACATGAAAAAAAAATTCGGCAACAATATTCGAGAAATTCTTGGGATACGTTCTGCCAAAATTTATATGCTGGCATTCATGCCAAACAATCCCTAGAGGAAAAGATGAATGCTTAACTTTTTACTCACAAACCCTAAGTCTCGCTCGCTTTTAAAAAAAATTTGGACAATTTTTTCTCAAGTTATGCCTATTACTAGTCAAAAGCTAGCGGCTATTTTGTTGAGAAGGGTAGCAAATATTCACATTGATAAAGCGAGTGAGACAGAAATACAGCAATTTAAAAAATTTTTACTTAAAACAGCGAAAAAAAATAAATCGCAAAAAACCGTATTAATTCTATCAATTTTTCCTTTTAAAACCCCTCGCCATGGGGGACAGATTCGCTGTTATGCGATTGCAGAGCAGTATAGAAAAGCCGGATATTTAGTTATACCCTTCATTGTTCGCAATGAAAACCATTATGTCAATGAAAGTATTGCTATAGAAGAAGTTATTTTTCCCGTCATGAGTCTTTATCGTTTATATAATAAAACGCATTATGTTCCCCATTTGGAGGATTATTTTGCTGGAGTATTTGCGGAAAATGATCCTCAAGTGTTAGCTGCTTTAGTCAAAAGGATTCATATTCCCATTGATATAATTCAAGTTGAGCACCCTTGGTTATTTGGTTTTGCTGTTAAAGCTAAAAATACTATCCCATATATGAATATGAAAAAGACTAAGCTTATTTACAGCGCTCATAATACAGAATATAAATTGAAAGAACAGATTCTGAAAAACTCAATTATGGACACTGCTTTTCTGAGTCAAATCATTGACGATATCAAAAATTTAGAAATTTTTGCTGCTAATCAAGCTGATTTAATTCAGGCAGTTTCTCTTGAGGATAAACAATTTTTGGAAACGCTAAGTCCTAAACCGGTCATTTATACGCCCAACGCCGCTTATAAAAGAAAAGCCCCTTTACCCCATAAAGTGGATTATTGGAAAGCAAAATTGCCACCTAAATTTTTTGTTTTTGTGGCCAGCGCCCATCCGCCGAATTTAGCAGGTTTAGTGGCGAATTTAAACAAAGTTGGTCAATTTTTTGATCATGATCTGAAAATCGTGATCGTGGGTTCAATCAATTTATTAATTGACTGCTTCTCTGAGAAAAATACTTTTTTTCCTAATAATCAGTTTTTAATTTTGGGCGTGGTGGATGATGAAGACTTGGATGCCATTTTATTCTATTCTCATGCTATTTTGATTCCGATCACTATGGGAGGTGGAACTAATTTAAAAACCGCCGAAGCTTTACTTTCCGGTAAATTTGTCGTTGCTACCAAAATGGGAATGCGAGGATTTGAGGATTACCAATCGGCCCCAGGTGTTTATGTCAGCGAGGACCCGCTGCATTTCCAAAATAATATGCGTAAGGTGTGGAATCTACCTGCTTCTGATTTTCAGCACACAAGAGGCCCTGGTCTAACTTGGGATTATAGTTTAAAACCTTTAATAAAGGCGCTTGGATAAATGAAAAAAATTTGGATTGATATTACTTATTTTTTACGATGGCAGCGTCCGCCTGTCGGCATAATTAGAGTTGAACAAGAGCTGATTAAATGGGGCATATCCCATGTAAAAGCGATTGGCTTTTTTGAATATGATCAAAATGGCAAATTTAAAATTGTCGAAAAAGATTGTTTGTTTTCTCAAAAAACGGCGATTGTTAAAGCAATAGAGTCGGATTTTAAAAAAATTCCCCTCTTTAAGCAGCCTCGGCTTAGAGATTTTAAAGAGTTCATTTGGCAAGTGGCGCTGGCCTTTTATAGATTATCCATGTCTTTTATTACATTAGATTACCGCTTCCGAGTGACTCAGAAAATTAAAAAAATTTTGGGGGATATCCAATCCAAAAGCAATCCTCCGCAACCAGCGTGCGTTTCCGGGAGAGTCTTGCAGCATCCCTTTAACGAGGGCGATATTATTTTTTGTCCTGGCATGATTTGGAATTACCATGAAATCAACAATGATATTTTGACTCTCAAAAAAAAGCTCAATATTCGTTATTTTGCTTTTTGCCATGATATTGCTGCGATAAAATTTCCCCATTTATGCTTAACCAATATGTACCCCTTCCATATTTATTTCCGCGAATTAGGCGCTTGTGCTGACCATTTATTTTGTATTTCCAATTCTACCCAAAGAGATTTGCAGCAATTTTTAAAGGACGAAAAAATACAATGTCCTAATACTTCATTAGTGACTCTGGGCAGTGAAATAGTTGAAGTTGCCGTGACTCAAATATCACCAGAAATAAACACATTAATTAATGATAGCTATATTCTGTTTGTCTCCACCATTGAAAGGAGAAAAAATCACGAATGTATTTATCGAGCCTTGCTCTATTTAATCAATAGTGGTTATCGAAATTTACCTAAATTTGTTTTTGTGGGCTTGCAAGGGTGGGGGGTGGCGGATCTTATCAATGATTTTACCTTAGACACCCGAGTGAAAGATCATATAGTGATTCTTTCTTACGTAGGAGATGGTGAACTCAGTTTGCTATACAAAAATGCTTTATTCACAATTTATCCTTCTTTTTATGAGGGTTGGGGCTTGCCGGTGGCAGAATCGTTGGCATACGGCAAATTTGTATTGGCTTCAGACACGTCATCCTTACCAGAGGTGGGTGGAGAGCTGGCGGAATACGTCAATCCTTATGATACCGCTGAGTGGGGACGGCGTATTCGATTCTACCTGGATCATCCTGAAGAGCTAGCCAGAAAAGAATTAAAAATTCGCCAAACTTATCAAAAAAATTATTGGGAAAATTTTTGCGCTTCCGTTTACCATAAGATTTTAGAACCTGTTCAAATTTCCTAAATAGAGAACATCAATATTGCTCATTTTTCCACTTCGCTCTTTGTGGAAGGGTGGAAAAATGGGCAATATCGATGTCTGTTTATTTAAAGACTTTGAACGAGTTCTTACAATAAGGTTTTATATAAAGCTAAAGTTTCAGCGGCGCATTTTTCCCAAGTAAAAAGCCGAGATCTTTCCAAGCCCTTTTGGACCAATTGTTCTCGAAGCGTAGGTTGTTCGACTATATCGATCATCGCATTTCTGATGGATTCTTCTGAGTAAGCCTCTACCTGATAGGCCGCATCAGCGCCTATTTCCGCCATAGAGCCAAAGTTAGAGGTGATGACAGGCGTGCCAGAAGCAAATCCTTCTAAAATAGGAAAACCAAAACCTTCCGCAAGAGAAGGATAAAGTAAAGCATGCGCTTGCTGATACAAACATTGAAGATCCGAGTCAGATAAATATTGCAGCCAAATCACCTGTCTTTTTTCAGATAATGATTGCAGTTGTGTTTTTAAATGAGGGGAAGTCAAGCGCGGATAATCTTTGCCAACAATGATTAAATGAAAATGTTGCTTAATAAAATCGGGTAATGCTTGAAAAGCATGGATAACACGCTCTAGATTTTTGCGGGGCTGCACTGTGCCCACGCTTAAAAAAAATGGTTTTTCTATTTGATATTGTTTTAAAACACGATCTTTTTGCCAGGCCTCTTGACGTTGAAACCAACGTGCGGAAATGCCGTGGTAGATTACCGAAATTTTATGTTCTGGAATTTTAAAGTAGTGAATAATATCATCTACAACAGCATGACTTATCGTAATGACTTTATCGACGTTTTGACACATCCGAATCAAAAGTTGGTTTTTTAACTCTAGCAAATAACGAGGGCTATTTAACCACTCCTTATGTTTCATCATGATGGCGTCGTGTAGAGTGGAAATAATAGGCGTGTTTTTTATTTTCGGCACGTAATAATCGGTAATATGCAAAATATCCATATTTTTTTTAAAACGCAAAGGACCGGGCAATAGAGAAAGCAAGCGATGGGGGTAAACAATCCAGTCTTCCTGCTTTATAGTGCTTTTTTGAAAAGTCTCGCCAAGTTTTTTGAAATAAATTTCTGCTATTTGCACATTTTGCTTTTTTAAACTTTGACACAATTCATGTGTATAGGCGCCTATGCCATCAATGTTTTTGCTGTTCCTTGTCAGGGTAAACAAAGAATTTATGGATATTCCTATTTGCATAATAAAAATAAAAGCATAAAGAATGCTTACTTGATACTCAAGTTAGATTGTGTTTCAATAGAATACATGACAGATTTTACCATAAACCCAATCATTTTAGCAGGCGGTGTCGGGACACGTTTATGGCCTATGTCGAGAGAAATGTTTCCCAAGCAATTTTTGCGCTTAGTCAGCCAATATTCTTTATTGCAAGAAACCGTTCTGCGTACCGTATCTTTACCTAATCTGGCTAAGGCGACCATCATCTGTAACATTGACCATTACGCGATAAGTCAAGAACATTTAAAGCAAATTAATATCAGCGGATATCAATTTATTTTAGAACCCTTTGGAAAAAATACTGCCCCTGCCATTGCCTCCGCTGCTCATTTGGCGTTGCTAGAGGGGCAAGAAAATTCAATTTTATTAGTGCTGCCTTCAGACCACTATGTGGCTAATCCTGAATTATTTGTCGAAGCAGTAAAAAATGCGGCTCAAATTGCGCAGCGCGAATACTTGGTTTGCTTTGGTGTGGTTCCCACCAGTCCTGAAACCGGTTATGGCTACATTCAAGCAGGCGAGCAATTAACCGCCGATACTTATTTGATTCGTAAATTTATTGAAAAACCTCGTCTAGAATTAGCAAAGCAATTTGTGGACAATCGTAATTTTTATTGGAATAGCGGCATGTTTATGTTTAAGCCGCAAGTTTATTTGCAAGAATTACAAAAAACAGCTCCGGAAATTTATAATTCAACTCTTCAGGCAGTTAAGAAAGCGAAAAAAAACGGCGATTCGTATGTATTAGATAGTGAAGCCTTTGCCAATTCTATTTCTAATTCTATTGATTATGCGGTGATGGAGCATACTCAAAAAGGAGTGGTAGCGCCACTCGCGGCTTCCTGGAATGACTTGGGGTGCTGGGCCGCAGTGGCTAAATCCGGTTCGATGGATGCAGCGAATAACGTGGTGAAAGGTCAGGCCATCATAAAAGATTGTGAAAATTGTTTTGTCAGCGCTGAAGACCAGCAAATGGTGGCGGTCTTAGGAGTGAAAGATAAAATCGTGGTCGCCACTTCAGATGTGGTATTGGTTGCAGATAAATCTCATTCACAAGACGTCAAGCATTTAGTCAATCAGCTCAAACCGCATCGAAGCGATTTGGTAATGCATCACCATAAAAAATATTCCAGCTACGGTTATGTGGAAAACATTGCAAAAGAACAGCATTACGCGGTGGAACATTTTATGGTTAAACCACAGTCGACAACGGTATTGCCGGAATGTCTATTCCCCTCGTATTGGATCGTGGCCAATGGAGCAGTAGAAATTCAGGTTGGCTCCGCCATCTATTTTATCTCAGAAAATGAATCTTTACCCATGGGAAAACATTCAGGGTGTCAGTTATTCAATAAAGCGGATAAGCCTTTACATTTGCTGCGAATACAGCTTACCTCTCCAGTCGAAGTTGAAGCCACTATTTAAAGGCCGAAAATTAGCGTTAGCCAATGTCACACAGGTAGGCGAACCGAATTAACCCGGCGCCCCCAGCCGCTAAAACAAGGTTATCTGCCATGGTTTTTCTTTTTTAAAGCTTCATATAAATTCAAATGTTTTTTCACCATTAAATCGGCGGTGAAAGACTGAAAATGATTTAAAGCGCCGGTTTTTAAGCGTTGATAAGAAATTTCATCGTGAAGAAGTTGTTGCATGGCTGTCCTTAAAGACATGGCATTGGCCGCTTCTACCACTAATCCAGAGACATTATGCTGATTCACAAACGAAGTCCCGGTGTTCAGTTCAGTGGAGATAGCAGGTTTACCGTAAGCCAAACTTTCCAGCAAACTATAACAATAGGCTTCCGTCCTTAAATGAGAGGGGGCCACACTGGCTCGGCATAAGTGAAATAATGCCGCTTTATCGCTTTCACTGATAGCGCCGAGAAAAATGACATTATCCAGTTTTTGTTCAGCTTGCAGTTGTTTAAGGCGGGTCGCTTCGGGGCCTGCTCCGGCAATCACGACTTTCATGGAAGTTTGATGTACAGCTTGAAGTAAGAAATCTAAGCCTTTGTAATATCTCAAAACGCCTACAAAAAAGAAAAAGTTTTCGCCCACACGCCCGCGCCAATAATCAATTTTTTCGGCAGTCGCAATAGCTAATTGTGAAGGATCTAACCCGAACGGTATAACTTGAACTTTGTGTCTTAATTTGTCCAACACTAAGCTGGAATCCATGTAATTTTGCGAACTGACAATAATGGCTTGGGTTTGATGTAAAAACCATTGCATCAAGGGATAATAAACCCATTTAAGATGGGCTTGCCGGATAATATCAGAATGATAGGTGACTATCGCGGGTTTCGCAGTCCAGTTGAGCCATTGCAAGAGATCGGCGAAAGGCCAAGGGAAATGAAAATGTAAGATATCGTATTGCTGCACAATACGGCGGAAATTGTTTAATAAAGATAAGCTAAGTGGACAGGAGGCTAGGCACACATTCGTAGGAAAGTAATAAACCGAACTTTGGTCAACTTCTTTGATAATCGGTTTGTTTTCGCCATAAGTTGTGATTATGCCGCACTCCACGCCTGCGCTATACATACTTTCTGAAAGACTGTGGATATGTTTTTCAATCCCGCCATGCGAATAGGGGTAATAATTTTTATAAATATGCAAAATTTTCATGGCGAAAAAAGCACCCAAATCAATTACACTACCTGATTACCGGCAAATATGCAAATAAGCCAAGGCTTTATTCAATCCGCGCAATTGCTGAAAATAAAACCAATCTTGGTTGCCCCCTATTCGTATTTATGGTGTAATATTTGTTATTTTTTTCATTCTCCGATCTCGAGGGGTAAATTATGCAGTTTATTGATTTAAAAAGACAATATCAAATATTAGAACACCGGATCGACCAGCGTATTAAAGCCGTTTTACAACATGCTCAATTTATTATGGGGCCTGAAATATCAGAATTAGAAAAATTACTGGCCGAATACGCTGGCGTTAAGCACTGTGTCACCGTCGCCAATGGTACCGATGCTTTATTAATGGCAATGATGTCTTTAGATCTAAAGCCTGGTGATGAGGTAATCACCACCGCTTTTACCTTCTTTGCCACCGTTGAAACCATGTTATTATTAGGTGTTTCGCCAGTATTTGTCGATATCGACCCTCAAACCTACATTATTGATCCACTGCAAATAGAAGCGGCAATCACTCCCAAAACTCGAGCCATTATGCCGGTCAGTTTGTTCGGTCAAGTGGCGGATATGGACCAGATCAACGCTATCGCCCAAAAACATAATTTGTACGTCATTGAAGATGCCGCCCAAAGTTTTGGTGCGACTTATAAAGGCCGGCGCTCCTGCGGATTGTCCACCATTGGCTGTACCAGTTTTTTTCCTTCCAAACCATTAGGATGTTATGGCGACGGCGGCGCTGTGTTCACCAATGATGATAATTTAGCGAAAAAATTAGCTGAAATTCGCAATCATGGCCAGACTCAGCGTTATATCCACAGTAATTTGGGTTTAAATGGCCGTTTTGACACCATTCAAGCCGCGGTTTTATTAGAAAAAATGCAAATATTTGATGAAGAAGTTAAGAAACGTCATGAAATAGGGGCTTATTATACTGAATTACTAAAACCCTATTTAATCACTCCCTATGTGCCCGAATACAACACCTGCGTTTATGCTCAATATACTATTCGAGTGCGCAATAGAGAAAACTTTTGCCAAAACCTACAAAAAGCCGGTATCCCGACGGCAATCCACTATCCTTTGCCATTGACGAAACAACCTCTATTACAAGAACTTCCTTGCGCAAAAGTGGCATTGCCTCACACAGAGCGCGCCGCAGCCGAAGTGGTTAGTTTGCCGATGCATCCTTACCTCACTCCTACGGAAATACAAAGTATCGCCAGCGTGATCGCAAATTTAGTTTTATTGCCAAAAGCAGCTTAACGATATGCGAGAAGAGCACATATTAGAAGAAGGCGAGCTGACCGCTTTTAAATTGGCTTTGCAGGATTTCAAAGAAGCCCTAAGCGCTCACCGTTTATGGTTTTATATGGCCAATAATGATATACGCCTACGTTATCGCGGTTCCACCTTAGGACCGTTTTGGATCACTTTAACGATGATGATCTTTATTAGCGCGTTAGGAGTAGTCTTTAGCCGTTTATTCAAACAAGAAATTAACGAATACATCCCCTATTTAACCTGCGGAACCCTAATTTGGACCTATATTTCCACGGTAATTAACGATAGCACGGAAATTTTTTTATCATCAAAGGAATTTATCGAAGGCATGCGCATGCCTTATTTCGTTTTTATTTTTCGAATGATCAATCGAAATCTTTTAATTTTCTTTCACAATTTTATCGTTTATCTGTTAGTGGTGATTTTCTTTGAAGTCCACGTAAACCTGGCTGTCCTATGGGCAATCCCTGGCTTAGTGCTGGTGACGGCGAATTTAGCCGGCCTTAGCGTGATTCTGTCTCTGCTAGGGACACGCTTTAGAGACCTGCCTCCCATCATCACCGCCATGACCACCATTATTTTTTTTATTTCACCCATTAACTGGCAATCCAAGTTGATAGGAGAAAACTCATTAATTGTACGCCTGAATCCCGTCAGTTATTTGCTGGATTTGATTCGCACGCCACTATTAGGCGCCGCACCCCATAGTTCATCGGTATGGGTGTGTTTAACCACCATGGTGATAATTTGGGTGTTGGCATTATGGGCTTTTTCCGCTCATAGAAAAAAAATTCCTTTTTGGTTATGACCATGTCTTATATACAATTAAAAAATGTGTCTTTAAGTTATCCCTTACTTCGAGGGCATTACGTCCGTTCCATCAAACAAAGTGTTCTTCATGCCTTTTCTAAAGATAGTTTAAATCATGATAGAGTCACTTTTATCAATGCATTAAAAAATATTAACTTAGAATTGAAAAGAGGAGACCGATTGGGACTGATCGGACGGAATGGGGCTGGAAAATCCACTTTATTGCGAGTTATGGCAGGAATTTACCCTGCCACGCAGGGGAAAGTGAAAGTCGCTGGCAGTATTTCACCTTTACTCGGTATTCACGTTGGCATGAATCCATTATCCTCCGGCTATGAAAATATTAAATTTCGCTGTTTGTTGCACGGATTTGATAAAAAGAAAATTCAAAAAATTATAGACGACGTGGAAGAATTTACCGAGTTAGGCCGTTTTTTATCAATGCCGGTAAAGACTTATTCCTCGGGAATGAGTGTCCGCTTAAGTTTTGGTATTGCGACCGCCATTGTTCCCGATATTTTATTAGTGGATGAAGTGGTCGGCGTCGGTGATGCGCAATTTATTGAAAAAGCTCAGCAACGTCTAAACACCTTAATCGAATCTTCTAATATTTTAGTGTTAGCTTCACATTCAGAAGACATTATTAAAAAATTTTGCAATAAAATATTATGGCTCGAACAAGGTTCCATTGTTAGCTTGAGTCAGGATAAAGTGGATGAAGCGTTAATGTCATACCATCAAAGTTGCAGAGAAACTGCTCTTTTAAAATGAGGGCCAATATGAAAATAACAATTTATGGAGTGGGTTACGTAGGCTTAGTCACCGGAGCGTGCATGGCGGAGATGGGTTATGACGTGATTTGTGTGGATATTGATTCGCATAAAATTTTGCAATTGCAAAACGGAATTGTTCCCATATATGAACCGGGACTCGAAGATTTAATTCAAAAAAATTTAGCGGAGCAGCGGTTGCAATTTTCCACTGATCCGCAAGTCGGAATAGACCATGCGGATATTCAGTTCATTGCCGTCGGTACTCCGCCCTTGGAAGACGGATCCGCGGATTTGCAATATGTTTTAGCCGCCGCCATGACGATTGCGCGATTGATGAAAACCCCTAAAATTATTGTCAATAAGTCGACTGTACCGGTGGGGGCGGCAGATCAAATCAGCGCCGTTGTCGCCTCAGAATTGGCTAAACGTGATGTTAAAATCCATTATGCCGTGGCTTCCAATCCTGAATTTTTAAAAGAAGGATCGGCGGTCGAAGATTTTATGAAGCCGGACCGCATTATCATTGGTACTGAAAATCACGAAGCTGAAAGCCTCTTAAGAGAAATATATGCTCCTTTTAATCGTAACCATGATCGTATTTTTGTAATGGACATCCGTTCGGCTGAATTAACCAAATATGCCGCTAACGCCATGCTTGCCACTAAAATCAGTTTTATCAATGAAATCGCTAATTTGGCTGAGCGCCTGGGTGCAGACGTGGAGAAAGTTCGCATCGGTATCGGTTCTGACCCGCGAATTGGTTATGATTTTATTTACCCCGGTTGTGGGTATGGTGGCTCTTGCTTCCCCAAAGATTTAGCTGCACTTATTCATACCGCTGCAAACATCCGCCACCCTTTGCCATTATTAACGGCGGTAGACAAAGTCAATCAAAGACAAAAGAAAATTTTGTTTGAAAAAGTTTACAATTATTTCAATGGCAATTTAACTGGAAAAATTTTTGCCGTATGGGGTTTGGCTTTTAAACCGAATACGGATGACATTCGGGAAGCTTCTAGCCGGGTTTTAATTGAAGCTTTGTGGAGAGAAGGAGCCATAGTACAAGCTTTTGATGTCAAAGCGATGGATGCTTTCCATCAGCTATATGGCTCTCGTTCGGATTTAATTTTGACAGGAACTAAAGAAGCGGCGCTTAGGGATGCGGAGGCTTTAATTATTTGCACGGAATGGGCGGCTTTTCGCGCGCCAGATTTTAACATTCTGAAATCCCAACTCAAACAGTCCATTATTTTTGATGGCCGTAATCTATACGATCCCGAGCAAATGCGTGAAAAAGGGTTTACTTATTTTGGGATAGGGCGAGGAGAATATCTGGAATTGCGAGAAAAAACTCATGGAGTGCTCACGAACTTATGAAAATTTTAGTCACTGGCAGTGCTGGTTTTATTGGCTTCTACGTATCTCGAAGACTGCTGGAACAGGGTGATATTGTCGTTGGCTTGGATAATCTTAATTCATATTACGACGTGAATCTTAAGCGTGATCGTTTGCGCCAATTACAAACACATCCGAATTTTCAATTTTTTGAACTAGATCTGACTAATTTACCCGCGTTACAAAAACTATTTGCGCAAGAACGCTTTACCCACATCGTTCATCTCGCGGCACAAGCGGGAGTGCGTTATTCTTTAGAAAATCCTCACGCCTATATCGGAAGCAATATTGTGGGCACGCTAAATATTCTAGAGAATTGCCGCCAATTTCCAGTGGCGCATTTAGTGTATGCTTCCTCCAGTTCGGTATACGGATTGAATACTAAAATCCCTTTTTCCGTGCAAGATAATGTGGATCATCCGGTTTCATTGTATGCAGCAAGCAAAAAATCCACGGAATTAATGGCGCACACTTATTCGCATCTATTCGATATTCCCGTAACTGGACTGCGTTTTTTTACCGTTTATGGCCCTTGGGGCAGACCGGATATGGCGCCGATGAAATTTGCCAAAGCGATTTGTGACGATGTGGCTATTGATGTATACAATCATGGCCAAATGCAGCGTGATTTCACCTACATCGATGATATCACTGCTGGAATAATGAAAGTATTAGCAAATCCGCCTCAACCCAATCCGCAATGGATGGCTCAATGTCCTGCCCCTGCCACCAGCAGTGCGCCGTATCGCCTCTATAACATTGGCGGCAACTCACCGGTTAAATTGATGGATTTTATTGAGTTATTGGAAAAATTTCTTGGCAAACGAGCTATAAAAAATTTTTTACCATTGCAGCCGGGGGATGTCGTTGCCACTTATGCGGATATGGACGATTTTGAACATGATTTCCACTATAAACCTGTTACTCCTTTAGACACTGGCATTAAAAAATTCACGGATTGGTATTTAAAATATTATCAACAAATGTGAATTAAACATAGAAAACACGGGACAGATTGCTACCAAGGAGCATTACCATGGATACTCAGCAAAAAGTGGCTTTAATTACCGGCGGCGCTTCAGGAATGGGAGCCGCCACCGTAACTTATCTAAAACAAATTGGCATGAAAGTGGCGGTGCTAGATTTAAAAATAAATCCCGACGCCGATCTGAGTGTAGAAACGGATGTCAGTAATAGTGAATCTGTTAGCGATGCCATTAAGCAAATAATCGAAAAATTAGAAGCCATTCACGTGGCGGTCAATTGCGCCGGCATTGCCCCCGCAGCCAGAATTGTTGGTAAAAATGGCCCTATGCCATTAAGCAGTTTTCAGCAAGTTATCGAAATTAATTTATTAGGCACTTTTAATGTCATGCGCTTAGTGGCAGCGCAAATGATGCAACAGCAACCGGTCAACCAAGATAAAGAAAGAGGGGTGATCATCAACACGGCGTCTATCGCGGCCTTTGAAGGCCAGATAGGCCAATCTGCTTATAGCGCTTCCAAGGGAGGGATTGTTGCTATGACTTTGCCTGCCGCCAGAGAATTCAGTCAGTTTGGCATCCGAGTTATGGCAATCGCTCCGGGCATTTTTGCTACGCCAATAATGGAACAAATGCCAGAACAAGTCAGGCAACACTTAGCCGCGGGAGTACCGTTTCCTCCTCGTTTAGGGCAAGTGCAGGAATATTCTCGCTTAGTGCAGCACATTATTGAAAATCCTTACTTGAATGGCAGTGTCATACGCTTGGATGGCGCTTTGCGTATGGCTGCCAAATGAAAAAAATTCTCTTTGGCTTTTATGTCTTTTTCTTAATAATCGCTATTTATAACAGCTTAATTGCGGTGTTGGGATTTACGGTTTTAGATTCCGATTATAGTGACACCGCCATGTTGTGGTGGGGTTATCAAAAGCACGGCTGGCGATTTATTACTAGCTGGCTTTACACTCAGGATAATTGGCTATTATCGTTATTACCCTGGCATGCTGTGTTATTTTCGATTTTTTCCCCTAGCCCAACAGTGGTTGTCCTTTCGGGTTATTTTGTTTTTTTATTAGCTGTTTTTTTATGTGCAGTCATTGCTTGGGTATTACAAGCGCCAAAGACGGCGTTTGTAATGCCTTTGTTGCTATTATTTTCCAATCAATTCGCTTTTCTAGCCGGATATATTGCCTATCCTATTACGCATAATATTACTTTGGTCTTGGGATTATTAATGGTGTTAGCCGCCATCCAATGGCTGCAACATCAAAAATTATGGTCATTAGTGCTCATGTTCATTGCTGCATTAATTGGCGGAATTTCTGATCCCTGGTTAATCCCCTGTTTTTGTTTCCCCCTGATAATCGCGATTTTTTTACTACCAAAAAAACAAGTTCACTTGCTTATTGTGCTTGCAGTGGTGTTGGTGATTATTATGACTAATTTTTTTGGCGTATTTTATTTCTTAAAAAGGCCGGCCTTTAGCACGGCTCATCCAAATAGGATATTTTTTCAACTTTCTTATTTAATAAAAAATCTCGGCTGGTTTTTCAATTTCTTTTTTGTATTTAAACGCTGGACTGCTATCGCCTCGTTGATTTTGGTATTGATTTTAAGCGTATTTGTTATCAAACGAATTATTCAAGATCCACGTTTAACTATTGAGCGGCGTTTATTTTTTTTCACTTGGGTGCTTTCTTGTGTATTAATCGTGTTGAGCTTTATTTTTTATTCTCATTCCGTGGAGGATCGCAATTCCTTGGGATATAACCGTTATTTTATCAATATCTATTTCTTAACTATTTTAGCCATTGGCGTTGGTGTGGAGAGCTACTGGGAAGAATTTTCCAATAGCGTTAAATATGTGTTTTTAACTTTAGCAATTGTATATATCGCTAACGGTTTATATTCCATATTGCCACTTTGGAAAGAACGTCCGCATATCAGACGAGAATGGTTTGAAGATTTTCTACAAGTATTACGACAAAATCAATTGACATACGGTTATGCCAATTATTGGCAATCGAGTATCATTACGTGGCTAAGCCAAAATAATGTGCTAGTCCGGTCAATTGGTTTTAATACACATAACGGACATCTGTACCATGAAAATCGATCCCAAACTTCGCCCTATTGGTATAAGCCTCAAGATATCCCGTCGGGGCAGAAATTATTTTTTGTTTATTTCGAAGCCAAAAAAGAAATCTGTCCCTCGTTAGAATTATGCCGCCGCGGTTTAATACAGCAAAATGGTGTGCCAATCAACACAATTTCTTTTAAAAATGGTATAATAATGGTCTGGTCACATCCTTTAATTTTTGAGGTAAATCCTGAATGAGCATCACAAAAAGTCCAGTTCGAGCATTAGGGATATTTAGCTTGGCCATGATGACTGTCGTATCAGTTGACAGTGTCCGTAACCTTCCAGCCACCGCGCTGTTTGGTAGTTCTTTAATATTTTTCTTTGTGTTAGGGGCCATTTTCTTTCTACTGCCATGTTCCTTAATTTCAGCAGAATTATCATCCAATAGCAAGGAATCCGGTGGGGTTTATGCTTGGGTTAAAAATGCGTTTGGACCTCAAGCGGGGGTTTTAGCGATTTGGTTGCAATGGATAGAAAACGTCATTTGGTATCCGACAATCCTTTCATTTGTCGCTGGAACCATAGGTTATTTAATTTCGCCTGCCTTAGCGGAACATAAAGGGTTTTTAATTGCAATAATCATTACGGCGTTTTGGGGCGCAACAATTGTTAATTTACTTGGCATCAAAACTTCCGCCATTTTCAGTAATTTTTGCGCTATCACCGGTTTGTTACTACCCATGACTTTAATCATCGCGTTAGGAGCAGTTTGGATATTTTCCGGCAATCGGCTGCAAATCCATTTCACTCAACAAGATTTACTGCCACATTTAAACGATCCGCAAGTATGGGTGGCGTTGACCGGGATCATGTTATCTTTTTGCGGTATGGAAATTGCCACAGTCCACGCCCGAGATGTTAAAGATCCTCAACGTTCTTTTCCCCGCGCCATGTTGTTGGCCACGCTCATTATCGTATTCACTTTAGTTTGCGGCGCTTTAGCTATCGCCATTGTCCTTCCAGAAAAGCAAATTAGTCTAGTTGCGGGTATTATGCAAGCTTTTCAAGCTTTTTTTGCTGAATATCACTTAACTTGGATTTTACCCATCGTGGCGATTACTTTAGTAATTGGGGGCATGGGAAGTGTCAGTAATTGGATTATTGCTCCTGCCAAAGGTTTAATGTTAGCCGCTAAAGATGGAAACCTCCCGCTGCACTTTGCCAGTGAAAATCGTTTTGCTGCTCCTAAAATACTGCTTATCTATCAAGCTTTAATCGTTACGGCCATCTCCATGGTTTTTTTACTCATGCCCTCAATTAATGCGTCTTATTGGTTATTGACAGCTTTGTCTGCCCAACTATACATGATTATGTATATTTTGATGTTTGCGGCGGTGCTGAAGTTGCGTAAAACCGAAGATTCCAGTTCTTATGGTTTTAGAATCCCCGGAGGAAATTGGGGGATTTGGATAGTCGCATTGACCGGTATTTTCGGAGCGTTAACGACTTTTATCATTGGTTTTTTTCCGCCGAGCAATATTCAAACCGGTGGAGTTTTCTTTTATGAAAGCATCCTAGTGTTGGGTTTATTGATCATGAGCTTGCCGCCTGTGGTGGTATATCAATACTTAAAATTCCGCCGCCGTCATATCATTCCAGGCCCGAGTTTTGAATATTAAAAACTCGCACCTGTTCAAGCTGTCCATTTTTCCATCTCTCCTACAAGAGATGGTTAAAAATATACAATATACGATGTTCATCTCTTTAAAAAGATTTTGAACAGCTAGGACTTGATTCCCTCAATGTTTCCTTTATAATCATCACATTTGAAGAGGTGATAAGTTATGGAAGTCCTTGAAGAAGCCTTAACTTTCGATGATGTGTTACTTTTGCCTGGTTTTTCCTCGGTCCTACCGAAAGACGTTTCCCTGACCACTCAACTGACTCGCGATATCTCACTGAATATCCCTTTGCTTTCGTCCGCAATGGACACTGTAACTGAAGCCAAATTGGCCGTGTCTATCGCTGAAGAAGGCGGAATGGGAATTATCCATAAAAACATGAGTCCCGAGCAACAAGCTGCAGAAGTGCGAAAAGTGAAGCGTTATGAAGGCGGTGTCGTCGCCAACCCCATTACCGTAACGCCTCAGACCACCTTAGGCCAATTAAAAGAGTTGACTGAAGAGTACCATATTTCAGGAATGCCGGTGGTAGAAGGGGCTCAATTGGTGGGCATTGTGACCAGCCGCGATATCCGGTTTGAAACTGACCGTAATCGTTCTGTTTCTGAATTAATGACCCCTAAGGAAAGGTTGATCACCGTCGCCGAAGGCTCTTCTCGCGAAGAAGTGATGCAAGTATTTCGCCAGCATCGAGTTGAAAAATTATTGATTGTTAATTCCCAGTTTGAATTGCGCGGCATGTACACCGTGCGGGATATCCTTCGTTCTCAAAAAACGCCAAACGCTTGTAAAAATAGTGTTGGCCAGTTACGAGTAGGCGCCGCAGTCGGCCCCGGTGCGCAAGCGGAAGAACGTATCAGCGCTTTAGTAGCGGAAGGAGTGGATTTATTGGTAGTAGACACCGCTCACGGTTTTTCCAAAGGCGTGTTAGAACAAGTGCGATGGGTAAAAAAACAATACCCTCATATTCCGGTGATGGCGGGAAATATCGCCACTGCCGACGCTGCCGTCGCGCTTGCTGAAGCCGGAGCTGATGCGGTTAAAATTGGAATGGGCCCCGGATCCATTTGTACTACCCGTGTAGTGGCAGGGATTGGGGTGCCTCAAATTACCGCGATCAATCGTGCCGCCCAAGCATTGAAGCATACTTCGGTCTCTATTATTGCCGACGGTGGCATTCGTTTTTCCGGTGATATTTGCAAGGCCATTGCGGCAGGAGCGCATGCGGTAATGATAGGGGGCCTGTTTGCCGGAACTGAAGAAGCCCCTGGAGAAGTCGTATTATTCCAAGGGAGATCTTACAAATCTTATCGAGGCATGGGTTCGGTGGGAGCTATGTCTCAAAGCCATGGCAGCAGTGATCGCTATTTTCAAGAATCACAAACCGAAGTGGGGAAATACGTTCCTGAGGGAATAGAAGGACGAGTCCCATTTAAAGGACCTTTAAAAGCCGTGATTTACCAACTGATGGGCGGCCTGCGTTCCAGTATGGGTTATACCGGCGTCACCAATATTGAAGAAATGCGCACTAAAACCCGATTTGTGCGTATCACTCCAGCGGGAGTCCGTGAAAGTCATGTTCACGATGTTATTATTACAAAAGAGGCGCCCAACTATTGGGTTGATTAAAAATGCAAACAGCAGATATTATTCATCAGCACAAAATATTAATTTTAGATTTTGGTTCCCAGTATAGCCAATTAATTACTCGGCGAGTGCGAGAACTGGGAGTTTATTGCGAATTGATGCCTTGCGATATTTCAGCCGAGCAAATTCGGGAATTCAGCCCGCACGGGATTATATTGTCTGGAGGTCCTGAAACGCTTACTATGGTGGAATCTCCGCGAATTCCCACCATCGTCTTCCAATTATCCTGCCCCATTTTAGGTATCTGTTATGGTATGCAAGCCATGGCCTTACAATTAGGCGGTCAAGTAGCGACTGCTGCCAAGCGCGAGTATGGTTATGCCCAGATGCGCATTGAGAATCCACAAGATCTATTCACTCAAATGCAAGATTCTGTCTCAGCACAAGGGCAATCGCTATTGGACGTTTGGATGAGTCATGGCGATTACGTCACGCAATTGCCGGAAGGCTTTACAGTGATCGGTTCCAGTGATAATTCTCCTTTTGCGGCAATAGCCGATTTTTCCCGGCATTATTATGGTTTACAATTTCACCCCGAAGTCACTCATACTCGTTTAGGCAAACAAATTTTAGAGCGTTTCGTGATTGATATTTGCGGTTGCAACCGCACTTGGACAACTCAAAATATTATTTCGGAATACATTACCAAAATCCAGGAGCAATTGGCTGATGAATCTGTGTTAGTTGCTTTGTCTGGTGGATTAGATTCCTCAGTCACCGCGGCTTTAATTCATCAAGCAGTAGGCGATCGTTTGACCTGCGTTTTCGTGGATACGGGTTTGCTGCGCTTAAATGAAGCAGATCAAGTGATGAAATTATTTGCCGAACATTTGGGCGTTAAAGTCATCCGCGTTAATGCCAAAGATCGTTTTATGCAAGCTTTAAAAGGCGTGGTAGACCCAGAAAAAAAACGCAAAATTGTGGGGAATGAATTCATCCGTATTTTTGAAGAGCAAGCTCAACAATTGTCAAACATCCAATGGTTAGGGCAGGGAACCATTTATCCTGACGTCATTGAATCAGCCAAGGTGAAATCGGGCAAGGCGCATGTCATTAAATCACACCACAACGTGGGCGGCTTACCTGAAAAAATGCATCTCAAATTAATTGAGCCGTTAAGAGAACTTTTTAAAGACGAAGTACGTGAATTAGGAGTGCAATTAGGACTGCCTACTGATTTAACAGCCAGACATCCCTTTCCAGGGCCTGGATTATCAATACGTATTATTGGCGAAGTCAAACCAGAATACATTGATATTGTCCAAAAGGCCGATGCTATTTTTATTGAGGAGCTGAAAAAGCAGAATATTTATGAAACCGTGAGCCAAGCGTTTGCGGTTTTTCTCCCTGTCAAATCAGTAGGAGTGAAGGGCGATGCTCGTAGTCATGAATATGTGATTGCGCTGCGCAGTGTCACTACTACCGATTTTATGACGGCAAAATGGAGTGAGCTGTCACATGCATTTTTAGCTCATGTCAGCCAGCGTATTATTAACGAAGTGCCGTTTGTTTCTCGAGTTGTTTATGACATTTCAAATAAACCCCCCGCGACCATTGAGTGGGAGTAAGACCGAATATTGGCTCAGAAAAGCTTTGGATTTAGCAAAACGGGCTGCGGCAGAACAAGAAACGCCGGTTGGCGCAGTGGTTGTTTATCAAAATGAAATCATCGGAGAGGGTTGGAATCAACCTATTTCCAAATGCGATCCTAGCGCTCATGCAGAAATTTTAGCTTTACGGCAAGCCGCATCGCATTTAGGCAATTATCGTTTGTTAGATGCTAATCTTTATGTCACTTTAGAGCCTTGTGCTATGTGTCTGGGGGCCATGTTGCAAGCGCGTATTAAAAATTTAATATTCGGCGCCTTTGATCCTAAGGCAGGGGCAGTATGCAGCGTCTTTCAAATTTTAGATGCGCCACAATTAAATCATCGTATACAATGGCAAGGGGGTATATATGCTCAAGAATCCGCAGTTTTATTAAAAAAATTTTTTCAATGCAGACGCGGTTAAGGTTTTTTTGGTATATAGGGTACTTTATCTTAACAATTTACTGTGGTTGAATTGCTGGAATTACAAAAATCTTAAGTCAAATAAGGATATTCGTCATGCGGAATCATCAAGAACTGGCTGCAATAGCTCGTTCCTTAGAAAAACAATATAAAGCTTTACAAACTGAAAAACCCTTAATGAAATCGGCTCGATATTTTGGTTATGTCATTGGGTTTTTAGGTAATGCAATTGTTGCTCCTTATACTTATCAATTTGGTCAAAGAGTTTCTAACTTTATCGTTGCCAATGATAATACTTTTTGGAAAGCATGTATCAGCGCTTATTTTTCTATTGTATCAACCATAACCTTAGGATCATTGGGTCTCAATGTTTGTGGTGAAATATTTCCTGAAACTATTCAATTATTTTACGATAATCCTTTTAAAGAAATTAAAGTTCGAGAAAGGAAAGAAAAATTGATTATCATGCTAGGTTTAACTACGACAATTGTATTATCCATTATCAGTAACGTTGCTGGCACTTACTTAACTGATTTAGCTTATCGCGAATATAGCCCATTTTTAGCATTAATTTTTGATTTTGCCAATCAACTAGCATGGACAACCGTTTCGGCATGGTCGTTTTATACTCTTCCAGCACAAATTTATAAAGAAATTAGGAATGATTTATATTTAGAATTAAAAGATTCCAAAAACATTCGATTTAATTTACGTCTCAAATTCGATAATCTTTTAAAAAACTTAACTAGCTTCACCGAGGAAGAAATACACCAATTTCAAAAAGAATTTTTCCCTGAAGATAAATTTACTCCTTTGTCGCTCATCCGGCTCACTCAATATAAAGCTAATTTTCCCGTTTATCCACGCTTAAACAATAAACTACGTATTTCAATAAGCTTATTAGGAATGTTGTTAGGAACGATATCAATCTATTTTTATTACCCAGTGGGGAAAGCTTCCGGGCGGATGTTTGCGGAATGGTTTAATTTGAATCAAAATAGCATTTATTTTGAAACTTTTATGGGGGTCATCACCTATTCGAGCCAAGCAGCTTTAGCTATGATGACTTCGAAGTCCGTTTTTGGAATAATTTACGATCGTATTGGCAATTTGTGTATTTCAAATTCTAATAAAAATAGGCCAATTGCCCTTCAAGAGCCGCTGGTTAATCAGAACGAATCGCATCCCAAACCCACCTCTATTTGGACTAAAATAAAAACTATTTTATATATAATGACTATATTATTATTTGCTTTGACGGCTTCATCATATCGAGCAGAAGTGACTACAGAATATGTGCCTAATTCTAGTGTAGGATTATTTTTAGTCATAATTTCTGCGTTGGGTGCTTTTTGCTTAGGGAGTTGGAGTTTGGATCGATTAGCTGACAAATTAAATCAATTCTCGAATTTTACATTACAATCTAAACTGATTCAAAAAGTCGGATTGTTATGCTACACGCTTGATAAAATGGACGACAAACATCTTAATGCATTGGTTGCAGATATGAATGTGGATAGCGCCACTAGCGAGAATATTCTGGATTTACCTGTAATTAATTAGCATTTTGGAAAATATGAAGTCATTATTGCTGACTCTAAAGCGATTTCCTCTAAATTGTGGATAACTTTGTCAGCGCCTTTCAATACCAATCTTTCTTTTAAAAAAGAATTGCGTGCTAAGCCGATAGTAAACATACCAGCTTTTTTTGCTGATAAAACTCCATATTCTGAATTTTCAACGGCTATACAGTTTAATTTATTAATAGTAATACGCATATGTTTTGCAGCAATTAAATAGGGTTCAGGATCAGGTTTTGGTTTTTGATAATCTTCTCGACCAATAAATTCCACTTTATTTTCTAATCCCAACAAAGTTAAATTTCTCAAAATAGAATGTCGATCTGATCCAGAAACTACACAGACTGGATGTTTATTTTTTATTAAATTATTTAAAAAATTAATCGATGATGGAATAAAATAATTTAAACCAGCGTTTTTGCGCAATTCTTCAAAATAGGATTCTGCATAGTTTCTGTATTCTAATTTAATAGGTTCTATTTCTGAAAATATCTTTTCAATTTTAAAGAAGGCATTAGCAGAAAATAAATTTTCAAGTTTAATTTCAAATGCATCAAATGCAGGTAGTGAATACTCTAATGAATATTTATTTTTAAAATATAATAACGAATGATGATGTGCTTTGAATTCATATCGTTTGCTCTCGGTAATAGTACCATTCATATCTAAAAAAAATCTTAATCGAAAAGATGTTGCTGATTGTTTGAAAAAATTAAATTTCATATTTTTATTTAGAGATAATTTGTTTTTTCCAGACTTGATCTACTTTTTGAATAACATCTGAAGTGATGACTCCTACAATACTATAATGTAATAAACGCACTGCAAAGCCAGGATATAAGCCTCTATAAAATCCATGTTCAGAGACTAATTCTTTACTAATTTTTATCATTGATTTTACATCGGCTTTTTCTAAATAACCCTCCTTTTGCACATTAGTTTTAATAGTATCAAATGGAAGCGTGCATATTCCATTGATAAAACCACCAAGAGATCCAACGATTACTTGTTCTGCAAAAGGCAGTTGAGGATTATTTTTATCTAATATTCGAGGACTGTTTTTTACAGCCGCATCACGGATCATTGCTTCAGGTACTAGAAAAGTAGACCAAGAAATTGCGCTTCGCACCATAGAGACCGATGCGCCTTTAAAAAGATGTTGTTTAAGTGAAATCTCTGGGGTTTTTTTGAGTAAAAAAATTGCTAAAAGATTTGTTATTTGCATATTTTGTCATTAGCCATACTTTAATTCGTTCGAAGGGAGTCACTATAAATGTATCGGTAATGGCCATAGAGAGACTGGTTAATGTCGCTTTAGCGCCTTTATTGGTTTTTGGTAATGCTTCATCGTAGCGAGAAGCGAGAAATCCGCGTAATGGGCTGCGATAAGCTTCTTTAATAATTGCACGCGTTAAATTTGGTACACCAGCAACATAAAACCCACATATACCCGTTTCTTTAAAAATTTTTTTTGAAAGTAATACTGCAGAATGAATATGTGGATCGGCTTGCATTCGAGTTTTAAGTAAGTCAAATGGATGTCCAGCGCCAAATGTAAGAATAACTCTCGGTGTGCCTATTAGAATAGATTTTATCATTTTTTCCCAGTTGCTATCTTCCTTCATAAAAATCTCCTTACATGTTGAAATGGGAAGTTATTTTCCAATAGCATAATTCAGCATTTGATCGTAATATGGCTTAAGTTCTGCAATTAATGCTTCCAATTGTGTTGGCAAAGGTGTATGAAGAATTTCCGCTTCTATAGGATAAATACTGCAACTTTTAATTGTATCAATATGCCATTCACGCCATTCTTCCCATGCTGGAATGATTTTGTCTGCTTGCCATTTTAAAGCTTTTGAATCATATGGAATACCGGTCAGAGAGCAGTATTGTTGTAATATCGCCTCAGAATTAAAACTGAGTGCATCAGCTTCAATGACAATTGCAGGTTGTTGTAATTTTTGAGTGACATATTCAAATAGGAGATATTGTTGTCGAATTCCCACCTCTTCAGGATAATCCTGGAGATCAGGTGAAATTTTGTAGTGAGAAATAATGGCTTCACGAGGATTGCGAATAATAAATGTATTTATTATTTTTTGATAAAAATTGGGACAATTTTTTATTAAGTATGGATAAGAATAAAATGCCATGTCTTTAAAAAAGACAAAATTTTTTGTTGGTTCAGGTAAAAAAACACGTTTAATTACCGCATCATAATCCTGTGTTGTTTTTTCTAAAGACAAGGAATCTGGATGATTGCGACGAGAACCACGTTGATAACTATAATAAAAAGCATTAAAAAACGGTTCATGAAAAACCGTACAATCAGTTCTTTCAATGAAAACTCTTTCCACAGGTGTGGATAATGTCCTTGGATAAGCCCATAATCCGATTACAGTTGTTTTATTTTCCAATGCAATACTCCATTTTCATATAAACTTTTACAAAGTATCAAAAATAGCAAAAATAGTGATATACTTCAAATTCGCAATAATACCAGTTAAACTATAAAACTTTCAAGCAGGAAATAATGCGTAAATCTGATGAGAAATATTTAATTGTGGCCAATGGCTATTTTTTACCTCGTTCAATTATCTTAGAGTTAGCTAAGCAGCGTAAAATTATAGCTCTTGATGGAGCAGCAGATCGATTGGCTTTATTGGGTATATTACCGCAAGTTATTTTAGGAGATTTTGATTCAGTAAAAAAAAATAATGTCTGGGGAATTCATGACACCTTTGATAAGATAGATCAAAATTCACCTGCATATTCAGCTAAATATGGCACAAAGATAATTCCTGCTAAAGATCAAAATTATACAGATTTGGATAAAGCTATTAGATATTGTGATCAGCATGGAGCTACTCAAATCGATATAGTCTGTGCTTTCGGTATAGATAGATTAGATCATTCTTTAGGTAATTCCAGGATTTTACGTGCTCAATATAAACCGGGTAGACCTATATTTTTGCACGGCGAAATGCAATCATTATCATTTTGTAAAAATGAAACCATTGTCATACATGGTGAACCCGATGAGCATTGTGGTATATTAGCATTTCCTGAGGCGGTGTTTACCTCACGTGGTTTAAAATATAACGGAGAAAATTTTACACTAAAATTTGCTTTTTCTGAAAGTACATGCAATCAGTTATCGGATAAAATTGCCACAATTACAGTGAGGGGAGAGGCTTTGATCGCCCATCCGCCCATGACAACAGCGCATCGCCTATTTAGTAAAAAAACTCATTGTGAGCGAATGGAAATTTTATTACGCGAACAAAATAGAGAACTTATTGAAGTCCAGGTCAAAGATATAAATAAATTTATTACAACCACTTATGAAAAGAATTTGTTTTATTCTGATTTTATTTACTGTATTAACTATTCTAAGGATGAAATTTTAAATGGAACTTTACCACTGAATGAATGGATATTAATCTCTAAACCCACACAAAATGTAAGAATAAATAGTTTTTTTAATAATTCAAAAAAACAGAATGAAGATGAAAAATCAACGCCACAATTTATTTCAAAACTTTAACTATCGAATAGCTCTTTGGACGCATCCTCGAGCCACTTCCACTGCAATGGAGCGCGCGTTTAGAGAACGACCAGATACTATGGTGCTGCATGAACCTTTTTTTTCTGCTTATTATACTGGGCCTAATCGGCTGAGCAAACGTTATCTTTCCGAGTTCAATACTTGTAGTACGACATATGCGAATGTAATCAAAAAAATTTTAAAGCCGTGTCAACAACAGATCTTGTTCATAAAAGATATGGCTTATTATCTCGATAAAAATATAAATAATCGTTTTTTTGATAAAATAATCAATACATTTCTAATTAGAGATCCTCATGATGCATTAATTTCTCATTATAAAATTTCTAATGATTTTTATCTATACCCTGAAGAATGCGGTTATTTTAGATTAGCGGAAATATTTAATTTAATTCGTAAAAAAAATTCACAAATTCCGATAGTGGTTGATGCAAAAGATTTATGTGCAGATCCGAATGGAATCCTTAATGCCTATTGTCATGCGCTTAATATTCCATTTTTTCCACAAATGTTAAATTGGAAGCAAGAGCCGCCGAATGAATGGGATGAATGGAAAGATTGGCATGCTAAAGCAGCTATGACTAAAATGTTTATGCCGTTAACTCAACATAATTCAGCAGAAATTCCGAAGGTGGTGAAAGATCTTATCCATGCTTGTAGACAACCTTATTTTGAACTTTATCAGCATCGTATAAAAGCTTTATCTTATAAAATACCGATCCAAGAAAACTCATGCTCTTTAAATAAATAAGCATAACACTAGCACCGGCAATTTCCACTAAGCGGAATTGCTGCGTCACCATTATATTTTACTCCGTTGAAATTATAAATTAGCAGATCACAGTCGCGAAATGAGGTGAATGGCGAAATATACAAAACTGTTCATTTTGTACTATTGATCAATTTTTCTATGATGGTGCTTTCTAATGACGCAACATTGAGTACTGTTTGATCTTGAATTTAATATTATCTTAAAGAAATCGATTTAATATCAAGAATAAATATATTCAGTGAGGCGAAATGTCATGAAGAGCGAAACATTGTATGATTTACAAAAAATTTGGAGTCAAGTTAAAATCGCAGATTTATTATCAGAAGGAGAAAGTGGTAGGAGACAAATTCATTTAAGTTCTCTGGACATTCGCAACCAATTGTTACAATGTATCGAAACGTACTTTTCAGCCAATATTTCTTTATTATTTAAACAAACTCAGTGGACTAAATATTTTTATAGCGAAGAAGATACGGATATCGTATTTGCATTAAAAACAATCTTTAATTTGTTATATCAAATCCATCAGGCAAATGCTTTAGATAGAGGCGTCAACCGCCATTTAAATTGGCCTTTACAAGAAATCCTTGAATTAAACCGCCACAAATCGTTACTGGTTAGTTTACTGCCGAACAGCATCACTCAAGATCTCTTTAATTATTTAAGTTTTTATTGGCCAAATTCAGACAAGATTGTTTATAGTGAGGATGAAAAAAATATCGAGAGTGGATGGCTAGTTCTTCCTAAATCGGTACACCAAGATCACTTTGTTACTGAAGAAAGTGTGCCGAAATCGAAAACAAAAGAAAAACTGGGCCTAAAAGAAATAATATATCTATATAAAGAGGATGAAAGTTTAGATAACAAATATGAATATCTAAACAAGTCTTTAATTTTTGAAGAAGATTATATAGCATCGCATCTGACTAATTTTTTACGAAGTGAAAGAGCTTTTGATCGAGTGCAACACTTAATTGATATTTATCGCAAGCGTTTGTGGGAGCAAGATGCGCTAGAAAAATCCTTAATCATTTCCGAGCTAGCGAAATTTATCCGCGATTGTTTTTTTTATTTTGATTACTTAGAAGCCAGAATAGACGCACCCGGTTTATTTTCCCAACGTTTGACTGAAAAATTGCATTCCATCTTAGAAACCGATAAGGCACAATTTTTCTTTGGTCCGCTTAAAGCTCAATTAAGCATTGATCATGGTAAATTCTTTATACATGATCGTTTACAAAAGGCTAAAGAACGTCAACGTGAAATAAAAAAATATGTTAAAGATACATTAAACGAAAATAAAGATCCTGTCATTAAACATAAAATAAATGGTTTAAAGAAAGCCTATGCCAATCTAGATAAATTGCAAGCTCACTTAACTCTCGACGAGCTGCAAAGTTTAAATTTGCAGCACTCTTATTTGCAATGCAAAAAGGCCGTGGCTAAATTAATCGATTTTTTCAAAGAAAAATTTCCACACGTTCACAAAAACATTATTTTACAGCTACACAATTTACAAGGAAATTTAGCACTATTATTGGAAATTGATTCTGATTCTGACTCTGAAAAACCCAAAAAAATAATTTCAGAGTACTTACACTTAAAAAGTGCCTATCTGCGCTTGACTCGTCAAATACCCAAAACTTGTGGAGTTTATTTACAACCCGACTTAAGCATTTTAGAAGAACAATTTCATCGTTGGGTAAAAAATTCTGAATCGTTGACCCAAATTTACCAAGAGGCTGAACAAAGTGAAAAACTCCGAAATAAAAAGGAACTGGAATCTACTCTTGAATTAATACGAAGCGATGTCGCTTTATTAGATCAAGAAATTCAAAAACCTAAAAAAGTGAATTGGTGGTGGCCTATAGTCTCAAATCATCCCATGAGTGAGGAAGTGAAAACTGATTATTGTGATAAATTATTATATTTGGAAGATGCCATATTAAAATATATAAAAACTCCTTCGGCTGAAGCAATGAAACGCATCGCCAATTTAATTTTTGATTTACAGCGCTTAGAACGCAATAGAGGCGAACTCAATCGAAACTCTGATTTTAAAAAAATTTGGAATTCCATCAATGAGCAAATAGAAGTATTAAAAGCGAGAGACCTGTTTTTTAATCGGTACATTTTAACCCATGAGCCGGTAGAGATCATAGAAGACAAGGGATGGTGCGAATATTTGAATCTAGAAACACCATTGCCGCCGTTACCGAGTCCGACGAAGAAACAAATTATAAAGTATTTAAATGACATGGCTAAAAAAATGCGTGATCAAATCATGCAAGTAATAAATAATCAAGCAAAGGATTCTGAACTATCACGCGAACTCGCTTGTGGAGTTAACGGATTTTATTATGACGCCCTTAAGCAAGGTACTTGGCAAGAATATACTCTCACCGAAACCGAAACGACTGAAACTTACACCATTAAATTGTTGCTGAATATTTTATATAAAATTCATCAAGCGACTCATGAAGGGATATATAGAGATAAAGAGAGTCACAGTATTATTTCACCCAAGCATATCAGTGATTGGGTGCGGCGTTTGATAAAACTACCGGTATTTGAGATCAGTCGACTGGTCAGTGAATTACCTTCATTTCTTAGCAGTAGCGGTCTTGAAGGTTTAGGCAATGATATTATCAATATTATTAACGTGATAAAGTCTTTGGCAGATGAAAATAACTCAGAATTGATTAAAATTGCCAAAGTCACCCTGGATATGAACCAGAATACCACGGCAACACCATTTAACGCTTTAGCACACAGCGGTTTGATTGGCACCGATTTACCTCAAATTATGTTGTTGTTGTCTAGCGGTCAGAAAATTTACTCCAAATCAGGCATTATAAAAAATGCCTCTCGAATTGTTAATCCCAATTGGCAAAAATTCCGCGATGAAAATGCCGTAGCTGAAATCGGCAGAATTTTATTAAATTCGTTATCCACATTAGATAATTTTGCAGCCAAAACCGGGTTAAACGAACATAAAATACCCCTCACTCGCGTGATCAAAACGGCAGTCTTGAAAGCTCGTGAAGTCGACGAGTTCTTTAAAGATGAATTATGTCAAAAACATTGGGAAATCGCTCAAGGGCAACCCTTTTTAATTAAAAGAATGAAATCTCAAGAAGCAGTTTTAAGTAAGCTCACACAAGAATTCGAGGATTTAAAGAAAAAAAACCCACCTGAATGTATTTCAACGTTATTAAACGCAATGCGCACAACGGACTATGTTGATCTAGAAGACTTGGAATTAAAGCATGGTAATGAATTAAAACAGTTTTTATGGTCACACCTTTCCCAAAAAGAAGCTGAAATTCAAATAGTGCTAAAAAAAATGGCTACTACACATGAAGAAAAATTGAAAAAAATGCTGGTAGCAGGTGAAAGTGAACATAACATCGAAAAAGAAAAATTAAATCAACTTAGTCAGTTGCAGCGCTATGAAGCTCAATTAGCTGCTTCTACCCACTTTAATTTAAAAAATATTGATGAATTATTTAAAACACTGCAAAATCCCTCAGTGATGGATGAATTTCGCTTACCAAATATGGCCGCCGAATTGGAAGAAAATATACAAACACATAAGCGTATATTAAGTTCTAAAGCGCAACATATTAAACAAGTTGAACATGCGTTGATAGAGAAAAAAAGTTTAGTATTAAAAGAATTAGTTGAACAAATGGACGCTTTAACGAAGCTAGCTTATCAATTACAGAAAAATTCAAAATCAGGCACGGGTTATAAAATAATTAACTTATTCCGCTCACTATTTCATTTAAAAACCATCAAAAATCATTATATGCAGCTTGAAGCTGATTTGAGTAAAGTTGAAGAACTTTATTCTTTAACCTATGAGGCATCTTTGTTTAAAACTTCTATTGCTTTACATCGTGATATGTTGGAGTTGACTAAAGTAGTAACGAGCTTGCCTGGAGCTAATTCTGCTATCAAAAAATTAGCAGAATCGTTGCAACAAAAAGCAACAGATCGCCTAAAAAGTTTAGGCGTGGTTGAGAAGAAGAATGTGAATGTGATTAACCCTAACAATGGTAGTGGCTTTTTCTACAAGCAAAATATCATTAGTAACCTCGCGAATAGGATTTTTAGTTATTCTATACAAAATAGACGCATCTAAATTTAGCCAATAAAATTGCGATACGTGTCCCGCTGCCTTTTTAAGAATTGACTATGACATGCCAGCGAAACTTTGATAGATTATGGGATTTAAGAAGAGGAAAATTCCATGAGTTTGAAAGATATTCAACCTGGCAAAAATATCCCAGACGATATTAATGTAGTCATTGAGATCCCTGCCCAAGCAGGTATGATCAAATACGAAATGGACAAAGACAGCGGGTTGCTGTCTGTAGACCGTTTTATGCCCACCGCCATGTATTATCCTGCCAATTATGGCTTTGTGCCAAATACCCTGTCAGGAGACGGTGATCCAGTTGATGTATTAGTCATCACTCCTATACCCGTTCAAGCAGGAGTGTTAATACGTGCTCGAGCCGTGGGGATATTAAATATGGAAGATGAGTCCGGTCTAGATCGAAAAATTTTGGCTCTGCCAATAAAGAAAGCCTGTCCGCAATTTGCCCACATTGAAAAATTAGAGGATGTTCCTGACATTTTACGCCGTTCAATCGTTCATTTTTTTGAACAATATAAAGCGCTTGAAGCCGGCAAATGGGTTAAAGTCAGTGGTTGGGAAGGCGTGTCAGCCGCCAAAGCTGAAATTGAGGAGAGTGCTAAGCGTTATCAAGATCAATGAAAACCCGGACAGATTATTATCACATGGATGAAATGGCCTGCGTCCAACAATTGTTGGGCGCATTGGACTTTTCTGCTCAACAAGAACAACAAGCCTGTGAGTTGGCTACGATCTTTATAAAAAATATCCGCAATCGAACCAATAAAGCTTCCTCCATTGAAAAACTGATCACTTATTATGATCTCTCCACTCCAGAAGGGATTGTGCTCATGTCAATTGCTGAAGCTTTATTGCGCATCCCAGATAAAGAAACTCAAACTCAATTAATATTCTCTAAATTACAGAACGCCGATTGGCAAGCTCATAAAGGCAAAAGTCATTCTCTCTTTGTTAATGCCATCACTCGCGCCTTATCCCTTAGCGAAAAAGTTTTGAACATGTCCAATGCTGTGCAACGCTGGGGAGAACCCGTAATACGCAAAGCCATTCATCAAGCCGTGAGAATGATGGCAAATCAATTTGTGGTAGGCAAAGACCTCCAACAGGCATTAAAAGTTTCTCGAAAACGAGAAATAAAAGGCTATGTTTACTCCTACGATATGTTAGGCGAAGTGGCCAGGACTCAAGCAGATGCTGACCGCTATTATCACGCTTATGAGCAAGCCATCACGGCGTTAGCCCAGCGTAGACATAAAAACCGAGACTTGATTCACGGCCCTGGTATATCGGTAAAATTGTCAGCGCTATTTCCGCGGTATCAATTTACTCAGCGTGAACGAGCCGTCCCTTTTTTAGTAGAAAGATTGCGGCTATTATGTTTGCAAGCACGCGAGGCTAATATGGCTATCACGGTCGATGCAGAAGAAGCTGAGCGCTTGGATATTTCGTTAGAAATTTTTGCGGCTGTATTTAGCCTAGAAGAATTCAAAGAATGGAATGGTTTAGGTTTAGCGGTGCAAGCCTATCAAAAACGAGCATTGCCTTTAATTGATGAATTAATTCAACTCGCTCGTTCGCATAAAAAACGCATTGCTGTGCGCCTAGTCAAAGGCGCATATTGGGATAGCGAGATTAAACTAGCGCAGTGGGGTGGTTATCGCGATTATCCGGTATTTACGCGCAAAATAACTACTGACGTCAGTTTTTTAGTATGCGCCCAGCAAATGCTAACCGCGCAAGATGCACTTTATCCGCAATTCGCCACTCATAATGCTTTCTCGGCGGCAGCAATTTTGACCATGATGCCAGACCCCCAAGCATATGATTTTGAATTTCAACGACTCCAAGGCATGGGAGAAGTCTTGCATGATCAAATAGTGCAGCGTGGGTTTTTGTCGCGTATTTATGCACCGGTAGGGCACTATCAAGATTTATTGCCTTATTTAGTACGGCGTTTATTAGAAAACGGTTCAAACAATTCTTTTGTTAACCAAATTACCAATCATCAAATTGCTGTAGAAAAACTAGCGAGCAGTCCAATATCTCAACTGCGTGCGCTCGCTCAGATTCGCAATCCTCACATTCCCTTGCCAAAAAATTTATTCCAGGATGAACGCATGAATTCTCAAGGCTTGGATTTAAGCGATTACAATGATTGGCTGCCTTTAAGTCAGGCTATTGAAAAATTCAAATCACAATTATGGCAAGCCACGCCTCTGAGCAAACCTCTCACTTCATCTGTCGCGCAAAATTGTTTTAATCCTGCTGACCGAACTCAAGTGATTGGCCATGTGGTCCAAGCCATGCGCGAAGAAGTGGAATTGGCCATACAAAATGCGCAAGATTTTTTTTCTCAATGGAATGCTAAAGCAGTAGAAGAGCGCGGCGAAATTATTTTACGGGCCGCCGATTTATTAGAAGCGCATCGAGCTGAGCTGATTTATCTCATGGCTGTTGAAGCCGGAAAAACTTTAGGGCCGGCCATTGCGGAATTAAGGGAGGCGGTCGATTTTTGCCGTTATTACACCGCCATGGCGAAAAAGCAAATGCCATCCCATTTGTTAAATAGCCCCACTGGTGAAACCAATAGTTTACGTTTATCCGGCAGAGGGCCGGTGGTTTCCATCAGTCCATGGAATTTCCCCGTTTCTATCTTTACAGGTCAAATGTGCGCGGCGTTAATTACCGGAAATACCGTGATAGCCAAACCCGCCGAGCAAACTCCTTTGGTGGCTCAGCGCATTGTGGATTTATTCCATAAAGCGGGAGTCCCTCCCCAGGTTTTACAATTATTACCTGGCAGCGGCGAAACCGTCGGAGCCGCTTTGGTGGAAGATCCCCGCATCCAGGCCGTTATTTTTACCGGATCAACCGAAACGGCCAAAATTATCCACCGTCATCTCGCGGAGCGGCCAGGTCCCATTATTCCTTTTATTGCGGAAACCGGCGGTATTAATGCCATGATAGTGGATGCTTCCGCGCTACCGGAACAAGTAGTAAATGACGTAATCACTTCCGCATTCGATTGTGCAGGCCAACGCTGTTCCGCTTTAAGAGTATTGTTTTTGCAAAATGAAATCGCCGATAAGACCCTGGAAATGTTACAAGGGGCTATGCAAGAAATTGTCGTCGGCGACCCTCTCAACCTGGCGACGGACATTGGCCCAGTCATCGACGCCGCTGCCCTTAAAATGTTGCGTGAGCATAGTGAAAAAATGACCAGCAGCACCAGACTGATTGCGCAGGCGCGATGTAATTCCTCACAAGCAGGTCAGGGTTTTTTTATCGCTCCGCAAGCTTTTGAATTAAATGACGTCAATCTCATTCAAAAAGAAGTCTTCGGGCCTATTTTGCACGTATTACGTTTTTCTACTGAAAACTTAGCGGAAGTGGTGGATACAATAAATAGTTGGGGCTATGGCCTCACCTTTGGCATCCAAAGCAGAGTAGACAGCACAATTGATTTTTTACAAAAAAAAGTGCAGGTTGGCAATATTTATGTTAATCGCAGCATGATCGGAGCCGTAGTGGGAGTACAACCTTTCGGAGGGAATCGTCTCTCCGGCACAGGACCGAAAGCCGGAGGGCCACATTATTTAACTCGCTTATGTACCGAAATTTGTTTGAGCGTAAACACCACCGCTTCAGGCGGCAATACTCAACTGATGACATTAGACGAATAAGAATCCAATAATTTATCTGACGGACTAAAATGTATTGTCAGATTAAATTGCGACTTTTACAGCGTCAGCACTTTATCATTGCTCGATTTATTTTTATTTTTATTTTTTTTGTTACGATTATTCGACGTTTCATTGTATAAACCAATAGATAGATTTGATTCAAGCGAATTTTTGTTATTACTCGGTTCAGTTAAAGTGACTATATTGTCAACTTCAGTCGTTTGCTGAGTTTCTTTTTTCTGATTTTGGTCACTATATAAGCTTATTTGAGAAGATGAAAACGGAGTTTTTAATTCACTCGAAATAGTGATTTTATCCATAGTAGATAAACCTGAAGAGATATTATTTCGGTTCTCATTTTGAATTTCCGGCAGCTGCTGTTCAGGAGTGGGTTGCTGCACTGTTTCTAAAATCAGCGTAGTTGAAGTAGTCATGTTGGATGGATATATTGTTATATATTCTTCCATATTTGGCGGAGCAGAAGATAAAATATTTTTTAATTGATTAGTGTGCTCATTAAACTCTTCTATTGTAGCTTGTGGAGCAGAAGCCGGACTATCAAGTAATGTTTTTTCTAAAACCGTTTGTCTTGATGATAATTCAATTGCTAATTCTAATTGTTTTGCTTCAACATCAGATTCTGTAGCTGAAAAAGTCTCTCTTATTGGTTGCTGAATTAGCGATTGCTGCATATGAAGTTGCTGTGTTTGCCACAGCCATTGATCGCTGGTCTCGGAGGTATAAAAGTTTTGTGAATATAGCGGAGTTTCCCACTGCGGTTGCATTAATTGGTCAGAGCTATTTTTTAATTCCTCTGCTTGATCTTGATAGTTGAGAGGTGAAATGATCTTACAATTCTTTTCAAATTCTTTCACTTTATCAGTGCCTAAAATACTCAGTCGAGCAGTATTTTCTCCTAGAAAAGCAATTACTTGCTTTCTAAGTTCATCGGTAATTGAAGCCTGATCTTGCTTAGCCAGAGCAAGAATACGATTTTGAGCAAAATTCATAATGTTTGTCCAATTGGCAGATACTTTCTGAGCGTTCTTAAGCAAAATGCCGGGTCGAGGTTAGCGTAAAAATCGGAATAATTCATCATTTTCTATGGACTTTAGTTGCTCTACAATTGCCATGACTGTTTCTATATTATTGGCTTTATCGAATAATGATGTCAGTAATTTAGTACCGGATTTGCATTTATCAATTGATTTAACGAATAGTAGTTTACTGATTAAAGCTAATATTGGTTGAATGTGGTTGGAAATATTTTTTATTTTATTTAAGCAGTCATCCATTACTTGAATTATATTAATTTTATCGTTTTGTTGCATGATAAGCATTAATTTGGAGAGGGCATTCTCTAAAAAGATGCTATCTGATTCGGAAGTGACTAAAATTTGTAATGTTGTAGAAATCTGCATTTCCGATAAAGGGAATCTGCTCCTCATTCTATCACTAATCACGGTTGCAAAATTAGTATAATCTTCGTTAGCAATTATTTGGCGCAGCAATCCATTGGACTCGATTTTATTGTCATCTTCCTGCTCTAAAAACAACTGATCAAACTTTGTTGGGTCAACTATATGGGAAAAATTAGAATAAAGTTTATTCACTTCATCTAAATTCTTTAAATCTCGCAAAGAAGATGAATATATTGCGCGCATTACTTTAGGAAATAAATTAAAATCAGTTTTTTTGTTATCAAATATTAACGGTTCTTTTTCTTTAATTTTTATTTCTTTGGTATCGTCAATTGTGGATATTAACATTTCTCCGATTTTAACTACTATTTCTTTGACATCGTTAACCGTCCATGAAAGAATTTTATTAACTAAAAATTGATTTTTGTCTTGGATAGCTTCTTGTAATAATTTAGTATCTTCTACATAATTTAGCGGGCATTTTATCAGTTCTTTTTGTATTATTTTTATTTTTTGATAATTTTGAGATTTGAAAAGTTTGTCTACTGGGGATAATTTTTCACTGCCTTCCTTGCGAATGTCAGCGCCACTTCTTTTTAATAAAGCGATGAGGGGGTCATTTGGCCGCTCTATCATTAATTCACATAAATAATCATGAGCCTCTTCTATTTTTGCGAAAATACCTGGTCTTGTGTATTTTAAAACGTAGGTAATGATGGAGCTATAATAGTCACTCTTCTCTTTTGAGAATAATTTTTTTAGAATTTTGCTAGCAGGAAAACTTGAAATTTTAAAATATTGATCAACAAACTGGACAGAATCTATTTTCCGTCTGAGTATTAACTCGAATATCTTTTCAAAATTAGGTTCTGATCTAAGCCATATGCCTTCGTTGCATATCTTCATAAAATATTCGTCATCAATTTTTTCTAAGATAGAGACAATAAAATCCAGATTATTATTTGATGCCAATATTTTTAGAGCTAACTCCGGGTTGACTTGAAATAATTTAGGTAAGAACCAGTTTAATGCTGCTTGAGGGGCAGACTCTATAATTCTATTAATTAAGTCAATATTTTTATTCGCAATAGCAAAATCAAGCATTTTTTCATGATTTAAAATTTTATCACTGAATTTTATTTCGATGCCACTGTCTGCCAATTTTTGAATAGTTTTAAATTCTCCTTTTAAAGCATAATGATCGAGAGCCGTATAGCCATTTTTATCTTTAAGATAACAAGCTCCATGTTTAAGTATGGAAATTATCAATTCATAATCAGGGACGCGTTGGTCAGACAAATTAATTAAAGCATAAAAACATGAAGGAACTTGCGATAAAATACTATTAATTTCAGATAAATTTTTTAAAATATATTTCATTAATGGATAACAATATCCACTAAAAATTACATTAAGGTTGGAAGGGCTTATCGAATCAGTTTTAAAATCCTTAAGACCTTTTTCATAAGATAAATTTGTAAGCTTTAACAAAATATCTAAATTGATTGAGTCGCTTATGTTGAATGGGTCTACATTTAATTGATCATGACTATTAAATAGGGCAATAAAAAAATTTCTACATTTGTCAGTATACAATCGGCTGTCAATACGTTGTATTGCTGAAATTTTTTGATCAGATATATATTTATAATATTTTTTAAATAGATACACTAAAAAATCATTGTCCACTGAAAAAACACATTCGGTGGTAAAAAGTTGCATGATTAAAGAATATCTATTATCTGGGTTTTTTGCGTTAAAGGATGTATTATCATTAGGGAATTGCAAAATAATTTTTTCTATTAAATCTAAATTTTTTAATTTAATCGCATTCATCCATAAATAATAATACGTATTCATTGCTCTTCCAAATCTTACTTTTTTTTCATTATCGTTATCAGCAGATGTTTCTCTGAAAGTATATAACTTTAGAGCTTCCACATTTGGCAAGGAGGCGCCATGTTCTGCCATAAATTGAATTATTTTATTATTAACATCTGCAGGTGTAGTAAATAAGCTAAATAAAAAATTATTTGCAAATTCTTTATTTAAGAAAATATTATTTTTTGGGAATTTACTAATAAATTTTTCTAGGATGTATGTAATAACGTTAATTTTATTTTCGTACGCCGGAATTTTATAAATATCAGAAATAGCTTTATAACGATAAATAGTAAGTTCTTTGAGATAATTACCAAATTTTTCGTTCATTAATTTTTTAAAAAGCGATTCAAAAAAATTCAAATCACCTTTGAATTTTTCCAAATTAATATATATATTTCCACGTTCGATTATTATCAAAATTATTTTTTCAGCTATATTGTTGTCAACTTTATTTAGTATTTGAGCAAGATTGTCTTCAGTAATGATGCTTTTCTTGAATTTAGGAATGATATTCCGCTCAAATAGAGATTCAAAAATATCTAAATTTTTTTTATTTTCGGGGGGGCTTTTTTCTAAATTTAGATTAAATAAAAGGTTATTTAATAAAGAAGCAACGCTATCTATATATTCTTGAGATTTAGGAGAATATTGAGAAATAAGTTTATATATTTGCTCTTTGTCTTTTGATTCTAAAGCTTTTTGCCATTCTTCAGTGGAAATGCTAGTTGTTGGTAAACTAGGTGAATTTTGTTCTGTTGGTACTGGCTTTGATTCTTTTTCGCTGCTTAAGTCTTTCATTTAAAATTCTCTTTGTTTAAAAAATATGATTATAAATATATATTTGAATTATTAAGTTAAAATTAAATTGTTATTTGGTATCTAAACTTCTTTACCAGATCCTGTACGGATAGCATAAGTACATTATTGAAAATTAACATGTTCTTTTTCGTTCAAATTTGGTAAAATACCAGGCTTTCAAAAATTTTAAATAAGGAGATTTTTATGATGATCTTTCGGGTTGGAACTATACCGGCAATTTTATTTTTGTCGATGGGTTTAAGCTTGGCCGCTCCTGCCGCTAACAACACCACCAGTAATAGTGCTTTACCCACTGAAACTGACCGGCTTAGCTATGCTTTGGGGTATGAAACCGGGAAATCATTTAAGTCTCATAATATTAACTTAAATTCGAATGTCTTTGCCCAAGGCTTACAAGACGCCCTTAATGCCAATAACCCGTTGATGACTAACGATGAAATTACGCAGACTTTAAAGAAATTTCAGCGTTCTTCCGCCACTAAACTGCAAGCAGAAATGAAACAAAGTGCACAGAAAAATCAACAATTTGGCAATGCGTTCCTCGATGCGAATAAAGAACGTCCCGGCGTGGTGGCTACTCGTAGCGGCTTGCAATACAAAATTATCACCCCCGGTGATGGTCCTAAACCTACACCGACTGACGTGGTGACCGTGGATTACGAAGGCCGTTTACTGGATGGCAAAATTTTCGATAGCTCTTATGAGCGGGGGACTCCGGCATCGTTTCCAGTCAACGCCGTGATCCAAGGCTGGCAAGAAGCATTGCAACTTATGCCGGCAGGCTCCACTTGGGAACTCTATATTCCGGCTAGTTTAGCCTATGGTGAACAAGGCGCTCAAGGTGTAATAGGCCCAAATGAGACCTTGATTTTTAAAGTCCATTTGATAAAAATTCAAAAACAAGAAGATAAAAAACCCTGATGATCGTACTACAAGGCAATAATGCTTTTACTCCATTTCGGCTACAACAAAAGCTGCAACAATTAAAGGCCGTCAAAGCGGAGTTCGCAGCACTTAGAGCAAAATATTACTACTTCGTGGATACAGCGGATGACTGGCAAAATTCTCAGCTTGAGAAATTGGCAGAGTTATTATCTGCCAATGCCATGTCTACGCAGATCGAGTTTGATTCTTACTCCGTTTTAATTATGCCGAGGATAGGCAGTATTTCCCCTTGGTCAACTAAAGCCACGGATATTATCCGTAATTGTGGCGTCCAAGGTGTTAGGCGGGTGGAGCGCGGCCTATTTTACGATTGGCAGGAGGCGAAAATCGGAGAAGATATAGCTGAAATTCTCCACGATCCACTTACCGAATCGGTAATTCATGATCAACATCACTTAACGCAAGTTTTTAGAACTTATAAACCTGCTCCATTATCCACTATCCCGCTATTAAAAGAAGGGCGCCAGGCTTTAGAAAAAGCAAACCAGCGCTTAGGGTTAGCGTTAAGCTCAGAAGAAATCGACTTTTTATTGAATGCTTTTCGACGCCTCAAGCGTGATCCGTCTGATGTAGAACTGATGATGTTTGCTCAAGTCAATTCAGAGCATTGCCGGCATAAAATATTTAAAGCGGAATGGACTATTGATCAGCACACCCAAGCTCTCTCTTTATTTGACATGATAAGACAAACTTATCGAGAGAACCCAGAACAAGTTTTAATCGCTTATGCGGATAATGCCGCGGTATTGAAAGGATCCCATGCTAAAAGATTAATTATCGATCCTAGCACTCATGAATATATTTCCCTGCAAGAGCCGAGCCATATTGTTCTCAAAGTGGAAACTCATAACCATCCTACTGCTATTTCTCCCTTTCCAGGCGCGGCCACCGGTAGTGGGGGAGAAATCCGCGATGAATCGGCGACAGGCCGTGGCGCCTATCCCAAGGCCGGATGGGCTGGATTTTCCGTATCGCATCTGCAAATCCCCGGATTTATACAGGCTTGGGAAACTGATCCTGGCAAACCTGCCGCCATAGCCACACCTTTAGAAATTATGTTGCAAGGACCTATTGGCGCCGCTTCTTTCAATAATGAATTTGGTCGCCCGGCTTTAGCAGGATATTTTCGCACTTTTTTACATACTTTACATACCGAATACGGGCCTTCTTTTCGCGGCTACCATAAACCAATCATGATTGCGGGAGGGATAGGGGCAATCCGCGAATCGCAGATTTACAAACGCAAATTATCCGAAGGCGCTTTATTAATAGTGTTAGGTGGCCCAGCCATGGCGATAGGATTGGGAGGGGGTTCCGCTTCCTCACGCTCTTCGGGCCAAAATACCAAACATCTGGATTTTGCCTCGGTACAACGCTCCAACCCCGAGATGCAGCGCCGCTGTCAGGAAGTCATCAATGCTTGTTGGGCATTGGGAGACAATAATCCGATTTTGAGCATACACGATGTGGGTGCGGGTGGTTTAGCGAATGCGCTGCCTGAAATTGTGGCGGACAGTGAAATGGGCGCACAAATTCAGCTACGTGCTATTCCCAATGCGGCTTTAAGTATGACGCCTTTGGAAGTGTGGTGCAATGAATCTCAAGAACGTTACGTTTTATCCATTGCTCTATCCGATGCTCCTTTATTCGCTAAATTGGCTGAGCGGGAACGCTGTCCTTACGCCATCGTGGGGGAAGTCACTGCTAAAAAAGACTTGGTTGTGGCGGATGAGCATTTTAATAATAAACCGGTAGATATGCCCCTGGCGGTGTTATTCGATGAAATGCCCCGACTACACTGCAATTCTAGCACCGTGAATTTTACTATGTCCGGATTTTCTCTGGATCAGATAGATATCGCGGAAGCAGTCCGAAGAGTGTTACAACTGCCTTGTGTCAGTAGTAAAAGTTTCTTAATTACGATTGGTGACCGCAGTGTCACCGGCTTGGTCGCCCGCGACCAAATGATTGGGCCTTGGCAAGTGCCGGTGGCGGATGTGGCAGTCACTGCCAGCGATTTTACCGGAAAAGCCGGAGAGGCGATGGCCATTGGCGAGCGTCCGCCTATCGCCTTAATCCATCCTGCTGCTTCGGCTCGAATGGCGTTAGGGGAAGCGATCACCAATATCGCTGCGGCGCGCATTGAAAATATCAACAAAATTTCTCTCTCCGCCAATTGGATGGCGGCCCCCGATTATTTAGGTGAAGGAGCAGGTTTATATGATGCGGTGAGAACAGTATCATTGGAATTGTGTTCGGCATTAGGCATATGCATTCCGGTGGGTAAAGATTCACTTTCCATGCGTACGCTATGGGAAGACAATGGTAACCCTAAAAGTGTCACAGCGCCTTTATCGTTGATCATCACAGCCGCTGCGCCGGTGGTTGATATAAATAAAACGTTGACTCCGCAATTGCGCATGGATAAAGGCAAGACCCAGCTTATCTTATTGGACTTAGGGAAGGGCTGTCACTGTATGGCAGGTTCTGCTTTGGAGCAAGTTTATAGTGCACTGACCCAACGCCCGCCTGACATTGATGATCCCGAATTATTGAAAAATTTTTTCCAGGCCATTCAAATCCTTAATCAAAAAGAATATTTGCTGGCATACCATGACCGCTCTGATGGCGGCCTTTTGGCAACGGTTTGTGAAATGATGTTTGCTGGTCACGTCGGGGTAAATTTAAAATTAGATGGTTTAATGAAAGAGCCTGACTCTAAACTTTTAGAAGTTCTTTTTACGGAAGAGCTGGGTGCGGTATTGCAGGTGAGGGAAGATGATCTCGCCAAAGTCTTGGAAATATTAACACAATATCATTTACAAGATTGTAGTGTACTGATTGGTGAATTAAATTCCAATGATGATTTGCAGATAGAAAGTTACGGTAGACTGATATATCAACAATCTCGAACTCAATTACAACGCTGGTGGTCTGAGACCAGTTATCGAATGCAATCCCTGCGTGACAATCCGGATTGCGCTAAGGAAGAATACGATGCTTTATTGAAAGAAAATCCAGGATTATCCGTCAAATTGAGTTTTGATGGGCATCAAAATATTAGTACACCTTATCTTGCTACCGGAGTCCGCCCCCGAATTGCCATACTAAGAGAACAGGGTGTTAATGGGCACATCGAAATGGCAGCGGCTTTCACCCGTGCGGGTTTTGATTGCTTTGATGTGCATACCACTGACATCGTGAGTGGCAGAACTTCGTTGTCAGAATTTACTGGCTTGGCTGCAGGCGGAGGATTTTCTTATGGTGATGTATTAGGGGCGGGGCGCGGATGGGCTCAAACCTTATTAAATCACCCGCGCGCCAGAGATGAGTTGCAGCAATTTTTTGAACGTTCTCAAACTTTTGCTTTAGGGGCTTGTAATGGTTGTCAGATGTTAGCGGAATTAAAATCGCTGATTCCGGGTGCGGAGTATTGGCCGTCATTTAAAACGAATCGCTCTGAACAATTTGAAGCGCGAGTGGCGTTGGTAGAAGTATTAAATTCGCCCTCCATTTTTTTCCAAAACATGGCTGGAAGTATTTTGCCGATCGTGGTGGCGCACGGCGAAGGCCGAGTTGAATTCAACAACCCGGGGGATTTAGAGCATTTAGAAAAACAGAAATTGGTAACTCTGCGATACGTGAATCATCATCATCAGGTGACGGAATGTTACCCATACAATCCCAACGGCAGTCCGGGGGGCATTACTGGATTGACTGCGCTCAATGGCCGAGTGATGATTGTGATGCCGCACCCAGAAAGGTCTTTTTTAGCACGGCAGAATTCTTGGCGACCTGACGATTGGGATGAGGAAAGCCCCTGGTTCAGACTATTCCAAAATGCTAGAGGTTTTGTCAGTTAAAGCCTAAAGCCTACAACAACATTGTTTAATGAAGAATCATTCGGTATTCTGATATTTTTTATATTTTTTATATTTTTTATGTGAATGTTATATATTTATTCAATCAACGCTTATTTTGAGGAAAAATACTATGAGAACGAATTTAGGGTCTGTTGACATTTCACCTTTCTTAAGATACATCCCAGAGGATTGAAACAAAGTCAGTGAGAGATTTGAAAATATCAATCAGTTTATTTTTTGAAGACCAGCGGTTAAATTTTGATATATTGAATTCCAGAGTCTTTGAAACATTTGAAAAAGAGGAAATATATGAGGACAAATTTAGAAGAAGTACAAAGAATCATTGCTTTATCACCCCATGACATTTACGGCATACTCAATATAGAGATAGATGCCGCTGTAGAAATAGTCAAAACAAGTTATCGTAAACTGAGTTTAAAAGTCCATCCTGATAAGCATCCTGATAATGTAAAAATAGCTACGGAAGCATTCAGAAAATTAAATGAAGCTTATGAGAAAGCGATTGATGCTATCAAATTTGGTAAACCAATTGGACAATTGAGGACAAAAAAACCAAGATACGAGACAAAATCCACGCGTGAAGAAACGCCGAAATTCGAATTCGAAGAAAAAGAAATGAAAAGGATACTTAATCTGCCTGACCATGACTATTATAAAATATTAGGCATAGATAAAGCTGCTCTTGATGATGAAATTAAATTGGCTTTTAATAATTGTTTTTCAAAAATTTTTATTGCCAAATGTCCTCCTTCTCTTCGGGGAAAATGTTTAGAAGCATTCGTTATAATATCTCATGCTGCAAATATGCTCAGTGACTCCTCTCATTTTCGACCAAATCATTATTTTCAAAAATAATATGTTGAAAAAGAAATTAATAGAATTTCTAACATACCTGATCACCAGTTTTACGAAGTATTAAAAATAGATAAATATGTTGCACCTGAAGCAATTGCCCCTGCTTTTATGAAGATTAAATTTTTACTTCTTAAGTGCATGCCCCATTTAAAAAAGCAAAATTATTTAAATGCATCAAACAAGCTGACAAAAGCCCTGCAAGCCGCTTTTGATAAAGCGCTTGGATATTTTGGTGATTGGCTCAACAGAGGCCAGTCTTCCAGTTCATCTGCTCAAATATCAGAAATTCTTAGAATTCTTGAGGTACCGATAAATGAGATTCATAAGATATTAAATCTGCAAGAAAATGCAACTATGAGAGAGATTAAAGAAAGTTTTTTCGATAAGCTTTTTGGTAAGGTTCACCCTTCTCTTAATTCTGGTAAAGCAGCTGAAGAAGCGTTTTCGAAGTTATATTATGCATATCAAGAGTTAATGAAAAAAGGTCAATATTGTTATCATGATATAAAAAATCCTAAAGTCTCTAGTCCTGCCCTCCAGTCTGATCGAGTTGAATATTCAAAATTACTCCATGCAACAAATTTTATTTTAACTGAAAAAAAACTGTATCCTGATATTAATATGTATCCTCCAGATGATATGACGAAAGACGATTGGGAAGATGATCATTTATATCATATCCGTCCAAGTAAAATTTTAACTCATAAAATACAAGATAATAGCCAGGAAGAACCTGAAAAAATTTTGGAAAAACATAAAAAAGAAATGATTGATATATGCTCTAAAGGTGAGAAAAATTTGTCTATAGTTTTAGCAGTAGATTCATTAGCACAAGGCACAGTTGAGTGGGATTATCGCGAACCATTTATATTTAAAATTGAAAAATTTTCGCCTAATTTACCCGGCATAATATCCGTATTCCAACAAATTCGAATTTTTAGTATAAGTTATTTATACAAGAGTCAGGAGTTTTGCCTTTTAAAAATAGATTTTGGCGCGATCACCACTATAAGAGACTTCGTTTTTCATCTATTAAATTTTTTTACCCCTCTTAATTTTTTCATGAGTATGGGTAGTATTTGTCGTATAGAAGAATATACTGACAAAATGAAAGATAGTTTTGCATTATCTTATTTTCCACAAATCAGTGAAACATTTAGAGAAATGCTGTATCTCATCTGGTCTAAACCGGAATTCGGATCTTTCGATGAAAATTTAAGACAATTTTTCCCGATCATAATGAATTTTATATTTGCAATAACAGTTATAAAAAAAATTAATGTAAATTTCGGTAAATCATTCTCGTCCAGAAATGCTAAAGATGAATTTGATGCTGTATGTAAACATGTTTTTGCGAGTGAATTTTTTAACGAGCTGAATTACCATTTGAATAATAAAACGACGATTAGCAAGGAAATTAGTCCGATTATTGATAATTTTTTACCTAAAATTTCGAAAAATATAATTGTAGGGTATCTCGCTATTGTATTCTATAAAAACGATTATGAAGTATTAATCCGACCGCAAGTGCTTAGTCTGCTTGAGAAAAAGCTGGGACCCAGCGACAAAAAAGACGAAAAGGAATTTGAGCCACACTTGAACCGGCTGTTTGCCGAGTTGAAAAAGCAAACGATTATAAGTGCTTATATGGTAATAGAGAGTAATACCGCATTTAACAAAGAAACAAAGAAGATAGTTGAATATAATGGTTGTTTTTTGAAGTTAAATTATGGAGATATTAAAGCCCTCCATGAGTATTTGGAGTATACCATTACACTTCCTATGTATCCTTTGGGTAAAGCCAAACAAAAGTCAGCCATACTTAATAATATCTGTGGGTTTTTGAATACGAAGAAGAATCGGCTTGCTCCTTCGGAACAAATGAAATTCGTTGAGGAAATGGAAAGAATCGGTTCTGGTATGCAAAATTATCCGATCGATTTCAAATTCATGCCTGGCCAACAGCCTGGCCGATAAGTAATTTGATGAAGCGCTATACACAATGATAATCAAATGTATAGCGCAAACCGATCAGAATTAATCTTGCTTTTCGTCTTCCAATTCAGTAAGAGGCTTTTGGGTAAATAGATAATCTTTGAGCTCTTTATCAAAAGCCGGATCACGGCGGCGAATCCATTCTAAAACCATAGCAGCGTGTTCCTTTTCTTCATCACGATTGTGGCGTAGGATCTCGCGGAGTTCTGCATCCTTACAGGCATCCATGCGTTGATTGTACCAATCAACTGCTTCTAATTCCTCCATCAACGATGTAATCGCGCGATGCATGTCGCGAGTTTCGTCCGATAATTCTTCAATGGGTTCGTGATATCCTTCGCTTGCCATAAATATAACTCCTCTTAGTTTTAAAGCTATAAACGAAAATACGTGCCGATCGCCACAGTTTTATTATAAGGCAATGAATAAAACTGAATGTCGGGAACGGCATTGCGTAACATAAATGAAAATAAATATTTTTGCCATCCCCATAATGAATCCACCTTGGTTTTCGTGATTTCAATCGCAATGATTTCAACAAAAAAGGCCATGGTTTTTACATCAATTTGAAATGGCAAATCCATGGTTTTGGTCATGACCTCCAAAATATTCGGTAGATGCACGTCTTCCGCAAAGCCAAAATGAATATTTAATAAGTAAAATCCTTCGGCTTTTTGCAATATTTCAAATTTTTTAGAAAGGGGAGTGAAAGGTTTATTTTCAATCAAGACGCTGACAAAAATAACGGTTTTAGTCAAAATTCGATTAATTTTAAGATGATGTAATAAACTGCCACCCATTTCATCATAAGGGTCGGTGATAAATAAAGTGGTGCCAGGAAGGCGGGGGATAATTTTAGCATTGAGGTCGGCAATAATATTGGAATCTTTAACAGCATCTTGGTAATTTAAACGCCGCAATTGTTTAAAACCTTTACGCCAGGTGTACATGACAATGATGCCAAACAGGGTAATTAAAAGAGGAATCCAACCGCCAGTCAAAAATTTAAATGAATTCCCGAGTAAGTTAGCGCAGTCTATCAAAATAAAAAGGACAAAAACCGAAAGTTGAATAAAGTGCCATTTCCAAACCGAGTAAGCGACTTGCGCGACTAAAAAAGTAGTAATGATCATATACAAGTTGACCGCGATACCATAAGCATTACCTAAATTAGCCGATGAACCAAAAGTAATGACTAGTCCGCAGGTGCCCACAGTCAGAAATAAATTGATTAAGGGGACATAAATTTGGCCTTTTTCGATCACCGAAGTTTGGATAATTTTAAACCGGGGGATTAAATTTAATAAAATGGCTTGTTTTATAATGGAAAATACGGCAGAAATAATGGCTTGTGAAGCTATGATGGTTGCCAAGGTCGCTAAACTAATATAAAAAGGCAAAAACCATGAGGGAGATATGCTATAAAAGGGATTGATAATCGCCGAAGGATGTTCTAAAAGATGCGCCCCTTGTCCAAAATAATTCAGAAGTAGGCCCGGTAGGGCGACGCCAAACCAGGCTAAGCGGATGGAATTTTTGTTAAAATGGCCTAAATCCGCGTATAAAGCTTCACCCCCGGTAACCGCTAGAAAGACCCCCCCTAATGCGATTAACGCTAATGTTTTTTCTTCCACAAAAAAATGAAACGCGTAATAAGGATTTATGGCTGCCAATATGCTGGGGTGATGGATAATTTGTAAAAATCCTAATATTCCAATGATGGTAAACCAAAGTAAAATGATCGGTGCGAATAAAATACCGATCCTCCCAGTTCCCACTCTTTGTAACCAAAATAAAAATATTAGAATCAAAATAGTGCCAGGGATGATAAATTTCGAAAATTCCAAGGAGATGGCCTCTAAGCCTTCCATAGCGCTAAGCACGGAGATAGCGGGGGTAATCATCCCATCACCGATAATTAGTCCAATGCCAACAATGGTGATAAAAACCAAAAGTCGGCTTTCTTTTTTTAATTTTTGTTTGAGTAAAGCGGATAAGGCTAGAATCCCGCCCTCGCCATCGTTGTCGGCGCGCAGGATAATTAATAGATACTTACAACTGATTAAAAGCACTAAATACCAAAAGATCAGCGATAAAACGCCGTACACGTTAGCTGAGTTAGCAGGTAAATGCAATAAAGCTTGTCTTAGAGAGTATAAAGGGCTGGTGCCGATGTCACCGTAGACTACGCCCAATGCGGCAAAAGAAAGTCCGAACAGACGGCGCCAGTCTATAGAATCCTCTTCCATCAATGTGTTAACCTTCATCAAGAAATTGACAGTATTTTATCAACAACCCGCTTTAAGCTCAACATACGCAAAAAAACTCATATTGTCCATTTTTTCAACCCCCCCCCTTTGTGGGAGAGGCCGATCCCGCAGCGCATCGGGTGAGGAATACTAAAAACAAAATATCCTTATTGAATTTCAACGAATGTAACAGTATAGTTGCTGAATTGTTTAAAACTATTAAAAACATTTGAGAGAAGTTTATGGTTAAATTAGAAACTCAATTCGGTGAAATCATTATCGAATTAGATAAAATCAACACCCCTAAGACAGCAGAAAATTTTTTAAACTACGTCAAAGAAGGTTTTTATGATGGCGTCATTTTTCATCGAGTGATCAAAGGATTTATGATACAAGCTGGCGGTTTTGGCAAAAATATGAGCCCCAAAAAACCCGGCAACCCAATTATGAATGAGGCAGACAAAGGTGGTATAAATACCCGTGGCACAATAGCCATGGCCCGCACTAATGACCCTCATTCTGCTGCCACGCAGTTTTTTATTAACTTAGTCGATAATGATTTTTTAAATCATCGCTCAAAAAACGCGGAAGGTTGGGGATATTGCGTGTTTGGTAAAGTCACTCAAGGCATGGAAATAGTGGATAAAATTGCACAAGTCGCCACCGGCGCCAAAGCCGGGCATCGGGATGTACCCTTAGAAGACATCGAAATTGTGAAAGCGACGGAAATACAGTGACACCAGGAATTGGATAGGCATATAGATTAAGGGCATTATTATGAAAAAAGAACCCGACAAGAAAATAGAAGAAAAAGAAGCCATATCAGAAACAACAACTTCTGAATCAAACTCTTCAGTGATACCGCCACCTTGGAATTGTGCATTTTTTTCTCATTCTGCAAGGTTGAGGAATCTTTCTGGCCCTTGGTATTATGGCTTTCAACCTTCTTAAGGTACTAAAATAACTCCGCTTAATTGCAGTAATTAAATGAATTGTTTTCCGTTTTTTTCACTATTGGACAATAATAGAGTGGAGTTGCGGGGGTAGGTCTCCGGGTTTAGAGTAATAGACAATAGAAACGATACCGTCTTCACCCGTCTCGATCATTTTATCATCACTTACGGCATAAAAAGGATTGGCATTCCAGTCTTCATCGGACTTAATGGCAGAAGGAGAATAAAAGGGGCCATAATCAAAATGAGAACCCCTCACTTCCTTAAGTTTATATTTGGTATTCTTTTTCAAACCACGAATCACCACGCTTTGATGATTTTCAAAGAAGGAATGGGTTTCCATATTATTTTTTTCAACCAAAACTAATTGGACAGCGAGAGGCGCTTGGATTGTCGTCTCCAAATTAGAAGCCATGCTATGAACAATAAAATTCAACGGGGGCAGCACGCCGACTTGTTGAGAATAAGGTTTCGCAATTAATCTGTTATTCTCTAAACTTAACCAGGAAGGACTTGCCGGCCCCAGCGTAATTTTTAAACGGTCTGTGGGGGTGCTGCCTTGGATATATTGGTTTAAATCAACCGCATGGATAAAGCCTGCGGTCAGTATCGGTAAAGGTTGATTTTTCCAAAGGGGTTTAGCCAAATCCGAATTCGCTAAAACTCCAATGGAAAGTAATTGCACACTGGTTTTTTGAGTACTTTGGCTGGTGGCCAATATGCGCACGGTTTGAGTCGAGCCGACTTCGTTAGGTGAAATCGCTTGAGAATTCGCTTTAATAAAAAACTGCCCGTTTTCTTTGATGATATCCATCCAAGTAGGAGAATGTAAACGATCTAAATCATAGGTGAATTGATCACCGCTAATATCATCGTGGACATAATTATTTAACGAAATTCTCCATTCGGGTAATTGAGCAATTTTGATATTGGGCAATTGAGTTTGAGTCCACTGTGGGACGCCCGCGTAAACTTTCAGTTCTTGTTGATAATCCACTGATTTGGCGCTGGCTAAACTATGCAAGCGCAGTTGCACTGGAAAATTTTTACCCACCGCTTCATTGGGAATTTCGCCCTTACTCATTATGCAATGGCATAGTGGATTGTAGGTTAACCAACTGGGGCCGCTAACGTATTCGAAGCGATACTCATCATGGGGATATACATTTTCTAAAACAGTCGTTAAATCGTTGCTGCGATAAATTTCATTGACAATCGGATCAACGAGAAAATGCGTTTTCCACTGCGGCGCTAAGTCTGGATCAGTTTGGAGTGGGATAATGAAGCTAAAGGTATTAACCATTCCGCTAATCTTGCTCTTCACTTTTAAAGAAATTTTTTGAGCTTGATTGAGTAAATTAGCATCTTGGGGGACGCCAACCAACACGCGTTGATTTTGGATGGAAAGCCAATGCGGTAAGTGTTGTAGGTCTATTTTAAAGTCGAACTGGTCATTGCGAATGTTACTGGTAATATATTGGGAGAGGTCCAAACGGTAATTTTGATTAATGCTAGCTGGCGGAATGTCATGCCATTGTAACGCCAGCGGAATAGGATTAACGTAAAGTTTGGCGTGAAAATCTTGGGTTTTTTCACTCATTCTACTGCTGACTCGTAATAACACATCAAAGTTTTTATCGCCGGCTTCGGGAGGCACTTTTTTAGCAATTAAAGAGTAGCCGTTTGGTCCAATTTGGAGCCAATCCGCATCGGTTTTCACAATTTGGAATAACAGTTGATCATCTTCAGCTAAAGCGCTGACATTAACTGCTTTGGCCAGATTGAGATTATAGCCCAAATCGGGTACTGCATCATCCAAATGAAAATTGGCATCCCAGATAGGTCCAGTTAGCTGTAAATTAGGAGTGACTTTTATAGTGAGTTCAGTAGGGGTGGATTTTCTGCTCAGACGGCTGCTTGCCGTAACTTCGATAAGTTGAAGGGTATTAATATCTTCTGCACTGATTTTCAATGGATCGATATGCAGTATGCCATTTTCAGTGAGACTTACCCAATTTGGATTCAATTTGCCGGGAGTTAGTGTGAATGTAAACTGATCCGCATTGAGACTGCTGGTCACAAAGTCTTTTAGATCAATATTCGGATAATTTTTCTGACGGATTGCCACATCTGGAAGATTGATGATTCCCCATCGCGGTTGCGGGCTTTGATGATCAATACTTATTTTCAAATTTTGACGGACTCCAGTCAGGTTATTTTTAGGATTGCGTGCTTCAATGCCTATTTCAATTTCATCTTGACTTGCCTGCACCACATTTTCATTGCCCTCTAAATATTGACCGTCTGCGCTGATTCTCAACCAATTGGGGTGATTATGGTCTAAATAAAAACGAAAGGCCGGTGATTCTTTACTAGTCTTTAATAGATCGGGAAGATAAATATGATGTAAATAGGGCATGTCTAGCATGGCGGAAGGCAGGGTAGTTTTAGTTTGGTTCCATTGAGGAACTTCTGCTAAAGGGTTTTCTTCTACTTTAACGACGACTTGCTGGGGTTGAATTTGAGTATTCTCACTACTTTGATCGGCTTGGCTGGATGGTTTGGATTTGGCTGAAAACCAATTAGTAAAGGTATTCCAGCCCGCTGCGGCGGCATTGTGAGTCATTCCTAACATGGCCGTTGAAAATAGAATACAGACGCTGGATTGGGTAATGAACTTTTTCATCTGCTCAGTATATGATTAAATCCTTAAGAGAAGATTAAGATTCCATTCCCGCTAATAATTTTTTTACTTCATCTAAGGTTTTTTGGATTTTTTGAATGGATTTAGGAGCTACGAAAATGGTATCGTCCCCAGCCAAGGTGGCCAAGATTTCCGATTCCGTATTTTGATAATCTAACATTCGGGCAATGAGGGAAGCCGAACCAGGGCTGGTTTGTATGATGATCAAGGTTTCATTGGCTTCAATTTTTAAAATGAGCTGTTTTAATGGCGTTTGGGAAGGGGGAGGGGCCATCTCTTTAGGTAAACGGTATTCTGTGATCCCCTGAGAGTTTTTTACTTTGATAGCGCCTAATTTATGCAGTAAACGCGATATTTTGCTCTGGTTGATGACAAAACCTTGAGATGACAACTCTTGGCAAATATCCTGTTGAGTGGAGACGCTGCCTCTGCGTAATAATTCGCTTAATGCTTCTAATAATGTACTCATATGCTCATATCCTACCCCGCAATACCGTAACCGGCAATCCCTTTTCCTCTTTCACTCCCCCATAGCGTAAGTTTGAATTTGATAGGGGAGAATTAACCTGATACCATCGTGGTGGTGGAAAATTCTCAAGTATGGGCATTATGAATTTTTTGTTTCCAGTTTTGTTTATCCTGTTTTGGAGTAGCGGAGCTATCTTTGCGAATTTGGGGCTGAAATACGCTGACCCGTTTAGTTTATTATTGATTCGAGGCTCGTTATCCACTTTTTTGATTTTTATTATTTATCTTTTTTCAACGGCAAAAAAAAAATTTTTGTTATCAAGCAAAGAGCTTATAAAAATATTTGTTATTGCTTTACTATTACAATGCGGATATCAAAGCTTTTTTTCTTTATCGTTAGTGCAACAAGTTTCACCCGGGCTTATGGTCATTATTTTAAGTGCTCAACCTATTCTGACTGCATTGCTGATGCAGCGGCGCTTAACCGAAATGCAAGTGATGGGACTGGTATTGGGCTTGATCGGTTTAGTTTTAGTGATTTATAATTATTTTTACATAGGCAATATTCATTATTTGGGTATCGGTTATGGAATTTTAGCATTGCTATTCATGACTATAGGGTCATTTTTGCAAAAAAAATATTGCCGGGAAATTCCTTTAACGGTCAATCTGCTGACTCAGTATCTTTTTAGTACATTAGTTTATTTTATAATTTGGTCGTTGCAGCCGCATACTTTTTTACATTGGGGTGTTGCTTTACTGGTTAGCTGGATATGGTTATCCCTCGTTATTTCGGTTTTGGCGAGCTATTTATTATATTATTTAATTAATCAGGGTAATTTATTTCAAGTCAGTAATTATTTCTATTGTGTTCCAATAGTTACAGCGATTTTAGATTACTTTATTTTTCATAACATCATTTCCATTATGACCTTGATCGGCATGATTTTTATTCTGAGTGGACAGTATTTCGTCAATCTAAGTGAAAATAAAAGGAATGTACAATCCGCCACGCTGTCCGAATCCTAAATTCATTTTTAGCTTTTATTTATGGAGAGATAATTATGCAAGATGATGCTTACAGAAGAATGGATTCCCCAGATTCTTTGCAGCCGGTTTTTGACGATTTAAATAAATCAAATGTCCAATTATCTTATTCGAGAAAGTATTTAATGATGACTTTGCTGGCGTTACCTTTAGGCATACCGGATGGAGTCACTTATTCTCATTTTGGGTTTGAAGCTGGAGAATCTTTAGCTGGATATTTAAATATAAATAATACTGCCGGAATTAATTTTTTTCGATATTTAGTCGGCATTGGCGCTCCTATGGGAGTTTATTGCTTTGCGGTCAATAATTTGATGAGAGAGTTGCTTTATTTTGTTAGCTCCCCGGAAGATTACACATTGCTTTCCCATCCTAACTTGAGAAAAATTTCACGTTATAGTGCTTTGGTCCTGGCGTCGGTATCTATGATTCCATTTGCTGGTATGTCGATGAATGCGGCGAGCGGATTTGGTCAAATTCCTTATTACTTATTGGTATTTTCCAATAGTTTCGCTCGTTTCTGTATGAACGATTATGCTCTGCGTTCTCTGTTTGAAAAAGTATTGAATAATTATTTGATTTCATGGGATTCGTTGAAAAATTTAAGGCGTTTGCTCTTGCAACAATTACAGCGGCAATGCAACGATATTTATCAGGGGATAAGTTCTTTCCCCATTCAAAATAATTTTTCTAACCAAGAATTTTATTTTGGATTAGAATCAAAATGTCTGGAAATAATGGATTATACCACTCCGAAATGGCAATGGATATTAGACGCTGTTGGCTATTTTGTTGGAGCAGTGACAGCGACTTATCTCTATAGTTTTGCGGTTGAAGCATCTGAACAAGTGACTGGAGTGGATGGTTCGACCCTGAATAATTTTCTGGCTATTATGGGTGTCATTCCAACGATGGCGTTATGGGCCGATGATTCCATGACTGGAATTCGAGTAATAGTGATGTCGGTTTATCATCGTTTATCGATTAAACATCCTGAAAATTCTATCGTGGACCTTTATCGGAAAGTGATTCCCATGAATAAACTGAGAGTTGTCGCGGGAGCATTAGGGATAGGCGTTGCGGGTTTGGGTGCTTATTCGGAGAGTAAAATGGCATACGAAACGGTGGCTGGTGACTGGGGATTTTATGCTGTTTTATTAAAGATATGCACTATACCGGCATTTTCAGGTATTTATATTACCAGTGCATTACAATTAACGAATAAATTAATTAATAAATTCGGGGTTCACTTTTTAAACGAATCGCAATCAGAAAAAGTGAAGTTAATAGAAAAATTTGATAGAGCTTTCCAATTAGTGGAAAAATTAGATAATAACAAGCTTTTGCAATTGAGTGATTGGGTAGGATGTAAGCAGTCTGTGCAATTGAGTGAAAAACAGAACAAAAATCTTTGTAGCAGAATAACTCAGTTTTTTTCGTTCACTCAATTTTGGTCTGTACGCCGCGGCAGGGTGGTATCTGATCCTCAGACAACAGCAGCTCCTGCATAAACGCGGTAATCGCTATTCAAGCGCAGTTTTCACAATAAAATTTTAGAACGGTTCAAAGCCGTTTATAGCATTTTCCATTAATATGGAAATGCTATCTTTATTTTGATGCTGCGCCCGGCAAAGCCGATGCTCGCACTTAAGGGGAAGAATCGCGATTCTCCCCCTTAAAAATCCCCCATCGCGTAAGGACCCGTTTCAATTTAATTTTGCTACAGAGGTTTTATAATGAGTTTATGAAAATCCTCTCATTTAAAAAATTTTGCGCAAGTTCTTAAAGTTTACTTTGAGTTTTTGAAGCTGTTGTAGAGGAAATTGTTTTACCTAACTCCAAAGAACGTTGTTCAGCTTTTTCAAATGCTTGTTCAAATAAAGAAAATATATTCGCTGCCGTAAACACTTTAATGGCCTGTTCTGTCACTCCATTTGGCGTAGTGATTTCTTCACGTAATTGACTCGCTGGTTTTTGGGTTTGATCGAGGCTAGCCGCTGCGCCGATGAAGACTTGCTCGGAAAAAGCTCTAGCAATTTCATAAGAAATACCCTTGGACACGGCGGCCCTTTCAATCGCTTCAACCATTAAATAAAGATAGGCTGAACTGATAATCAATGGGGTTATAGTATCTATTCCCCTTTCTTCGTTTAGCCATAACGCTTTCCCGACCTTGCGAAAAACCATTTCAGCCATTTTTTTCAAATCATCGTCGGTTTCGGAGGGAGTGTAAAGTACGCTTGAGCCTTTGCTAATCGCGGTTGCGGTATTTGTCATGGCTCTAACGATATTTGAAACCCCCAAAAGAGCTTTCAGATCAGCTATGCTGATTCCTGGAGCTAAAGATATCATCAATGGATTTTTATATAGCAATTCTGATTTTATTTCTTTTGCTACCGATTCTACCATGGGTGATTTAACTGCTAAAATGACTAGATGCGCTGTTTGTACGACCTCGGTATTGTTGACAGCCGTGGTGACCCCAAATTCAGTTTTTAAATTGTTCAATTTACCTTTAGAGCGGTTACTGACAATAATTTGATCTTTAGGGTGGCCTGCATGAATCAATGATTTGATCATGCAGCCTGTAATTTTTCCTCCACCGATAAAACCAATTATTTTATTCTGTAGACATTTTGTATCATCAGTTGTTTTAATGGCACTTTTTGCCCCGGAAACGCTTAGTGTTGACTTCCTCAACCACTTAACCTGACTTGTAGGAAGATTCGGTCTGAAAATTTCATAAGAAATGATTCTTTTCATAAATTACCTCATTGATTTACCTAATGAAGTTGTAGAGCCTCCGTTGGAATTAGGGTTATTGATAACTCCTTCGGCAGTTAACTTTTTGGACATCAATTGCAATACCAAAAATTTGAGATTCTCCTTATCTTTATCTGCTAATTGTCCTTTCTTCGCGTCCTCTTTCCATTGCTTTAGTAATACTTTTTCTTGAGAAGTATCCGGATACTCGGCGAGTAATTTTCCTAATAACGTTAACTCCTCATCAATTGGATTTTTGAAACCTTTATTCTTCATGTCTTCATTTCTGGAATCTTTATCTTTATTCTTGAAACCTTTATTCTTGGAATCGGGATCGTGTTGAAAAAGAGATTGAGAATGTTTATTTTTCTTTTTATGCTTATTTGAAAGCTTTTCTATTTTTTCTTGTAATGATTGTATTTTTTGAGAATATTCCCCTGAGATTTGATCCAATTGATGTACAAATGATTTTTTTGGGGCCTCATCAAGTTTTTCTATATCCAATTCGATTTTTTGGATTGTCATTTTAGTTTTAGAAAAACTCCCCTCAGCCACGATTTGTGTTTTTGGTTCCTGGTTAAGACTATTATTTTCGGATGAGCTTATTTTTGGATCTATAGTTTCAAATTTACTGGACGAACTTTTTTTTTCAACTACGTGTTCAGGAAAAACAGTAGCAGTAGAGACTAACTCTTTTTTGGGAAGAGGCTTATTCCATAATGAGCAACGATCTTTATTAAAAACTTCAGAGAGTGATTCATACTCTCCATAACCGCAGATTGCTAAAGGTATTTTTTGCTCACTTAAAAAATCATAGCTAATAAAGTTTTTGGATTCATCTAATGATTTAGAAATTTTATTTTGCGTGTCTAAGTTTTTACTCTTCAAAATGGGAAAGGGATGCAATGAAATATTATAATGTTTATTTCCATTACCATCAATACAAGGCATGAAATGCAAATCTATTCTGGGAACACGTCGGCCAACTTCAATCGCCGCGATAACCATAGAATTGAGTAGAGGAGTTATTGACTTTTCAGGAAGTAGTGACATAGACATTTTTTTACGAATTTCAGGGGTGTTATTGTTAGGTTCAACGTCTTCGGCAAAGTCAAATTGATTATCATCATTTTTAGCTACAAAAACTTCGTATTCTTTCAAAGCAAATGTATTTTGATTAAAATCGGGTAGCAATTTGGCTATATTTTCATCATCAGAGCAAAAGCAGACTCCCAAATAGGTATGACTATGTTCTTTAATGCTTGCTATATATTCCATATGTTCTTTAAGAGGTTTTACTGAATTCATTGCACTAAGAAAATCTGAATAAAAAGTATTTTTTTTATTTTGGGTATACAGGGCGTGAGCTCTTTGACGAAACTGATAAATTACTGAGGATGGGGCAAATCTTATAGCGATGTTTGGAATTTTTCCAGCCGGAATTTTATGCCCCATACCAAAAGCCATATGACAAAGGCCGTTAAGTACAAAGCCAAACGTTTTCTCTTCCTGGTTAAGTAAAATCAATGCAGTTCTCATGTTTTTCTCCTTAAAAACTAAATATTTGTGATGGATTGTAAGTTTTGAAAATTTATTTTGCAAGTGTTTTTCAAAAGCCAGTATTACAGTATTTTTAATCATCAATTGATAGTGATTAAATAATTTTTCTGTGGCCTCTTTGCATAATTTAAGCGATTCACTTGAGCATTTTTCCCCAGCTGTCAGAACCAGACTCCTAATCCAGCGTTTCAGCGTAACCCAATTTAATTGGTTTGCTTTCCAGGGTTCATTAGTAGATGGCCATGAGGAATTGAGCGCATGTAGGTGAGTAGCTTGCAAAAATGTTGAAAAACTCAAATCGTCGAGTAATTTATCCCATTCACCAAAGGTTATTACTTGAAATTGAGGACTAACATATATTTTTTTATATTTTTGTAAGTTATGTTCGATACACTTGTCCCAACAAAATGAATGGCGATGACTGGGATGAGTAAGCATCATATAGACTAGATCCGGATTCATGCCATAAACAGCCGCTGCTAAGGGATGTTCACTATTTTTATTTAAAACATCTACTTGAGCACCTTTTTGTAAATAATACCGAGCGGCTTCATAATCGCCTTGTTTCCCAGCACTGATTAATAAATTTTGTAGTTGTTCCACGTTATTTTTCTGTATTGCTTCTTCTTCAAGCATGGCTAGAAAAATTGTTATCAACATAAAGTTACTCCGCAATTCGTAATTTTTTTTTTAAAAGAGTGATTTATGTTAGCATTAAAAGTCAATAATTTGGATCAACGCGAATTAATGCCGTGATGGCAGATTTTTAAACTTGACAATTTGCGAAAAAATTATAATAATTTTCGATCAGTCTTGGGGTGGGATTGTTTACCCTAAAAATACATGATGTTCATAACTCAGGAAGAGATAATGACTAATTTCATAGAATTGGAAAAATGTGCTCCTACAACCCTTAATATTTCATCGCCCTTGGTTTGTTCTCATAATGAATGGGATTTATTGGAAGAAGTTATTGTCGGTATTGTTGACGACGCTTGTTTCCCACCTTGGCATTTCGCTTTACAACCTGTGTTGCCGGACCACCATCACTTAACTTTTCAAAAAAATGCCGGAACTCCTTTTCCAATCGAACGAATTCAGGCTGCAAATCAAGAGTTAGATGAATTTGTCCATGTTCTTGAAGCAGAAGGCGTCAAGGTAAGAAGGCCGGAACGTCGCAATCAGTTAGAAAGTTTTGGCGCGCCTGGTTGGCAAAGCACCGGACTGTACCATGCCATGCCCAGAGATATATTATTAGTGATTGGTCAGCGAATTATTGAATGTCCGTTAGCATGGCGTTCACGTTATTTCGAAGTGTTTGGGTATCGCCGTTTGTTGAAAGAATATTTCAATGCGGGTGCACAATGGCAAGCTGCTCCTAAACCAGAATTGTGTGATGATTTATATAATGATTATTTCGATTCCGATTCTGATTCTGATTCCATGGTCATCACAGAATACGAACCCACTTTTGACGCGGCTGATTTTATCCGTTGCGGCAAAGATATTTTCGCCCAACAAAGCCACGTAACTAATATTTTTGGTATTGAGTGGTTAAAGAGACTTTTGGGAGCGGAATATCGAATACATCTATTAAGATTTAATGATCCACATCCTATGCATATTGATGCCACATTCATGCCGTTAGCTCCTGGTAAATTGCTGATTAATCCGGAACGAGTATTACAAATCCCTCAGATTTTCAAGGATTGGGATATTTTAAAAGCACCTACCCCTGTCATTCCAGATGAACATACGCTTTATATGACTAGTAAATGGATTAATATGAATATTCTCATGTTAGATGAAAAGCGTGTGGTGGTTGAACGTCAGGATGAGCCTATGATTTCATTGCTAAAAAAATCGGGTTTTACGCCAATTTTGTGTAATTTCCGTCACTTTAATAGCTTTGGCGGCTCGTTTCATTGTGCAACTTTGGATGTTCGCCGTAAAGGAGAATTACAGTCTTATTTTTAACGAAGGTGATTATGAAAATTTGGCGATATCATAAACTTGATGCGGTATTATTTTTGCTAAGTATCTTTCATTTTGTTTTTTTGATTTTACTATTAAAAAACTGGGTATTTTTACCTTTATTGATGAAAATAGCTGGATTTTTTATATTAATATTCTTAACCACTTACAACATTATTATTATCTCTCATTTATTGACGCATACACCCTGGTTTAATTCGACGTTCATGAATCGGTTAGTTTTTATTATAAATACAATCAATGCCGGTCAATCTATCCAGGCTTATCAACTATCACACGTGCGTAATCATCATCGTTACAATAATGATCGAAAGGGCACGAATGGCAAAACTTTAGATCAATCCTCTACTTTTCAACAGGGCAAAAATGATGAGCATGCCAGTCTTTGGCGTTACACATTACTGGGTGCGTTAGCTAGCATGGTATCTATTTTCAAGAGCGATATTCTTTCAATTTATAAAATGTGGCGAGTTGGAGACCATGAAATTGACTTATTATCGCTAGTTTCACGGTCATCAGAGAAGAGACGATTGGAATTAAAACAATTACAAATTGAGCGTATTGTGCATTTTTTAACATTATTTGCTTTTGTTTTGATATCTTGGCAGTGGACTTTATTTTGTTATGTGCCAGCGTTTTTTATATCACTGGCTTTGGTCAACATGCAAAATTACTATGAACATTTTGGTGCATTGCCAGAAAATAAATTTGGTAATTCTGTTAGTTATTACGGAAAAATTTATAATCAATTAACATTTAATGATGGTTATCATCAAGAACATCACTTATTTGCTGCTGGACATTGGAGTGAAATGCCTCAAATTCGTGATAAATATTTGAAAGAGGATAATATAGGCCAGCGTATTATCAGTCCAGTCCCCGCTATTATCGGTTTTGTAGACAAAAACCGGAAAATGTTGCATCGTCAACCATCGTCTTTATCGTATGTAGAACAGGAAGTAAGTTTGCTATGATAGATTCTCATAAAAAAATTAGTGGATCGACTTTGTTAGCAAGTCAATTTAGGTTACAAGAATCCAACGAAATTTTGGATAGCGATTATGTTGAAGCCATTCTTGCTGGCGATTTAGCGGCTTACAGAGTAAATAATTTTTTACCTAAAGCAGAATGTCAAAAAATTACTCATAATTTTTGGAATTCGTCTGATAAGGTTGCGCGTGTTGGATACGGTATAGATGGAGTAGAAGGTTATTTTATAGGTGCTTCTCATATTGAAAAAACGACACAACAATATTTAAATGAAGTAATACATTTTCAGTCAGCGTTAGATAATTTATTTAAAAATACTGTTAATCCTTTAGATGTTTTTCGTCATAAAATTGCTCAAGCATGGCAAGATCGTATAGAATTAAGACCCGCTCAATGTGAAGAATTCTGTGCGGGAAATTCAAAAGCAGTATATTGGAATAATCCAGGCTATTTTATATTAGAGCCTCATGATGACTTAGCACAATTACGTGATCCTCGGCAAAGTAATTTTGAGATTCAACAAATTTCCAGAGTGATGGCTGTCAATTTTTATCCGCAAATGACGGCTGAGTCGGGACAATTGCAAATTTGGAATATTGAGCCAGATGAGGATGCTCGTGCTCGATTAAATTTAACTTATAGTGGCTTTCCTTATCCAAAAGAATTACTTACCGATTTTGAAAGTTTGATTATCCCTATCAAGGTCGGAGATTTATGTATTATTAATGGTAATTTAATCCATGCAGTATTGCGTGGTGTGCAAATGTTACATAAAAACCGTTTGCTTATTACTTGTTTTATGGGGTTAAATGCTAATCGTGAATTAATTTGGTGGACTTAAATATTTTTATAAGGAGAAATTATGCTAAGAGCAGTATCAGTAATACAGTCAAGTAAAATTAAATTTTTATCAAATCCATTTTCGAAAAATTTTAGCATATTATCTCGTTCGCAAGTTAGGCGAATACTGCCGATTAAAGAATTTCCAGCTGCTTTGCGGAATTTCATTTTAATGAAATTTTTACAACATCCATTATTGGCAAAACGATTTGCCGAATTATCTTTAGATATGATTAATCGCGGTGGACTATGTCAACAAAGTGCCGAAACTCTCATCAAACCGTTAACAAAATCGTTTTCAGTGGGAGATAATATTTCTGAAGCTGTAGCAAAAGCACAATTTTTTCTAGAAAGAGATCAACATTTACTCCTCGATTTAGTCGAAGAAATGATTGGCGATGCTAAACAGCGTACATTAGTATTCAATAAATTTGACCGGCTGTTGGATGAAATTAAAGCTACTCAAATAAAATATTTGCCATTAAAATTGACTGGCATTGTTTCTCCCAACCTTTTAGTGAAAGCATCAAAAGATATCCAACTTTTGACGGTAGATGAAAAAAATTTACTAAATACAGAATTTACGCGCTTAAAAAAATTTACAGAAAAAGCGGTTCGATATAACAAAACTTTGTTTCTTGATCAAGAATACCCAAATCAAAAAAAGGCTATTTTTAATTTTGGATTTGAACTTATGTCTGAATTTAACGTGAACTATCCTGCTGTTTACATGACGGTTCAAGCGACAGATATAGATTGTTTCGAACTGGTAGCCCGCATACATTCACTTCGCTTAACCAAATATCCCGCTATTAAATTAGTGAACGGCGCTTATGTTAATTGGGCCTATGATAATAACTGCATACGCATGGTACAACCCTCGAAAGCGCGCACTTTTATTGCTTTTGTTCTGATCGCTAAATTTTGTTTAAGTTCAGGTATTCACCTTTTTTTAGGGACCCATAATCCTATTTTAGAAAAACTGATTGATGATCATGCTAGAAAAATAAATGTCGATCCCACTAAATATATTAAAGGGCAGCTCTATGGTTTTACCACGCAAGCAAAACCGGATTCTATGTATGCTTTATTCGGACCCCCTAAAGAATGTATTCATTATTCTTTGCGAAGAGTAATTGAAGGTGCTGATAGTAATAAGGCTGTTCTCACGCCTCTTACCTCCGAAGGTGAAGTAAGAGGCATGATAGAAGAAAGTTGCTTAGGAGAAAAACTTACCGCTGATGAAATTTCACAAATTACCACGGCATTTCGTTTGGATTTACAGAAAATTCGAGTTGATATTGCCAAACAAGAATTATATAGAACATTGCAATTATAGTATTGTCGAATTTTTACTGGATTAATATGAGTAAAAGTGATAAACAAGTTGAATCAAAATTAAATGAGAATATTCAACCAAAAAAAGTAGATTGTTCATTGATAAATCTAGATGGACAGAATCTCGAATTTACTTCGGCTGAAATAGGTTATTTCTTTTTAGAGGGACGGATAGTTACGAAAAATAGTTGTAGTCATATTATCATACCGGATATCATTTTTAATCCAGGAGTTAAGCCGCATGATGATCAACATACAATATATATATTACGAGCAGGAACTGGAATAACAGCCTATTGGTTCGAGGATGATAAGTTTGTCTCACATTTAGTTTCCCAAAAAAATCAAATAAAATTACAGAAATTACTTGACGGAAAAAAAATGATTTATAACTCAAGTAAAAGTTTTGAAAAGCTTGCCTCATTATGCGGTTATAAACCTAAAAGCGTGCAGCATTTATTGTGTATAATACAAACTTTAGGTGCAATCCTTAGCGAGTCCTTTTTTAAAAAACTGCTAAATATCATTAATACAGCGCAATGTCATAACTACATTAAAGATATTCAGTTTCATTTACAAAATAATACCATTGAAATTGAATTTTTACCCTTAAATTTTATAGAATTTTATGAAAATTTAATCAAACTTATTGACAATTTATTGAAACATAATTTTCGGGAATTAACTAAAACGTCAATTCATTTCCAAACCTTAGTTCCGGAAAATAAAAAATATAATAAATGGATAAATAAATGCATTGAAGATCAAAAGAGATGCTTTAATCAAGTTATCAGTACAAATCAAAAAACCAGCGTTAAAAAACGTTATAGTTCCCTAGTTGAAATAGATACTCATGCTTTGGAATATCAAACTTTTGCACAAAATAATAAACTTAATCATATTAGGTCTAATTCTTCCTTAAGTGAATTCAGTTTACAAAGCCTACAAGAATCTAAAAAAAAGGTGGTTTTAAAGTTTGATCTTCATAACTTGCCACAACAAGAAGATAAAAAGCCATATTTTAAAGACCCGTCCAAAAATTTAGTCATTTTGGCTTTGGGAGCGCTTGATTCTATTGAATCATTTTTTAAATTGCTTGTTAGACTTAGGCTGCTGGAAATGAATATTTTAATTTCTGTATTAAAAAATACGGCTAAGGTCATTGAAGTAAAACAAAAAACCTTACAAAATAAAAATATAACTATTATTCAAAATTCAGTGGGCGCCTTAGCGTATGTGAAAAATGCTGGCGCCTATGCGATTGCTTATAATGCAGCTTACTTAAAGAATTTATTAACTTTACTTTGTTTTAAACCCTCGTTAATTAAAGAAACAGACAGTTTGTTAATTTATTATGCAATCAGTGATAAAAATACTCAAATTGTACCGCAAAGCAGATTTTTAGCAGTGAAATCTCGTCCCAAAAATTTAAAAGAGAATAATAACAAACAAATTAAAGGATCCTGCTGAGAATGATATTAGCGCCCAAGCTAAATTTGACATTTTGCCATAGATGAATTATTATTCAAAGAGTTGCATAAATATTTGAATAAACTAGAGTCGATGGCAAAAATTTACGTTAACAATCTACAAAAAAAATATAATAACCTACCGATATTAAGCGGGGTCTCTTTTACCGCCCAATCGGGTGAGATTGTCGCCCTTTTAGGTGGCAGCGGGGCAGGTAAGAGCACCTTATTAAGATGTCTTAATCTTTTAGAAAAACCCAATGGTGGTATGATCGAAATAGGCGCAGCCCGGCTTAATTTTTCTGACCAAAAATGGAAGATGAAAGATAAAGAACAACGTGCTTTACGGGCTAAAGTCGGTATGGTATTTCAGCAATTTAATTTATGGCCTCATCGTACTGTTCTGGGCAATTTAATCGAAGCCCCGGTCCAGGTTTTGAAAAAAACCATAACACAGGCAACACAAGAAGCCCAGGAGTTATTAAACCAAGTGGGCTTAGCGAGCAAACTTCACGCTTATCCGAGCCAGTTGTCCGGTGGTCAGCAGCAAAGGGTTGCCATTGCTCGCGCGCTTATGATGCATCCCGATGTGATGCTTTTTGATGAACCGACTTCCGCCTTAGACCCTAAAACGGTGTCAGAACTCGCAGTTTTGATTAAATCTTTGGCGGCCAAAGGCATGACTATGATAATTGCTACTCATGAAATGAATTTTGCCCGCCGCGTTGCGGACCAAATTATTTTTCTGGACCAGGGTAAAATAGTTGAGCAGGGCGAAACGGCAGAACTTTTTTCCCATCCTAAAACCACTGAATTTGCACAATTTATTGAGGGGGGTTTTTAAATGAAATTTTTAAAAAAAATATTCTCTTGTTTGATGCTTTGCAGTTTGACAGTCAATTTGGCTTTGGCCAATGCTAAGCCGATCATTTTAGCCACGGAAGCGACTTATCCTCCATTTGAATCAGTGGACAATCAAGGAAAAATGGTGGGTTTTGATGTGGATGTCCTCAGCGCTATTTGTGCAAATCTAAAAAAGCAATGTCAGTTTGTTAATCAACCTTGGGATAGTTTAATCCCCGGTTTGCAACTCGGTAAATTTGATGTGATTTTTGGCGCAATGAATATTACCGAAGAACGGCAAAAACAGGTTAATTTTACTCAGCCTTATTATATTAACACCGGAAGTTTTGCGGCAGCGAAAGCGTCTAAACTTTCCTTGGACCCTCCTCAGTCTCTTAAAAATAAGACCATTGGCGTCCAGGGTTCTACTACCTACGATTATTATCTGCAAGCAAACTATGCCAACCAGGTTCATATTAATCGTTATAGCAGTATCCAAGATGCATTTTTAGATTTGCAATCGGGAAGGATAGACGCCGTATTTGGTGATACTCCGATTATTTTGGAATGGTTGAAAAATCCAGCTAATATCACTGCTTATACCACTGTAGGTGATCGTATCAGCGACCCTAAATTTTTCAGTCAAGGTTACGGGTTTGCGGTTAAAAAGGGTAATACGGAATTACTTAACCAATTAAATCAGGGCCTAAATGCGATTAAAACCAGTGGCGAATATGAAAAAATTGTAGAACAGTATTTTGGAAAACCGCAGTGAATTTATTTGAGGGTTACGGCCATCAACTGTTGTTGGGGACCGTAACAACCATTGCTGTTGCCTTATTTGCTTTAATTATTGGCTTGATCTTGGCATTGTTAGGCGCTTTGGGTGAACTTAGCCGCAATACTTTTTTGCGCCGGATTACTTTCTCGTTCACTGGTCTAGTTCGAGGTTTGCCCGAGTTGTTGGTATTGTTTGGTATTTATTTTGGTGGCAGCGCTTTACTCTCTTTAATTATCCATCGTGATACGCAGATCAATTCTTTTATTGCTGGCGCGTTTGCCCTCGGCTTAATTTTTGCTTCCTATGGTGCGCAAACTTTGCGCGGTGCTTTTTTGGCCATCCCCGCAGGGCAAAAAGAGGCCGCTCAGGCGCTGAGTTTGTCTTCTCGTTATACTTTTTTGCATGTGTTATTACCGCAAGCGTGGCGCTATGCTTTACCAGGTCTGGGTAATCTATGGTTGGTTTTACTAAAAGACAGTGCTTTGGTTTCGTTATTGGGACTCTCGGATCTCATGAATAAATCTCAATTAGCGGCGAGTAATACGCATCAACCCTTTAAATTTTATTTAATCGCGGCTTTGATATTTTTAATAATGACCACTTTATCTGAAATTTCTTTTCGCAAACTGACTTTTAAGCTGAGACATTAATATGCTGGAAACAATGATTCAATATTTTCCGACCATATTGTCCGGTTTAATCGTGACCTTGCAGTTGCTGGTTTGTTCTTTACTGATAGGATTGCTATTGTCGCTTGTCCTAAGCTTGCTGCATGAAATGCATTTCAAGATTTTAAGTATTCCGATTGATGCGTTTGTATTTTTTATCCGTGGCACGCCGTTATTAGTGCAAATTTTTATTATTTATTATGGCAGTGGTCAATGGATTTGGTTGCGCAGTACTATTTTTTGGGAACTATTTCGACAACCTTTTGGTTGCGCGGCTTTGGCTCTGGCGATAAACACAGCGGCTTACACCACTGCATTATTGATCGGCGTGGTCCGCGGAATTCCTAAAGGGGAAATAGAGGCTTGCCAAGTTTTAGGGTTTTCTAAATGGCAAATGCAACGCCGAGTTATTTTTCCGCGGGCATGGCGTATGGCTTTGCCCGCTTATTCTAATGAGGTGATTATGATCTTAAAAGGCACTTCATTGGCGAGCACGATTACGTTATTGGACTTAATGGGGGTGATGCGGCAATTGATTGGCCGGACTTACCAGGTTTTGCCATTTTTTCTTATAGCTGGTATTTTATATTTATGTTTAAACGCGCTCATCATTGGGGTTTTTAAGTTTTTGGAGCGTAAATATCGAGTCCGGGCAGTACGTTAAGACTCATCGTTCAACCATTCGCGAATTTATAAATAAATATCGCTATTGTCCATTTTTTCATCTTTCTCATAAGGGGCCAGATGAAAAAATGGACAAATAACTTGGGAAAAATTCTTATCCTGTTTGAGAATTATTGTTGTTTTCGCTTTTCGTTTCCTTTTCCTTTTCTACCTGTGGGGTATTTTGCTCTTGTTCTTGCGGTGGGGGTAAATCGGGTTTAGTCGTAATTTGCTGTAAAGGAACTTCGGATTTTTCCAAAGGAGAGGCGTATGTCGTTTGGGGAGCTTCGTGATAAACTGGCTGATGAGCTTCATGAAAATCTTCTACTATTACGGGAGCAGGCTGTTTTTCTAATTTTGCTTCAATTTTTTCTTCAACTTGAATTTTAGGCGTTTCAGCAGTTTTAGGCGTTTGCGAGGTAAATGCCGGAGGGGTGACTTTGTGGGCGTTGCCTTGATTTTGACGCGGGCCACGAGTTCCGGCTTGATCTGGACTGGGTTGACGTCTTTGTCCGCGAGAAGATTCTCTGCGCGAAGGAGATTCCCCGCGGTTAGGATGGTCCTCACGGTGTCGGTGGCGTTGTTTATGCCGGGCTTGTCCATGTTGTTGAGTTTGTCCTTGTTGTGCTGGTTGACTGGTCACTTGAGCCGCAGCAGGCGTAATAGAAGGTGTCGGTATTGAGGTAACGGTTTTTTTCTCTTCTTCAGTCCCCACCATGGCTTCCCATAAACGTTTAATTAGGCCGCCGCTTTTTTTGCGAACGGGAGGAGGAACGTGAGTGCTGGTGGTTAAAAATTCTTTAATGGCCGGTTCAGTTGCTTTGGTGATGACTGATTTTTTACGGACCACTTGTCCACCGACTTTTTGCTGTAATTGTTTAATGACTTCATAACTGACCGAGGAGCGATTTTTTTCTTTCACTTTTCGGATTTGATAGTGGGGAGAATGAAATTGTGGATTAGGAATAATCATGATATCTGCGTGCGATTGCTGTTCAATTTGCTGTATTTGTATGCGCTTTTCATTAATCAGATAGGTCGCCATATCAATAGGCAACATCACTTGCAGTTGCGCTTGGTCATTTTTGGCGGTTTGTTCTTGAAGTAAATACAATATTGAATTGGCGAGGGATTCTACAGTGCGGATAGAGCCTTGGCCATCGCAGCGAGGGCAGGTGATACGGCTAGATCTTCGCAGAGATGAACCTAATCGCTGGCGAGACATTTCTAAGAGTCCAAAGCGGGAAATTCGTCCAATTTGAATGCGGGCGCGGTCTTGTTTTAAAGCATTTCGTAAACAATTCTCTACATCGCGTTGGTGAGAAGTTTGCAACATATCGATGAAATCGATCACGATTAATCCACCAATGTCTCGTATTCTTAATTGACGGGCGATCTCTTCGGCGGCTTCAATGTTAGTGTTAAAGGCTGTTTCTTCTATATTGCTGCCTTTGGTGGCTCGGGAAGAGTTGATATCAATAGCGACTAAAGCTTCGCTGTGGTCAATTACTAAAGATCCGCCTGAAGGAAGTTGCACATCTCGTTGATAAGCATTTTCAATTTGTTCTTCAATATGGAATCGGCTAAACAGGGGGAGGTAACCGGTATATAATTGCAAACGTTCGGCAAAATCCGGTCGTACTTGCAAGACATAATGACGTGCTCTTTCATAGGCAGTGCTGTCATCTATGATCACTTCTTGCATATCTTGCCTCAAGTAATCACGGATTGCTCGAATAATGACATCGCTTTCTTGGTGTATTAAATAAGGGCCGGGGCGGGCGATGGCGGCTTGTTTAACTGCTTCCCAATAGCGCAGCAGTACATTCAGATCCCATTCTAACTCTTCCTTGGATCGTCCCACGCCCGCCGTGCGTATAATAAGGCCCATGCCTTCGGGGATTTGCAGTTGATTAAAAGCTTCTTTAAGGTGTTCGCGATCATCAGTTTCCACGCGCCGGGAAATTCCACCTGCTCGAGGATTATTTGGCATTAAAACTAAATAAGAGCCAGCTAAACTAATAAAAGTGGTTAGCGCTGCGCCTTTGTTACCCCGCTCTTCTTTTTCAACTTGTACGACCAGTTCTTGTCCTAATTTTAATACGGACCGGATATCAATATTTTCTTCATTGGAGTCTGCGTCAGTGAGGAAATATTCTCGGGAAATTTCCTTTAGGGGGAGGAAGCCGTGGCGTTCTTCACCGTAATCGATGAAAACAGCATTTAAGCTGGGTTCTATGCTCCTAATACGGCCTTTGTAGATATTGGCTTTTTTTTGTACTAAATCGAAGCGTTCTATATCCAAATCGATCAATTGTAAGCCGTGGACAACGGCGACACGCAACGCATCCGATTGCGTGGCGTTAATCAGCATTCTCTTCATTCTGCAACCTTTAATCAGCGCTTGGGGCTATTATGGGATAAGCCTTAAGCGCTTCGTTAGTTAGATTTTTCCTAAAGTCTGTGTAAAAGACTCTTGTGATGGAATAATCCTAATGTTAATTCCTGCCAGCACTGGGGGCTGGAGCCTGAAAATTGGTATAATTTTGCATCTAATTTTGTTAATATGCTTTCGAAAATATAACATTTTTCCTCTTTATAGGCAAATTATTATGGTGAGAACAGTTTTAGTGCAATCCGAAGAGGTAGGTCAACGGATAGATAACTTTATTTTCAAACACTTAAAGAATGTTCCTAAGGTAAGGGTTTACCGTGCATTTCGTCACGGCGAAGTCAGAGTAAACAAAGGCAGGGTTAAACCGGATTATCGGGTGAAATTAAACGATGAAATCCGCATCCCTCCCTTGCAAGTGATTCGCACCGGTGTAGCATTAGTCGTAAGGGAGGAAGTCGCGTTTGCTATTCGTAAGAGCATTATTTACGAAGACGAGGGTTTAATTGTGCTCGATAAACCCCCAGGCATGCCAGTCCATGGTGGCTCGGGTATACGCGGCGGCGTTATTGAACTTTTGCGCTTGGCGCGGCCTGAGCTACGATTTTTAGAATTAATACATCGCTTGGACCGTGAAACTTCGGGTTGTTTATTATTGGCCAAAAAACGTAAAATACTTTTAGCTTGGCATGATTATTTAACTCGCCGTTTAGTTCAAAAGCAGTATATCACCTTAGTAAAAGGCGCGTGGCAAGGCGGTAGGCGAAGCGTGAACGTACCTTTAATTAAAAATGTATTGAGCAGTGGGGAGCGCATCGTCAAAGTTGGGGAGGAAGGCAAGCCGGCTTTGACTATTTTTAACCCAATCAAAGTGTTTCGCCATTTTAGTTTAATTGAGGCATGTCCACAAACTGGAAGAACGCATCAAATTCGGGTACATTTACAATCTTTGGGTTATCCCATTGCGGGGGATCAGAAATACGGTGACGCGGAGTTCAATAAATCTATGAAAGGTCAGGGCCTTAAGCGATTATTTTTACATTCTGCTTCAATTTGCTCCCCTGATTTTGGTTTATGCGTCTCCCTGGCTCCAGATCTCAAAGAATTTTTGAACAGAGCAAATCTTGAATTTTGAATTCATTATAATCAGTAAGTATTTGACTCCGTTGGTGAGAATGATATGATTACTGTTTCGAGGAGAGATGGCCGAGTGGCTGAAGGCGCTCCCCTGCTAAGGGAGTATGGGGTCTAAAGCCCCATCGAGGGTTCGAATCCCTCTCTCTCCGTTGAGAAATTTTTTTGTCAATCTTGAAGCGATTTCATTACGCGCCCGTAGCTCAGTTGGATAGAGCACCAGGCTACGAACTTGGGGGTCGGGAGTTCGAATCTCTCCGGGCGCGCTAATTTTCCGATCCATGGCGAATATTCCTCATGGTTTTTTGATTCCTGTTTGCGCCCGTAGCTCAGTTGGATAGAGTTCCTGGCTTCGAACCAGGCGGTCGGGAGTTCGAGTCTCTCCGGGCGCGCCAATAAATAAGTCTTCCCCAGATTGTTATCCTTGATTTGTGTAATGTGCTAATATCAGTGCTTTATAAGGAGGTAATAACATGACAGTGTTTTCGGATAAAATACGCTCACAAGAACTGCCTTTAAGCACAGTTATTAGCGAACGTCGCGCAACCCCCAATTTTGATGGTTCAGCAGTGCCGGATGATATTTTGGCAGCCATAATTAAGGCCGGTATGGAATCTCCCAGCGGATACAATCTCCAACCTTGGCGTTTTATAGTCGTTAGAAACCTAGAGCAAAAGCGCCACTTGCGTCTGGCCGCCATGAACCAGCCCAAAGTAGAAGAAGCGGAAGCAGTGATTGTGTGTTGCGGTGATTTGAACGCCCCCCGCGGAGAAATTTTAGATAAAGTATTAAATGAATCAGCCCGGCATGGATTTACGGATGCACAAAATCAAAAAGTCAAAGAAATAATTGATAAAAATTTCAACCAACCTCCAGGTAATGCCATGGGAATTGCACCGGATTATGCCGTTTGGGTTAACCGCCATTCGATGATTGCTTTCACCACCATGATGTGGATGGCGGAAGTGTTAGGCTATGATACCGCCCCTATGGAAGGATTTTACGAAGACAAAGTGAAAGCTGTCCTTCAAATTCCTCCCAACGTCCGAGTGGTTGCGCTGTTGGGGATAGGCAAAAGAAAAGGACCGGATAAACCTTATGCAGGCCGCCATAAAACCAGTGATATTTGCTTTAGTGAAAGATGGGGAAGTAGCTTCTCCACATAAAAATTAATTCAAGACAAAAACATAATGTCAGAAGACAATAAAAAATCGAACAACTTTTATTGAAGGTTACTAAGCAGTTTTTAAGAGAACTTAAATCTGAACAAGCTTTCTCCCACGTGGAGAACAAACTTTAGATTTAATCAGCGCCGAGGTGGTTAGGTATTAAGTTACTGATAGCGCTATAAGTAATAATAAAGATAAAAGGTAAAAGCGTCCAGCCTGGACCACCGATAAAATGCCAAATGGAATGCTGCACGGGTTGTAGACGCAAATTGACGCCTAACTCCATAATGATAACGCCAAGTGCTACCGGCCAACGTTTAACATAGGCTATGGGGAATAGTAACATCACTGCCGCGATGAGATTGACGTTGAGCATTAAAATGAGGTGGCGTAAAGTATTTTGCGGTGAAAACGCTAATATACATACCCAAAGACTGTACCATTCTATTTGAGTAATAAAAATTTCATCTGATTGATGATGCCGTAATATATCAATTCCTTTGAATCGAAACATTTGTAAAAAAAATAAAAAAACTAAGGTAAGGATAACGCCAAGGGTTAAGTATAAAAAGAAGATAGCCCATTTCATTTCTAAAAAAATGCGAGTCAAACCACTAGTGATAGTAATATTTCTATACCAGGTGACATTAGGGACTTTGGCTAATTTTCCAATCTCTGCCACCGAGTCATGCATAGCAAAAATGCCTTTTAATGCAATTTGCAAATAAAGCCAATTGGTTTTCCAGCCTAGAATAATAGTGGGTAAAATAGCTAAGATTACTGTTCCTAAGGATAAACTGATGACGGTTTGCCACCGTCTTTTTAAACACAAAAAAGGTAAAAATAATAAGGCGTAATATTTGATATTAATGCTGGCCGCGAATAAAAGCCCTGCCAGCCAAGGACGTTTATCAAGCCAATATAACCCCAAGGATAGAAAAAATAATATCAATAAATCAGTTTGTCCTAATAAAATTTCCCATCGCAACGCGTTATAAGACAGTATAATCGTAAAGCTGCAAACCGCTAAAACTTGTATTACAGTCAATTCTATTCTGAAGCCTTGGGTGATGATTTTAAGTCCGATATTTAAACTTAATAAAAGTAGCAAGAGATTCATCGTCATCCAAAAGCTGGAAGCGTGTAGGTAAGATAAATTTCCTAAAGGGCTTATCAAAAAGGCAAAAAAGGGAGGATAGATATATCCGCCTTCACCCGTGCTGTAAATATTGTGGTGGGCTAAGATGGCTTGCGCAGCCATGTAGAAATGCCGAAAATCAGGGGAAATGGGGTGGTAAATGGTTAATGACATGCTTCCCCAAGCAATATAAATTAAGATCGCTAGGGCTAAAATCACTAATGGGATATCTCTTAAAAGAGGCAATTTCATTGCAAAATTATAATATTGTTGAAAGATTTCGCCAAGAAATATGCTGTAAAACTGTCAATAAATAATGTATATAATATATTTTTTATTAAAGTGGAGTATCATGATTATCTATTTTGGCTATGAGTGACAGCCAAGCTGTTCTGTTGGTTTGGACGTAAGATCGTTCACTGATTGACAGGTTCAATATTTTCAGTATATTTTTGCTAACCATACTAGTTAGACGGTCTAAATTGTCCTCATTAAAAAATTTGAGTTAATCGTGCTAAAAATCTCTCATCTTAATTACAATATCATTCGTTTTTTGTCTAATTTAGAACAAAGTAAAATTATCTACGGGTTATTGGCGTTATTATTCGCTGCTTTAATTCCCTTTGCTTGGTATGTCATTCAATTTCGTGGTTTGGATTTTTATGCCTATTTTTTGGCAGCCAAAGGTCTGCATCAAGGTACCCGTTTTTACTTAGAGCTAATGTACGGTTCGACTTATTATTATCCACCTCTAACCGCGCAAATTTTGGCCCCGTTGAGTATTTTTCCAGGTAAATGGGTATTTTCACTCTGATTAATTTTATCTATTTGTGCAGTTATCTTATCTGTTTATTTATTAGGCGGAAAAACGCGTTTCTTCACCAATTTGATCATTAGCTTTGGCTTTTTTCCTGTAGCAGATATGCTTTATACCGGCCAAGTAGAGTCTTTTATGTTATTGGCGTTAAGCTTCACTTTTTTTACCACTTTACGAAATCGTTCAATAGGAGCAGGGGTGGGGTTAGGAGTAGCTATCCTGTTAAAAGTCGTTCCCTTGGCTCATTTTTGTTATTTCCTTTGGAGGAAAAGATTTAAAATTATTTTAAGTGCTATTTTGACATTAATTATTTTATGTGCAAGCAGCCTACCTTTTATCGGTTGGCAAGGATGGATGGATTTTTTTCACGTCGCTTCTTATTATGCCAATCCGTCTTCTATGCATGGGGTTAATTTTGAGCAGCTCATCAATAGCGGCGCCAATCAATCAATTAGTGGTGTTATTGCCCGTTTTTTCCCGCAGGATGCCATTTCCATACCCATCTGGCGCATATCTGTCATAGGGTTTTTTATCGCCACGGCAATCATCCTCTGGAAGCAGCGCGGAGAATTTGTGCGTGTGTTTGATTTGGAATTTAGTTTAGTAATAATCACCATCAATTTGATTATGCCTTATACGTGGTATCATCAATTTACATTATTGATCATCCCTATTTTGGTCATTCTCAAAAGAGCTGAAAACGACAAGTTTTTGCAAAAAAATTTATGGCTGTTATTTGTAGGTTACATTTTGACTGACTTACAATTAATTTATTGGCATTATGTACAAAACAATTTTTTACTCTCAACCCCGTTTTTCTTTGCTTTAATGATGTGGTTAATTTTAGCAAAACAAATTTGGTGTGGAAATTATTCCAACAATTATTCCGCGATTGCATCGCGGAATAATTGATAAATACATAGTGGACTTATTGGACTGACACATTCCCTTTCATGTAAGGATGTTTTTTACAATAGTAATGAAACTCTCCTCGATGATTAAATTGATGTTTATAGGTTTGGCCTTGTCTTAATACATGGGAACTAAATCCGTTGCCCGTGACTGTATGAGGAGCTGGGTCGTCGTTTACCCAAGTCACGGTTTCACCCTTTTGCACCGCTATGTTTTTAGGGATGAAACTATTATTCGAGATATGGACTAAATTTGGGTTAATAGATTGATTATCGCCAGGATAGGGAGGTGGGTAAGGCATAGGGCCTGCGCAGCCAACTAATACCAAAGTAGGGACTATCAAAGTAGTCAAAGCCCAATTTTTCATAGATACTCCTTTATCTAAATTAAATTAAAGTGGGGACAAGAGAGAACAAATTTTATTTAAACATGAAAGCATTTCAGCCGTCAAGGTTTAAAATGGCGGTAGCAATAAACTTGTAAAAGATCTCCGTTTATAAAAAACTATGAAATTCTTCCTTACGCGATGGGGGATTCTTAAATAATAGATTTGATTTAAACTTCATCAATATGTTAAATTCTATGACTGAATTAAAACTCATTAACGGGATTTCCATTTAATAAAAAGGGAAAAGTTGTAATTCTTATGTTAAAATCTAAATCGCCACTCATTCATAAAAATAATTTCTCAGCATTACCCGATGTATTGCTTAATTATTTGTTAGGTTATTTAGATTTAAAAATAGTTTTTTCTATAATGCTTTTGATTAGCAAAGATACTAAACAAGCAGTATTAGAGCACAATTTAAAATTGGATAAATTATACTCCGTGGTCAAAAATTCTGATCAACGGAATTTTTTAATATATGCAGCAGTTAGAATGCAAGCCACTGATTTTCTTAAAAGTCAAATAGAACATTGGGATGTAGAATTCATATTTTCCATTTATCCGCCTTCTCCCAGTTTGTAATTTTATTTTAATCGAATTGATGTATCAGGCTCAACTTCCACTTATAAATAAATATTTAAAAGAAGTCGCGGAAAAGAAAGAAAGATTAAGCCTAGAAAAAAAGATTCAAGCTAATTTAGCTATGTTACAAGATTCACAATTTAATCATTGTAAACTTCCCCCTAATAAATTACAGTTTATAGAAAAATCTGTTGATAATAAAAATGAACAAAAAGCTCAAAGTTCTGCTCAAGATTTTTCTAACATATTAAAAAAATTAAAAAAAATTTTTGAAGAAAAAGAATCAAAATATAAAAAATTACTCAGTTCGGACGAGTATAATTATTTGAAATTATATTTAAAAATTCTTTTCTGGGATAGTGACGATAATAAAAATTTACAACAAAACACTGACGACTCACTGAAAGAACTGTCTAAGGAAATTAAATCATATACAATTGATTTTTATTATGAAAAGCTAGACTCTGAGAATAAAGATTGTGGTATAAAACGAACTTATTTAAAAGACAAGCACTTGTCTGAAATAATGGATGGGCTAATAATCTCTGTTCATATTAGAAATTTGTATTTTTTAGAATCCTTTAATCCTATTTTTAAACAATTTAAAAAAAATAATAAATTTAAAAAAAATAATAAAAAACTTTTTCATGATTTTTTTCCAAATCTCCCATTTTCTGCAACAATATTCGATTTTCCAACGAGCTTATTATCATTAGCAGTCTTCAACGAAGATGAAGCAATCACACGATTTATACTTAAAAATAAAATAAAAAATCCGCATCATTACTATTACATCGCTATTAATATAACCCTTCGTCATGGCTATTACCCTTTAATGATTTATTTTTTATCGAAAAAAATAACAAAATCGATTATAGAGGTTAGTATTAATAAATTAGATGAATTTGATAAATTGGAATTGCCTAAATTTGATCCAAGTTATGAGGTTGTTAATTCTTTTTGTTCAGAATTAAATTTTTTAATATTTGCTATATTATTTACTGCAATTCCTAATGCAAAAATAATGACGTATTTACTAAATAAGTTATGTTGTGAGGCTTATACGATTATAAAAAATTTACAAGGAAATATTTTTGCTATACAAGATTCTAAAAGTAAGATAAGAGTGTTAGAGGGAATAAGGCTTATGTTAGTACTTGGAGTCGATCCTAAAAAAATTAAACACTTTAAAGCGCAAGCCACAATTAATTACCTCATTGAATATGTCAAAAATCCCGTTCCCGAAAAATTTTTGGCGTTACCTCTTGAAGATGATGAAAAAAAAATTTCTCCATTATTTAAAAAAGCCCAAAAATTTAACTCAAATTTTAAAAAAATAAATTTTTCTGATATTATGAGTGCTGAAACAAATTTTTTGAAAATGACAGGGGAGCCAAAAAATCAATCATTTATTGATAATGATTTTAAAATCGCTGTTACTGAACCTTTTCTTTGGTATACTTAAAAAAGCAAGATTATGTAATTGTCAACATTAATTTGGGTATTTACATTATTTTCTTCCATTTCACTGGCTACAATTCTGGATGGTCAAGGTAAAGATCATCTGATTGTTATGAATCTTCAGTCTTTAAGCTACGAGAAGCTGGGGTTAGCTTTAAGAATAGAAATTTGAGAAAATACCCCTAAAAACTTAGGGATGAGTATTTTATGACTCCACATCACATTGGTTTGATTATTATTCTAATCTGCATGCTTATTGCAGGGTTAATATCGTTAATAGTAAGACATTTATGTCCGCTTCGGATACTGCAAGCCCATCATGAAGTGGCTTTTCCCATCTTTCTCCAAATCGGCGTGATTTATGCCATGTTGCTATCTTTGGTTTTTTCACTCGCCTGGGATGGATTTAGGAAGGTTCAAGATGATTTAGAGATGGAAGCGGCGAGTTTAATTACCTTGGTGCATTTGTCGCAAGGATTGTCAAATCCCGCTCGTCAGCAAATACAGCAAGGAATTACACAATACATTCATTCCATTATTGCCCGCGAGTGGCAGATAATGAAGACTCAACACGAAGATTTGACTACTTGGGAACTATTGAATAACGTAGAAAAAATTTACTTAAATTTTCATCCCCAAAATGCGATGGAAAATGCTGTTTATGCCGAATCTTTGCATAGACTATCTGATGCCAGAACATATCGCCGAATAAGAATTTTTCAAGTGACTCAATCTGAACCGCTGGCTTTATGGGTAATGTTATCTATTATGGGTCTTACCGTCCTTGGAATTTCCTATTTATTTGGCATGGAATATGTATGGTCTCAAGCAGCTTTAACCTCGGTGTTAGCGGGGATGATTGTTGTAATTATTATGGTTATCATCGTGTTACAGCGGCCCTATTCCGGTTTTGTGCCTATGGTACGGCCCAAAGTTTTTGAAGATGCTTTACAAAAAATTGTTCTTATTGTTAAAAATTAATGACTAATTCGTGAACTATATTATGAAAATACGTTATGTGCTTTTTTTTAGTGGAATTTTACCATGGTTATTCTCCGCTCAAGCTGCGGCTATCGAACAAAAAGCCTCAGGACCTTCTGCGAGTAATTTTATCCAAGCGCTAAGATTATCAGCTGGAATTTATCCTCAAAAATTCTCGTCGGGTTTTACATATAATGTGGATTATCTTTACTGTCATTCCAGCTTAAATATCACTGAAGATGGATTTCCATCTTATTATTGCACAATAAATTCAAAGCAGAAGATAATAGATGCTTCTGCAAAACTGTTATACGATGCCTTATTGGGTCTAAAAATTTTGGACGAACCTGGGATGTCGCAAAATCGACTTACTGCTGAGCATGTCCATTGTTTTGTGCAACCAATCAAAAGGGAAAAATTTTATTGCCGATGGCAAGATCCCAGAATCAACTGATTGACAAAGTGACAATAAGATGAGAGATAATATTGTTACTTTAGTTATTTCTGATTTTAGCCTTGAAAAATTTTTTATTGCTGTTGTTGTATAATTTTATAGGACGTCGCTAGTCGTTTTTGTGTCATAAACAGGAAAAATATGAGTAAAAATTCTCTTGTGATTAATCAAACTAAAAAGTTACCAATCCACACTATCGTATGGCATTAATTTATTATCGCTTAAATAAATTAGATACTGCATTTTATCATCAAAATCGAGCGATAAAATATTTAAAAGAAGGAAATGTTAATATAAAAGATTCTAAATTACTAGCTAATTGTTTTATTAACTTAGGTCATTTATATATGGCTGTCCATGACAACAAATTGACTAGGAGATCGTTCCAGTATGCATTAGAACATTATGAAATGAAAAATAATTATTATCACCTCTATTGTAACCGTAAAATTCAGGAATTGGATTCCAATAAATATTTAAATTTGACATCCAATTATTGTTTAAAATTATTTAAATTTTTATATCCTCAAATGACTAGCGAAAATGAGGCAAAGTGTCTACCTACTTTAAAATTAGCAAATCGCTTATAAGGTTTATTAAGATCAAGATCGTAGCGTAGTTTTATCAGGATATAATCATAGAAAAATATAATTATAATTATAGAAAACAGTAAATACCGCTCAGCGGGAATTGAATCACCCATCTGATGAGAATTTGAAAGAGATTGTGTCGCAAAAACGAATTGATTCAGTTAAGTTATACTCCACATTCCTGCGATCTTTAATTTAAAATTTGGAATTAAATTGACCAAAATGAGTGACTAAAGTCCAAAGCATGGGCTATGCTGCCCTTCGTTTTACTGCTAAAAGGAGAATTCAGCATGTAAAATTTAATCCAGGAGGAGATTAAGACGCTAGTGATGGACCATTACGGTTTATTGGCTGCAACATGCGTGGATTTGGAAATTGCAAAAAAAAATAGATGAGCGATTAGAAAAAAAAGGTCTCCGTCGCGTGTTGAGAGCAGGAAAAGCGGCGGTAGCGATGATCATCTATTTAAAAGAGATATTGAATTTAACTATTCAATAAGCAAGTCAGATTGTTTCAAATACTCATCTCAATCTCGGGGTCATCGAGATCGCAGGGGTGGAGATTGATCTTGAAATGCACAATAATTTATGCTAAACATAAATTATGTAGCATTAAGAAAATAGAAGGTGACGTATGAAGATAACAAAGATGATATTTATTGCGGCATTGTTTTCCTCCTCCAGTTATGCTCAAACTTACTATTGTCCAATCAATATAGCTCTGACTAATCAAACTGATCATAATCTTACTCAAGTTAAAATTAAAAACTATATTGATAAGAGTAGTTCCACCGCTTCAGCAAATACTGTAATGCCTAACAGTAACTTAAATCTCGATTTTCAAAGTACCAGCATGGCTAACGGAAAATTTACGCTTACTATTAATGGCCAAACATTATGTGATGGAACTTACAGTATGGAATTTATTCCAGACATAAAAAATCCTTGTAAGTTGAACATGAATTATGCCAGTTATTCTATAGTAAATAACCCTCAACAAACTGCTAAATTAGGAATTAAATGCAAAAAAACGGGTATATTAAATTCTTTAACACAAACTTCTTTAACGGTAGGCATTGTTACAAGTGGTATTTAATAATTGAGCAAATCAGTATCTGCTAAAGTTAATTGTTAGTCACTCACCTTACGCAGTTACTCAAAGCAACTACGTAAGATGAGTTCAATAAAACGCCTGATTTTGGGTTGCAGGTAACGACTTTGCTGATAATATAGGTACACAGGCTGTTGTGGCTGGTCATATCCTTTGTTGGAGCTTAAAGTCGAATTTAAATTTGTTAGGTCTCATAGACGACATTGATTTTCCAATTGTAAATTCAAGGCAAGCATCTTTGTAATTTCTTCTAATACATGTACATATTTCTGATCTTTGATTTTTTATTGCGATAGAGTATTTTGTATTTGATCAAGAATCAAATACAATCTTGGGCTAGAATTGGGGGTCGCTAATACCTGATCAATTAAATTCTTAGCATGTTTTTGGGATGATTGAGAGGTCCTAATCAATTCGTAACAAAAATTTTTTTTAGAGGTCTGAAGATAATTGTAGAGCAACTCCAGAATTGGTAGTTTCTGGTGAATATTTAATAATAGAACGCCAGCGTTATGATCTGAGGTGGCAATCAAAAAATCTGAATTTTGATGTAATTCAATGCTATCGACTTTGATGCCGACCTGTTTCAGAGCTTTGGTTAATGAATCTAGTATAACTTTTCTACTATTACGAGTCGCTGGACCGCCGTTAAAAGGCAACTTGTGGTCTTTTTTTAAATTATTATTAATATGTAAATACAAGGATAAGGCCATTTCATGGCTCAAATAAAAAACCGAAGATTGTGTTTTTTTTGATTCTAGAATAAGTTTACATTCCACCAACGCTTTTACGCTTTTGAAAATACGACAAAGGTTCGTAACCTGGGATTGATTCTTATATTTATTGTACCATTATTCAAGCTTGAGAGAACCACAATTAAAGTCCGCAAATGATGCTACTAAAAACAATCCAGAAAATTTATCAATTGTCTGCCATTGCCTATGACATAAATGATATTTTAATTTAAATTTTTCTAAAATAATTTAAGGAAGCATGAATAATTCAGAGTTGGTCGATGCTTTTGGATTTGTGCTTGATTGCTGCCCGGAATTTTTATTCTGTGCAAAGATATTTTCCTTTGATCTCGCTTTAATCGAGTTAGTAAGCTTATTGTCAAGTGATATTTTCGATTCGGTTGTCTCCAATGGAAGTGTATTCCTAGTTTTAGGAGTAACAAGTGTAGATGATTTTAGATTTTTAATAATCAGACTACGAATAAACTGAGCTGTTTCTTTAAATTTGATAAAATCAGTAACTGGCTCTTTAATTGAATCAATTTGCGTAATTATGATTATAAAACTATCATTTTTCAATATTTCAGGATGTTGCAAGGCCGTTATTAAAAGACCATTCACGGAATGGCTAATATCTAAAAAATCAGCTTTGGCGAATAGAGTAGTAAGGGAAAGATTTGTGTGTTTTTTAAATTCATCGTTAAATGACTTATATAGTATATATTGTTGTTGCTTAACAATTTTAGCTCGTAACTCAACTAATTTATCAAAATTTTTACTCGGATCTAAATCTCTCGTTTCGTATAAACTTTTACCTTCTACACTTATTTTAATTTGTGTATTTATAAATGATATCATTTGATCTAAACTATTTAAAGATTGTATGTAAGATTCAAGATTATCTTTGTTGTTATTATTAATATAGTAATGATAAAGATTTTCTAATTTAACCCTCAAATCAGGTACTGATTTTGAGTTCAAAATGCTAATCGACCAAGATTCTTTTGGTAAAAAACTAATCAATTTTAAAAAACCCTCTAAATAATTTGGATGTTTGATATGTTTAAGGGCAGATGCCAACGGGACGGTTTCTATATGGGTAATTAGACGCACACGATCTGGAGTAAAATATTTCTTAAAATCATCCTCAGTGCATTTTAAAAATTTACCTTGAGAATTTTCCTCTAGGACTGCTTCCATATCTGTATCAAGTAATACTTTCATTACCAGTTTTTTGTACTTCTCATCGGGAATTGGAATATTAACCATTCCTTTATTAACAAATTTTTGTTCTTCAAAGCAGAAAAAATGACTTTCATAGGGAATTTGAGGGTGCCGTAAGGGAATGCCTGCTTTAGAATATATCGTTGATGGAGATAATAATTCTTCCAAAGCGATGAGAGACTCAGCCAATTTTGAATCTCGCTGGTAAATTTTTCTATAAGAGTGTATAAACTTATTTAAATATTCTATTCTTAGCTTGATGGTTAATTTAATTTTCTCAGCTCTATTAATAAATTGTTGTTTTTGGGGAAAATCTTGTGTTGTTTTAAGTTCTACTATTCTACTATTTAATTTGTCTAATATTTGTATATGTTGTTTTGATTCAAAAAAATGGTTTACTGCTACTATCATCTCAATTAAAGAAACATCATCGGTAATTGTTAAATTACGAAAACTAGAATCTTTATACCTAAGATCATTTATATACAATCTGCGGGTATTTTCTATATAATATTCATTATAGAAATGACCATCATTTCGAATAGTCAATCTGAAGTCAATATCTATGCCAGTGTCGAATATAAATAATTTTGTCCCTTGAAGTTTTTTATTCTGATAATTTTTTCCGATGATATCCGGATCGCCCGCTAAGAAACTAAAAATGTTAAAGGTAGCATTATCATGGCCTAAAATTTGATTACTATTATTTCCCTCACAAACAGGTGTATAATTACCGTGATTAATAATATAGTCGCTTCCGGCAACAGCTTCTTTTAAATCAATCAGATCAGTATTAAATTCAATTTTTAAAATGGGAAATTTTTCAATCTCGTTTTGATTGATTTTGACCTTTGCCAGACCGGGTTTCGGCGTAACTGGCGGTTGCAAATTATTTTTGTGTTTGTCTTTATTGTATTTTTCTATTTGTTTTGCGTAATCGATATGTAGTTGAGAGGTTGCCAGGATTTGATTTTTTGTCGCTTCAATTAATGCCAGTTCAACTTTGGAGGTGGGTAACCCTAAAATTTTAGAAATGTCCATGGCGAGATATTCATCAATAACAGTCGTATGGATGCCTTGGTTATTATAAATTTTTTTAGTTTTATCTAATACAGATTGGGGATTAACTGCGACAAATTTACCTAATTTAAACATTCCCGTTTTTTTCGAGTCCTTAATGATGAATCCCGCTGTTGTGCCTTCACTTTTAGGACCGAAAATTTGAATTTTTGTTTCGTGAATATACTCCATTCCTTTAATGTTAGTTAATTTATATTCAGGTAACTCTTTTTTTTGTTGTGCAGGGGTATTTTTTTCAGAAAATTTAGGAGTTTCAGAAGGTAGAGTCAAATCCTCTTCCTTTTTTTCTTCCTCTGAATCGTTAGACGTCTGAGAAATAGTCTCAGGACTATTCTCGTCTAGATTTTCTTGGATTAAGCTGGAGCTACTCGTGCTGTTCTGGTTTTGAGCTTCTAGGCTTGAACTGAGGTCGCTAGTGCTATTTTCGTTTTGAGCTTCTAAGATTGAGTTGGAGTTGTTAAGACTATTCTTATCGTGAGTTTTTTGGATTTCACTGGAGTTGCTATTATCATTATTAGATATTGAGTTTTCTCTTTCTTTCACAGGGTTATCTCGCCTTTATATTTACATAAATTATTAATAATTTAACATTGTTTGATTAAATAAAGATTAATAGATTCTTAAGGTAAACTTAATAGCTCTGTACTGGACATCTTTTTAAACATGGTCATGTTCTTCTCAGAGGGCTTAGAAGAGATATTTGGTTAAGATGATCTTTATTTGGACATTTTTTTATGTTATTCTTTTCTCGTTAAGTGAAATAAATTATTATTGTTGATAGAGGGCGAAAATGAGAAATGAGAATAAAGATAATTTTGGATTATCAAACAAAAACACAATTGATTCAGAAAAAAATATTAAAAAGAGAAAGTCACCGTCTACTGAAGATGTACAAACAAAGCTAGATGAAGTCAATAAAAAAATTAAAGAAAAATTTTCCAAAGTAATAACTAATCCTTTCGAGACTATCCCAATGGAAAATATTCCATTGGGAAAAACAAATTTACCCAATAAAAATAAAAAAATTGATAATTTAATGAAACAGGTTGCTGAACAGAAAAGGAATAATTTAATACTCAAAGAAAAATTAAAAAAGGTCGAAGAAATTTATCAAAGGGAGTCTGGAGAATACAAAAAGCAGATTGAAGGCTTAAATAATATAATAATTCTCTTTAAGGAAAAGTTAACAAAACAAACACAAATTAATTTAACGCTGCAAAAACAATTGAACAAAAAAGTATATCCAAAAAAACAAACTTCAGGGAGTGGTCAAGAGACAAAACGTCATGACAAAGCATCACCATATTCGTCGAAACTCGGTGGGATATTTAAAAGTTCTAACAGCTTAGCGGCTGATGCCAATGAAATCTTGGATCCTTTGAAGATAAAATAGTCTTTTTTTATTTAAAGTTTTATAATTTTTACGCTGTAAATTTTTGAAAGGGAGAATCGCGTTCTCCCTTTCTTGATTAAACATCCGTCTTAGGATGGCCTGCCCAAAGGTCTATTTGCATTCTAACTACGTCGTTTAATGAGTTTATCTCGCTATAGCATTTTCTTAGCCAATTGGCGCCATTTTCACGTTTGTTAACTGCATTTCGAATCAATGTTAAAGCTTCAGAATTACCTAACTCTGCTGCATGGTTTTTAAGAATCTCGCAAGTTAATAAAATATCTTCGGCAATGGGCATATGGTGTTCATGGAAAGGATCAATCAGTTCTGCGTCAAATCCATATCGAGCAGCTCGAAAACGATTGGTAAAATAAGCTAAATAAATATCCCGGGAAACTTCATCTCGATGCTCTAGCAGATAATGTGCTAATGTTTGCGCGTAAGCCGCCAATTCAGCAGCTTTGCCGACAGTGAGGGGAGTATCGCTAATGCGAATCTCCACCGTTCCGTATTCTGGTTTGGGACGAATATCCCAATAAAAGTCCTTCATACTTTTAATAATCTTCAATCTGATCATTTTTTTATAATGATTTATAAAATCAATCCAAGTTGAGAGCCAGGGGGGGGTGCCACTAAGTGGAAACGCGCTGACAATGGCTAAACGGGAACAATCGAAGGAAGTATCGACGCCCTGGTGGAAGGGGGATGCGGCAGATAATGCTATAAAATGGGGTAAATATCGAGCAAAAGCATGACATAAATATAAGGCATCGTCGCCATTAGCGCAGGCAATATGAATATGTTGACCAAAAACAGTAAATTGCTTGGCTAAATAACCATATTGTTCTGACAAACTAGCAAAACGTTCGGAAGGATATATCCGCTGTTCATTCCATCTCTGGAAGGGATGTGCGCCGCCACCGCAAATTCCAATGTGGGCTTGATAGGCCTCTTGGACCAGAATATCCCGCAAGTGATTTAGCTCGGTTATTAACGAAGAATAGGAGCTATGAATTGAAGAGTTAATTTCAATCATTGATTGGGTAATTTCCGGTTTTATTTCGCCTGTATATGAAATTTCTGAAAGCCGCCGTACTAAATCCCTTGACTCCATGGCTAAATTAAAATTTTGTAAGTCCACCAATTGTAATTCTAATTCCACGCCTATGGTCAGTTCTGAATTTTCTTTAAAAGGCAAATCTATGCTCATTCTAACCTCGTGTATTAGCCGCATTGGAAACCACTTCGCCTGCTTTTAATAATCCCCACTGAGTGGCAATTGGGCTAATTAAATTGAGTACGGCTACCGCCGCTGAAATAATAATGACGAGTTGAGAACCGAGTTCTGGATTTAAGTTAATAAGCATAAAAGACATGCCGATAGCAACACCTGCCATGGAGGTTAGAGACAGGGATATAGATAATGCTTGTGCACCGGTTAAGCGGCTGGATTTGGCAAATAAAAAAACCCCCGCGGTTTTGGCTGCGAATCGAATCAAAATAAACGCGAGTACGGCGACTGTTTCTTGCCATAGTCCTCGCGGTTGTAAATAGATGCCGATTAAAACAAATAGAATAATCAAAAAAAATCGCGCCAAAGGGCCAAAATCGATGTTGGTTAAAATATGTTTCTGATCAAAATTTCGTGCCGCCAAGCCAAAGATGAACAGGGTCAACATGGTAGAAAGGTGGAGCATCCGCGCTAAACCAATGGCCAAAATAGTCGTGCCAACAAATAAAACAAATTGTCTTTCAGTGGATTTGCCCGTTAAATGAGCAAAAAATTTAATTACAATTAACATGGCGAAAGCTAATACAATTGCTCCTAATAGCTGGTAGACAACTTGGGCGAATATCTGTGAAAGAGAAATAATATGTAACTGGGTAAACGGGAGTAGGGCGGTAAAGACGACTAGCCCAAATAAATTATTTAAACTAGTTAAAATGATAGCTCGGCGAGTAGCGGGTCCATGTGAATCAATATCATGGATCACCATCAGTAATACCGCGGGTGAAGTCACAATGGCAATGGTTGCTGCTAATGCAGCAGGGAGCCAAGGTAGTCCCAAAATGGATAGGGCTGCAAATAGTAAAAGAAAAGTTAAACCCGATTCCGTTATGGAGATTAATAATAAATAACGATCATTACGCAGCCAGCTAAAATCCAAATGACGGCCTATCTCAAATAAAACTAAACCGAGAGAAATATCGATGAAAAGCCGGCTTTGTTCTAGAATGGAAGGATCAACTATATTAAATGCGGCAGGGCCAATCAAAAAACCAATGACAATATAGCCAAAAATTCTGGGTAAAAATCGAATTTTTTTGGCTAATTCTCCGCCCAATAATCCTAATAAAAGTATAAGGCCAAAAAGTATGGTTGAACCAATACGTAGAGGCGTTTGAAAAAAGTGAAACATGCTAAGTCGCCCTGATAGCTAAAAATCCATTAAATTATATAGATCTTATTACTCAGGGTCAATTTTATATGATTTAATGCAGATAAACTCATTTAAGAAGTTTTCGCAGTAAAATTTAACTGGGTTTATCTGTCTTCTGGTCTCTGGTGTTGTTTCTAAAATGTGTTATTATGCATTTTCTAAATTATTTTCAACAAATAAATTAATTAACAACACATGAGACTTTTGTTGTCTTTTATCTGTGGAAATATTCAGTAATACTGTAGTCATTAACGAAAATCTGGAATTTAATAACTGTATGACTAATCTGCAAATTTAGTTGTTGTTTTTTTGTAAAAGATATTTGATAATTGTTTGGCTCATGGGGGCGAATAATAATCAAAGGAAAAATGATGTCAAAAGAAAACTTAGATCATAAAGAAGATTTTTCGTTTCAAAACATGCCAAATGTTATTTTAGTTGAGACTATGCAATTTTTGAGTATTTTTTCTCTGATCGCAGTATGCCACGTTTCAAAAAAAATGAAAGATCTAATACAAAATAATCCGAGAATATTGCTTAATATCTCTAAATTTTCTTTTCCATATCTTCAAGCTTTTTTCGCAAATATAAAAGAATCTGACAAGAATACCTTGGCGTCTTTTGGTCGATCATTGGAGGTAAGTTTGAATAAGTATGTGAGTATATTTAATGATAATTTTGAATGGAAAATTTTAAATGCGTCAGTTGCACCCATTGTTGAATTAAAAACGTATTCAAAACAGGTAGGGATAAGAAATTTTTATGGTGCTATTAATTTTTTACGTAAAAATGGAGTTGTTCCTCACTTACTAAATTTGCGTATCTTATCAGGAGTAACCCTTACAGAAATATTATATAAATCGTCTATAAAAACTGATATGAAAAATCTTGCTGAGTATGGAAAATATGATTCAAAGCTTGTAAAAAAAGATAAAGAGTGTATTTACTATCTTGATCAAATTTTTAAATTGGTACTAGAATATTACTATCCCTCTTTTGTTTCTAAATTTAAATTTGATTGCAATGAAACGTTTGATTTTGATGCCGTTGTAACGAGAATTTTAAGCGCGATTAAAAATGAAAACAACCAATTGTCACCTGATCGGCGAAATGAGTTGCTAGCGAAATTTTATGTAATTACCTATGTTTGTCTTAAGTTTAATTATTTTTCACTTATAATAAACGATTCGTCTCTTAAGAAATTAACAACTACTGTAGCTGCCAGAAATAAAATTTTGTATTACTGCGCTGAGTTTGGCCAAATGGAATTATTTACATATCATTTCAATAAGTTAATAGAATTATCTCTTTTAAATCAATTTAATAAAAAACAAATAATCCAATGCTCCATTAAGTTCCAGGACCTTCGTCCATTAATAATAATGTTTAAATGTACAAACAAGTTGAGCTTTGATAACGATAAATTTTGTCATCCGGAGAGAAAGAATTCGATTCTATACGAGATACATTATGCACGAAATCCCATGATGACTTATACTATGCTGGCCAAACTTGAAATTCCAAAAATGCAATTGCAAGATAAGTTTATCACTATTTATCAGATTGAACGGCTTGGCTTAAAGCGTGTGGAAAATTTTTTAGCTATATGGAAAAAACAAATTATAAATCCTGAATCAAAGACTGTATATCAAAATGAACTTCGGGAGTTAATCTTATGTTTAATGTTACAAAGTATCCAATTTATATCTGATTTGGAAGCGCTGTTAATGTTAATCATTAATTATCTAGATGACATTGATGTCGCTTGTAAAATGGATAATAACATCGATTATAAAAAATACGACGGTAAAACTCTAATTGAAATCGCTGCTCATAAAGGATTCTCTAAATTAGTAGAATACTTAATTTCCAAAGGCGCTAAAAAATTACTTGAGGCATATCAATTAGCTAAAGAAGATAAACTGACCAGCGAATCTAAAAAATTATGTATTCAATATTTACAAAAAAGCATAAATAAAAGTAAAACTAAAAATAAAAAAACAGATTCTGAACAAGCTGTATCCATGAGAAAATGAAAGTTTAATCTGAGTATAAATCAGCTCGCAGATGGGGTAACCGCTGCATGGCCAGTTAAGAAATGGTTCTCAATCCTAGGGTTGTCTTTTGTGGATTTTCTAGCATTTGCAAATAGACTATTAAAAACAATTTCAGTCTTATCTATTCTCGACAAAGTTCGTTTTTGCATACGCTCACTATCTATTGTTTTTTTAACATAGGCTATTATATTACAAGATAAATCCAAAATGGTTTTGCCTAATAATAGTCCCCCAATAATACCGGTTCCAGGCAGTGGCAAGAACAGGCATATTATACCAATGGCTGAACATGCAAAATTTATGGTTCTTTTAAGGGTTATTTTTTTTAAGAATTGGAATAAAGTTAATTTAAAATCAATTAGATTAGTGGTCAAATCCGCGATATCAGAACCAACAGAGGTGGAAGTGGCAACGGTGAGCAAAGTGGTGGCCGCGGTGACCAAAAATTTTCGATTATTACTTAACGATTGCAACTCAGTACTTCGTTGTTGATGGAAATGATGAATTGATTTTCGACATTGTGTTAAAGCATCGTTTTTTTCTTGTTCCTTCGATTCTTGGCTAGAAAAATTTTGGATGTCAGAAAAAGGCAAACCCAATTTTTTTAAAACTTCAGCTTGATCCTTATCATTTGAAATATTTGATTTGTCTATTTCGGTGAAGCGCGTTTCGATCAAGGATAATCTTTCTTGCAATTCAGACATTTTATCTGTACAAAATGTACCTTTATTGCTTTCTTTAAAGAATTCAATATATGAAAAAAACTCATTTTTCAATATATTATAGTTAATCTTATGCTTTTCAAAATCCCTAAAAATCTGTAACAGCTTTCTTTTATATTCTTCTAAATTAAGATAATAATCAGCGATTATAGTGAGTATTCTATCTATTGTGTCAATGTAAAAATCTAATTCCTCGTTAGTTTCAGCTTGATATAAAAAATTAATAAGATCAACAACTTGATGAGATAATTTTACATCGAGACTGTCGCTTTCTTCATAGGGTTTTAAAAAATTACGTATACTCTGGCTAATTTCTTCAAGGCTTTTATCATTTTCAGTTATTTTCGATTTCATTGCACACGATCTCATTCTTCTGGCATGTTTATTATTTTGAAGGAGAAATGTTAAAAAAATATTAGAGGTGTACGCTTAGTGATCAATTTTTTTTGATAAAAATAATAGCAAGTCCGGTTTTGGCCTAATTTGCGTTTTGTCAAGAAGATGCTTGCAGTTGGGGGGATTGCAATTTTTTCTTGGGAGATCCTGATGAATGGGGCTTGCTCTCGTCTTTCTTTCTCCACCATAAAGAAGAAGAGCAACCTATCTTATTGATTAAAAAGACGTTTTTTTGATTTTGGAAATTCTCTGAATGACAATCAAAGTCCTCATCCTCATATTCTGAACATAATGATATTGATTTGATTTCTGAAAAGTCCGGAAAGTTCAAGCCAAATTTTTTAAACTGTTTTTGAAAATAAGCATAACGTTGTGAATCATTTAAAGAATCCCAATTAAAATAGGCAATTCTAATTAAATTACCACCCAGTTGTTCGAATATTGTAGTATAAAATGAAGTATCTAAATCATAAATGGGTTGAGTTTTTAATGAGCTAATGGGAAGCCAAAAGTGATGCGGGCCATCTGCCTCAATAATTACATCGAATAAAACTCGGGAGCCAGTTTGATGATCAGGCTTAGAAAATGTTAAAACTAAATCCATTGATTTAGTAAAAACTATTTTTTCTTCGTTCATTCTAATAAATTTGATTTTATTTTCAATTATATCTTTGCAAAAATATTTATAAATAAATTTAACAATGTTTTTTTGAAATTTCGAACACGTAGTTTTTGCTTTGTGTTCCAATATACTTTTTTCTAAAGTATCGAGCAATGGAGTGATATCATTATCAATGATTTTAATATTTTTAAAATAAGTTAAAGCAAAAAAACAATGCCGAACTACATTCAGTCGAAATTTATAATCTTCCACATTGCTATTAATGATTTTTTTCAGAACTTGAATAAGCAATGGTTCAAGGACTTTATTTTCTTTAATGAAATTGTAATGATTTTCTAATATGGCTAAATTATAACAAAGTTGGATGCTAGCGTCTATTTCAGTAAATAATTCTGAGAAATTAGTGAGAGTGTTAGAAACGATATCTATTATAAATTCTTTTAAAAAACTTATTTTATGGCAGAGATTTTTAACTGATTCAATCAGCATAATCAATTTCCAGCGATTAAATATCATTAGGGTATTTCTGATATTTTTTATTAAAAAATTAAGATTTTTAATATAATCTGAATCATTGCTGTGAATTTTAAATAGACAATAGCCTTCGAATATTTTCATTAAACTCCAAAGATTGCTTCTGCTTGCATTAGATACCTGCTTTTTAATTTTGGTCATTAAGATTGATAACTGCCCATGGAAAAAATCAATATCTTTAGCCATTTCATTTCCCATAAGTTGATGCGCAAGCTGGCCTGCATATCGAACCAATTCAGCTATATGCTGAACTTTGATATCATCATAATTTAAACTCACTATTTCTATAAATTTATTTCTGTCTGGAATGGATAGATTTTTTATTTTAATCAAATCAGAACTGGATTCATAACCTGCGTCAATATTTTTCGGTTCAAGAAAAACGGCAAAGTCATTTGCATATTTTTGTTTAAACAGCTCCTTATTAAAAGAAGGAGTGGCCCAAGCTGGTATTTTTTTATCGAAAAAAAATTCCATTGAATGTAAGATTTTTTGTAAAGATCCAATATAAAATTTTTCGTCAGCGGAGTTAGTGCAATGTAAAATTTGACTACAATAAATAAAATAACATTTATAATGTGAAAGTTCACAGCCATACTCAGCAGCATTTCTGTAATGTTCAAGTGCTCTGGACATATCATCTAAAATAAATTCATTAATAATAGCAGCATAGAAATTTAATACTGAACGAGCAATTTTACTGTGCAGTTTTTGAAGACTTTGATATAAATCTAGACCTTCTATTTTATTAATTTTTTTCTCTGGCGGCAGTTTATTTTTAAATACAACATCATGAGTTAATAATGGTAATAATTTCAGTTTTACATATTTAAAGCAAGCTTCAGGAATACTTTTGGCCATTGTTAATAGTTGTAACTGCCTGGACAAGTTTTCAGGTTTTTGCTCTAATAATAAAGCATATCTGTAACAAGAATAAGGATATTTAAATTTCATGGCTTTTTCGTAGAATAGTTTGGCTTTTTCTAAGTCACGCAAATCATTATTATTTTGATATAGAAAGCCTAAATGATGCGCAGCTTGAGGTATGGTATCCGCAGCGAGTTTATAAAGATTTATTATGTGGTCCTGCGAAATCTTAAGTTCAGGATCTTTTTCGTATTGTTGGGCGAGAGCAAAACAAACACCAGGTATTGGATAAAGCTTTATACTTTTCTCGAATAATTCAAATGATTTATTGAAATCGATTTGTGGATTATTAGGGTTGCAATGATATTTTGCTTGAAGAACTAATAAGCGTGATTGATCTGGTATTTCTTTAAGAACTTTTTTTGCTTCTGCGATTCTTTCTTCCACTCTGGATAAATTTCCAATATTTAATTGATATTCAATTAATATCAAATAAGCATGTGGGTGATATTTTAGGGCCGAATTAAGATAACTGATGATTAATCCAGGCCAGGGAAACGATAATTCTCCGTATATAACTAACTGCGCCAACTTGGCTTTTATTGTTGACTGAAGTTGACTTGAACGTTGACTTAAAAAGGGTAGTTCTTCAAATATCAAAATTTTCATTTTTTCATAATTTTTTTTATTTTCTAGAGTTTTTAACATGGTAAAATAGAAAAATTCATACATGAAAGTCCGTTCATTTTTTGGGGAATCCAAATTTTCTTTAAAATCCGTTTCTGCTACTAATATTTGATGATGTTTAATAAATTCCATGAAATTAGCCGATTCTAAAGCTTCGTCAATATTTAGGTGAAGCCGGCACAAAGTACGATAACAGAATACGTAAGCTACATCAAAATTTATTCCAGGTATTGACGTGTTTTTCTTAGCATTTGAATCCATTTTCGTTAAAATTTCTGAGCATAATAATTCGCATTTTTTATATTCCGCCTTTTCATATTTTGATTTTATTTGAAATATTTTTGTTTCAAAGTCAAACAATTTCCTTGATACTTTTTCTTTGTTCGTTTTACTCATAAAAATGCTCACTATTATATTATGATTTTGAAAAATTTTGAGATAGTACTATAACATGTGTTTAATAGGTAGTCTAAATTTTGGTATACCAATAACTTCCCGTCTGAACTGGAATAGCTGAAGGGTATTCTGTTAGGCTTGCAAAATCTAAAAATATAAACGATAATGAAAATCATTCTCAACTAAATCTTTGGGTAAAATTAAATGAAAAAGTTTATCGCAATTTTAGCCGGTTTAAGTTTTTCTACTTGTATCTTTGCGGCTGAGACCCCCTTATGTATTCTACCCAATGTTAAAATGGATTCTTCACCCGAAACCCCTGATCCAGGCTGTATGATAATCATAAATAATGCAAAAAAATTGGCTGAGTCACTTAAATTTTCTGTTGATTGGATCAATTCGACCGCGCTCCCGGCGCAATTGAGTGTGGGTGCGGTATATTTGCAACCCATCACCATGGCCCCGGCAGGGATGATGCGGCCCCGAAACCAGTCTGACATCCATTTAGAGCTGGATATTCATGCAAAACAAAATTTTAAAGCTCGAGGCTTTGCACCCGGCGATTGGCTGCCTAACGCTGAAATCACCTATCATATTCAGAAAATTGGCGAATTTAAAATAATCAATGGAGAATTGATGACCATGGTGGCTTCCGATGGTGCGCATTACGGCGATAATGTCAAATTGTCTGGTCCCGGCTTCTACCTAGTGACCTTTGAAGCACATAACAATCCTCATTTTGGCTGGCATGTAGATACAGATAGCAAAATTTTAGGAACTGAATACGTTAATTGGAACTTTAAACAAACCTACTTAATGAAATGGGCCGGGGTGGGTAAATTAGGTGGTTATTAGTGTTAAAACTGAATCCATTAAAACAATTTCTTTTTATTATTTTAATTTTAACGCTAAAGTCCGCGTTTGCCGGTACAAGTGAGCCCTTAGTTGTGAATGCCACTGTCACCGCGACTCAAATTGAGTTCACCCCCAATGTTATCCCTGAAAATGTCCCCTTTGTTATTCATATTATTAATAAAGCTGGCGCACCAATTGAATTGGAGAATTCAGATACTTCAGTGGAAGTTTATCCTAATGTCGACAAGACTTTCAAAGTTGGATTGACTGCTGGAAAATACATGTTTTTTAATGATTTTAATGCGCATACTCAAAGCGCGATCTTAACAGTCCAAGCGCGTGGCTACACCCAAAGTGGGGTGGTCCCAGTCTCCATTGTTGAGCAGCAAAAGACCGCAAATTTAAATGTTTCTGGAATTTTATTTATTGTATGGAGAGAAAGCGTCGAAGCTTTGTTGGTGGTAGGCATCGTCTATAGTTGGCTTAACTTAACTCCAAAACCGCAACGCCGCTCAGGTTTAATCTGTTTATGGTTGGGTATGCTGATTGGATTATTCTGCGCTATTGTACTGAGTTATTTATTAATTACGCTGAATCATATTTTAGCTCCAGACACCGCTAATATATTTCAAGCAGGAATGACTTTTGTCGCGGCGGTCATGATTGTCTACATGGTGAAATGGATGCGTATTAATGGTAGAAAACTTAAAGCGGACATGCAGCAATCTTTGGAAAAAAGCAGCTCGATTTTTTGGCGTAATATTTCCATTTTAACCGTAGTGGCGGTCGCTGTCGCCAGAGAAGCGAGTGAAGCAAGCATTTTCATTTACGCTTTAGGGTTTGGTAATCAAAGCCACTTTTCTTTCCAAATGCTAGGCATTTTGGGATTGGGGATTTTATTAGCTGTGGCTACTATCGCCTTACTGCAATGGGGAAATAAAATAATTTCTTGGCGCTTTTTCTTTAAAGTTACAGAAATATTACTATTATTGTTAGGGGGAGGTTTGTTGTTAAATGGAATTGATAGACTGATTGTATCCGGTATTTTAAACCCCTTGCATAGTAAAATATGGGACACTTCATTCTTGATCAGCGACGGAGGTTTTTTAGCGCCATTATTATCGAGTTTTCTCGGTTATCGAGCCATGCCGTCTTTAATGTGCGTTATCAGTTATATAATTTATTGGATAGTCATTTATTGGGTATTAAAAAATAAAAAAAGGGTGCTACCTCATGCCACGTGATTTTGCTCAAGTGGGAAATTGGCTAGCACGACACCAAAAATGGATATGGGGTCTGCAATGGATTATTATTGCCATTTACATGGCTCTCATGTTTATTCCCATTTTTCTGCCGCTTCCTGATGAGTCAGCCACTTTATTTCATCATTTTACGGTTTTTGCTGGCTTTCTCTTTTGGGGAATTTGGTGGCCATTTGTCTTGGTCAGTATTATTTTATTTGGCCGAGTCTGGTGTGGGGTGCTGTGTCCAGAAGGGGCTTTGTCTGAATTTGCTAATCGATTTGGCTGCGGAAGAGCAATCCCGAAATGGATGCGCTGGGGTGGTTGGCCGTTTGTGGCGTTTGGCATCACGACTATTTATGGGCAAATGACAAGCGTTTATCAATATCCAAAACCGGTTTTACTCATTCTGGGTGGATCGACATTGGCTGCAATGCTAGTCGGTTTTCTCTATGGCAAATCGAGCAGGGTATGGTGTAAATATTTATGTCCAGTCACGGGCGTATTTAAATTATTGGCAAAATTAGCTCCTTGGCGCTATCAACCTCATCTGGGAGATTGGAGTCAGGAGCAATGGCGCCAAGTTAAAAACATGCGCTGTCCAACTTTATTGCCATTGGCTAAAATGACCAGCGCCAGTAATTGCTTGATGTGCGGGAAATGCGCTTTGGCCAAAAACGCGATAGAGTTAAAATTACGTTCTCCACACCAAGAAATCGTGAATCAACCTAATGGCGCCAAACAAATCCATGATTCAATCTTAATTATATTTGGGCTATGTGGTCTAGCATCGGCGGCGTTCCAATGGCCGAATAGTTTTTGGTTTTCACATTTTCGCGAATTACTAGAATCCTGGTTTTTAGCTCATCAAATCACTTGGGTTTTTAATTCAAATACACCTTGGTGGATATTTACGCATTATCCTGAGCGTGGGGATGTGTTTAACTGGTTGTATGGTTGTGAAATTGTTTTATATATCCTCGTCGTGGGTTTTGGTTTCGGTTTAATATTAACAAATATAATTATGTTGGCAGTGACAAGCGTTGGAAAGTTCACGTTGAAACGGTTCAATCAACTAAGCCAAGCTCTAATACCCTTAGGTGGGATGAATGTCTTTATTGGTTTGCTGGCTAACACGTTTAGCATTTTACAAAAATACGCTAATTTAGGTGTGCTATGGGCTAACCCTTTAAAATTTATATTACTCGGATTAGCGTCTTTATGGAGTCTCATTTTAGCGTATAAAATAATTGTGAAATTTACTAGCTCATCCATTCGCCGGATTATCAGTTTACTATTAGTGGCTATGGGGATTGGTATTGTTAATTATTCCTGGGTTTTAATATTAGGGATTTGGTCTCTAAAAGCGGATAGCTTACCCTGGAATACACTTTGGCCTTTATAAATATTATAATTCTAATACGCATTTTTGATAAATATTATTAAAGACATTTTGCGGATCGTATTTTTGTTTCAAAATTTGGTAATAATGCTTGTTGTAGATTTGCCAAAATTCCTCTTCCGGATAAAAAGCTTCGGAATATAGTGATTTGTGACCATTGAGCTCCACCACTTTATGTTCGATTAAACGATTATGAAATCCGGGAATACCATTACTGGGTACTGAATCCCAAAAACCAAAATCGAGATATAGTTGATCAAACTTAGTCGGAAAAAAATCATAAGCACGTGCTTTATTATAAGCTATGTATGGGCAAATCCAAATCGGCATAATGTCAATATTTTTTGTAAAGAAATCATAAAATTTTTTGCATTGTTCAATAGGGATAAGCACATCTTGAATCACCGTTTCCTGGAATAATTTTTTGCGTTGGTAAAAGTAATTGGCAATCCAGTTTTTATTTATAAATCGCATAATTTGCCAATATACGGTGGATTTCAATGTCCACTTTCCGAATAAAAATCTCAATAAGCGATTTTGCATTCCAAATATTTTTGAACACCAAAACCAATCTGGATCCCAGCGCCAAATAAAATCTTTCGTAGTTAGATAATCCATGGTTTTTTGTTGTATTGATTTGTAGTAAATTTGCATATAACGATAATTACTAATAAAAGAAACGTTATCGACAAATTTAGCCGTGCTGATCACAAAGTGGTTTGAATGAAAAATAACGCCTTCAATGAAGGATATATCGCCTGATTTATGTTGAGCCAAACTCCAATTTTCTATTTGTTGAAAAAATAGTTGAGGGGTTTTAAAGTGATGGTAGGTGAGTTCCACAAAGGGCAGGGCAGGAATTAATTTCACTTTGACTTTTAAGGCATAACCTAAGGTTCCATAGGAATTTGGAAATGCATAAAATAAATCGCTATGTTCATTTTCTGCATTACATATTGCGATTTTACCATCACCGGTGAGGACTTCGAATTCGATAATACCATCATGCACGAAACCATAGCGAAATGAAGAAGCCTCAATGCCGACTCCAGATAGAGCTCCGCCAATCGTTATCGATTTTAATTCTGGGACAACCAAGGGGAGACAATTAAATTTTAGCGTCTCTGCCACTATCGTTTCAAAAGTGGTCATTCCTTCAATTTCTGCGGTCAAAGCGACTGGGTCTATCTCAATAACCTGATTAAAATTTTTCACGTCAATTTTATGCGAGTTTATCGCTTTATTATTTCGAAATAAATTGGAAGTGGATTTTTGCAGTCGGATCGTTGGTTGAGTAGCCGCTATTGCTTGTAAAGCTTGTATAAGTTTATTTTTTTTATTTAGATACGCTTTATGTTTGTCCAAAATACCCTGATCCATAGTATAGACTCCTCGTGCGCGTCAAAATTAGAATACAAATGCGATGAGTAGATTGTCGAAGGAGAGAATCTCGTCTCCCCTCTGACTGACCCTGCGAGCCTCGAAACAATTAAGAAATGATATCGTTTCTGTGCTTTTCTATATGGTGTCGATTGCCGATAACGCCTATCGCTCCACCGATTATAGCCGCAATAGCAGATAATAAAAACGAAATAAAAGTAGCAATGGCGATTCCGCCAATAATATTGCCTGCTTTATCTGAAGCATCCGCTGCTTTTTGTTTCATATCGTTATATGATTTTTCAACATCATTAATTTTCTGTTCAATTTCTTGGGCACTGAGCGTAGTATTAGTACTTACGATATTAATGATATTTTGTCTGGCTGCATTTTTTTCGTCAACGTTCTCAGTACTGGCATAGGTGATCACCGGATCCTTGAGTTCACCTAAAAATTCATCCTTATCAACACCCGGCTTTAATTTCGAATTAATGGCGGATATGCCAGTATTTTTAGCTAAATCTTTTTGATCAACTGCCACTTTACCTATGGTGTTAAGACCTTGTCCTATTAGTCCCGAGGCGCCGCTAATAATGGCGCCAGTAGTGGTTGCCATAAAAAATAGAGTGATCAATGAGGCCAATCCCCAAGTCAAAAAACCTTGTAAAATACCTGATTTTCGCTTAATTCTGCCTGATGAGAAAGAAGCAATCCAGCCTCCGACAAATAAAGAAATAATACTGGCAATGATAAGCCAGATAACTGAACCGATGCCTAAGCCCTTAATTTCCTCTACATTCGGTGTATAAGACACGAGTCCTATTCCTGCACCCAGTAAATTCAGTAAAGCTTCTAATACTAGTGCGCTAATGACCCCCGCAACAATCCCAGTCCACGAAATTCTTTTGTGAGGCCAACAGCAACGTTCATTTGAAGACACATTGGTATGCATAACGCCTCCTAATAATAATTTTTAAGCATAAGTGAATTATAGGAGATAAATTGGCACATAAAGGAAAATGTAAATATTAATCACTTTATAATTTTGTATGAATTTTTAATAATTTTATGAAGTGACAGCAAACCTTTATTCTAGTTATGCTTCCTCCAATAATGGCCACATCTACCTCAATGCCGTGTTCTAAAGAAGAGTAGTTTTTAGAAATTTGATTATTTTTAAAAGCGGTATATTAAAATTACCCATGAAAGTCTTCATTGCGAATCGATATCAAATAAAAAATAGCATATAAAAACTGATTATTCTATTGATGCTCTTTTGTGTCAGGGTAAAATGCCACCCTGGTCCAAAAAGTATAATTAATAAGGTAACTAATGACGTAATCATCAATAATATTAAAGCGACTTGATAACCTTTTAGGAAACTGTATTGAAAATAACAGGTGGGAATTTCTAATCCGGCAATGCCAATGCCAAGTAGTCCAAGCCATTTTGAATGTTTTTGAGTTAACATTAGGGTTCCTATGTAATAAAAGCACATTATAATATGGTATAAGTGCAGGAGGTTTAGAATATTATAATGAATTTTAGATATGTAAGGAACCTCCCGGCGGAAATGCCGGGAGGTAGTGAGATAAAGTTTTACGGGCTGTTAAAATACGAGTCGTCTAGCGACTGTGGGAGGTTGAGTTGAGTTGATTTTACTGGTATAAAAACTTGTTATTTTCTGTCCGACCTCCTTGCCACGTGAATTCCAAAACCAATCGTGAAATTTATAGCCAGTGAAAAAATCCATTACTTTTTTGAGAAAAACTTTAGCATAGCCATCACGAGATTTAGCAATAATTTCTTTTTTTTCAGCAAAAACTGCATTAAAACTATTTAGTCGACGTTCATTTGAATTATTATTTGTTAGTGTTGATTTTATAATTGAAACAGCATTATATTTTTCGATTGCAATCTGCAGTTCAACGTCGCTAGATTGAATTTCCCCCTTAGAAAATTTATTAATATATTGCTCCGTTCTACTAAATGATTCAGTAGCCATATACGGCTTAAAATTTCTAGGAATAAGATTTGTAATTTTAGTATCTAGATAATTTAGATATTCTTGGGTAATTAAGCTCAGTCCATAAACTTTTATAGCTTGTGGTAATTTAGCTAGTAAGGCATCATGAAATTCTTTTTGCTGTAAATTTTTTGGTTGAAATTGTTTGAGAGATTTAATGATTCTTTCCTGTAAATTAATGTCGGTAAGATCAAAATTATTTACATCGTTAAAATTGTTAATTATGTTGTCAATCGTATCGTTTAGGATTTTTTCTGTGTTTTGTATAATTTTATTATATAGTTCTTCTTTTATTTGTTTAGTTTCTTGCTCAATTATTATTTTGACAGGACTATCTGTCTTCTTTTTAATACGATCAGGTATATTAGCGATTCTGGAGTTAAACTCGTTAAGGGTGTTATAACATTGATTTACAAATTTATAACTTGATTTAGTTATTTTCTGGCATTGCTCAATGACATATGTACCAAATTCAGTCGGTCGGTTATCAGTATTTGGATAACTGTTTAACAATGCAGTAATCAATTCTTTCATAAAAATCTCCTTTATTTTATGTTAAATATCACATTTGAAAATATAGAAAAAGATCCTAATAGGGACAATTTGTAAGGAATTTTTGCGCAAGAATCGCCAATCTTTAATTGATAAAAAATTAAACTCAATTTCATTGAAGTTCCCTATCAAATTTTAATCCCTAAACATATAATCCATAAGCTAACAAATATTTTTAGATCAAGCAACTTTTTCTTACAAATATTTAAAGTTAATATGACACAAAAGAATGATTGATTTTTTCAAATTAGGATGAAAGAATGGCGCCTACTTTAAAAGAGATACATTGGAAGTAATTTGACCAAGGGAATGGCGCTTAATTATTAAACAGAAGGGAGTTTAAAATTGATGCGCGGGAAACCAGAGTTAAAAAAAAAGACAGGACCAATATGTGTTTTTGAAAATCAACCAGAATTATTGAATAAAACCATAGTAAATGGAATAAATAGATATTTAGAAACAGAACAAAATTCGAGTAATTGCTGTATTTCTTTTTTCGATAACAAACCTCAAGACGATATTAATACTGCAATATTAATAAAATTGATGTTAGACAGTGACTTAGATATAGTGTGTTTACAAGCTAAGCAATTATTTTGTGAAGATTTCGCGTTTATGCCATATATTTTAGTAAGTATTAGTTTAGTGCTATATGAGAATAAACATCAATCTACTTCTCTAAATTTTAACGAACTAAACTTGTTATTCCAAGAACTTGGAAAAATTTATCGAATCAAATTTGATATTAACGCTGAAAAAATTATAAATAAATTAATTAAAATTTGTATCCGTTATAAAATTATTTTTGTAATTGATGATTTAGATAAGGGTGCTATTACAACACCGCCAATACAAAATTTAATTGATAAAGAATCGGATTTTACTATGGAACATTTAAGTCAAGTTTTTCAACTTGTATTAAAAATAATGAATATTAATTATAAAGTAAAAATTGATAATAATCAAAAAACTATATCTATTGTTAGTCCTTATCCTAATAGATTAGGAAAATTTCAAATAAAACTATTACAAAATTCAAAAGCTATAAGAAAAAATTTTTTTTTGGAAAATAAAATTATTGAAATAAAAAAAATTAGTTCGATAGATGTTGATAAAAATGATAATGAAAAAAATCAATTAATTTCAAATGAAAAAATAATATATAAATCTAAATATAAATTTAAAGAACTAAAACCAAAAATTAAAACATATTTTAATTTATATGATTTAGATATACAGCGTACTGGCAATAGATCTAATAATGAATTTATATTTACTCACTTAAAAAAAACGAATACGTTAATAAATTACTTTAATAATTTATATATACCTAATACAGATGATATTTTTACGTTTAAAACTATTGAAGAAATTACAGAAATAATAAATATATTTTTAGATTCTGCAAAAATTGATTTTTTAAAAATTAAATTAAATCAATTAAAAAAACCTGTTTTACAAATACCTGTAAATATTAATGATGAACAAGAAGATGAATATCTTAATAGGATTGATAAAATATTACCTAGCTTGAAATTGAAACTAAAAGATAAAAAATTGTTATTAATTGAGACTTCGTTAAATCATCCAATAATTTTGTTTATAATTAAATTAGTATTAACCGGCGTTAGCAACTCTTTTAATGTTTTTATATCAAAATATACTGAATTAAAAATTTATTATAACAATTCCATTCATTCGATTGAGAAAATACGACAATCAAAATTTAATATATTCTCACAAAATATTGATCTTTCTAACACAAATACAACTTGTTATATTGAACTAAGTAAGCAAATCAATTCCTTACAAGAATTTAATGAAATTAAAGATATTCTTGGGAAAAATTTTGAGGTAACTCTATTAAATTCTAATACCGAAAAAATTGTTCGACCAAGGTTAACATTTTTTAAATCACCTAAAAATAAAGTCAATAATAATCTAACAAATTATCGAATTATTATTCGCGGAAAAGATGAAAATTATACCCAAGCGTTGGTTGATTATTATGAATATATTAAAATTAATATGACATATTTACCAGACGAAATTAAAAGTGTTATTTTTGAGTATTTAGAAACAGAAGAAAGTATCAAAATTAGAAATAATTTTATTACAATGAATTAGATATTTTACTTAATTTATATTAAACAATTTTATCTTACAAATTTTTAAAGATAATATGACAAAAATGAATGATTGATTTTTTTTACGCAGAGTGAAAGAATGATCAGAATAAAGGATACATTGGATGTAGCTTGGCCAACGGATTGGCGCTTAATTCTTTAAACTAAGGGAGTTTAAAATTTATGCGCGTAATTAAAGAAATTTCAGAAGTTAATTACATTAGCCCAGAAAATTACTTTAAAAAAATTTCAGAAGAGGAATTTTATAAATTAATAGAAAATGGAATAAACCAATTTTTAATAAAAGATGATGAATCGACAAAATGCTGTAAACTTTTCGGCTGTGTCGATATTAATACTGAAGAAAATAAATTTATTAATATTATACAAGCTATGTTAAATTGTAAAATTTATTTTCTTGGTATTGATTTTGCAGTGACAAAAGAATTGTTTCATGAAAAATTTATATATGTATTTTACATTTTATCAGCTTTTCAAAAAAAAGCTGATAAAGAAGGTTATGAATTTAATCCACCTTTAACTTTATTTAATATTAAAAATCTGTTATGCAGGCTTGGTAACCACTACCAAATAATTGCAAATGATTCACAAAAATATAGCTTCGAAAATCAAATTAAAAGCATTATTAATTATTTTAACGTTAATTTTAAGATTGCAAGTACAGATATAACGTCTATTATCAGTCTGCCATTAAGCTCAATTAATAAGATTGACTCAGTTCAGATAATTTCTGAAGTTCTTAAAATTATTTTAAATAAATCACTGAGTAACAATAAATATGTGATTTATTCTAATCCTAATTCGACTATTACCATTGAATCGAAAAATGATTTTCTTACCGAGAAGCAAAGAGCTGTAGTGCACTATTCAAAACTGAGAGTAAAAGAATTTTTAAATAAATTTAAAATTGAATTATATACTGGCTCTATCGAAACTGATAATGATGAATCTAATGATGAAAAGTTACCGCTCACTGTAAATGAAAAATCAAATAAAATTTCTTATAATAATAAAATTATATTTAGTTCAGAGATTGATTTTAAAAAATTAAAACCTGAAATTGAAAAATTTTTTGAAAATTATGCTTTATCTGCAAAGTACGTTGAAACACTAGGTAATAACCTTTTTGAATTCGTTTATAATGATCGGTCTAATGAAATAATAGAATATATTACAAGTTTATATGAGCCTGATAAAGCTAATTTATTTACACATTTATTTGAAGATATTGATATTATCACTAATTTTATTAAACCGTTATTACATGAAAATAAAATTCAGCAGATAAGAACTACCTCAGATGGTCATGAAAATAATGTTTTAGCTATTCCAATTAATGTAAGTGATATTAAATTACTCAAAAATAAAATTGCTGAATTTAAACATCCATTTAAATTAAAATTAGAATTACATCAGAATAAGGAAATGAAGACAACAGTAAATGAAAATAAATTATTGCTAAAATCAACTTTCAGTGAATTATCTTATTTGTATATCATCGAAACAAGATTACGTGGTTTAAATTATTATTTTGAGGAATTACTTTCTAATTACAGTTATGTTGTCCCATATCAAGGAAAGCGTTCTTTTTGGGTTGAGAAATCACGTCGATCTGCAATTTCAATTTTTCAATCAATCTTATATATTCGTGAAAGCACTTCTTGTCGTTACTTAACGCTAACTAAATTAATAGACTATACTTTGGCTTTATCAACTCTTTATGAGATTGAAAAATGTTTTCCTGCATTTTATAAAGTGTCTTTAGTAGAAGAGGGTAGATTAGTATCTTTAGATATTCCAAATAACGATAAAAATAAAATATCACCTAGAACAACCATGTTTGGAGTTAAAAAAAATAATAAAAATATGGATGAGAGTGAAATTAATGATAAAATAGAAAAAAATCAAGGTGTTACTATAGAAGAAATTCAGTTTCTAAATAAAAACATGCTAAGTAAAATTGTGAGGTTTTCACAAGTTCTTATTTGCGGTAATGATGAGCATCATACATTGATATTAGAACAATATAGTAATTATGTATTTATTATGATGAATTTAAGTATAATTAATTTGTCTCATAATCATAATCATAATCATAATCATAAGCATATTATTTTTGAGTATTTAGGAGTAGAAAACGCGGTCTCTACAACTCAACAAGGGATAGCTTTGAAATAATCTAATTGGATAAGTAATAATTAAATTACGGCCTAAGGATTGGCGCTTAATTCATTAAACATAAGGGAGTTTAAAATTATGCGCAATAATATTAATCCATTTGATTATTTTAAAAATAAACCAAATGAATTTTTTAATATAATAACTGATGCGGTAGAGTTATTTCTATTAGACGATGATGACACTATTATTTGTTCTAATTTTTTCAGATATCATAATAGTGAAGCTGAGTGTAAAGTTATTCCTGTAATAAGATTAATGTTAAAATGTAAATTTTGGGTAGATTTATTATTGACTAATAAACTATTTGATAAAAATCCTTCTTTTTTGGATTTTCTTTTAAAGAGGTTTGAGAGTAAAAATAAGGAAATGGAATTAGAATTTAATTCACCTATTAATAAAAGTAATTATAAAAATTTATTCAAATGTCTTGGTCATTTTTATCAGCGTAAATCTATTGGTACTGAAAAAAATGAACCGTTAGTCAAATTAAAAAAATTATGTAAGCGATATAATATATTTTTTCAGAAATCTGAAAATGAAAGTAATTCTATTATTACGCCATCAATGCAATTTATGATTTGTGATTATTCTATTTTGACTTTTTGTCGCGTTATTGATTTAATTCTTAATTCTCCGGATAATGAAGAGTATTCTGTTCGAGTTAATTTAGATAAAAATATTATCATTACCAAACCAGATATTAATTTTAACACGGAATTGCAATTGAAAATTATAGATTATACACAACGAATAATGAAAGATTATTTAAATGAACATAAGATTATTTCAGATAAAACGTTTAGAAAAAAATCAATTCAAATAATTGATAATGGTTTCAAGCATTATAATATATATAAAAATGAAATAATTCATGATTTTAAAAACTCGTTTATAAATTATCTTCATAATTTATATGTACCTGATTCCAGTAACTTCTTTATATTTGAAGGTATTGATAATATTACTAATATAATAAAGCAATTTTCATCCAAAAAAAATCTTAGTAAAGTACAAACAATCTCAAATAGCCCTAATCAATATACCTTGGAAATTCCTATTCACAATTCTATCGATAATAAATTTCCCTATGCTGAAATTAATACAATTCTAAATCAATCCTTTTTAAAATCAGAGTTAATAAAAAATGATAAAATATTATCGATTCACTCAACTTCAGAATATCGAGCAATTTTATATATTCTTGAATTAAAATTAACTGGTCAAGTTGATTCTTTAGTTGCTTTGATTTCAGAATATGGTGAAATTAAACCATATAATTACAAAGACTATTCATTTTTTGAAAACTCAAATCTATCAAAATATACGCAGTTAAAACAACATAATCATAATATGAAAATAAATCCATACACGTACTTTACGCTTAGCAGTAGTATTGATATTTCTAAAATTATATTGATTATATATAAAATTCAAAATATTCTTGATAAAAAATTTTTTGATGTATTTTTATATGAAAATGGTTTAATAAAAAGTTTAGATGATATCCTTGCTGAAATTTCAAAATCAATACCAAAATATCCCTTTTTTAAAAAAGACAAAACGAACGACATGCTTAAATTAATTAAAAGAAAAATTAAGAATAATCAAGAAATTGATTGTAATGATATTAAATATTTAAATAATAAAAAAAAATTTGATAAAGAAAATACTCCACAAATTCTTATACGTACTTCAAATAAAGCTCATATACAATTATTAAATATCTTTTATGAATTGTTTGCAATCAAGGTGACAGGCTTACCTAAATCCATTAACGTTATTGTTTTTGAATATTTGGGTAATGCAACTGAGCTTACACCTTCTACTCAGAGTATTTAAAAGATAATTTATTTAAATAACTACTAGTGCCTTTAATTTAAATTCGGAGATAAATAAAATTTATGTGTCGACCCTCTAAAAAAATAACACAAAAAAAACTTCCAAGTTTTTTATTACTGAAAAAAAAGCAACATCCACTTCATTTTTTTTTTGAAAAGGATCAAGTTCCATTGCTATATAAAAGTATCAAAGATGGTTTAGAAAAATTTGAAGATTCAATGAATTCATTTGATTACTCATATAATGAACTTGAATTACATTATAGCTCTATCAACCAAATCACTATCATGTTGGATTGCGGCTTAGAGGTAGATTTATTATTGGCTGATATATTTTTTACAAATCAAATGAGATACATGAAGTTTATTGTTAATGAACTTAATAACAAAGCTAACAAAGCTAACAAAACTCTTATAAAACTAAAATTTTTACCAAAAATATCTACAATTAATGTAAAAGATTTTTTGTGGCAAATGGGAAGTAAAATTAGAATATTAAATAATAATGAAAATAATCAAACTGTATTTGTTAAACTGAACAAAATATTTAATTATTACAAGATTTTTTTTATTCAGAGTGATTGTAATTCTATTAAATCATTACCTATCCCAGAATCAAAAGATGTTAATATAAATATTAATGATTTAATTTTTGTCATTTTATTAATTATTAATAATAATTCTGAATATAATAATCTAAAGCTTATAAATAAAAAAAACTGTATCACTATTATTAACGCGGACAATAAATCCTTAACAAAATTACAAAGTGAAACTTTAAATTATTCAAAAATACTATTGCAAAAATATTTTTTAGATAATAGAACTATTTTTTTGTCAGATAAAGAATCCAGTTTAGGTTTAATAGCAAAATCTAAAATTTCAATTTTTAAGAAAATTCTTTATCAGCCACTAATTTGTCATTATGATATTAATTTAGATAAACTAAAAATGACGTTAGAAAATGACTTCAAACACTATTCGTTAAAAGTAGAACAATATAACGTGAATCAGCCTAATATTTGTGTAATTACAGCAAATAAAAATATGATTAAATTTATAAAAAATCTATACTCTAGTTGTAATCATTTTTTTTTAATATCAAGTATTATTTATATTGTGCTACGTAGTTATGTTACTAATGATAAATTACTCATCAAATCAGTTCATGTAAAAATCTGTGAAAATAAAACTATTAATTCACCAATAAAATCTGATCAATTCATAGTTAATATTCCCATAATTACTGATTATATTGATTCATGTTCTTCTGAACTGAATATATTAGCTACTTGTTTTTCTTCCTATTTTAATGTAGTTAAACGGGATAAATCGTTTATTAGTTTGATTTCTGTTGATAAAGCGTTTTTATTAATGATAGAATTACAGTTAAAAGGATTAATTAATAACTTTATAGAATTATTAACTAAATTTGCTAAATCTCCTTATGATTCTAAAAATATTCAGACCGGTCTTAATTTATCGAAACCAGAATTTGCTATTGAAGCTAAAACTTATTTAGATGACATCTTAACCTTTTTAGACAAAAAATTTAAAGTTACATCCTCTTACCCCTACTTTTTGCCGACAGACAGTTTAACTGTAACACGCTGAAGCAAAAAGCAATAATTTTATTTTATATACGAATTCTGGGATAGGATGTCTTTCAGGAGCTATTATAGTCTTCGTATTTATTATTTTTTAACAATAGATAGAATCATTATAATGATTTATAAAACATTTTTGCGACACGCTAGGGTCTGTTGACATTTCGCCGTCATTGCGAGAGAACCGATGCAATGACGGCGAAATGTCAACAGACCCTAATATCTTTACGTAAAAAATAATACTTTCCGTTCTTAGGTTTTTCTGCTGTCATCTTTAATTTTTCAATTTAATGAAAATACGAAATGATTTTAGAGAAAGCTAAAAACTAATAGACGAAATTTTAAATCAAATTTGACCCTAATCTGGTAGTCGATCCGGATTCATTTATATTATTTTTTCCTGGTTCTGGTTTAGATGTAGTTAGTATATTGTTATTTTTTAATAATTTAAGTGATGTAGTAATTAGTTCAGATCTTGATTTAGGTGATGTAGTAATTAGTTCAGATCCTGATTTAAATGGTGTAGTAATTGGTTTGGATTGTAATTTATTGATTTTATCAGTTTCTGATTTAATTTGTTCTTTTAGTGACCAGCACATATACAATGAATCTTTTTTAATTTTTTTTAAATCCTCATATCTTTTATTTAGTTCAGCAAAATTCTCTTTATCTCTATCAAATAGAGAAATATTTTCTAACTCATTCTGTTCAAGAATTGGTAAATTTAATTTACACTGATTCAATGTATTCCTTGCCTCGTGTAAAACCTTTAGTTCACGTTGTGCATTATTTTCTGATGAACTATTATTTTTAATGCGAGAGACTAAACGGAGTATATGTTCGTTTCTTGAATTTTTAATTATACGTTTTTTATTTTTAATCGTATTTAATAGATCCTTTATCTCATCTTTGGCCTTATTCATTTTCTTTTCTCTATATTGAAGTATATTCTTTAAAGAATCGTGTATTGACTGTATTTCCAAAAGATTCTTTCCAATTTGAAAATCGTTTTTTTCAGCTGCGAATAACTGCATTCGTAAGGCAGATAGCTTAATATTATTTATGTTTACGTCTCCATCTTTTAAAATATTTTGATCTCCAAAAACCCCCAATACTGGTTTTATTCTATGTCTTCGTGTAAATGCAGTAGGAGAAGGACATGTAGTCATCAATGAAGTGAACGTGTATTGATCGGGATAAATGGTCATCAGTTTTCCCGATGGTAATATATTAAAATCATCTAACAATTTTTCTTGTTCCAGAGCACTCTTTATTATGTCAATACTCTCTCTACTTAATTTGTAGCCATATGGTATGCTAAATGATTTAAGTGAAATACTTTTAAATTTTTTTTCTATTTTTACATATAAGATCCCTGGTTCTATAGTTTTTTCATCTGAAAGTTCATGGAAGAGATAAATTTTGTCATATCCAAATAGAAATTCTGGAGTAGGCAGATAAAAAACCTCTGGTCTATTTGTTGGAGTTATCGAATAAGATATATTATTAGTTGATATATCTGGAGAAATATCTGATAAAGTATCTGATAAAGTATCTGATAAAGTAGTTGTTGAGCTATCTACTAAAGTAGTTATTTGGCTTTCTATTAGTGTGTTTCTTGTGCTATTAGATAAGTTGGTTTCTATTAATGAATTTTTTGAATTTTCTATTAAATTATCGTCTGACTTATCTTCTGAATTATCTAAGCTAATTTTTGAACCACTATATTTACTAAAGTTATCTTTAAATTGAATTATTTTTTTAGTACCGTATAAGCTTTCGAGTGCCTTGTTAAGCTCTGGTAAAATATTGAATAATTTTGCTGCCACTTTTGGGTCAGAAAAAAACATCTCTGATTGGTTAGTGTTTATGTCTCTGAGACAAGGAATTCTTAATGTATTTGAATTTTTGTCTTTCTGTAGACTTGAATTGACTATAAATTCAAATTGTCCTTTTTTGATGATGGTGTTTGCTTCCTCTTTTAAAGGTATTGGTAAATAAGCTAGCATAAATTCAGCTGATTCAACACAGGGAAATATTAATTCAATGTAAAATAATTCAAATCCTTCCTCTGTTTGATTTAATTTTTTTTTAATGGCCTCATTGTTTTTATTTTCTGCCAATTTTTCGTTAATCACTAACTTCGTTTTACGTTCAATAAAAACTTTTTTCACCTCAATATCCATTCTTTTCTTTTGCCAATTAATAAATGATTCGACTTCTTTTATTTTACTAATTTTAGAAATAGCCTCTTTTATTTTTTCAGCATCATCTGGGAGTAAATCTGAATCATATTCATAATCACTTGGATTATTTTCCCTTTGTTCTTTGCAATATTCTTGAATAACCTTGACGGCGTTACTAAATCTCATTTTGAAGTCGTCGTTAATTTTAATAGTAAAAGCTAATATAATATTTTTTTCAATTATTTCAAAAAGTAATTTAATAGTTTCATTTAGATTTTGATTAATAAATGGATTCTGTTTCTTCACTAATTTGTATTCTTGAGAATGCTGATTATCGGATTGGACAGCAAAATGATCACTAAGAAGATTTTTATAATTATTTTTAAAATAACTGTATCGCATCTCTTTCATAAACGCCTCTTTTTGTCAATTTTTGCGAAAATATTCGCTTTCAAAGTAAACTTAATGCGGTTTGCTCAAGGCAAATTTGCCTTTTGTTTTTGCTCCACTGTATTTTGCGGAGATAATTGTTCTTCATTTTTTGAATTTTCATTCTTACGTCTTTTGTTGTAAAACCAAGAATTATTTGGTTAGGTTCAGCTTGTTGAGTGGGCTTAAACTTTTCTTCTGCTTGCCACTTATTATTCAATTCATTCAAAAAATCTTGCACTCCCTCCGCCTTGTTATAAACTTCATTATGATATTCTGATTCATACCCAGCGATCACGATCCAGCCATATTTTAATATATAATCAGTTATGGACTGGATAAGTTCTTCAAATTTTTTGAACAACTCTTCAGTACCTTTAATTTCTGTATAGTTTTTAACACAATTTTCAATTAAACACTTCAACAAACCAGCGCACTCTTTAGCGTCGCCATCTGCCTCTTTATGATAGTTTTCAATCCACTTCCAAAAATTTCCTTCTGGATCTTGTTTCATATTGTCCTCTTTGTCTGTTATTAAAAACGTACCTATAGTACAAATATGCCAAGATTTAATCAAGTTTTTTTGCCGATGATGTCAACTTTAACGGATAGATTTTTCTTAAATCGCATAAAAATAGAAGAACACCTTGAGAGGGGGGGATTTTCTTAAATTCGACAAATTGTATGGATTTGCGTCAATTTTTAAGCGATAATAAAATTTATTATAAATATTACCATAGTGGTCAGGAACCGGATGGATAATAATACTCACCTTCAAAAATATAAATATATTTGGCTGGTATTTTCATTAGCTACCGCATTTTTCCTTTATAGTCATTTTCTAGCCTTTTTTCCAAAAGACTGTGCTAGTTGGTTAATGCTGGACTCTCCCGCCGTCGAATTGACTCAATTAGACCATAGCTCGCAACTTTGGTTTTATGTATTTTTAATAGCCCCGTTATTTTTAGCTGGGGTTGTATTAGATAAATTTAACATCCGTGTCATGATTTACATTCTTACGGCAGGGCTTGGCATATCTGGCATTTATTTTTTCGCTCAAATCAATAGCTTTTCTAATACGTCGATTATTTTTTCCAGAATATTTATGGCTGCCGGTATTGCCTTTATAAGCGTAGGCTATGGTAAAACCATTGCCGGAGTGATGAAATCCAATCGTTATGGTTTAATGGCGGGATTATTTACCACAGTTGCATTGCTAGGCTCTATGTATAGTTACCTGCCTTCGTTAGATCATTGGCTCCCGTACACTTGGCAGCAATTGTCAATTATCTCTGGCGCTGGAGTAGTCATGTTAGTCATGTTATTTACAACGCTGTTGCAAGATCAAAAGCAATTACCTGTCTTGCCTCAATGGAATGAATTACAACAAGCTGTACAAAATCCCCAAAATTGGTTATTAGCTTGTTTTAACGGCCTGTCTTTGGCGCCTTTAATTATTTTAGCCGGAGTGGCTGGCAAACCGTATTTCGAACAAACTTTTCAATATTCTCACACCCAATTAGCCGAACTTGGCGGGTTTTTACTATTGGGTTTAGCGGTGGGCGGACCTTTAACGGGATATCTATCAGACCGTATGAAGCGGCGGCGGGCTCTAATGTTAGTAGGCATCTTAGTCCAAGAGATTATTTTCCTTCCGCTTATTTATTTCGATCAAACCCCCTTTTGGCTGCATGCGGTGTTTCTGTTAATTTTTGGATTGGCCAGTAGCGTTTTTATCCTTAGCTTTGCCATAGCGAAAGAAATCAATTCCTTAGCAGTTATTGGTGTGGTGACAGCGATCATCAACACCGGAATCATTAGTATTACCGCCATAACCGATCATTTGTTCGGAAAATTTTTATTTTGGCAATGGGATGGTAAAATTGTCGAAGGGGTTCGGTATTTTTCTCTATATGATTTTCATGTCGCTTTTAGCATTTTCCCGGTATATTTATTATTGGGTTTCGTCTTGTTATTATTCATAGATGAACCCGCATTTTGGTAAGTTCAAGAACAGTGATCCAGAAACAGTTTTAAAACAAGTTTTTGGGTTTAATGAATTCCGTCCTTTGCAAAGACAAATCATTGATAGCGTTTTAACAGGCCGTGATAACTTTGTGCTTATGCCAACCGGTGGAGGCAAGTCCCTGTGTTACCAAATTCCAGCATTAATACGAGAAGGGACTGGCGTTGTCGTTTCACCTTTAATCTCTTTAATGCAGGACCAAGTCAGCGCTTTAAAGGCAAACGGGGTGAATGCAGCCGCTTTAAACTCGTCCTTAAGCTATCAGCAATCCCAAAAAATTTTACGCGATCTTAAAAAGGGACTCATTGATTTATTGTATATCGCCCCTGAGCGATTAACGGCTACCTTGTTTTTAGACCAATTGAAAAGCATTAATATCGCTTTGTTTGCCATTGACGAAGCGCACTGTATTTCGCAATGGGGGTCTGATTTTCGCCCTGAATATAAACAATTGCAAATTTTGCGCGAGCGTTATCCTCAGGTTCCGGTTATTGCACTAACGGCGACCGCAGACCGTCCCACTCAACAAGATATTCGAGACTGTTTACGTTTGCACAAAGCTGATTTCCACTGCGATAGTTTCAATCGTCCCAATATTCACTACAGCGTCTTAGAAAAGAATAAACCCCTGCAACAAGTGTTAAATTTTTTAGCGGAGAAACCCCGACTATCCGGTATAATTTATTGTTTATCCCGGAAAAATGTCGATGAATTGACTGCACAATTACAAGAACAGGGTTTATCTGTTGCGGCATACCATGCTGGTCTTAGCACGGAAACACGCGAAACAGTACAACAGGGGTTTCAAAGAGAAGACATCCAAATTATCGTAGCCACCGTGGCATTTGGCATGGGGATAGACAAATCCAATGTTCGCTTTGTGGTGCATTTTGATTTGCCTAAGAACATCGAATGTTATTATCAAGAAACTGGCAGAGCAGGGCGTGACGGTTTGGCTGCGCAAGCATTATTATTATTTAGGTTGGGAGATATTGCTTTGGTGCGCGGTTTAATTGAAAAAACTCAAAATGAACTGCAAAAAAGAATAGAAACTCATAAATTAAATGCAATGGTGGCGTTTGCTGAAGCGCTCACTTGCCGACGCCAGGTGTTGTTGAATTATTTTGGTGAAACTTTGCATGAAGCCTGCGGTAATTGCGATATTTGTCAAAATCCGCCGGAGACTTATGATGCTACCGAAGATGCCCGTAAAGCATTGTCTTGCGTTTACCGTAGCGGTCAACGTTTTGGGGTGGCTTATGTCATTGATATTTTAAGAGGAGCAGAGAAAGAGACTATTAAACAGCGCCGCCATCAATTATTATCCACCTATGCCATTGGAACGCATTTGAGCATTGAAGCTTGGCATAGTGTTTTTCGCCAATTGATCCACAGAGGTTATTTAGAACAAGACATTGCTAACTATTCGGTTTTAAAACTAACAGAAAAATCCCGCCCTTTATTACGCAATGAAGTTACTTTAACTTTAGCCAAACCTCGATTTAAACCGGTTTCTGCTAAAAAAGCAGCCAAGCGTAAAGCGGTGGATTTTGTCTATGACGGGAGTTTGTTTGAGCGATTGCGTAAGTTGAGAAAAAGTATCGCCGATAGTATAGGTATCCCCCCGTATATTGTCTTCACAGATGTGAGTTTAGCGCAAATGGCGGCAGAAATTCCTCGAAATGAAAAAGAATTGCTCAATATCAGTGGAGTAGGGGCGTCCAAACTTAAAAATTATGGAGAAATATTTTTAAATGAAATCAATAATTTTATTAATCAATCTGATGTGAAACTTTAAAGTTTATGTGGGCAGTAATACTGGCTTCCGGTCATTTACCAGAATAAAGATCCCGCGATCAAGTCGCGGGATGACGGCATAATTTTAATCTAACCGAGGACAGTTATAAGCATTGCCAGTATAAGTCACATTGGTTTGTGAACTTCCCCCACTTTGGTTTCCGGTTACCCCCGCCCGATTGGTCATTAATTGAACATAATTAGCCCCTAGTTTTGCGGCTTTATTTTTAATGTCATTCATCGCGCCTTGCTCTAAATTGGCATTAGAGGTAAAGGCCCCTGTAAGGAAATTACCTTGATTGCCTGTGACCGAGCCGACGTATTTACAACCTTGCGGTGGATTGTTGGGTGATAAAACGACTTGTTGAGCTTCAGATGTTAATTCCATCGAACTGCATCCAGCAATTGTAAAAACAATCCCTGCTGCAATCCCTAGTTGTTTAAACATAATTATCTCCTTTTGTAAAAATTGATCAGTAATTCTCGCTGAGCGGTACTGAAAGTTTGATTATATATAACTATAGACTAAAATGATTAAAATTGTATCAAATCATTAAACGTCACGTTTTTAATTTGATCAGAACCAATGGGGCTGGTTAGAAATTTTCCAGCTACGTGAGCAAAGCGGTCTGGAGAATCCGTGACTTGAAAAATACTCGTGGCATTTTCGACGGATTGCAAATTAGTCATTGAACGTTGTTGCAATATTTTTTTTACGGTTAATGCTGTTTCCACCGCGGGGTCAATAATACACGTCTCGTGGCCGACCACATTTTGGATGGATTCTTTTAAAAGAGGAAAGTGAGTGCATCCTAAAAGTAAACAATCCGGCTTAGGCTGAGCTTGAAACAAAGGAGAGATATATTGACGTGCAATAGATTCGGCTATCGGCCCGGTTACCCAGCCTTCTTCTGCCAGAGCCACAAAAATGCTACAAGCTTGTGCCATCACTTGAACGGGAGAACCTAATTGCTGTACTGCCTTTTGATAACCTTGAGCTTTGACCGTCGCTTCCGTGGCGATGACCGCAATGCAGCCATTACGTGAAGCCGCACAAGCAGCACGAGCCCCAGGCTCTATCATACCGACTATGGGTAAGTTGGGAAAAGCTTGCTCTAATGTAGATAAGGCCAGTGTGCTGGCTGTGTGGCAGGCCACCACTAAAAGTTTAATTTTCTGAGAAATCAAATACTTAGTTGCTCCAAGAGTGTAGTGAACCACGGCGCTGGGGCTTTTGGTGCCATACGGGACTCGAGCCATATCGCCTAGGTATAAAAAAGATTCCTGAGGTAAATGTTCTTTAAGCGTTCTTAAAACGGTCAAACCACCCACGCCGGAGTCAAAAACGGCGATGGGAAGGCCGGCAGTGTCTGATTTCATACTAGTAATAATAACTCATAATTGTAAAAAAAACATACAGGTCGTTGTTAAATAAATGGCGACACGATTAAATCCGTTTGATCTTGATGAATTTTCAAAAGTTGCCGTTCTTGTTCGCGCATTTGTTCCAGATTCGCTTGAAAACCTTGGAGTTTCTTTTGAATTTGAACATCAGTATGTTCTAAGTGACGACGGCTGAGGGAGCTTTGAACCAGTAACATGGCTTTTAAAAGCAGATAATCACTAAAGGTCATTTGAGGATAATCTTTTTGTGGTAATTTCATTCCTAAATCAAGGAAGCGGGGCAGTAACTCGCTAGCCAGCTCTTCTTCATGTAAATCTTTAACTTCTCTATCGGTCATGGCCAATTGGGACTGTACTAAATATTCGAGTAATTGGTTAGTCCATTCCTCAATAAATTCACCCCATTCTAAATTATGTTCAAGCACGGCGCTATCCAGTTGATTTTGAATGTTATCTAATTGAGTAAAATCAAATTTTTCCATTTTTTTGATAGGGATTTTCTGATCCTCAGGTAAAATGGCCCGATTAATCTTAAACAGTTCTTCTTTACTCAGATGAATTTCCAAGCGCAGTCGAGCCACTTTGGCGTAAGCCGCCATTTTTTGCTGAATCATCCCCCCATAAGGGCCTTGTAGAGCAACCCGAATATTTTTTTCAGGTATTATATTAGGTAATTCATCTGCGGTAGAAAAGTTAATATTTTCTAGATTTTCAATATCAAAATTTTCTAAATCGTCTATTTGATTGATTGGCCTGTCTTTAGCGGGAATGCTGTGGTCCATGATACATTTGGCAAGTCCTTTCCATTCTGTGATTAAAATTCTTGCTTGTGTTCCAAAAAACATAAATCTGTCCAGTGGTGGATGGGAGTGGTTACAAATCGATTTTCCTCGCTTGCTAAGTTTAAAATCTTTTCAGCTTGGAGGGAAGAGAAATGCTGTTCCACGCTGTGCTTGAATTTATCCAATAACAAAGGAATGGCTTCTTGACGGCGTCGTTTGTGCCCGAGTGGATATTCTATTGATATCAATGGTGTGCTAGAACCATCTGTAAAGAAAACCTGCACGGCATTGCCTATGGAACGCTTTTCAGGGTCTAAATAATCACGGGTAAATTGAGTATTTTCTTCAACTCGCATTTTTTCTCTTAAAGCATCAATACGCGGGTCTTTGGCTGTATCATTTTCATAAGATTCCGCGGTCAATTTACCAAATAATAAGCTCACTGCCACAATATATTGCAGACAATGGTCTCGGTCCGCAGGATTATATAAAGGCCCTTTCTTATTGATAATCCGCATGGCCGACTCTTGAGTGCTAATATGGACTTCCTTAATTTGCTCCCATTTATCTTTTACCAAAGGAAATAATTGGATAGCTGCCTCCGCGGCAGTTTGCCCATGGAATTCCGCGGGAAAGGCAATTTTAAATAAAATATTCTCCATAATATAGCTATCATAAGCGCGGTTCATTATGAAAGGTTTGCCAGAAAAAAACACATCATAAAAACCCCATATTGGCGCTGATAATGCACTGGGGTAGCCTATTTCGCCGGCAAGGGTCAATAACGCCAAACGCACGGCGCGGCTGGTGGCGTCTCCCGCCGCCCAGGATTTGCGGGGTCCGGTATTAGGAGCGTGCCGGTAGGTGCGTAAATTGCCGCCGTCTATCCAAGCTTGTGATATTGCACTACAAACTTGCTCAAACGTGCCGCCTAATAAATGGGTGGTGACTGCCGTGCTAGCCACTTTGACGAGAATAACGTGATCTAATCCCACTCGGTTAAAACTATTTTCCAGAGCCAGAATTCCCTGAATCTCATGGGCTTTGATCATGGCAGTCAACAAATCCTGTATCGTAAATTCCGCTGGTTGATTGGCGCGTCGATTTAAATAATCCATTACGCTGAGCAGAGCGCCAAGGTTGTCTGATGGATGGCCCCACTCGGCAGCTAGCCAGGTGTCGTTATAATCCAGCCAGCGCACCATCACGCCTAAATTAAAAGCAGCTTGCGCTGGGTCTAAGCTATAAGATAAACCGGGAACGCGAGCGCCTTTAGCCATTTGTGCTCCAGGGACCACTGGTCCCAGTAATTTAGTGCAAGCGGGGAAGGCCAGCGCCATAAAGGCACAGGCTAAAGAGTCCAATAAATCGTAATAAGCTGTTTCATAGGCTAGACGACTATTAATTTTATGATGGCATACATAATCCGCGATAGCCTGTATTTCTTTGTCATACAGGGGTCTGATATTTTCTTGGCTGATCATATTATTTCCTTTTTTCTAAGGGAATGAACGTCCGTAATGAAGGTCCGGTATACTCAGCAATTGGACGGATAATTTTGTTGTGTCGACGCTGCTCCAGGATATGAGCGGCCCATCCGCTAGTTCGAGCGCAAACAAATAAAGGAGTAAAAAATTGAATAGGGATTTTACAAAAATAATACACCAAAGCGCTATAAAAATCTAAATTAGGGAATAATTGCTTTTTCGCCATCATGATTGCTTCAATCGTTTCAGCAATAGCAAATATTTGTGGATCATGATTATGATGAGCCAAATCTTTGGCAATGATTTTAATTATATCGGAACGAGGATCGCAAGTTTTATACACTCGATGGCCAAATCCCATGATCAGCTTCTTCCCTTTAAGCATTTGCTGGATACCGGATTCAGCTTGAGCAGGTGTTTCAAAACTTTCAATAAGTCGTAGCGCTTCCTCATTAGCGCCGCCATGGAGCGGCCCGCGTAAAGTGCCTATGGCGCTACAAATTGCTGAGTAAAAATCAGATAAGGTTGCGGTGGTGACTCTAGCTGCAAAAGTTGAAGCATTAAATTCATGTTCAGCATATAAAATCAATGAGGTGTTTAAAGCTTGGATATCTTGTGTTTCTGGGTTATCACCGTGTAGTAATTTTAGGAAATAACCTGCTGTGTTAAATGAATTGATTTCGGTATTAATACGTTGACCGCTATTTTGATAGTGATACCAGTACAATAAAATGGCTGGAGATAAAGCCAGTAAACGTTCAGCGATTTTAGCTCCCTGACAAGATTGAGATTCCGGTTCTAATACGCCAAGCAAGGAGCAGCCAGTGCGTAAAACATCCATAGGATTGGCAGAGGCAGGTATTAATTCTAATACTTGTTTTAAAACATCAGGAAGTTTGCGCTGCCGAGTCAGATTTTGTTGAAATTCGGATAATTGAATGGCAGTAGGTAATTCACCGTAAATAAGTAAATAAGCCACTTCTTCAAATTGAGCTTTCGAAGATAAGTCCTCTATGCTATATCCTCGATAGCTTAATCCTATTCCTTCTTTACCCACGGTGGCAATTTCGGTTTCACCAGCTACGACACCGGCCAAACCGGAAGACTTGATTTCAGACATAGTTCCCTCTCTTACGATGCTCCTTGCTACATTTATTATTTTATCATACTAATATTATAATATTGAAATCTAAGGAGAGGATTTTATGAAAGGAATCTTGGCCCGGTCCGTTGTGGCATTGATGATGTTTTTTAGTTTAATTGCCTCTGCCTCTGTTGAAGATTCATGGCAGGCTTGGGTGCAAGGTTTTCGTGCAGAAGCTCTTCAAGACGGAATTAAGCCTGATGTTTTTGAGACAGTATTTAGAAGCATTCCCGGTCCTAATCCTACTGTTTTAAAATTTTATAATACCCAACCCGAGCGCCGCCTGACTTTTTTAGAATACCGTCAGACCCGCGCCAACAGCCAGCGTATCCAAGCGGGGAGAACAGAATATCAAAAAAATAAATCTTTATTGAATAGCATCAATCAGCATTATGGCGTTAATTCGTGTGTGATTGTGGCTTTATGGGGTCTGGAAACGGAATATGGACATTTTATGGGGAAGTTTTCGGTGCCCAATTCTTTAGCCACTTTGGCTTATGCCAGTAAACGTAAAGAGTTTTTTCGCCACCAATTATTATTGGCTTTACACATGATTCAAGACAAAGAAGTCAATTTAAATGAATTTAAAGGCGAGTGGGCAGGAGCGAGTGGTTATCCGCAATTTTTACCATCAAGCTGGCTCAAATACGCAGTTGATTACTCGGGCAGTGGCAGAAAAAATATTTGGACCAATCTGCCGGATGGATTAGCTTCCATTGCCAACTATTTGGCTAAAAATGGCTGGCGCTCGGGTGAGCCTTGGGCGGTGGAGGTGATGCTGCCGCAAAATTTTGATGAAACTCTATTAGGTAAGACCACAGTTAAACCCATTAGCGCGTGGCAAAACTTGGGAGTTGTAGTAAAAGAAGCGCCATGGCCGGCATCAGACTTGGCCGCTTCCATTATCCAACCTGGCAGTGAAGGCCCATATCTCATGATATTTAATAATTTTAGAGTTCTTCAATCCTGGAATGATTCGAATTATTATGTCAGCACAGTAGGGTACTTAGCAGATCGTATTTGCCAAGTTCAATAGCTTTCTTAACCGTTTTTGACAAAATACAAAAGAATTCCTCCAGTAATCATAAAGATGAAAGCCGTGCTCATCCCCAAGCGTTGACTGGAAAAATGCTCAGTGACTAAAGCCAAAATCCACGGTCCTAAAAAAGTAGTGGCTTTCCCTGAAAAGTTATATAAGCCGAATAATTCCGTGATTAAATTTGAGGGGGCGATGCGGATCAGAAATGAGCGGCTGGCCGCTTGGGCAGGGCCCACGCCTAAACTAAAACACATTCCTAAAATCCAAAATAATAGTTTGGAATAAACTAATAATAAATTTATTCCAAAAAAAGTCATTAACACTAAAGAGACTAGAATAGTCAGTTTAGGGCCGTAGGCATCGTCTAACCAGCCAAAAATGGCAGCGCCGAGACCGGCTGCTATGTTCATGCTTATGCCAAATTCGATTATTTCAGACATGGACATATTTAGCATACCGGCGGCGTAAATTCCTCCGAAAGCAAATATGGTTGTCATGCCATCAATGTAAAGCATTCTGGAAATAAGGAATAATAAAATACGGCGGTATTTGCTACGCAAAAGTCGTAAAGTTTGCCCTAAACTTTTTAACCCAGAGCGCACGGCTTCAATAAAACTTAGGTGTTTGCTGGGCAAATCAGGGGTGAAAACAAATAAAGGCCAAGAAAAAAGTAATGCCCAAACCGCCACTAACGGCCCGCAAATTCGGATTTGCTCTGAGGTTGCCGTGTTTAAATTGAACCAAGTCTCACCATTAAAAATAAAAAAATAGAGCGCGATAATTAAGGCAAGCACGCCGCCTAAGTATCCAAATCCCCATCCCCATCCAGAAAGTCTGCCTAAGAACCCCGGGGGTGATAATTCTTTGAGCATGGCATTATAAAAAATCACACTGGTTTCATGGGCGATGGTGCCGATAATTATGATAATTAAAGCACAATAGGCATAATGGGGGTTCGGTTTGATAAACCATAATGAGGCGGAGGCAATAATTAAAAGGGGGGTTAAAACCAACAACCAAGGTTTTCGCGGGCCCTGATGGTCTGCTATGGCGCCAAAGATGGGGCTGAAGATTGCCACGCATAATCCTCCTAGACCTGCTGCTTTGCCCCATTGAGTGGCGCCGATTATATTATTGATGGCCACTTTTTCAGTAAAATAGGTTGAGAAAATAAAGGTAACGATCAGTATCGAATAAGGTCCGATAGCCCAATCAAATAAGAACCAGGAAAGAATTGCGCGTTTCGAAATTGTTAAATTGAGTGATTTCATAAAGACACAATTTTGATTAAAACCCCATACAGCGGATGGTCTATGTAATTTAATTCATTGCTGCGCATACGTAAGTTTCGGTTTAATTTAAACGAAACAAATGGTTGGTTATCGGCGGTTTCGATATTGGTTAAATTGAATTGTGCAATATTGGCCAGGGGGATATAAAAGCGCAAATTTAAATGGATATTAAAATACCTCTCTAAACGTATGCCCAAACTGCCGTCTAACTCATGGATTTCTTGGTCAGTGCTTGTTTCAGGGCTTTGTAAATGGACAACTTGGCCTTGGCGGGCGTCGTTAGCTGATATTTGCCAGGCATAATGCAATAGGATTGAATTATCATGCCGCCTAAGCAATTGTTCTTCATTTTTTAAGACCCATTGCGATTCTGGAATTTGTTGGAGATCGGTAGGCTCTAAGGCCCGAGGTGATGCGATTTGAGGAGGGTAGGCTGGCCAATATTCGGAGCGCAAGGCGGATTCACTGATGTGCGAAAAAATAATTAATTCGATTTGGTAATTTTGATTTTCAGCTAAAGCTAAATTAATCCAGAAACAGGAAAAAAATAACAATATTATGCGTAGGAGTGGATTTTTCATAGCTAGATTTTATCACGAGTTTATCACAACATGCGATACAGCAAATATCCTCAATTTTGATGATATCAATGAGTAAATTTTCAGTAATTGAATAGTTCATTAATAAATAGCATATATAATACAGATAGGTTTTGGTGAATCATTTAACAGTAAGTGTAATAAAATGTCTTTAATGACAAGTGGCCTATAATACAGGGACCTAGAGAAAAATATAAAGCTACTCAACACCTTGAATATATTGTCTATAGTTATCTACTCTCTTCTAACTCAATAAAATTTACGCTTAATGATAATAAGGATATAGAGGCTAAGATTGATGATATTAAATTTAACCTTACTCAAATATTAAAATTTGCTGATTTTGAGCAATTTTTTTATAAAACAAGCACTAGATTTATTTGAGACTATCTCTGCCCCGCAGGTATCAAAGGACGTTTACGAAGTTTAAATATCAATATTTAGATACGATGTATATACATTGGAATATAAGTGATCACTTTCGCTGTGTTAAAAATTCCTGATAGGGTTTAATTTGTGAGCGTTCTAACTCAAAATACTTATCGTTTTTCACTATTGCGTAATAGAAATCCCCATTTTCGTCAAGAGGCTGGGCATCAAGAAAACGCCAAGTGTCCGCGCTAGTCAAGGTTTCATTAAATTCTTTGAAATGGGTAAGTATTTTACCATCTTTAAGTTTATGTAATGTTTCTACTGGCAATTGAGCATCATGTTGGGCCAGTTCGTAAAAATGTTGCAAATCAGTTTTCGATTTGACAATAAGCCAAACCTGATTGTTGGCGTTTGCATCCAACATAAAAAAACTGCCTGATTCATCTAAAAGATAATATTCTGTAATCTCATTTTCACGAACCACTTTATTGAAAAGCCTAATAAACGCGGGGTTAGTAAAAATTTGATTTTCGGTTTCGCCAAGGGAATCTAAAATAAATTTTGAAAAATTAAAGAAAAATTCCGCATGAAGCTGACTAATGTATTGATTCACTTTTTTTAAATAATCCGGGTCGCCCTTAGAGACATAATGATGGATTTCTTTTTTATTGAATGCTTGAATTACCGTGTTATGAGTGGCCTTACCCGTTAACATGATTACTTTAATATGCGGGTCATTTAATTCGCGGATAAATTCTAAGCCGTTTTTCTTCGGCATGTCGAAATCTACTATGGCAATGGCAATATTATTAAAGCGATCATGATTAAAAACTTGCTTTTTAAGCAATGATACATCCATGCTGACAGAAAAAAATGCAGGGTCATTATTTTGGTAAACTTGTGAAATTCCCTTTTTCAACAACGATTTTGTCCAGGCGCGGTTCTTGTCTAAGATCTGATAAGCTTCAAAGGGGTCACTGGTGCAAATGCATTTATATTTATTAATCGATAATGCATATCGAATATTTTCTAATAAATCTTGGTCATCATCCAAAACGAGTAAGGTAGTAGGGAAACTGCATGAAGCAATAGTCGACATATTCACTCCTTGTTTCTGACACAATACTATCTCTAAGCTTGTTCTTTGTCCAGTTTGGGGAATGATAGTATGAATTCAGTGTATTCACCCTGTTCTGATAGGCAATCAATTTTACCTTGGTGGGATTGCATGACCATTTTACTGAAAGCCAAACCTACGCCAGTGCCGGTAGATGATTCAGTCGTAAAAAATGAATCAAATATTCGCGGCAAAACATGAGGGGAAATGCCGGCGCCAGTATCCTTAAAATGAATCTCGTTGAACTCGTTATGTTGCTCTAACCATATCGTGATTTCACCCTTGCCGGCTTTTAAAATATAAAAAATGGCATTTTTTAGTAGATTCATGATGACATGGATCACTAAGGTGCTATTACCTTTGAATTTAAAATCCTTATCATTTTTCAAATTTAATGTATTAATCATGTTATCGGGCGCTTTAAATTCATCTATGGCACTGTCTATACATTTTAAGGCAGAACAAATATGGTTAGTTGAAAATTCAAAATGAATACTTTGCAATTTTGTTAATAGCATATTAATAATGACGTTAGATTGCTCTACCTTTTTATTAATAGAATGAATGGCCTTTTTGGCGCTTGCTATTTCATTTTCGGTAATGGTTTCGACTTCTAAATTGTTCTCCACGGCATATCGATTAATTTCAAGTAGCTTTAAAAAGGTAGTTTCAATTCCATATATTCCTGATTTAATGGTGGCTAAAGGCGTGCGGATCTCATGTGCTATGGATCCGCTGATTAACTTAGCTCCCTCTAATTGATATTGAGTTTTTTTTAATTCATCTTCGGCTTTTTGCGCTTTTTCGGCTTTTTCTTTCGCTTCAATTAATTTTTGCTCTAATTCTTTTTTTTCGGTGATATCTAAAGATGTCCCAATGATGCCTACCACTTGACCGAATTCATCTCGTAATGGAGTTTTGTAGGTTAATTCTGTAATAATCCTGCCATCCGCAAGTTTGGCTTTTTCTTCGCTATATATAGTTTTCCCTTTTTCAATCACCTCTTGATCTAAAGTCTGCCATTTGTCAGCAAATTCATTCCAACATAAGTCATAGTCAGTCTTGCCAATCATGTCTTCTACATTATCATAGCCGGCCATTTGCGCCACGTGTCTATTACAACCCAAATAATGGCCTTGAGTGTCTTTCCAATATACTGCGCCGGGTAAATTATTAATTATTGCATCCATATAGGCTTTGAGATTATTGTAAGAGCGATTAACACTTTTTTTTAAAATAATAGAAAAATATTTATTTTCTAAATTTAAACAAGAAATAGTCATGTCATATTTTATATTTTTTTGAGAATGACAAACTTTAATTTCACAAGAAGACAAAATTTCGCTGTATTGTAAGGCGTCTTTTAAAGACAGCACATCAAAATCTTTTCCTACTAATAGGTCAAGGAGGGACTGATGAAGGATATCTTTTTTGGGTATTTTCAAAAAATCAGTCAATGCAGGTTCATTAGCATCGATAATAAGATAATCTTTGTTGAGTAAAATAACACAAGGCGTCAGTTTGGATTGATGCTTTAATGTGCTTCCTGCTAAAAGTGTACTCATATAGTTTCTTTTTTAAATGACTCAATGTAATGTGCTAAATTAAAAAGAGTATTATATTTTTTTAACTCTTGATAGCTTAGATTAATGCCGTATGTTTCATTAATGGTTGCCAGAAAAAAGTATAAATATAATGAAGAAACGCCTTGCTCTTCAAAACTTCGGGTAATTTCAGAATAATTACCGGTAGTGTTTTCCCAAATTTTTTGTAGATGCGATAAAAGAGTGTCTTCGTTATTAGATTTTCTTTCTAGCAATTGTTTAAATTCTAAAGATTTTTTATCAATTTTTCCATTAGTGGTCAGCGGCCATTTTTCAACCCAAATATAGACAGAAGGCCTAATCCAAGAAATTAAATGTTGTGCTAGATTATATTTGATTTTGTTAAAACAAAATTCTTGTAATCGGGGATTAAAGGGTTCACGGCCATAATGCGGATAAGAAAAGGCTGGTTTATTTGGATGGACGCGAATCATTTTTTGAGATTTAGGATAAAAATATATCTCTAATTTTGATATTGGGTTTTCCGAATCATAATGAATAAATTTTTCATGATTTTCAAAATAATTTGTTAAAATATAATTGATCTTATGAGTATCTATTTCTGTTATTAACCCTGGTCTGTATTCAGTTAGATTTTTTTTAACCAATAGAGGATGTTGACTTTCTAAATTATCAAGCATTTTAATGATTGCTGAATTAGGAATATTTTTTAGAATTAAAGGAGTCTCGGCATTTTTTTTAAGCAAATTCTGAAATCCGGGTAGATCAAAATTGTGATCATAATTAACGATAATAGGAGTTTGGAATAAAATGGGTTTGTTAATATGCAGAATAACATCATAACGAAAATAATTGAGTTCATTTTCATAAACGCCACTTTTCACTGCAATATCAACCGCAGAAATTTCCGGAATTTCATCTTTTAAAGCAATAAAAAAATTCGGAGATAATACAATTTCGCCTTCTCTATTTCTATAATAGGTGGGCTTGTTATTTTTTTTCAATAAAAAAACTTCCATTAATTCCAGAGACCGCACATCACCAATGATAATAGTGCAAGCGTCTGCACAGGCTTTGATTATCTTCTTTAATGATGTTATTAAATAATTGATTGAAGGTAGATACTGGATAACGGAATTGATAATGACGCAACTATAATTTTTTTCTTCATTGATATCAATAATAGATTGATTTTTAAACGTGATTTTTTCAAGCTGTGTGGCAGAGAGTTGATTTTTAATATAATTAATTGATTGTTCTGAAATTTCTACCACCGTATATTTACCAACCTTATCAATAAAGGTTTTTAAAAGAGAACCAGCGCCTGAGCCTATTTCTAATACAGCGCTTAAATCAGATTTTGAAATAGTGGATTCCAGGAATTGATAAGATTCCTTCAATTCTTGTGGCAGTAATGCTTGTCCTGTAAACGTGCTATGCCAGCCGGAATTATTAATTAATTCATTCTCATAAGCACTGGCTTGGCAATAAATGGAATTATAGATATTTTTAATGGGATTGATTGAAATATCCTCAATTATATCTGAACAAGAATTAAATGCTTTGGCTTCATCTATTTCAATATAGGCAGATAAGACTTTAAAATAATTATCTTGTTCGTGAATTTTGACAATGGCTTTTTTAACAAAAGTTTCTTGTTCAATAAACTTTTCTATCTCGCCTGACTCAATACGGATGCCATTTAACTTAAATTGATCATCGCGACGGCCTATATAATAAATTAAATTGTCCTTATCAAGCACCGCTAAGTCACCAGTTTGATATAAACGTTCTCCTGACTCAGGATGGATAATAAATTTTTCATGAGTGAGCGCAGGATTATTTAAATAACCTCTGGCTAAGCCTTGTCCACCAATGCAAATCTGTCCCTCTTTACCAGGTGGGACTGGGTTAAAATTTTCATCTAATAAATAAATCGTGGTATTCGCTAAAGCTTCCCCCAATGGAACTGAATGAGAGACTAATGGTTGTTCTAATCGGTAATACATAGACCACATGCTTGTTTCAGTGGGCCCATACATATTAAAAATATTGCCTTTTTGATAATTTAGTGCATTGGCTAATCGAGTCGACAGTTTTTCTCCGCCAATTAAGATTTTTAATAGGCCATTATTGTGCCATTCGTGTTTTAATAATATTTGCCAGCTAATGGGAGTGGCTTGCATTAAAGAAATATCGTATTGAGTTAAATATTTTTTTATTTTGGAACCGTCCGCAATTGTGCCTTGACTTGTCAAGACAATCGTTGCTCCCATTGTTAAAGGGAGAAGCAGTTCGATCAATGAAATATCAAAAGTATAGTCCGTAAGTGCTAATACTCTTTCTGATTCGTTAAGGTGAAGTTTTTCAATTAGACTTAAAAATAAGTTCATCATTGAGTCATGTTCAATCATAACTCCTTTAGGATCGCCGGTACTTCCAGAGGTATACATGACATAAGCCAGATTATTTCTTTTGATGGAAGGGGTGATTTCTAAACTGGATTTTATTTTATCCTTTAAATTAATAATCACCATATTTGGCCGTGATATGCGGATTAAAGAGGGATCATTAGTCAAAAAAATTCGAGCATTCGTATCATTGGAAATAAATAATTGTCTTTCGCAAGGAGTCAGTGGATTGATCGGCAAAAAAGCGCAACCACTTTTAAGAATGGCCAGCATAGCCGTAATCATATCAATAGAGCGTTCAAATACTATGGGGATGATCTCTTCCGCAGCAACGCCATGATTTAAAATACATTGCGCAAAATAATTGGACAATTCGTGTAATTCTTGATAAGTAATGTAATCAGAATCCGTTATGATTGCTGGTTTATTGGAAAATTTCCTTACGGCGTCGGAAAAATCAGAGGTAAAATTTTTAAATGTCATGTGAATATCTTAGTGTTAGTGATCAAATATTTTTAATATGTATCACTTATTGCCTCAATGCATTAAATGATCCATTTGAATAATGGGCATTACAGCATAACTATGTAAAATTTTCAAATTAAATTTTAAATTAATTTTAATATTAAATCTTGTAGTTAAAAAATTATTCAAAAAAAGATTATTCTGATTCTTTTTTTTACGATATCATTTTTAGGGACAATAATTGTTTAAAAATAGTTTAATTAGGCTGACGTTAAGGGATGATGTCAACGCTCACATATTACAATGACATTACGCAAGTGTTCGTGCTATAATTCTAGAATATTTTGTTTGCCGCCTTGTTTTGTTAACTAAAAATGAAGTGTATAGAAATGATTGTAATTTTCAACTTAGAGTTTGCTTTATGGCGATACATTTAATTAAATAGGAAAAGCTAATGAATCAAGATTTGATTGAATTGCTAAAGGATAGACTAAAAATTCCTATTAAAAAAAAAGATGCAGATTCAGAATTTGCGTGTGATGCTTTAAACCCTTTGAGTTCATCTTTAGTTCATTTGCCACCGATCGAGGAAGACCAAGATCAAGCTTCATGGGAAACAGTTTCCGGTACCCATAAAAAAGCTCATTCATGGGGTGCTTTGAATTCTAATTATTTCGTGGGTAAATCAAAATCTCAAAGTTTTGTAGAAGCTATAAAAAAAGTTCAAAATAAAAACTTTACTAAAAATTTTCAGTACATGGAGTTAGGAGTTGTTTCAAATGCAGCTAACTATATTTTTGATGAAACGCAAGAGGTCGAATCTGCTGCAATGATCTTTTTTGAAGAATTATTTAAAAATGAAGAAGCAAAAAAAATCATTGAAGAAACCTTGGAGGACGAGAATAAAAATCCAAAATGCTTATTATTTGCGTCGACAAAAAACACCGAACATAAACCTCGTTGTTATATCACCTTATCAGGACATTTTCCAAATCCTGAAAGAATCGAGAAGCTAAATCATATTCTTTTGGAAATATGCGTGGCATTAAATTTTAATCCAGCAAATAAAGTAATATTCCAATTTCGTAATAATAAATCTATTATTCAAGTAAATAATATATTGCATGAATTAAAAGTCACTGCGGATTTGCTTGTTAAGCCTTGTGCCGAAAAAACCATGACTTCCTTTTTAGCTAAAAAATTTTTCAAATATGGAAATGCGATGAAAATAACAGGGATGGTTGCAGTTCATCTGAAGTTTTACCCAAGTACCAAACCTTCATTACCTTTTATGATAAATGCTATTCCTGCCTGTTATCATTGCCAATCTTTAAAAATAAATATGATAAAAATTTGGTGCATTGCTCAAAGGGCTGGTCAGATGATCATTGAGTATATGAGAAATCATGGAGTCTCCGATAAAGAAATTCGGCAATTTAATGAAAGATTTGCAGAAAAAAATCAACCTTTTTTTGAGTTAATCAATACTAAATTGTTAAAAATCCATCCGAAAGAGAAAATTACTAGTGCACAGTTATTCGATTCTCCCGATATTAATTCTGATGATTCTCCTGTTTTCAATTAATTCGAATAAAAGGACTCAACCCCATTTAAGGGGCATTTTTAACCTAGTTAGGATAACCTAACAAAATAATGGTTGATTCCTTTTATTATATTCTTGATTACTATAGTGGTCTGGCAAAATTGGACCAAAAGAATGAGAAAATGAGATAGAATTTCTGCCTCAAAATGTAGGGGGAGAAATGAGTACAAAACGTAAATTCAGTACATTGGAAAAATATAAGATTGCATTAGAGTCGATAAAAGGAGAATTAACACAAGCACAGATTAGTTCGAAATATCACGTATACGCGACACAAATCAATAAATGGAGAAAGCAGGCTTTAGACTATCTCCAGGCGGCTTTTTCAAATAAATTGGAGGTCTCAGCGTTAGTCAATGATTATGAGGGAAAACTATCCCAGCTTTACCAACAAATTGGCCAATTGAAAGTAGAAAATGACTTTCTGAAAAAAAAATCTGATTTGTTTGAATGAAGATCACCGTCAATTTTTGGCGCCTAATCATCCAGGTCTGAGCTTACGGAAACAGTGCGAAATATTAGGAGTCAATCGGTCGAGTTATTATTATAATCCAAAGCCGCTGGATGAAGAAACGCTCTATTTAATGAGGATAGTCGATGAAATTTACGCCGAACACCCCTATTTTGGTAGTCGCCAAATGGTGAATTATCTGAGATTAAAGGGATATTCTGTCGGACGCTCAAAAATACGGAGTATTTATGAGCACTTAGGGTTACAGGCGGTATGCCCTGGGCCGCATACCAGCCAAGCGCACCCACGGCATAAAGTGTACCCCTATTTATTGCGTGATATGCGATCGAAGGGTTTACACGATTATTGCTGAATGAGTCTATCCAAATTAGTATGGATGGAAAAGGACGCGCTTTGGATAATGTGTTTGTTGAAAGACTTTGGCGCAGTGTTAAATATGAATGCATTTATTTGTATGAATGGGAAACGGTTAAAGAGGTTCGCAAAGGATTGGCCAAGTATTTTAATTTTTACAATTACGAGCGGCCACATCAAGGAATTCAAGGGAAAACACCGGCGTCGGTGTATTTGACTTGAAAAGAATGCCTGCGGCATAATGATTTTAATTGGGTCTCTACCCCAAACCCCGAAGTATTTAGGGACGTGATTCGGGTAAAGGCAATGGATTAGGGCATCCATGAAGATGCCCTCAATCATGCCACGGTCATCGCCACTTCTGGCTGTGCCGTGATGTGAATTTTAGCAAAAGGGTATATTGACAACAACTAAAAAAGGTGGAAATTTTACTATCTGATTTTTTAAAAATTTTGGTCTAGATTTTTCGCCCACTTTAAACAAACCACTTTTAACATATCAAACAATCATCAATTTAATAGCTGCCACTAAAACAAAAGCGGGTCTGACTGTACAAGCAAGGTTGCATAAAAAAACTTACAAAAAAGGAATTAAGGTTTCAAAAGAGGAATGGAAAAAATAAATATCGATAAAAATAAATTTCATGGCGAATGGAATTACACAATAAAGCCAACAATATGATTTTTAAAAGAAAGATAAATTATTTTTACACAATTCCTTGATATAGTACAAAGAAATCATTTTTCAAATTTTTGAGGCTTTCATATAAAAAAATAATATTTGTTCCATTCACAAAAATTATTTTCCTGTGTTAATTTTGAGTAAATAATTTTAAAAAAAGATTAGACTTAAAAAATACAAACATTTCTTAAAAATTTAATCAAGGAAGTTAACTAACCTTGCTTTAGAAAGTCATTATACGACCTGATTTTTGAAGAATCTATCTGAAAGTATTTATCGTTTTTAGTAATAGCATAAAAATATTGATTTTTTTCATCTAATGGTTGAGCTTTAAGGAAATGCCAAGATGTTACAGGAGCAATTTTTTCATGCTTTGTTTTAAAGTGTGTTAATAGTGTACGATTCTTTAAACCCTCTACCACATCTGCAGGCGTCTTCATCTCGGGGTCGTCTGAGGTAATTTCATAAAAATGCTCCATTTCATCTTTGGATTTAACAATAAACCAAATTTGATTTTGTGCTGTAGCGTCTAGCAATATAAAGCTACCTGATTCATCTAGAAGATAATATTCAACAATTCTATTTTCAAGAACGATTTTATTAAATTCATCAATAAATGATTTGTTTTCAAAGACTCTATTTCCACTTTCTTTCAGTGCATCCAAAATAAATTTTGAAAAATCGAGAAAAAATTCAGATTGCAGTTCGTTAATATATTTAGAAATTTTACCTATATAATCGACATCCCCTTTCGACACATAGCGATGGATTTTTCTATCATTAAAAGCCGCAATCACTGTCTCTTGGCTGGCTTTGCCTGTTAACATGATTACTTTTATTTGTGAATCCTCGAGTTCTTGAATAAATTCTAAACCATTTTTTTTTGGCATGTCATAGTCGACAATTGCGATTGCAATATGCTTAAATCTATTTGGATTGTGAATTTGTTTTTTAAGCAATAAAACATCCATGCTTAGGGAAAAAAGTGAGGGATCTTCTTCAGCAAATACTTGTGAAATCCCTTTTTCTAACAAACAAGTTGTCCATCCGCGATTCTTACTTAAAATATCATGTGCCTCTACCGGATTGGTGGTACAAATACACTTATATTTACCGGAGAATGCGAACTGAATACTTTTGAGCAAATCTCGGTCATCATCTAATATAAGTAATGTGGTAGGGAAACTACAACAAGCAATGGAGGGCATGCTTAACTCCTTGTTTATATTAATATTTTAAAAATTCTAAATTCCTCTAAACAAATAGTATACTTAAAATTATTAATTGTCCAATTGGGGAAATGAAAGTATAAACTCGGTATATTCCCCTTCTTGGGATAAACAAATAATGTTTCCTTTATGAGACTGCATTACCATTTTGCTAAAAGCTAGACCTACTCCAGTACCCGTAGATGTTTCAGTGGTAAAAAAAGAGTCAAATATGCGAGGTAAGATTTTTTGAGAAATACCTGTAGCAGTATCTTTAAAATGAATTTCGTTAATTTTTTTATGTCGTTCAAGCCATATAGTAATTTCACCTTTATCTGCTTTTAAGATATAAAAAATTGCATTTTTAAGTAGATTCATAATAACATGCATAATTAAAATAGCATTACCTGAAAACTGAAAGTCATTATCTTTCTTGAAGTTAAGCTTGTCAGCTATATTGTCAGGCAGAATAAATTCGTTGATAGCGTTCTGTATACATTCACTGGCGGAACAGTTTGTAAATTCAGAAAATTCAAAATTTATGCTTTGTAATTTAGTCAAAAGCATATTAATAATGACATTTGATTGATCTACTTTTTTACTAATCGAGTCAATTGCATTCTTGATACCTTCGATTTCTTTATCAGTAAGTGTGTCAATGGGCAAATTCTCATCACATGCATATTGATTAATGGCTATTAACCTGGAAAACATATAATCAAGACCGTGCGTTCCAGATTTTATTGTAGCTAATGGTGTGCGGATTTCATGTGCAATGGAACTACTGATAAGCTTGGCGCCTTCTAATTGATATTGAACCTTACGGAGCTCCTTTTCAGCCTTATGTGCTTTTTCAGCTTTTTCCTTGGCCGCACGTAAATTTTCTTCTATCTCTTTAAGATAAGTTATGTCAATAGTATTACCTACAATACCGACCACGTTACCCTGTTCATCCCATAATGGCCGCTTAGTTGATAACTGCACTATTTTTTCACCAGAAGGTAAAATTGCCTCTTCCTCTCTTAAGCTTTCAACTCCTGATTTCATAATTTTTAAATCATTTGCCCTGAATATATCTGCTGTTTTCTTATCATACAAATCATAATCTGTTTTTCCAACAATATCCTTTTGTTTCCAAGTAAAGCCCATTTTTCGAAGGCTTTCACTTCCTGTAATATTGATACCTGTATAAACGCCTTCTTTATTTTTCCAATAAACATCGCCAGGCACATTATCAATGATGCTTTTTAGGCCAAAAATTTCTGCTTTTTTCTCAACGATAATATTTTTTAATTTGGCAATTTCATCCTCGACAGATTTTTCTCTCTGCCCCATTTTCCAATCTCCTTACAGTTATTTTAACAATTAAACTTCAGTGGGAAGGTCTACTTTAAAGACATACTACAAATAGTTTGATTAGGAAAGCTTGGACCTATCTCAAAAATATCCTGTGTAATTTGAAGAGATACACTATTTTTGATAGCGTTAAAATCTTCAGGTTCTAAATATCGGATAAAAAAATTAGCACCTAAATCCGGTGCTGTACTGGTAAAATAACGAGGCCTTAACCCAATATTAGCAATAATATCAAAAGTAGCATTTAAAAGATAATAAAGCTTTTTATCTGCAAAAGAGGGCGATTTTTTTAAAAAACCATGCTCCACGATTAAGACCATAGCACCGGAATTACAATGATTAATACAGTTTATCAAGTCCTTCCAGCGATGTTGTAGAGCCACATGATGTAAAACCCATCGAGCAATCACAACATCAAATTTGGGTGTCGTATCCGAGTCTATTTGATTGGGCATCAAATATTCAATATTGGGGGTTTTCAGGGCATAAGGGTCAAAACCATAGATGTTTACAGTTTTGGCAATGCCATGATTTATTAGAAACTTGGAGAGATTTTTTTCATAATAACCTTCATCTAATCCAAAACCTAAAATATTGATCCGCTCTTTGGGTATGATTTTTAACAATTTCTGTTTTAGTGCAGTATCTGATAACTCATTATGATAATTAAAGGATTGCAAAGTCTTGTTTTCATCTAAAAAAATACTATTTTTAAAGCAAAAATTAATAAAATTTTTGCATAAGAGAGTTAAATCGTAAAAACCGGAGAAATAACCTTGTAAAAAGTCTCTTGATTGATTAGCGTAAGCACTTAGCCAATAGATAAAATGATCTTGCAAATAGTTTCCCTCTGGGTAGTAATTAATATCGTACAATACTTTTTTTAGTTTATTTTCATTGCTGATAGTATCCATAAAAGATAAGTAAATCGCCTCTTTCTTATATTTATTGATCACATCAAAAAATCGAGTTGTGGGCGCGTATTTATTATGCGTCATTGAATGAGATGAAGTTTTATAGGGCTTTGGAAAAGACCAGGGCAAGGAGATGGTGCGAGATTGCAAATTTTGATATGAGTTACATTTATTTATCAGCAGGAGTGATGAGTTAAATATTCCCTTCGTTTTTAAAATTCGCGGACGCATTTAAATTTCCCCCCATTTTTTATCCATATTGAACATAAATCAAAACTTGTTTCAATAACCAAATTTCTATATTATACAGTAGAGTAAATTTCTCGCAATCATTGTCTCAATTGGTTGTAATTTTAAAATTTGAATTCTTTTTTGATTTTACAAGCCATGAAAGCATAATTTAATGATTGATAATTTGGCTTATTACCATGATAATATAGCTTAAATAAAACGGATAGATTTATATGAAAGATGTATTTTTAAAACACAAATTGAGGAGCTAGTGAATGTCAAAGCTATTGCAATACACTTTATTTAAATCCCCGCTCACTAAAGCTAGTTTTTCATTATATAACAGAAACTTAAATAATTCCAGAGCTTCATCCTTTTGGCCCCGAAAAAGCTCTTTTTCTACCTCGGCATCATTCCATTTACCTGTATTGGATGCATTGGTTAAACGCATATTGGCAAATTCAAACACATTATTGTTAAAAAGAATAGCCATTGTTTATATTCATCATGCTTTATATTCTTCTTTGCCCGTGCTGCGCGCTAATTTTGAGTTAGGTGTATCTCCTCAAAATACTTTTGTTTTAGACAAGCATTATTCAGAATGTAAAGAGGTAGTTGCCAAAACCATCGGATTAGGAGTGCATTATCAATCTTGTTCTGCTCAAATAGGATTAGGCAAATTTTCTCATAGTTTTACCCGTGACATTAATTATCTGTGGTATAAAGTCATGAATGATTTGAAGTCAAAGAAGGGTAATACCGTTGATAACCTTATAATCATGGACCATGGTGGTCATGCTTTAGCGTTTATTCCAGCGCCTATATTGGAAGACTTTAATGTGATTGGGATTGAAAAAACTACTGCGGGACTAATAAATCCCAATACGATGGGATTGCCATTTCCTATTATTGAAGTTGCTTCTTGCGCCGCTAAAAAAATTCTGGAATCTCCTTTTATCGCGGAAGCAGTTGTTGAAAAATTATCGCCGTTAATCCCTATCAAAAATAATAACCTAACCTGCGGTGTAGTAGGGTGTGGTGCAATAGGAAAGGCAGTAGCCAACAAGCTTTTAGCAATGGGTCATAAAGTAATTGTTTATGACCAAGACGTTAACCAATTGAAAGGGATAAAAGGGGGTATCATTACTAATGAGCTTGCTTCGGTAATAGCGTTCGCGGATTATATTTTTGGATGTTCGGGGCAGGACATTACTAAGTCGATTGATTTTATCCGTCTTAGCCCAAAGGATAAAACGTTTATAAGTTGCTCTTCCGAAGATAAAGAATTTTTATCATTATTACAACTAGTTCAGCGTAAACATAATGGGAAGGTGGCTGCCACACCTCTTAATGACATTGAATACAAAAATGAAATGGGCGCTATAATTCATATATTAAGAGGGGGATTTCCCATTAATTTTGATGAATCAGGCGAGTCCGTCTCTCCACAAAAAATTCAATTAACGCGCGCTTTAGTATTAGCGGGTGTTTTACAAGCTGTGGAGTTTTTTAAAAAACCTCATATTCTAAGAGAGGGTGGGAATTATATGCTCGATCCAAAATCTCAAAAATTCATAGTAGAAGAGTGTATTAAGCATCGAATTTTTGATAATTTCTCCAAGAAAGTTATTGATAATTTTCAAGATGAACGATGGATTGCTGAAAATTCTGGTGGTTTTCATGAATTCTGCGATATTTTTAATGAAGAGCCGAAAATTACTACAGCTTTAAAAGTGGGGTAAATTTTGACTTAATAGATTATAATTTTATTATATTAGAAAAATTATGGAAGACGCTATTTTAATAATATTTAATCAAATTCCATAAAGTCGAATTTTTGCTTATAGAGATAGAAAAAGATCGGCTAACCGCATGGCAATCGCATTGAAATAAATCCTAGAAGGATTTTTCAAGAACTTTTCCACAAATAATTTTTATCTGAAGTATTAGTGTAAAAAAATCTAATTATTAAGAGTTTTTTTAAAAATAAATGTGTTGGACAGGTAAGAAGATTCGTTTTTTTAAAAATAACTCCAACTAACCTCAAAGTATCTGCAAGAAAAACTAAAACATGAATGTCAGAGAGTTAATTTTTTATTTAAAGCGTTGATCAGCGGTCAATACTTTGAGTAAATATTGATGATCCCACCCAGCGGTTTTTTGCGACGACAGCTGATGCTATATTGATGAGTAGATTCTTGCTTAAGAAGATTCAGAGCTATCCGTCTCACCAGCGCTAAATTTTCAGCAGAATGTCCCATACGAGATTGATTCAAGTCTTCACGGAAACTCACATCGAGTGACCAGTGTAAATCGACTTCGATTTGCCAATGTTGACGAACCGCTTTCATAAAAATGTTGATTTGCTGTAAACGGCGACTAAAACCCGCGTAAATCTGGCGAAGGGTAAGGCCCTAAAAATCCCACCTAAAAATGCTATTGATTTTTTAAAAGATTTTTGTCGATGAACTGCGGAAGTAGAGAAACCGGATCGACTTGTCTACGGCGCATTTTATGGGTCTGCTTCAAGACATCAGTTAAATAGCTTCTAGGATCAATGTGATTGATTTTGC
>CBFGTC010000003.1:0-143452 GCA_965651935.1 uncultured bacterium
TACCCCGATTGAAAAATTTTCTTAAAAAAGTGTCTATTTTTACTTGACCAGAACACTTGTTTATAATGAAATTAGTGATTGGTTCGACGCGCATCGTAGTAAAGAACTGACCATGGAGAAGTTTTATTTAGATCTACTTCAAAAATATATTCCAGCAGGAGGTGAAGTATTAGACGTTGGTTGCGGCACTGGCGAGCCTATAGCGCAGTTTTTAATTACGCAAGGTTATAAGCTAACTGGCATTGATGCGAGTAAAAAAATGATTGATTTATGTAAGCAACGGTTTCCAGATGCAAAATGGTTGCTTGCTGATATGCGTACTTTAAATTTGCAAGAAAAATTCGATGCGGTTATTGCCTGGCACAGCTTTTTTCATTTACCTCACGATGATCAACGAACTACATTAAGATCGCTAGCTGCTTTAGTAAAAGAAGAGGGGCTGCTGATATTCACATCTGGTACTGAGTATGGTGAAGTTTGGGGCGATAATGGTGGGCATGATTTATATCATGCTTCACTTTCTTCTGAAGAATATACTCGCATACTTTCAGAGTGTAATTTTAAAATATTAGTACATAAAGTGAATGATCCTGAATGTGGTGAGGCCACTGTATGGGTCGCCCAAAAAGAATGAAAAGATAGCAATGAAACAAGTGATTATAGATGAAGCACTGGTGCGTCACTTAGTGACCACTCAATTTCCTCAGTGGAAGGATCTTCCTATTTGGCCAGTTGCAGTCAGTGGCTGGGACAACAGGACATTTCATCTGGGCCAGGATATGCTTGTGCGTATGCCAAGTGCCGCAGACTATGCGCTACAAGTAGAAAAAGAACAACGGTGGCTGCCAAAACTAGCGCCTTTATTGCCTCTTCCGATTCCAGTGCCTCTAGCCATTGGAAAGCCAACGGAAGAATATCCTTGGCAGTGGTCGATCTATCAGTGGCTTCCAGGGGATAGTGCAGTAAGTGCGTCTATTTCTGATTTAGACCACTTTGCGACTAGCCTTGCGGAATTCCTCTTCGTATTGCAGCGAATTGACACTGCGGATGGGCCATCACCAGGGCTACATAGTTTCTATCGGGGTGGCAGTTTAGCAACGTATGATGCTGAAACGCGGCAAGCACTTGCCATTCTAAAGGATAAGATAGATGTTGTCGTGGCAACAGAACTATGGGAAACAGCCCTCGCAACTGATTGGAATCAACCACCTGTATGGGTGCATGGCGACATCAGCCGAGGTAATTTATTGGTGAGGAATGGGCAGCTTTGTGCCGTCATTGATTTTGGACAGCTTGCTGTTGGCGATCCTGCCTGTGATTTGGCGATTGCCTGGACATTCTTCAAGGGTGAAAGCCGGGAAATTTTTCGTACGCTTCTTGCGCTGGATGCTAACACATGGGCCCGCGGCCGTGCTTGGACGTTATGGAAAGCGTTAGTCATCGCTGCAGGCATCACAGGAGGAAATGCTATCGAAGCTACACTGGCTTGGCAAATTATAAAAGAAGTCATTGCTGACCATCAAAGCGAAAACTAGTTAAATTTCAGAGGAAAATATTATGACTATCATCCGTTTTGCCAGTGTTTCAGACGCTAAAGCTATCGCCTCTGTTCATGTAGCATCATGGAAAGTTATTTACCGTGGTCACATTCCAGAAAAAATATTGGACAATTTATCTGTGAATGATAGGGAAGACCTATGGCTATCACTATTAAATAATACAGCTAAAGTTCTTGTATTAGAACAGAAACAACAGATCGTTGGCTTTGTTAGTTTTTGTTCTGGTCGCGATCAAGATATTGATTCTTCTAGTGTGGCTGAGATTACTGCAATTTATCTAAATCCCAATAAATGGAGAAAAGGCCTTGGTAAATTACTTTTACGAGCTGCAATTGAAGAAATAATAAAGGATGGTTATAAAAGTATTTATGCCTGGGTGCTTGATAGTAATATACAAGCTAGGAATTTTTATGAAAATTTAGGCTTTATTAGCCGTGGTGAAACCAAATTAGAGCAAGAAGGGGAATATACGTTGAGTGAGATTAGGTATTGGAAAAGCATAGACTAAGTGGGATTTAACCTGAGTAAAGGACATCAGTGTGCCGCAGCAAGCGGTATGGAAGATGAAGGTGGGCCCTTCGCAGTCGATTTACAGGAATTGGCTGCAAACCACTGTAAGCGGCTGTAGTCAAAAGCTACGGTCGTGAGCGTTACAGAAAAGGCACAGCAAGGTGTCAGGTGAAGATCAAGAAGACGAACAAACGTGAACCGTCGTTCAAGTGTCGAAAATACATGAGATGGTGTCAAAACTGGAGAGGTGATGTTGCTCCAGGATAAGTTTAGCGGAAACCTGTTTACTGGATTAAAGTGCTATTCCCCATAAATTGAAAGTCTTTATTTTCCTTAAAAGTGAGTTTATCAATCATATTTTCAGGTAAGATAAATTCTTTGATCGCATTCTGAATACAGTCGCGAGCCGAACATAGAGAAAATTCTGAAAACTGGAAGTGCATGCTCTGTAACTTAGTGAGCAGCATATTAATTATCACGTTAGATTGATCCACTTTTCTGCTAATAGAACTGATGGCTTTCTTAACAATACTTATTTCTTTGTCTGTCAATGTTTCCACAGGTAAATTTTTTTCAATCGCCATCTGATTTACTGCAATTAATTTAGAAAACATATTATCAATAGAGGAGTTAAGAGTAGTGTCTAGAATTAGTCATTTGTTTGAAAAAATTGTGGAACATCACCCTAATCAATGTGCTGTTTCGTTAAATTCAGATCAAATAACCTATGAAATATTGAATAAACGTTCCAATCAACTCGCTCGCTATCTTATCCATACTGGAATAAAGCCTGGTCAATATATTCCCATTATTGCTGATAAAACCATTGAAACGATGATCGCTATTATCGCTATATTGAAAGCCGGGGCGGTTTATGTGCCTATCAATCCTGAAATGCCCGAAAAAACTATACTGGCTATTTTGTCAGATATTCAGAGCACTCTTATTGTGACTCAATCCAAATATAATTCTTTACGTACGGAAAAAATAATTCGTGTTCACTTAGAACACTTGATCACTTTATCCGCCCAATTTTCTGAATTAAATTTAACAGAGCTTAAGTCAACTCATGATGTAGCTTATATTATCTATACTTCTGGAACTACCGGCAAACCTAAAGGAGTTATTGTTTCCCATCAAAATTTAATAGCAACATTTCAGTCATGGAAAAAAATCTATGGACTGACTCCCGCAGACCGTCATTTGCAAATGGCTCATTTTGCCTTTGATGTGTTTACGGGCGATTGGGTTAGAGCATTATGCTCTGGTGGCAGCTTAATACTTTGTACTAAAGAAACATTATTAAATCCGGCTGGCCTTTATTCATTAATTAAAGCTCAAAAAATAAATTTTGCTGAATTTGTTCCAGCAACTTTGAACCGGTTGCTTAGCTATGTTGAAAAAGAGCAAGTTTCTCTATCTATGTTTCGCCTATTAATTTGCGGTTCTGATCAGTGGACGATGAAAGAATATCGGAGGACCCAAAAAGGCTGCGGTTTGGAAACCTGTGTCATTAATTCTTATGGCTTAACTGAAGGTACCATTGATAGCACTTATTTTAATGGCATAGAGGACATGGCATCTTTACCAGATAATATGCTTGTTCCTATAGGGAAACCTTTTCCTCACGTTAAATTATTTATTTTAGATAAAAACAAAAAACCGGTTAGGGATCAAAATGTTGGTGAAATATATATTGGGGGAGCCGGTGTGGCTAAAGGTTATTTCGCTTTACCGGACATGAATGAAGAAAGATTTATTTGGATAGAGACTCCAGTGGGTCGGGAACGGGTTTATAAAACCGGAGATGAAGCCTATTTTTTCAAAGATGGTCAGGTGGTTTTCTTAGGCCGACACGAGACGCAGGTTAAAATTAATGGTCAGCGGGTCGAATTGCCTGCCATCGAAGCACTATTAAATGAACATCCTAAAGTAAAACAAGCCGTGGTAGTTGCTGCCGAGAATAACGGTACTCGGCATATTAATAGTTTTTTAGTCTTGAATGATCCTAGCATTTCACAACTCGAATTGATTAATTATTTAAAACAAAGCTTGCCTTGTTATAGTATTCCAAAACATTTTTACGCTATACAAGAAGTTAGTCTAACTCCCAGCGGAAAAATTGATAGACGTGCCATTAGTCAGCAAAGGCTGCAAGAAATTAAGCCTATTTTATCTAAACCACGAAATGAGTTGGAAATCAAAATAGCAAAAGTATGGGCTAAAATATTGAAGGTAGATTTTAGTGAAATTGGAAGAGAGCCGAGTTTTTCGGAACAAGGTGGAAGTTCGTTAGAATATGTCACTATGCTAGAAACACTCAATCAAGAATTTTCAATTCAATTACCTTTAAATATCCATGCAGAAACCATACCGAGTTTAGCCAGCCATATTATTAGTTTTCAACAGCCTCGTAAGCACCAGATTGCTATTATCGGTGGTGGACCTGCTGGGGTGTCTATGCTAATTCAATTATTAGCACAATTAAAACATGCGCCTTTTTCCAGAGAAATCGAAATTTCTGTTTTTGAAAAATCGAATAAAATTGGCTTAGGTCTGCCTTATTCACAAAAAGAAGATTGTTATATTTTAAATTTACCTAAAGCAGTGATGGAACCTATAGCAGGACAAACAGGTATCTTTGCTGAATGGCTAAAAAATAATTCCAACTGTCCGCTAGATACTGACTTTCCGCCGCGTTTTTATTTCGGCCAATATTTAAATTTCTTAGCAGAAAATTTGCGAGAAAAAAATGATCTTTCGGGTATTCGTATTAAATATTATACGAAATGCGAGGTTAGCGATATTCAAAAAAAAACAGAAAGTGATTATCTTATTAAGACCTCGCAGGGGAATTATCGAAGTCAGTATGTTATTTTGTGTACGGGTCACATGCCAACTTCAACGTATCGCAATCTAATCGGCACTCCAGGATATCAACATAATCCCTGGGATAGTAAGTCCTATAACGATATCAAATCCCACGACCACGTGGGTATTATTGGTACCCGATTAACGGCTATTGATACGGCTCTTAAATTATTCTCAAACGGTCACCAAGGACCTGTCACTATGATTTCCCGTACTGGCTTATTACCCACGGTATTGTCTCCTACCGTACCGCCTTATTATTTAAAATATTTAACCTTGAGTAATTTTGTTAATTTGACGAGTTCAGGTTTATTACCATTACCGTTAAATTCTTTGCTGGAATTATTTTGGAAAGAGATCAGTGAGGCGGAAAAAAAACCTTTATCTTGGGAAAATATTATCAAATCAGAAAAAGAAATTTCGGCTCTGCAATGGCTAAACCGAGAGATCAGTCAAGCTGAAAAAGGCTCAAAGCCCTGGCAACAAGTTTTATTTGCGGTTTACCCAATTTTATCGAACATTTGGACTTATTTAAGCTTTGCAGATCGGAAAGCTTTTTTGGAAAAATATTATAGTGTTTTTATGACTTATTTAGCCGCTTTTCCATTAAATAATGCCTATAAACTCAGGCCTTATCTTCAATCAGGTCAGCTTCAAGTGCTTGGAGCTTTAAAAGATGTTAAAGGATATGATTGGCGATTTGAATTGATTCGGGAAGACGGCTCCATAATCATTCCTCAACATCTCTTCAATGCTACCGGCCCCGGATATAATCCATTACTCATTCCGTTGTATGCCAGTATGAGCAGAAATCATTTAATACAAAAACATCATCTGGGTGGTATTGAAGTCGATCCTCAGACTTTACAAGTTAAAGATTCATCAACTCTTTTCGCGGTAGGAGAGTTAACCAGGGGGGCTTGTTTAGCGACGACAGATATGGGACGAGTCAATTTTCACGCCCAACGGATTGGTTTACAAGTGAGTCAAGCCATCAAGCTTAAACACCGTTCTAAAATAGAGTTACCTAAAATTGTGAAGAGATCAGAGAATTATCCTTCATTTTTCCAACGGACAATGATTCCGAGAAGCGCTCCGATGGCGCTTTTGAAAGCTGGGATGCGGCATTTCAAAATATAGGATATGATGACTTGAGTTTGGGAATTAATGATTTGAGAAAGATGATTTCTTTTAGAAGATTATTGGGCTTTTTCAATAAGATTTTTGATTTCTTCACGACGCTCTATGGTGCCGTGAATTTGTTCAACCATGTTTTCAATATTTAAATCTTTCAAAGCATGGCTATGTTCAAGGAAATTGCCGCCAAAACCCATGATTCCGGCTAAAATGAAGGCTACAAAGAAGATCCCTTGACGAGAAGGTTGAACCAAAGTATTTCTTACTATTTTAAAGGCTTTAAATGTCTGCAACATCTTTCCCCCTTTTTTATTGTTAGAACCCCCTAATCACAAGTGTCTATTAAAACATTTTTTGAGAATAAAATATGCAAGCTTTGATAGTGATATAATGTAAGCCATTTCCTACATATTTATTTGTTATTTTTCAACGACTTAATTAATACTATAAACGGTTTAAGAGTTACACTCAGGCAGTTTTAGTGATCACGCTAATTTATTGATTTATAATATAATTATGGATAATAATACATAATATAATTTGAAGAATATCTAAAAAGAGGGTAATTTTGCTGGCGTTTTTTCCACGTTTTCGATTCAATTAAGTTAATTGTGTCTACACCATACTAGTAAATCTGTTATAGTTTATTTTTACCGCTTGTCGACAAAAAATTTAAGGAATACTCCTTATGTCAAAGCTTGGAATTGATCAATTATCCCTTCAAAATGAAAGGCCGTTAACATTACTGCAACAACCTCTATTAAGAGATTTCTCTTTTAAAAATTCTGATGTGCAACATGAAAAACCCGCAGTCACTTTTATTCTAAGCTCTGCGGAAAAGCGCTGGATATATCTTGCATTAACCATATTTTCATTTGGTGCAGGTGCGAACGAATTTTCCGCTGCTGGCTTGTTGCCTCAGTTTGCTGATGCATTTGATATTTCGGATACGCAGGCGGCTTCTGTGCAAGCGGTTTATGCACTAACTGTTGCTACCATGGGTCTTCCGGTGACAGCTCTTTTAGTCAATCAGCCTCGCAAGAGAGCCTTAGCTATTTTAATGCTGATCTTTATTAGCGGCAGTGTTACGAGCGCTTTTGCTCCAAATTACCCCTCATTGATGTTGGGCCGCATTCTTTCCGCCTTGCCTCATGCTCCTTTTTATGGAATGAGTTCGACCACGATTTGTTCCATGAATCCAGGGAAGGAAGGTGAGGCCATTGCGATTGTTTATATAGGAATGACTTTGGCTAATATTGCCGGAACTCCTGGAGCGACCTGGTTAGCTCGACAGTTGGGTTGGCGATTTCCATTTTGGACACTCGCGGGTATCGGAGGCTGCGGTTTATTGGCTATACTCATCTCGGCAGTGGATAAAGTTCCCCGAATGAACAAGAATATCGGTGAAGAATTAACCGATTTTATTAAAAAAGATTTAAAAAAGCCCGGAATTTTACTGGGATTATTAGCCATTGCTTTGGGATTTGGAGGAATGGTGGCTTTTTCTGGCTATATTGCGCCGATTATGACTGATGTCGCAGGATTCAGTGATAATGATATTCCCTGGATTGCCGCCACTTTAGGTGTTGGATTCACGGTGGGGAATCATTTAGGAGGAAAACTAACCGATCGCAGTCTCAAAGCGACACTATATGGTTCACTGATAGGGCTTGCTGTTACCCTGGGAGCCTTGGTATTTGTAGTGAAGTCACCCATACCCAGTATTATTGGCGTATTTATTTTGGGAGCATTTGGTTTCGGCAGTTCTTCACCATTATCAAGAAATGTTATAGAAAAGGGGAAAAAAGACTCCATGTTAGTCACCTCCAGCACCAATGTAGCTTTCAATTCAGGTATCGCATTGGCGGTTTGGATCACTGGAATGGTGATTGACACCGGTTACGACTATGAATCTGCCGGTTGGATGGGGGCGGCTTTAACGACAACCGGTCTTCTTATGGCAATATTGAGTAATAGATGGAAACTTGAGCAAGAGCCCAGCCTAATTCCAGCATTATTAAATGAATCATCCGCTCAGGAAGTAGAAGCAAAAGCGCTGGTCAAAATCGCTCCGCTCGGCACTTCTCCCAAAAAAGTCAGCATTTGTTATAAGCTAATGAGTTGGTTTGGTTTTAATTACAATGATTCGCAAAATGACGAGCCTAGAATTAATCTATCAATAAGTTAAGAGAGGGATAGGCGGGAATAGAGCTTCAGTGAGTATCACGATCACTCGGTTAGTCACAATAAATTTCAAGAGGTAAAAAGTCAGCATCCAATATATTTATTTATTTTTAATCGCCAACTGAAAAGTGCCTTATTCAACATTATCCTAAATATAAAGTATTTATAGTCATTGCTTCGCTAATTCTCGCAATGACAATTTTGGCATCCTGCCTTTGCGAATTACATAGCCTTAGCTGAAAATCAGCATAAACGGACTATCGAGGAAGATAGGACTCATATTGAGCAATTGAAGCCTTATATCGGTAAACGTGAACTTGACATGATCAATATGGGTTGCTTGCAGTCATTTATCGAAATAAGGAAAGAGGAGGGGGTTAAGAACCGAACCATTATCCAAGCGAATTACGACGCACTATAGTCCTGCTGAAATTCAGCATTTGATTGAGGCGGCAAACCGGGTCTGTGATCGCCAACGCAGTACGCCGACTTTGTCTTTTATCAGAGATCGCCGGGCAATAAAAACCCTGACGATCACTGGTCAAACCCACGTAGAGTCGGTTAGATAGACTGGGTTAAAGAGACAGATTCCGGCAAAATTCCGGCAGTCAAAATTTGAACAGTTGGAAAGTTGTCGTAAGTGATTGATAATATGGTGGCCAGACCCAGAATTGAACTGGGGACACAAGGATTTTCAGTCCTCTGCTCTACCGACTGAGCTATCTGGCCATAGAAAGCTAATTAAACCTATTCATTGTTTAATAGTCAAGCGGAATATAGCCTGTTGGATCAGCGCTGCCTTCGCCAAACAAAAATTTTTCCATTTCTTGAGCTAAAAATTGTCGCGATTTTAATTCCATTAAATTCAAACGGTATTCATTAATTAATCGAGTTTGATGTTCCAGCCACATCTTCCACGCTTCTTTTGAAATATGTTGATAAATACGTTGCCCTAATTCTCCAGAGTAAGGAGGGGCGTCAAAACCTTCTGACTCTTTATGTAGTTTTTGACAATAGATCTTGCGACTCATAAATGACCTTCAAATTTTTCATTAACTTCGATACGGGAGTGGCAATCCCCCCAGGCAAAGCATCTGCTAAATCGTACCAAATCTGTGCCCTGGGTTCCATAACATTAACATGTTGATGGGTTTCTTTTACATGAATTAATAGTGGGTGTATGTTCAAATCGAAATGACTAAAGGCATGCGATAAAATTGGCAAAGATTGGGGTTGCGGATCTAATATCACCCAATGACGATTGTTGCACCAAGTGTTTAAATCTTCGTCAAGGGCGCACTCGGGAAAGCTCCATAAGCCACCCCAAATGCCTGCGGATGGACGTTTTTCCAATAAAAATGCGCCAGCAGGGTTTTGAATGATAAGCATGTGGATTGCTTTTTTAACTCTTGTTTTAATTGATTTTTTTCTTTGAGGAAAATCATGTGGATGATGTAAGTGGTAAGCTTGGCATCGGCTTTGAACTGGACACAATGAGCAAGATGGATTTCTGCGAGTGCAAAGTGTCGCCCCTAAATCCATAATAGCTTGGTTGTAGGCCGCAAACTCTTTGTTCGGGGTTAATTCCTCAGCAATTTGCCAAAGCTTTTGATTAATTGTTTTTTGATTCACGTCACCTGCCATGGCGTAATAACGTGTTAATACACGTTTAACATTGCCATCTAAAATTACGCCGCGCCTATTCATGCTAAACGATATTATGGCTCCGGCAGTTGAACGCCCAATTCCAGGTAGTTTGACTAATTCTTCTGGGGTGTTAGGAAAATGGCCTTGGTAATTGTTGGTTATAATTTTAGCGCATTGATGTAAATTACGGGCTCTAGCGTAATAACCCAAGCCAGACCATAATTTTAAGATTTCATCTATTGGAGCTTTAGAAAGTAAAGTAATATTTGAGAATTTTTTAATAAACCTTTGATAATATTCTAAAACAATACTAACTTGAGTTTGCTGAAGCATAATTTCAGAAACCCAGACTCGATAGGGGGTAGGGTTTTGCTGCCAAGGCAAATCATGACGGCCATGATTGCGGAACCAGTGTATTAATTGTTCTGTAAAATCGCTTTCCATAAGAACAGGTATGCTAATATAATACAGTTATGAAAGAGCGGGTGATGGGAATCGAACCCACGCTATCAGCTTGGGAAGCTGAAGTTCTACCATTGAACTACACCCGCGGTTTGTATAGCGTAACAGATGGTGAGTCGAATGGCAAAAGAATCACATATACGCAGTTATGTGCGTCGCGAACATCGTATTACCCCGGGACAAGCGCGAGCTTTGGAAGAATATTGGCCAAAATATGGACTTGATATCCAAACCGGTTTTTGGGGGTGTCCTAAGGAATGTATTTTGGAAATTGGATTTGGCATGGGGCACTCTTTGTTAGCCATGGCGGAAAAGTTTCCCGAGAAAATGTTTATTGGTGTGGAAGTGCATCGTCCTGGTATAGGCGCACTTTTTGCGGCAGCGGCGAAAAGGGGAGTGAACAATATAAAAGTGTATTGTGAAGATTGTTTATATGTTTTAAAACAATCAATTAAGGATGAAAGTTTAAGTAAAATCCAAATATTTTTTCCAGACCCTTGGCCTAAGAATCGCCATCATAAACGCCGATTGGTGCAGCCTGAGTTCACTGCGTTATTATTGCAAAAATTAAAACCTAATGGTTACTTGCATTTGGCAACGGATTGGCAAGATTATGCTCAACAAATGTTACAAATTATAGAGTCCGTACCTGGGTTTAAAAACGAAGCGGGTAAGGGACAATTTTTGTCTCATCGAAATGACCGGCCACTAACCAAATTTGAAACAAGAGGGATAAAGTTAAATCATAAAATTTGGGATTTGTTATTTAGTAAAACCCGAGCCATTCACGAAATCTAGTTATCCCTAACGCGGTGGAGTGGAGATATCGGATCGGCCATAGCGGCTAATCCTGATTATTCCATCAATTTGTCTATTTTGGCGGCGCAAATAAAATCATTTTGAGTTAGACCATTTGCGGCATGGGTAGTGAAACTGACTTGGCAGTAATTATATCCTACCTCTAAATTAGGATGGTGATTTTCTTGATTAACAATCCACGCTAATGCATTAATAAAGAATATTGTTTTTTGAAAACCTTTAAACTCAAAACGTCGGCTTATGGATGTTTTTCCAGAGTTAAGCTGCCAGTTTGGAATTTGTTTAAGAAGTTCAGCAATCTCCTCTGGTTCAAGCGTTTCTTGTTTCCCTTCGCAGGTTTGGCAACGACTAGAAGCTAAATTATCCATAAATATTTTCCTTTGTAATTGAAATAAAATGGGACAAAGTAAGCTATTTTGCCAAGATTTCATTAAAATGTCAGCTTTTTTATAGGCTTATTCTAACGCGACATGGGACTAGCGATTGGTATTGCCAATGCGCGGCCGGGTAACTACTGATAAAAATAGCTTTACAGAGACTTCGAGCTTTTTTAAAATCAGGACTTTAATCCCAAAAGGTAACTATTATGTCACTTTATATGATTGTAGCCATTGTCGTTGTTCTTCTCATTGTGGCTTTATTGCTAGCATTGAATCAAAAACGTAAATCAAGGTTCACTCAGGAAGAAGCGGCTTCCGGGGAAGTCGCAAATAAACAAATTTATGTGGGGAACTTATCTTATCAAGTTTCTGAACAAGATCTGAAAGCGCATTTTGGAAAATACGGCTCAATTGAACAAGTCAGAATTGTGAGAAATTATAGTTCAGGACGTTCTAAAGGTTTTGGTTTTGTCACTTATCGAACAAATGCAGAAGCAAAAAATGCCTTATCTGCCCATGGCCAAAAATATAAAGATCGTACCATTGTCGTTCGAATCGCTAAGCCTCGATAGCAATGACGAGCGCTTTAAGTATACAAAAACTCAATAAAGTTTATCGCACCGGCGTTGCGGCATTATGTAATATCGATTTGGAAGTTAAGTCGGGGGATTTTTTTGCTTTGTTAGGCCCAAACGGTGCAGGTAAATCTACTTTAATTGGTATCATAACTTCTTTGGTGACCAAAACATCCGGCGTGGTAAAAATTTTTGGTCATGACATCGATGAAGATTTCTCCTCTGCAAAGTCCTGTATCGGAGTAGTTCCTCAAGAGTTTAATATGAATATTTTTGATACCGTTGAAAACACTTTAATTTACCAAGCCGGGTATTATGGTTTATCTCCGAAACAGTCAAAAGAGCCTATTAGTTACTACATCCATAAATTGGGTCTATGGGAAAAGCGACATGCTATCGTTAACGCCCTATCTGGCGGAATGAAGCGTCGTTTAATGATTGCTAGAGCCTTAATTCATCAGCCTAAAATGCTAATTTTGGATGAGCCCACTGCAGGAGTCGATATTGAAATAAGGCGTTCTCTATGGCAATTTTTAACCGAATTAAATCGTCAAGGCGTTACTATTATTTTAACTACGCATTATTTAGAAGAAGCGGAAAATTTGTGTCGTAACATCGCGATAATCAACCTAGGGAAAATTGTTGCTAACACCTCCATGTCTGAAATTTTACGCCAATTAAATAAAGAAAATTTTATTCTATACTTAACTAATAATTATGAGAAATTACCTACAATAAAAAATGTCAAGATTATCCCCATAGATTCAACTACCTTAGAAGTGGAAGTGGCTAATCGTAAAAATTTAACGGAATTGATTTTAATTCTTCATCAAAACGGCATAGAAATTACCAGTATGCGCAATAAAAGTAATCGATTAGAAGAATTATTTATTGAATTAACCAACACAGGAACACCCACATGAATGCGTCGCAAAGTTGGGCGGCTTTTTACACTATAGTAACACGCGAATCGAGAAGAACGTTTCGAGTTTGGAAGCAATCTTTTTTGCCGGCAGTGGTGACCAGTACCTTGTATTTTATTATTTTCGGTCGCATTATCGGTCAACGCGTTGGCGCTATGGATCAAATACCCTATATCCAATACATTGCCCCTGGATTGATTATGATGCAAGTAATAACGAGTACTTATACTTGCGCGGTTTCCGCTTTTTATTTGGCTCGATTTCAAAAACAAATTCAAGAACTTTTAGTTTCTCCTATGTCTGCCTATATTATGGTTTTAGGATTTACGGTTAGTGCCCTTATTCGAGGAATAATCACCGGGGCAATTGTGACTATTATCGCTATGCTTTTTACTCATCTGCATCTTTATTCATTAATCACGATTTTGGCTGTGATGTTTAGCTCTTCGGTGATGTTTGCCTTAGCGGGTTTGATTAATGCCATTTACGCTAAAAGTTTCGATGATATCACTATTGTGCCTACTTTTGTTCTCACGCCATTAACCTATTTAGGCGGGGTTTTTTACTCGATTAATTTGCTTCCTCAAAGCTGGCAGTTAATCTCTTTCATTAATCCAATCGTCTATATCATTAATACTTTTCGTTTTGGTTTTTTAGGTGTTGCTGATGCGTCCATTCGACTCGCTTTCGCGATAGTTTTGTGTTTGATCGTAATTTTATTCATTTTTGCATATTATTTAATCAAAACCGGTCGTGGAATTCGCGAATAAAACTTAATGTAAATTCTAAAATAAAATATTTTTCTTTTAAAAACAAATATTTATTAAATATTTTTAAAAAAATTTGCATTCTCCGAATCAGGTGCTATAGTTAGTTGTACGAAAGGTCGATATACGAGAGCTAACAGTAAAAAGATAGGGAATTAACTTGTTGATGTTGTGAGCAAGCCGACCCTGAGCCGGAAGCCTAATACATCACGGTGATTTGCCACCTTAAATTGTTAAATTCAGCTCACGCATGTCGTCTTTTCGCACAACATGCAAAGGATTGCTTAGGCGGACAATAAATGGAAGGGTTCCTGCCATCTTGTTCTGAGTTGTCCGCCTGGGTAGCCTCGATCAGTTTCTACTCCATTCTAGCATTATTCATCTTGATTCAGTATATTATCCGCAATGGTTTTATTTAAGGATTAATTATGATAATTCAACCTAAAATTCGTGGGTTTATTTGTACCGCAGCGCATCCATTAGGATGCTTTAAAGCGGTTGAAAATCAAGTGAAATACGTGAAGGGTAAAGGCACATACGCTGGGCCTAAAAATGTTTTAGTGATTGGCTCATCTACCGGCTATGGTTTGGCCTCGCGCATTGATACCGCATTCGGGGCTGGAGCAAAAACCGTCGGTGTCGCTTATGAGCGGTCTGCAGACGGTAAACGTACAGCTTCACCGGGTTGGTATAATACGGCAGCCTTCGAAACATTAGCTCAACAGGCTGGTTTATGGGCAGCCAGCATAAATGGTGACGCCTTCTCTAAGGAAATTAAACAAAAGACGATGGCAACTCTTGAGAAAATCGGGCCTGTGGATTTAGTGATTTATAGTTTAGCTGCGCCAAAGCGTGCCGATCCGCATACCAATCAAGTTTATAATTCAGTTTTAAAACCTATTGGCAGTAGTTATCATAATAAAACCGTCGACCCCATCGCGGAAGTGGTAAAAGAGGTGGAAATAGAGCCTGCTAGCGCAGAGGAAATAGCCGCCACTGAAAAAGTTATGGGCGGTGAAGATTGGGCTTTATGGATTGAGGAATTAATCTCAGCGGGGTTATTAGCTAAACAGGCTTATACTTTGGCCTTTTCTTACATTGGCCCCGATTTAACTCATCCAATATATAAAGATGGCACAATCGGGAAAGCAAAACATCATCTTCACCAAACTGCACTAAATTTAACTAAGCGGTTACAAGATTTAGGTGGGAGGGCGCTGATTTCCGTCAATAAAGCCTTAGTGACTCAGGCCAGCTCCGCCATTCCGGTAGTGCCTTTATATATATCTTTATTATATAAAGTTATGAAGGAACAAGGGCTTCATGAAGGCTGTATTGAACAGGCTGATCGTTTATTCAGAGAAAAATTATACGGCTCCTCTGCTCCTATCGTGGATGAACAATGTTATATACGTTTAGATGATTGGGAAATGAAACCTGAGGTACAGGCAAAGGTAGCCCGTCTATGGAAGGAGGTCAAAACTGAAAATTTAAATGAAATAGCGGATTTAAAAGGTTATCAAGAGGATTTTTATCAATTATTTGGTTTTAATTTTCCTGGGATTGACTATGCAGCGGAGTGTGATCCAGATATAAAAATTCCGTCAATTTAAGGTTTTCTTAAGGAAAGAAATTTAAAATAACTGGGAGTTTACGAGCCTTGCGAAATCAGCGGAATTAATCCTATAATCTTATTTTTAAATAATATCGAAGGGGGTTTATTGTGTTTGGCAGCAGTACTGTTGTAATTGAAAAAGATAAAAAATTTTCAGAATCCTGTTTATGGGCTTTACAAAGAGAATATTTCCATAATGAAGGCATAGACGCTTGGGTAAACCAAGTTCCTTTTTATGTCACCAGTAACCCTTTTTTAGCGAATTGTTATGCGCATATGATCGTTCGCTTAGCCCAAGATTGGGTGAAAAAAAATCCCGATACCGCTCATGAGCCTTTTTATATCATGGAATTAGGTACTGGATCTGGCCGCTTAAGTTATTACATACTCAAGAAAATTGAAAAATTACAAAAACAATTGCAATTAGAACACATTCAATTCCGTTATATCATGACGGATTTTACGGAAAGCAATTTGAAATATTGGGATAGTCATCATGCTTTACAAAAATATTTACAAAACGGCATGTTAGATTTTGCCATTTTTAATATGGAAGAAGATACCACAATTCATTTACGTAAAGCTGGCACTGTCTTAACCGAAGGCAGCATTAAAAATCCTATGACCGTCATTGCCAACTACATTTTTGACACGGTTTCCCACGATGCTTTTACGGTGAGCAATGGCAAAGTTAAAGCCTCATTAGTTAGCCTGACTACCTATCATGAAAACATGAAAAACGGTAAAGCCGTAGACTGGGAACAAGTGAAAATTGATCATAATGCGGTAGATATTGATGAACATTATTATGACGATGAGAATTTTAATGCCGTCGTCAATTCTTATGCTAATTTATTGTCCAATAGCCATATTTTGATTCCGATTGCGGGTTTGCAGACCATTCGCAATTTGAAAAAATTATCAAACGGGAAGATGTTGTTATTGTCTACCGATAAAGGTTATACCCATTTAGAAGAATTAGACCATTTAGACCATCCCCATCTGGCTTTCCATGGTAGTTTTTCCATGATGGTTAATTTCCATGCCATTGCAAAATATTTTGAACAATGCGGTGGAACGGCGTTATTACAAAGTTTACGCACTGGGATCAAAACCTGCGCATTTACCAGCGGCATTGATTTGAAAGAATTTCCTGAATTGGATTTCGCCTTATGGGAACATGTTGAACGTTTAAGCCCTGGTGATTATTTTATTTTACATCGTAATATCAGTGAAAACTTTCAGCATTGTATTTTAAATACTTTGGCTGCCCATTTGGCATTTACTGATTGGGACCCACACATTTATCAAAAACTCAGCAAACAAATCAATGAGCAAATTACCAGCGCCGAAAGTGTTACTGTGGAGTATTTGACTAGTCACATGCCCAATTTGGCTGAAAACTTTTATTATTTGCCCAAAGGCTACGACGTGATGTTTGATATTGGAATTTTATTCCATACTTTACGACGTTATGCTGATGCCGCTAAGTATTATAAATTATCTGAGCATTATTTTGGCGAACAATTCGGTTTGGCTTATAATATTGGTCTGTGTTTATACAATACTGGTGAAATGCAAGAAGCTTTAACTTATTTCCGCCGTGCTTTGAAATTAGATCCTAAATCGCGTGAAACACGTGAGTGGATTGATTTCATTGAAAAAGAACGCGCTGAAAATCGTTAATAATTTTAAAATTAAATCATTTCAAAAAATCGCAACATATTTTTCACCTCTCCCCCTTGTGGGAGAGGTGAAAAATATCATTCACATCTTTAATTTAGACTCGTATTATTTTCTTATTTTGCTCACTCTTAATTATTTCTTAATTATTTCTTAATTATTAAGAATTAAAATATTTAAAATTTTAAAAATTCAAATAAAAGTGAGAAAAAATGAAAAGAAAAAACAATGTTGATGAAATCAAAAACAACAACAATAATCATGTTTATGAAAGTTTAAGAAAAGATATTAAAAAGTTTGAAGATTCATGGTTCAATACGGATAAAGGAAGACGCGGAGACGCTATCGCTTTAGCTATACCTTTATTATTGCGTGCAGAAAAAGCAGAGGATGTTTTAACAATATTTGGAATACTAAATGAAGCAAAATTCATGCACAATAGTGATAGTAAAAACACTGACAGGAATCGCAAACATATTATAGAAAATGGTCGTATTGTAAAATCCAGCCAAAGCTCAACCTCTAGTATCATGCATTTTATTACGGAATGTTGCAAAGCTTTAATTGAAAGCTTTAAAGTAAAAGATATTGAAGAGAGGGGAGAGTTATTATCGAAACCCTTATATAACTTACGACATAAAATAAGTAAGGATTATTCATCTGGACTTGAAGATTCGATAGACCTATTTGTTAAAAAATTGACTAATAAATCAATAACTGATAAGTCAGTAACAGCATCCATTACTTTTTTCAATGATGAAAAGGATTTTAGCAAGAAATTGTTGGTAAATGAGTTTAGAAGTTACATTAAGCTCAATGTTTCCAAATATTTAAACGGAGGTACAGATATTAAGTATATAGATTCGGCTATTGACCTTTTGTGGAGGGAGTTAGACAATTCGTCTCAGCTTAATGGTAAATACCCAATAGCGAATAGTCTATATGCTACGATCGAGGAATTATACAATAAGATTTCTTCCATGACATGCGCTGAAGTAACTCAAAAAATCTCCGACTTAAAAAAGGATTTCAATGTCATTTTGGCTGATATCCTAGTTACGGAATATAATTATTCGCCTAAAGATTTAGAAAAGAGCTTAGGAAATGGTGCTGATAATACTAACCAGCCCATCCCCCTAACAGTAGGATAAACTTGGACCAGCCCTAGCGCTGTATAAGGACCATTTTTTCTGGATCCACTGCATCATCAAATTGCTGAGCGGTTAGGTAGCCTAAAGCTACCGCCGCTTCTTTTAAAGTCAAACCTTCAGCATGCGCCTTTTTAGCGATTTTAGCCGCCTTATCATAACCAATTACCGGATTTAACGCAGTAACCAGCATTAACGAATTTTGCAAATATTGCCTAATCTGAGCTAAATTAGCCTGCAAGCCATTCACACAATGTTGGGTGAAAGAGCGGCTGGCATCACTAAGTAAATAAATTGATTGGATCAGATTATAGATAATGACCGGTTTGAAAACATTCAATTCAAAATTACCTTGAGAGCCAGCAAAACCAATTGCCGCATCGTTGCCCATCACTTGCGCGCAAACCATAGTCATCGCTTCCGACTGAGTCGGATTCACTTTGCCAGGCATGATAGAAGAGCCAGGCTCATTTTCCGGTAAAATTAACTCCGACAAACCACAACGCGGACCGGAACCCAACCAGCGAACATCATTAGCAATTTTCATTAGAGCACAGGCTAAAGTTTTTAATATTCCACTGGTTAATACTAAATCATCGTGAGAGGCGAGGGCAGCAAATTTATTGGCAGCCGAGACAAACGGCAAACCGGTCAACGCCGCAATGTAAGCACAAGTTTTAACGGCAAATTGCGGGTGGGTATTCAGACCGGTTCCTACCGCCGTCCCGCCGATGGCTAAACGATAAATAAAAGGCAAGACATTCTTAATCGCCTCTAAACTTAAATCCAATTGAGCCACGTAACCAGAAAATTCCTGGCCAAGAGTCAACGGCACAGCGTCCTGTAAATGCGTACGCCCTATTTTAATGATGGAACTAAATTCTTGTTGTTTTAACTCCAACTTGTTGCGCAACTCCGTGATGGCTGGGATGAGTTGATGCACCAACATTTCCGCCACAGCAATATTCATCGCAGTAGGAAAGGTATCATTGGAAGATTGAGACATATTGACATCATCATTTGGGTGGATGGGAGATTTACTCCCCATTGTTCCGCCAGCCATTTCAATGGCGCGATTGCTAATGACTTCATTGACATTCATATTAGTTTGGGTGCCGCTGCCGGTTTGCCAAATTTTTAAAGGAAAGTAAGGATACAATTTACCACTAATAACTTCCTCGGCGGCTTGAATAATCAATTTGGCTTTGTCTTCGGGTAATTTACCTAATTCTTGATTAGTGAGCGCCGCGGCTTTTTTTAAAATACCGAAAGCCCGGATCAATTCCGGCGGCATCATTTCACGCCCAATCGCAAAATTATGTAAAGAACGCATTGTTTGCGCTCCGCCATATTGGTCAACGGGAACTTCAACTTCACCCATACTATCCGTTTCAATCCGAGTATTAGTATTCATAATTGTCTCCAATTTTTAACAAACGAGTTCAAGATCAACCAATCAATGGCGCCCCGGAGAGGATTTGAACCTCTGACCTGTCCCTTAGGAGGGGACTGCGCTATCCAACTGTGCCACCGGGGCAACTAGTGCAAATTATAAATTAACTTGATATCATTACACCACAATAAATTCCCTGAAAACAGAGGTTCTATGGGTAAGCGCATTTTAATAGTCGTCATTTCTCTGGCAATCTTATTTGGACTGGTTTTTGGTTTTCATGCACTGCGTTCCATTATAATCGGCAAATACATTAAAAAAATGCTACAGGATCCGGTCACTATTTCGACTGTGGAAGCCAAAACGCAAACTTGGCATCCCCGAATTCAAACTATCGGCAATTTGACTGCGGTTAATGGCGTAGATGTCAATTCACAAGTTCCCGGGCAAGTTGTCAAAATTTTGTTTCAATCCGGACAAGATGTAAAAGAAGGCGAATTACTAATTCAATTGGATGATGCAATCGATTTGCAAAATTTGAAAACCCAACAAGCGCAATTTAGTTTTGCTCAAAGTGATTACAATCGCAAAAAAACCTTGGCTGAACGTAAAGTCATCGCCCAATCTGACTTGGAACAAGCCTATAAAGGCTATACTCAATCACAGGCGGCTTTGTCTTCAGCACAATTGAGCGTCGAATATAAAAAAATTAAAGCCCCCTTTAGTGGCCGCCTGGGGATAAGTCAAGTTAACGTGGGCCAATTTATCACCTCGGGTCAGCCCTTGGTAAGCTTACAACAAATGGATCCTTTATTTGTAGATTTTTCTCTGCCAGAACAACAACTCAATCAAATTTATAAAGATCAACCTGTTGAAGTCAGCGTCGAAGAATTCCCCAATCAAAAATTTCCCGGTAAAGTGAGTGCAATCAACTCTAAATCCGATCCAGTCACCCATACTATTGGGGTACGAGCCACGGTACCCAATCCTCAAACTAAATTGTATCCGGGACTTTTTGCCAATGTAGATGTGATTCTACCCGCCCAAGAATCCATGGTCACATTACCACAGACTTGCATCAATTTTAGTTTACATGGAGATTCGGTGTTCGTGGTAGTCAACAAAGGCAAAGATAAAGATGGCAAACCTATTCTCGTGGCTGAACAACGCTTTGTCAAATTAGGGGAACGCCAAGGAGACCAAATCGTTGTCCTAAGCGGTGTCCAAGCTGGCGAACAAGTAGTCAATGCGGGACAATTAAAATTACAACCGGGGGCCCCAGTCCGGGTTAATAATAGCATACAACTAAAAGAGTAACTGGGTTTATATGGTGACATTTACAGATATTTTCATTCGCCGCCCCGTACTGGCCATGGTAGTCAGCTTATTAATTTTTATTTTTGGTTTGCGCGCGATAGGGGAATTGCAAGTACGTGAATACCCCAAGATGGAGAACACGGTTATCACCGTCACTACGGTTTACCCTGGAGCTTCGGCGGATGTGGTTAAAGGCTTTGTCACTTCTATTTTAGAAAAATCCATTGCCAGCGCCGAAGGTATCGATTATATGACATCGAATAGTACTGACAATGTTAGTACGATTACGGCATATATTAAATTAAACTTCGATCCTAACGCGGCATTTACGGATATCATGAGTAAGGTTTCGGAAGTAAAAAGTGATTTGCCATCCAACGTTAATGAACCTGTTATTCAAAAAGATACGGGTCAAAGCACAGATCTGATGTATATCAGCTTTAGCAGCGATAAAATGACTCCCGAACAAATTACCGATTATATTACCAGAGCGGTTGTCCCTGTCTTGGAAACCGTTTCCGGCGTTTCTAAAGCGGAAATTTTGGGTTCAAAAACCTTTGCCATGCGGATATGGCTCAATCCCACACGCATGGCGGCTTTGGGGGTATCGTCAGCGGATGTCTCCCAGGCATTGCTAAATAATAATTTTCAATCTACTGCAGGGCGCACCAAGGGAGAATACGTTGCGGTACCGATTTCAGCGGCTACCGGCTTAGAAAGCGCTGCCGGATTTAAGAATATCATCATTAAATCTACTAAAAATAAAGTGATTCGTCTGCAAGACGTAGCCGAGGTCGAATTAGGCTCGGCGGATTACGATAGCTCGGTTGTGTTTAACGGTCAGCAAGCCATTTTCGTGGGGATTGACTCCACTCCCGTGGCTAATCCATTGACGGTAATTAACGACGTACGTAAAGTGCTTCCCAGTTTAGAAAAAGCGTACCCTCCTGCTTTAAAAAGCAAAGTCGTATATGACGCCACGATTTATATTAAGGCTTCTATTAATGACGTATTGAAAACTATCATTGAAGCTTCGATTATCGTTATCGTGGTTATCTTTCTATTTTTAGGCTCCTTGCGCACCGTACTTATCCCGATAGTCACGATTCCGCTCTCTTTGGTCGGAGTTTTAGGAATTATGCTAATGCTGGGCTATTCCATTAATGTTTTGACTTTATTAGCCTTGGTTTTGGCGATTGGTATGGTAGTGGATGATGCTATTGTGGTGGTTGAGAATATTTACCGGCACATCGAAGAGGGCATTGCTCCTTACCAGGCGGCCATTAATGGGGCGCGTGAAATTGCCATACCTATTATCTCCATGACTATTACCTTGGCGGCAGTTTATGCCCCCATTGGGTTAATGGGTGGAATGACAGGCGCATTGTTCACTGAATTTGCCTTTACTTTAGCCAGTTCAGTCATTTTATCTGGCGTGATTGCATTAACTTTATCACCCATGATGGGGTCGAAATTACTGACTTTGGATATTGGTAAAAGCAAATTAGTACATTTTATTGATACACGTTTCGATAAATTGAAAAATTTTTACAGCCGCCGTCTCCACAGCGTTTTAAACTACCGTCCAGTCACTTTGGTGTTTGCCGGTATCATTTTGGTCAGTTGTGTATTTCTTTATGCTACTTCCCAGCAAGAATTGGCGCCGGAAGAAGATCAAGGCGTTTTGTTTGTTGCCACATCAGCACCCCAGTATGCCAATTTAAACTACGTGGAAACTTATACTAATCAAATGAATAAGATTTTTAGTTCTTTCCCTTCCGTAAGTGATTATTTCACCATTAATTTTTCCAATTCAGCCATGTCTGGCGTGATTATGAAGCCTTGGGAAGAGCGCAGCCAGTCGCAAAGACAATTAAATACCGAGTTGCAACCCAGATTAAAAAATGAGATTGCTGGGGTTCGCGCTATTGTTTATCCACTTCCTTCATTGCCGGTGGGTGGGAGTCCTTTGCAAATCCAATTTGCTTTAAATACCATCCAGCCTTTTGATTTTTTATACCCTTATGCGCTTAAACTGGAACAAGCCGCTCAAAAAAGTGGATTATTTATTATTATCAATAGCAGTTTAAGCTATGATAAACCTCAAGTTGAATTAGAAATTGACCGCGACAAAGCAGCGCAAATGGGTATCAATATGGCATCTATCGGCAATGCTTTATCAATTAACTTGGCTGGAAATAGTTTGAATAAATTTAATATGGAAGGTCATAGTTATGATGTAATAACTCAAATGGGCCAACAATTTAGAATGAATCCCTCTTCCTTAAAACAAATTTATTTAAATACGATTAGCGGGCAGATGGTGCCGTTATCGACTTTTGTCACGATGCGTGAAACGGTAAAACCCAATGCATTGACTACGTTCCAACAATTAAATTCAGCGACATTAAGCGGAATGATGATGCCTGGTCACACGATTGCCGAAGGATTAAACTTTTTGAGAGACCAGGCAGCAAAAATTTTACCAGCAGAAATCAGTTATGATTTTGCGGGCATGTCGCGTCAATTTATTCAAGAAGGTTCAGCGCTGATTTATACATTTGCGTTTTCCATTATTGTGATCTTCCTGGTTTTAGCTGCTCAATTTGAAAGTTTTAGAGACCCCTTTGTGATTTTAATCAGCGTGCCTTTATCGATTTGTGGGGCATTGATTCCCATTAATATGGGATTCGCGACCATTAATATTTATACTCAAATAGGTTTAATCACGTTAATTGGATTGATTACTAAACACGGGATATTAATGGTGGAATTTGCTAATCAATTACAAAGAGAAGAGGGCTTGAATATACGTGAAGCCATTGAAAAAGCGGCTTCAATCCGTTTACGTCCTATTTTAATGACCACGGCGGCGATGGTTGTCGGTGTGATTCCCTTATTAATCGCAACAGGTGCAGGAGCAGTGAGTCGATTTAACATCGGTATTGTGATAGCAATGGGAATGATGGTAGGAACTTTATTCACTTTATTCGTGGTGCCGACCATGTATACTTTTTTAGCTCGGAAACACCGGCCTTTAGCGCATTAGTTGTTGTTTAAAAATCAAGGAGGATTTTTATGATTAAAACGCTGGAAAAATTGTTATTGGGGTTGTTTTTTTTCGCAGTAGGCAAACTCATTCCTGATGAGTATGATTCTTTAACTGAGCTGGTTCCTTTAGGTGGTATAGGGATAACCTCGATATATTCTCTAGTCAAAGAATATAAAACATTCAATTTCCAAGAAATTCGAAATTGTTGGCACCGGCCTTTGAGAATTATCAGCCAAGGTTTAAAAACCCTCGTAGTGAGTACTTTTCTGGCTTTAGAAATAATGAAAATCGAATCAGAAGATGCGGAAGGCGATGCGGCGTTTATGCAAGGATGTCTCGCTGGATTAGCTTTTGTTTTGCTCTTGGAAAGTCGGACAACCTGGCTAGCTGTGCAAAGGAGAGGAGAAAAAATGGATAAATGGGATTCTCTTTTTTCTGGGCTGACTTCCGCTGCACTCATGACAGCCGCAATTGGGGGAATAACTGATACGGAGAGTGGAGACGCTGTGAAAAATATTTCTTTGATTACCGCCGGAGGAATATGCCTGCTTTTGCAAACCCCTGTCCGTTTTAAAAAAGAGTATTCAAAACTTAATGATGAAATTATAGAGGCAAAGAATTTACAGGGATATCCAGTGCCTGAATTATATCAACCATTATATTCTTAAGCTCATATTTATATGGAGATAATATATGAGTAAAGATGATGACGATAAAGTTAAAAACTTACCAAAAAAAATAAAAATTTTTCCTGTTCCTTTAACATCGTCCTTTAGTATGGATGCAATATTTTCTCCGCGCCGTTTTACCAATAGAATTTCGCCAACTGCTTCGGTAACCAGTATTTATAGAACTGTAGTCAATGATCCACTGACTTCTGAAATACCCAAACATGGTGAAATAATTAAACAAAAACAAGATCGTTTACGTGAAGCAGCCAATGCTTGGTTCGAACATTATTTTGAATTAGCAAGTCAAAGTATTCAGTCTTGTAACCATGAGTCTACGGTACCAAAAACCTTAAATCACTTAAAATTATTTTTAGGGCCTCAACTATATGAATTACAGATGCAGTATCGAGAGGCGCAAATTATTCGTCGATATGCAAAATGGAAAATGACAGCTTTATTTGAATTTTGGAGTTCAATGCAATTTCAAATTAAAAAGTATTTATCAACATTAGAAATAAAAGTTCGAGAGAGTACCCAGAGCTGGTTTAGTTCGTTTTTTTCGTTTCAAGACCTGCATATCTTTGAAGGTCAAGACTCCAGACATAAATTTCTTTTACAACTTGTAGAGGAGGTGGCGCAAATTTGGAGTCCAAAAATACGACAAGATTATGAAGAAAAACACATTAATATCATTGTTCTAAATTTAATTCATAGAGGGCACGATGAACAAACCATTAGAGAATTAGTTAAATATCCATTAAGCAGTCAATATTCGGAATATTTAGATGAGATAATTAATGATTTTTTTCGATGGGATGGTGTAAAAAAATTTTCAAATTCAGGTGATATTAAAGCACTCGCTGATGATGTTGCAATGAGGCAAGCATATTATAATACCATGAATGCTGATTTTGATGTTAAAGCCGATCAGAATTCGCTAGTAGATACTTTAAAAGATATGATTAGTAAATATGAAATTAATGCGAAAAATTTGATTAACGCTGACATTGTAGATCAGAAAGCTAACTACTGTAAAAATCAATCTCCCGAAGAATTTATTAATGCTCTTTTATCGATTCTGCAAATGACGGCAGAGTTTCGAGAAGATGACTACATTATACCTTTAGCCACACTTTGCCGTCCTAAAGGCAAAAGTCTTATTGATATTGCGATACAAAGATATTGTGATATTGTTAAACCAACGCTAAAAGAAGCTTTTTTTCCCATAATTGAATTATTATATAAATATGGCGCCACCCATGAATTAGCATTTGGCAGAGATGAAAAAAACAATCGTATATATCAAGATCATCGAATACCAAGAGTACAACTGCAATGGAAAATTCTAATATTAGAAATCAAGAATATTTATGTTCATAATGAATTTGAAGCAGCGCTAAAAAGAATTTTATTGGAATATAGTGCAAACATTCCTGATTTATTTGATTCTTCCTGGTGGAAAAAAATACGCTATGATTGGCATGGTTTGAAGCGAAGTCCAGAAAGATTATATGATGTACAGGAGTTGGCATATGCTTTATTTAAAAGCACTCATTTATTCGATGATCATAAAATTTATACCAAATTTATGGAATTACAAAAACGCATCAATCCTAAATTTCGGGTTGATAGTTCAGAATTGTATGACATGATCAGAAAAAATGTCTTTAAACCTACTTTTTACAAAATATTTAGTTTTTTTGGAGAATTATCAGCTGATTTAAGACGAGGCATTTTTATAAATGCCAGTAGATATGCCGTGTTACAAAAAGAAATACTTGATTTGCGTGATCAAGTGAAGCATTTAACTAAAAGAAATGACGAACTGGATAAAAGAAATGAAGAACTGAATAAAGAATATGAAGCATTACTAGAAAAATTCGACTCTTTCATTGCTTCTGATAAAACAGGTGATCTTTCCTTAAAGTATTTAAATCTCGATGAAATTTCAACTTCAATTGAAACAAGCAGCTTAGCAGAAACGTGTTCCAGTAGCTCATCTTTTGGCAGCAGTTATGAATCAAATTCTAAATTTAATAATGGTAAAGATAAATACAGCTTCGAGAATCAATCAAGCCTTTTTCTTTCAAGTAATTTACATAGGAAGCCCAGTTTTGAAAATATCTCAAAATTGTCAAAATCAAATTCTACTTCTACCTCGAATTTATCTTAAAATATTATCTAAAGGAGTATCATTATGATTAAAACATTGGAAAAATGTCTTTTTGCAGCGCTGTATTTCGCAGGACTGGGTAATACAGTTTCCGATGATGAAGATAAAGTTGTAATAAAAGCATTTACTTCTGGCGCGTTGTTTATACTTTCTATCTATACTTCATTTAAAGAGTATTCTACTTTTATAGATCAAGAATACTCAAAATGCTTATACCGCCCAATACGAATTGGAGCTCCCATTATAAATGCCGTTACTACCGGCAGTTTTTTTGTTTCAGACATATTAAAACACAAAATTAGCGAGATAAATGAAAATGATTCCATTGTCATTCAAGCTTGCTATAGTGGATTTACCTTTGCATTATTTATGGAGAGCATCACTACTTGGAAAATGGCGATTAGATTGGGAAAAAAATCGAATCAGTTCAATAGCATGTTGTCGCTGTTAACTTCTGGTGCATTAATGATTGCTGTGGTGGGAAATATAGAGAATCTCGCAAGTGGTCCTAGCATTGAATCTAATGCTTTGATGGTAGCGACTGGGCTAAGTTTGTTTCAAGCGGCGATATGGGGAAAAAACGAGTGCATAGAGCTGAGAAATAAAGTTAAAGAAAGAACATACAGTAGTAGAAATAATATCCAAGGAAACGTGGTCCCTAACCAATACAATGAGCCATTCTTGTTAACTGTAGGGAATTTAAAATAGAGAAATATTATGTCAAGATACGAGTTAAAGAAATCGTTTTCAGATCCCTTCAACATAAAATCTGCTGATGATTTTATACGGATTAATTTTCCTCATTATATAAATAAAAATTCTTCCTCTAGCATTTTTATTGAGTATACGTCAGATATGAGTCAGGATAATATCAAATACCGGCACCAAACGAACATAAAAACTCATAGGGAAGCTATCGAAAAAATTGCTGATATGTGGAAATTTCAATTTTTTGATCTGTGTCAAAAATGCATTGATTCTTGTACTGATGAAAAAACAATTGAACTGGCAGCCAAGCGATTGGCAGTCTATTTTGGCCCTAAAATGCATAAAATTATAATGCAGTATAGAGAATCAATGATTCTAATTCAGTTAGAGAGATGGAAGTCATTAGCAATATTAAAATTGTGGACCGAAATTGAGCAGGAAATGCTAAAAGAGCAACGACAAAATAGCAAACCAAATCGTGGCGATACTATTCCATTTATGGGATATGTTTTTAAGGCATCTTCAGAAGTCATATCAGAAGGAATAGCATTAAATTTTAAAGACCAGATCTTAGATACGGTTTTGGCAAGATGGAAGAACGAAATTCTTGTCGAATACGAAAATGAGCACATAGAATTTATATCGACAAATTTAATCTATCAAGGCTATGATGAAAAAACAGTTAAGGATTTGGTTAATTTTCCATTAAGCTATCAATTTAGAGAATTTTTAGTAAACATTCAAAATGCCTTTTTTAATTGTGAATATGTTACTAAATTTTTAACTACTCATAATTTACAGAATTTTTTAAATGATATCAAAAAAGTTAAAGAAATTTGTGAGAAACAGTATAATTTTTATAATATAAAAAAAAATGAAATAGAAACTTTAGTTAATCAGCGTTTAACTAACGCGGTAGAATATTATAAAACTCAAACAATTACATTTATAGCGGAAGATTTAAAAAATAACGATGCTTCTCAATTTTATCTTAGTTTAAAATCAGAAGAATTTGTCGAAACAATTTTAGATACACTAAAAGTAAAAAAAATTTTGAAAAAAAAAGATTACGTGTTTTCTCTAGCTAATTTATGCGAAGATAAGACAAAAAGAAGTCTTATGGAACTCGCTATTAGTAAATATGAAAAAATAATCCATAAAGTCTTAAAAAACACGTATTTTCCAATAATTGAATTAATGTATGAATATGGAGGAATGCACGAGTTGGCTTATGGAAAAAAAAATGGTATTTCAATTCCAAAAGCCGAGACAAATTCCGTACTGGCATGGAGATTAATAATTTTAGAGCTGTCCAATATTCCTGTCTATAATGATTTTGAGGCATCATTAAAAAAAACGTTACTCGAATATAGCTCTACTATCCCTGAATTATTGAGCGGCAATTGTTTTACCAGATTAATATATGATTGGAATGGATTGAAATCCTATCAACGCTTGAAAGAAGTACAAGAAATTGCTTATAAATTTCTTAAAAGCTCCATAAGTTTTAATGATAATTTAGTTTATAATACAATAAAAACGCTATCCAACCAAGTTCAAGGTAGAATGGAAAATTCCGCTTTATATAGTAAACTTGCTGAGAAAATTTTAGCACCGCTTCTTAATAATCAATTTTTTTTCTTTGGTCAATGGACAGTAGACTCTCAAGGAAAACCTACGATAACAGATCCGATCTCCTATAAATTACAAGACGAAAACAGTCAGTTAAGAAGTAAAAATCACCATCTCAATAAGGAACAGCAAAAATCTTTGGTTATTATTAAACAACTTGAAATAGAAAATGCTAATTTATTTAAAAGACTAAATTTAAATAATACGAAATTTTATAATATCTCCGAAGAAGAGAATGATGAAGATGATGAGTTACCAACTTACAACATTGAGTCTTCAGGAGAACATAAAACAAACGAGGCTAGAAAATTACTCAGTGATGAACAAACTAGCAAATTTACTCTACACAAAAGTGAGAGTATGGATTCCCAAAAATCTGAGGATCTAAATTATAACAGATATAGTATTATTTAATAAATCAACGAAGTTGTTCTAACAGCCGAGCCTCGCTGATTCGACGGGATTTGTACATGGGAGCCTCACGCAAAATAGTGCTGGCCTTTGACCAATTTTGTGAAATAAACGCTTCCCATAAAGAATGACTTTGAGACCTGTACATAAATCCAGGTCCATATTGATAAGCATAAGAAAATAACACAGTTTGGGCTTCTGCAGGCAAAGCCAGAAATGAGTTACCACTCTCTTTCTCATAGCGATTCACTAATCGCATCAATATACTATCTGCCGATGCTTTATTGATAGCTTGTAATTCAGCAGGGGTTATCCGTAAGGGATGTTTATTGAGATACGCCTGTGCAGTATATTTCTTTAAACCCACGTACGGTTGGAGCTTTCTTTTAAGTGACCACTCAATAGGTAAGTTATTAAATTCTCGTAAAGAATATTGTCCCAGATCAACTCCATGAGCAATAGTGACACCACTAGAGCTCTGATTCGCCAATGGAACATAACCATACAATCTCGACCCTTCCATTAAGTGGATAAAATTTTGGTCAATTTGGGTTTGATTGATGCTGATTGGTTTAGGAGAAGCATCTGCTTTTTGAGTGAGTCCTAATGGCCCCCAAACTAAGCAAGCGATCACGGATATTAAAATACTTTTCTTACTCATGATCATAAATTATACATATATATCATTAAAGGAGGCTTAAGAAAAGAAGAAGAAACATAAAATCTTTAGAGCTGGTTCAGCAGTTGTGCTTCTTGATGCCGTCTGGTGGAATATTGTTTAGAGCTCATCAATATTGAGCGCGCTTTTTGCCAATTTTGTGTAGTATAAGCATGCCATAAATTTCTAGCGCTAGCCTTATGGCCGAAGTTCGGCCCCCATTGATAAGCGTAAGAAAAGATAGCGGTTTGGGCCTTGGCGGGCAAGTCAAAAAAACTTACCGGGCTGGCTTTATTATAAGCAGCAACTAACGGGACTAAAATTTTATTGGCGGCAATCGCATTTAATTGGGTTAACTCATCTTGAGTAATATTCAAAGGGTGTGATTTTAAGAAGCTTTTCGCCTTATACTGTTTTAAACCGATATAAGGTCTCAGTTTACCCTTTAAAGCATTATCTATTGGTAAAGAATTAAATTCTGACAAGTGAATTTGACCCAAATCCACACCGTCACCGACCGTAACCCCGCTTTGGCTTTTACCTAACATCGGTACATATCCTTTCGTTAAAGATCCTTCCACTTTACGTATGAAGCTAGTATCTATTTTACTGGCGTTAATATTGACACCAATATGGGATGCTAAGCTGCTCGCCAAAGAGGCGGAAGATTTTTCCACCGCGGGGATAGTATCCTGGGCATGTTTAGCAATGGTTTGCGTAGCAGGAGGAGTTTCTAAAACTTTCTTTATAATGCGCGTCGCGGTGGATTTAAATTTATCCGCGGTAGATTCCGGCGCTTTTGTTTCTGACCCAGAATTGATAGGCTCGGCTGGTTTAGTTTGGGCATCAGAGATATTAGTCAATGGTAGGGTAGTCTCACCTGTTTTTTGGCCTCGAGTTTTTGAAGTTTTTGATTTTGATTTTGATTTAGAGATAGAGGCCGGAGAGCCACCGCCATGAAGAAAATGATCAACATGGCCGACGGTCGCCCAGGAGAAAGCCATAGCACCTGCGACTAGTAAATGAATTAAATACTTTTTATATTTGTATTCTTTTCTCTCTATTTTCATTGTCCGCCTCATATTTTATTCTTTCTATATAATAATTGTATAATATGTACATTAAATATGTATTAAAAATATTCAAAAATAATAAAAATTGTTTTTTTTCAATGAGTTAAAAACAAAAAATAACATATGAGGTATAACTATTTGATACTACCGACTAATTTAGCTTCGGCGCGCCTTCGTGGAGCATATCTTTTGTCAGAAGATAAAATTCGGCACACTTGAGGCCAATCCTGAGTGACATAAGATTTCCAAAGCAGCTTACCTGTACCTTTTTTCATAAAACCATTGCCATATTGGTAAGCGAAAGAAAATAAAGCTGTTTGCGCTTGAGGAGGGATCTCGGTAAACGCGACTTTACTGGATTTATTATATGCTTTTATCAGAGGAATAAGATGTCTATTTAAAAAAACGTTATTTAATTCATCCATTTCCTGATGGCTAATAGTTAAAGGATGCGTTTTTAAAAAGGCCACTGCCTGAAAGCGGGTAAGGCCAACGTAGGGAAATAGTTTTGATTTAAGCATTTGATTGATGGGCAGAGAATTAAACTCCCGCGCATGCATTTGCCCCAAGTCAATACCACGGCCAATAGTAACCCCACTTTTGGATTTACCGGGTAATGGCACATAAGCATTTAATTTGACTCCCTCCATTTTATTAATAAATGAGGTGTCAATTTGTGCGGTTTTTAGCCTGACTGGTTCCGCGGCATGGGCCTGCAATAAAGGAGTGCTGATTAATCCCGCCATGAAGGTATACATTAAACAACTCTTGATATGGTAGTGGTTCATGGATATCCTCCGTATTTTGATTGTGTACAATTTGTAAATTATACAGAGGATATGTTAAGCATGTATTAAATATGCTAATTATTTGAATTTTCAAAGATATCCCTCTCCGTAAAGAGAGGGTTTAATAAAGTTTTATAAAAAAGAAGGATGTGAAGTTAGTTACGACTGTTGCCGCCGCCAAAAAAACTAAGAATACGTAACAAGCTGACAAATAAATTAAAAATAGCAATATATAAGCTAATCGTGGCCATAATATAATTACGTTCACCATTATGGATAATTTGACTGGTGGTATACAGGATAAATGCAGAGGATATTAAAGCGAAAGCGCCTGAAATCATTAGCTGCAAGGTGGGCAAGTTGAACAATAAAGCTCCAAGCCCGGCTAAAAAGGCGACTATAATGGCCGCCGTGATAAAGCCGCCAAGGTAACTAAAATTTTTGCGGGTAGTCAACACATATGCAGACAATCCCAAGAAAATAGCCCCAGTCGCTCCTAAAGACGTGCCGATAATTTGAGGTCCATTATTGAAATGGTGGATATAAAAATTAAGGATAGGCCCTAATGTATAGCCTAAAAAGCCCGTGTACGCAAAAATGGCCAAAATACCCCAAGCACTATTTCTGAGCCAAACAGTTAAAAAGTACAAACCGAACATACCTACAAACAAACCTAAAAAACCAATGGGAGGCGCGTTAGTGATAGTGGCGAAAAAAGCGGCGCCAGCGCTAAATAACAGCGTCAAACTTAACAGAAAATAAGTGTTTCTCAATACACGATTTACCGCTAAGGCCGATTCAGAGCGATGAGTTAAACTAATAGGATTAGAAGGCATTTTACGTCCCCTTAAAAAAGTTTTAAAACATTATCATTCTACCACAACCCCAATATTTTTAACAGTTCAATCTGACTCTTTCTATGCTGATGTAAACTGTGATATGATTTTTTTGCCGCTGGAGAGGTGGCAGAGCGGTCTAATGCGGCGGTCTTGAAAACCGTTGAGGGTATTCCCCTCCCAGGGTTCGAATCCCTGCCTCTCCGTGATGTCCATAAGATCATGTCAGTGTTTCTATGATCAAAGTTCCTCAAGGGTTACCTACACAGCCGGGGGTTTATCAAATGCTAAACTCTCAGGGAAAAACTATTTATGTAGGAAAGGCTCGGAATTTAAAACGGCGCGTCAGCAGCTACTTTAGACCAAGAGCCAATAATGTTAAAACTGCGGTAATGATGGCTCAAGTCTGTGATATCCAAATCACTATCACAGCCAGCGAAAATGAAGCGCTTTTACTTGAAGCCAATTTAATAAAAAAACTCCGTCCCCGTTATAATATCCTTTACCGCGATGACAAATCCTATCCTTATCTTTATTTATCCGCAGACGATGATTTTCCCCGTTTGGATTTTTACCGTGGTACTAAACGATTACCAGGTCAATATTTTGGTCCATATCCTAGTGCGGGGGCAGTGAGAGAGAACCTGGCTTTGATTCAAAAATTATTTAAAATTCGACAATGCAATAACACTTTTTTCGCGCACCGAACCCGCCCTTGCCTGCAGTATCAAATCCAACGTTGCACAGCGCCTTGTGTTAGTTACGTCAGTAAAGAAGCTTATAGCGAACAGGTTCATCATGTACTCATGTTTTTTGACGGGAAAAATGAAGAAATTATCGCGGATTTAATTAGCAAAATGGAACAGGCGGCTGACATTAAAGATTATGAAAGAGCCGCAGTTTACCGGGACCAAATCGCTCTGTTACGTAAAATTCAAGAGCAGCAATCTATGGTCAGCGATACTGGGAATATTGATGTGTTGGGACTGGCGCAACAATTAGACAGCGTCGCAATCGTCGTCATGTTTATTCGTAATGGCCGAGTGATTGGTAACAAAACTTTTTTTCCCCAAATGCTGCTGGATAGCACCCCTGACGAAGTTTTATCTGCGTTTATACCCCAATATTATTTAAATCCTCTGCACGGAGAAGAACCCATTGAGAAAGTCGTCGTGAATCATCATTTGCCTGAAAAAAATTGGATTGAGAATGCTTTGCAAGAAAATTTAAAGCGCAAAATAAACATCGTAGATAAAAAAGAGGCTTTATATAAACAATGGACTACAATGGCGGAAACGAATGCCAATTATATGCTTAATCAGCATTTAGCTCATCATAATAAACTTAACCTGCAATTGGAGCTATTGCAAAAAACACTCAATTTATCCAACAATATCCAACGCATAGAATGTTTTGATATTAGTCATACCAGCGGAGAATCTACTGTCGCCTCTTGCGTGGTCTTTAATGATCAGGGTCCTTTGACTAGCGATTATCGGCGTTTTAACATCAGCAACATTACTCCCGGCGATGACTATGCTGCTTTAAAACAAGCTTTGAGCCGTCATTACACGCGTATCAAAGCCGAAGAAAAACCTTTACCTGATCTTTTAATCATCGACGGTGGTGCAGGCCAATTAAAACAAGCCCAAGAGGTCTTAGAAGAACTGCAAGTCAGTGGCGTATGTTTGTTAGCGGTTTCCAAAGGAGTGACTCGAAAAGCCGGCTTAGAGCAACTTTGGTTGACAGATCAAAAAGAATCTTTGCGTTTACCCGAAAACCATCTTGCCTTACATTTAATTCAAAGCATTCGGGATGAAGCACATCGTTTTGCAATCACCTCTCATCGTAAGAGACGCGCTAAAACAATGACTTTTTCTAGTTTAGAGCAAATCGAAGGCATCGGCCCCAAAAGACGCAGAGAGCTCCTTCGCCATTTCGGAGGCTTACAGGGCTTGCGGCAGGCGAGTGTAATTGATTTAATGCGAGTATCTGGGGTGAGTGAAGAATTGGCAAAGCGAATTTTTGATTACTTTCACGGTTCCGCATGAATTTACCGACTATTTTGACATTATTTCGAATTTTGATTATCCCTTTAGTGGTGGGGCTTTATTACCTCACTTTTTCTTGGGCCCATCCCGCAGCGGCAATTGTTTTTTTATTGGCTTGCATTACGGATTGGCTGGACGGTTATTTAGCCAGACGTTTTGGTATGACCACTCGGTTAGGAGCTTTTTTAGATCCTATAGCGGATAAATTACTTGTCGCTATCGTTTTAGTGGTAGTGGTAGGGGAGAGTTTAATTACAGGGCTGGCAATACCTGCTGCTGTCATTGTGGCAAGAGAAGTGGCGATATCTGGATTGAGGGAATGGATGGCGGAAATGGGAAAACGTGCTAGCGTCGCTGTAACTTTGGTTGCAAAAATAAAAACTACCCTGCAAATGATCGCCTTGTTACTCTTGCTTTGGTACTCTAAATCCGATCCGCGATGGATGTTAATATTAGGCACCCTAAGTTTATGGGTTGCTGCCATACTCACCTTATGGTCCATGGTCATTTATATTCGGCTTGCCTGGCCAGATTTTCGAGAGTCTCGCTAAGTATACGCTTTTCATAATATTAGATTATTTTTCATTTTGGATGTTGAGGGGCTAATAATTTTGGATTCCACACACCAAAATTTTTGTCTTGACCTCAATTCCTGCCCGGCATAGAATTCAAAAAAATTCAATTACGATTTGAGGAAGAAATCATGTTCCACCGCAGTCTCGTTGCTTTGGTTACCCCTATGCAGGAAAACGGCGCTATTGATTACGCCAGTTTACAGACTTTAGTAGAATGGCACATTTCCAATCAAACAGATGGTCTGGTGATTCTGGGTACTACCGGTGAATCAGCGACTATTCAAGCCTGGGAGCGTCGTAAAATAATCGAAAGAGTGATTAACCAAGTGCACAATCGAATCCCGGTTATTGTAGGTACCGGCAGTAATTCTACCGTACAGACAATCGCTCAAACACAAGAGGCCATGGAGTTAGGAGCAGACGCGGCTTTAATTGTCACGCCTTACTATAATAAACCCACGCAAGAAGGATTATTTCAACACTTTAGCGCTGTAGCTGAAAAAGTCCCGCTCCCGCAAATTTTATACAATGTGCCTTCCAGGACGGGGTGTGATTTATTACCGGAAACGGTATTGCGCTTAAGTAAACATGCTAATATTGTGGGAATTAAAGAAGCGACAGGTGACCTGAGCCGGGTTGCAAAATTATCTGAGGCAAAAATAGATTTAATTTCGGGTGACGATGCTAGCGCATCGGCCTTTATTTTAGCGGGTGGCTGCGGTGTGATTTCGGTGGCGGCAAATGTAGCCCCTAAACTGATGCATTATTTATGTCTGGCTGCGTTAAAGAAAGATACTAATGAAGTTGATGCAATCGATCGGCGTTTAAATGGTTTATACAAATCTCTTTTTTGTGAAGCCAATCCCATCCCGGTAAAATGGGCGTTGTATGAAATGGGATTGATTAAAGCAGGTATTCGGCTCCCTTTAACTGAGCTGTCTCACAAATATCATTCTCAAGTTCGTACAGCTTTACAACAAGCCGGCTATCTTAAGGAAGCGGGGCATTAAAATGCGTTTTTATTTAACAGCTCTAATTTTTTCAAGTTTTACTGTATTATTGACGGCTTGCTCCCATACCCCTCCAGACCAAACTCGTTTTGTGCAGTATGCTCAAACATTACCTCCCATTACCGTGCCTGCCGGTATAAAAGATCCGACTGCCGCCAGCTATTATCCGGTTCCGCCAGTGACGATGACAGCCCCTTGGGGTGTAAAACCGCCGCTAACACCGCCTGGCGCACAATTAGTGGCAAATCGAAATATTGTTTTACCGGTGCCTAACTGATGGAATTAAATAAAAAAAATCTGATTTATGCTGGGAAGGTCAAGTCATTGTATTCAACCCAAAGCGAAAATCAAATCATAATGGAGTTCCGCGACGATATTACGGCTTTTAATGGGATTAAACACGAACAATTAGCCGGTAAAGGCCAAGTCAATAATTTAATTAATGCTTTTTTGATGGCGGAATTAATTAAAGCGGGGGTCCCATGCCATTTTCAGTCTGTATTGGGTGACGGTTTAAGTATAGTTAAACGCTTAAAAATGATGCCTTTAAAATGCATTATGCGTAATATTGCCGCCGGACGTTTTTGCCGTATTTTGGGTGTTACCATTGGCCGCAAACTGATGCCGCCGTTGTACGAGCTCTATTTAAAAAGCGATGAGTTGCGAGATCCCTTAGTGAGTGATTACCATGCGCTGAGTTTAGGGTGGGCTACTCAAGAACAACTTGATCAAATGGCAGATTTAAGTTTTAGGGCTAATCGTGTCTTAAAGCAAATTTTTTTAGAGCATGGTATGATTTTAGTTGATTTTAAATTAGAATTTGGAATAGATGACGGTGAAATGATGCTGGCCGATGAAATCAGTCCTGACAATTCAAGGATCTGGGATTCGGTGACCCACGAGGCTTTAGATAAAGATCGATTCCGTCAAGAATTAGGCGGAGTAGTTGCCGCTTATCAACAAGTCGCCACACGTTTAGGCATTACAATTTAACCGGAGAGGTACCGAAGTGGCCATAACGGCGCCGACTCGAAATCGGACGGGGGCTTACGCCCCACGTGGGTTCGAATCCCACTCTCTCCGCCATGTTTTCAGTTTATTTATTTTTAAAATAAACATCTAAGAATACCCTTTAGGTTACCCCATTGGAAGTATAGTGGTCTGGCAAATTGGACCAAAAGGATGAGAAAATAAGATAGAATTTCTGCCTCAAAATGCAGGGGGAGAAATGAGTACGAAACGTAAATTTAGTACATTAGCATAAAGTGTACCCCTATTTATTGCGTGATATGGCGATTACACGGTGTGATCAGGTCTGGAGCACTGATATTATATATTTGCGCATGAAGCAGGGATTCATTTATTTAACCGCGATTATAGATTGGTTTAGTCGCTACGTGTTAGATTGGGAGCTGGGGACCACGTTAGAGGCTGATTTTTGCATAGACGCTTTATCTCGGGTATTAACCCATAAAAAATGTGATATTTTTAACACGGATCAAGGAACTCAATTTACCAGCGAAGCTGATGTGTATCTAATATTCCTTAAAGAAAATGGTTTAATATGAGAATTTTTAATAAAAGTATGACATGAATCATGAATCAAAATTATATAGAAGAACTTTATATTAAAACAGCAATCAATTTACTGGATGATTTAAAAAGTCAAAAAATCTCAAAAAAAACGGGTTACTCCGTTACCGGTGATAGCTTAGTAGAAGAACGATTGATTGAGTTTAACCCAAATTGTTTTAAGGTTATAAGCCAAGCACAAAAAAAAGATAACCATCGCAAAGTGTTAATTGCCGACTGGCGCTTATATTATGGAGTGAAAAATTATGAAGAAATAATGGAGACTTATAGTCAATTATTAAAATATTTACTTAAAAATCATTTCTTCATTTATATTTTTTATGGAAAAGCACTTGTTGAGGTTTTAGGAGCGAATGCGCTTTTGCAAAGACATGGCGCTCTCATGGAATTAATATCAGAGAATGAAATCAAAACTCAATTATCTTTATTAGGATATGACTCAGGACAATTTTTTATATTTCGCGATTTTCATTTGTCGCAAATAATGCAGACAATTCAATATTTGGGTCAACAATTTATAGATGAAAAACAATCTTTCGACTCTACTGAATTGGCAGAATTAAAAAAACATATCACTCCAAAATTGAATCATACTTTAATTATTAATGTGAATTGGGATGATATAACTATTAAATCTGTTTTAAATGCTTCTGATAATAAACAAATTAGAACTATTGAGCTTGATTTGCCATGTGGTCAGAATAACTTGGATAAAACAGAAAGCAACATAAAAAAAGTTATTGCGCACCTAGATAATTATTTTGGAAAAAACAAAAGACCGCCAGGGCTTAAATTTAATTTTATTAATTATTTTGTTACTAATTCAATTAATTTTGATTCATTTATGGAATCGGTAATGATGGCATATCCCGCTCATTTACTGTCGGAACTGACTTTGTTAAATTATTATGGTCCTTTATCATATCTCTTTCATTACTCTAATTTTAAAAAATTGACTTTGACACCAAATTATCGTGTCAATCCGATAGAATTTTTTATAAAATTAGATACAAAAAATTTTAATAATCCATTATTCAAGTCACTAGAGACTTTTTTATTACCCCCTCAAAATAACCATTTTTTTCCTTCTGAAAATGATTCAGATTTTATCCGAGTAGGTTGGTCAAGATGATTTGAAATTCAAGAATAATTGTACCAATAACACTAGTATTAAACGGTAAGTTGTCAAATGAATTTAATTTCTGATGCATGGATAAAAGTGGTCTCTGACGATGGCGGTAAGTATATTACCGATCAAATTTCAATTTCCAGTTTACTTATTGACTCTCCTGGAGAGCATATCGTCAAACAAAATCGCGATCTTTTTAAGCATGGCAATTTGTGAGCTTAAAATATCTTCCATTATTACCATTCTTAAATGCTAATAATAATTCTTTCTCATTGATTTTTAAAGGTTGAACCAGAGTATTTCTCACTATTTTAAAGGCTTTAAATGTCTGTAACATCTTCCCCCCTTTTTTTGTTGATCAGTGTAAAATTCCCCAAATCACCAGTGTCTATTAAACCATTTTTGAAGAATAAAATATGCAATACAAAAAAGCCATGTTGTGTAGGCTATTTCTTACGAAATTAAATTATTATTTTTCAATGACTTGAAGGTATTTATTATAAGCATTCTGTTTTAAATTTTGGATTTACTATGAAATCAGTAAGTTAAAATTACAGCAGAGTAGCCTAGCAGAAAGAATAGCTTAACTTAAACTGGGTATGGAGAATTCATACCCCGCCTTGATTGATTTGACGAGGTCTTAAACGCTAGATATCCTCGGAGAGGTTTGCTGTTTTTCATCTTTAGACGGGTTAGATTGTTTCATTAACGAGAGTGTTTTTATTAGCGTGGAAAAGGCTGAATCAGTATTTGTTTCAAGTATGGATTTTTGTTCATTTAACTCTTTAAAACGATTGCAAGTAATTTCATAATGTAATTTCATAAAATTCATATTTTTTTTTGCATCTTCTAACTCATTTTCCTCGTTTCTCATAGCTCTGTTATAAATACAAACTGCTAATTTATAACCCGCATTAGCATCTATTTCTTCTTGCTTGGTTAATGAAATTTGAATATTATTATTTATTTCAGCTTGGTGGGCAATATAATAATCGTCTGCGACTGGCATAGATGGAAAATTGAATTTCGAATAACAAACTCCAAATGCGAGAGCTAAAGTGAGAAATGTAAGATAATTTTGAGGAATCTCTAAGAATTCATCTTTTAGAGTATTAATATCATTTTTTATATTATCGAAATCCAATGATGCCATCAGTTTTTTTATGCCTCTGGCATCAAGTCGTTTAGGTTTTTTTGTATCCCTCATTCGCATTAATATATTATTAAAACTTCCATTCAATTTAACGTAAAGCTCGCCATCGCTGAATGACTTGGGGAATACATCTGATAAGAATACCCTTGTAATACCAAATAATGAATCGGGTGTGTATATTTTAAATTTATTGGTATGATCATTAATTACTTTGTTAAATTGCACGATAAAACCAAAATCTTTTTGAGCCTGGGCAAATTTATTGTCTTGAACTTCTAAATAAGCTGCGAGGGTAGGTAATATTTCAAATAGGCGTTTACTCATATTGAGATTAGGGAAAACTCCGCAAACTTTTTTTTGTTCTGATTCCAGCAGCAGAGGAAATTTTAAAACTAATGGATTTTTAGAATCATAACTGGGACATAAAGTTTGTGACAAATATTGATCCTTTTGGAAAGGTGTCCGCCCCCCTAACAGAGATTCTAAATTTTTTTTGGATATTTCATTAGGAAACTCAATATTTAAATGATGAAGTTTTTTTTCATCGCATATATCCAAAGTTTGGTAAACCGATATACTTAAGTGATCATTAAGGTAAAGGATAAAATGTTTAAGAGCGAGTGGATTACTCAAATATACGCTTGTTTTATGATTATTTAATTTAAATAGTGCCTCCTCTAAATCATCATTCATATTATAATGTAGGCTGGTCCACTTTTCGCCATACTTTAATAACATATAAATTTGAATTATTTCGGCCATTTTTTTAAAAAAATTTTTAAAATCGTTGTTGATTACAATAGCGAAAAATGATTTAACATTTCTTTCAATTAGAGAAAAAAGTAAATTTTCACTGATAACTGCCACTGTTCTTGCTTCAGAGGTGTGACCTTTTTTTGATGTCTCTGCGAATACAGCTTCACATATCTGTTCGTCACTGCATTTATTGAGTGGTGTTACCTCTCGATTGAGTTCGGCCTCTTTAAGTACTTCTTTTGTAACTTCATCTGATAACTTTAGATATTGCTCTTCATCATTGTCTTTTATTTTGTAGTAAAATTGTCCTTTATCTCCTTTGTATAGGTACAAATGATTTTGATCTGATATTTTTATTTCAGGACCACCTGACATTAAAAAGAGGTCGCACCTTTTTTCAATACACTTAAATTGCTTCCATGCATAATATTCTTGAACCTTCATAAATCCCTCATGTTTATAGTTTACTCTTATAACTGACAAAATAGTACACTGTCTTTATTAAAAGTCAATTATAGAAAATGGTTAATCCAAAATTACAATACTTCTTTATTTACGAAGTGAAACTTTTATTTGGTTATGTTGGTCATATACTCACTGGTGTTTGACAATATTCTGAATACTGCTTAGCTTTCAGGTAAGGTTCAAATATTGCGGATAACACCGGCAAGTCTTAATGTTTCTGCAAAATAAGGGAAGCCTCCCGCTTTTGGACAGTTTTCCATACCGTGTTGTTGTGCTGCTATTAGTTTTTCGATAATAGCTTTATTCATTTTAATTTTCCTATTTTAATAAATTTTATGTTGCACCCAAGAGTAAGGTGCTCACAGTCAACGGGGATTTAAAATCTAAATATTATAATATTTTTATCTAAAAATGCTTTATGTATTAAATTTAAACAAAAATTAAGGTGATTAATCATTCAAGTGGCAGAAAGTTATCGGTTAATCAGACTTGATTCTCGGATATATTTCCTGAACAATATGAAAGTTAATATTTCCATCAGGAGGATGGTGACATGCTAATAAAATCAGCCGCCTTAATTTTACGGCCTTTCATCTGGCTGTTAAACACGTTGATTCCTATAGGAGATTTAATCGCGCGGATTTGGGTCGCCCAAATTTTTCTATTAGACGCATGGTTTAAACTGCAAAACTGGCCTTCAACCATTCGACTTTTTAATAATCATTATATTATTTCCTCGGAATTCAGTGCAGGACTGGCATTGGCAGCAGAAATTATATTACCTATTTTACTCATCATTGGGTTTGGCGGCAGAATAATGATCTTGCTATTTTTTCTGTTCAACCTAATTAGCATGTACACCTATAATTTTATTTGGACTCCTGACGGTCTGAGTAATTATAACCAACAAATGGCGTGGGCTATGGTACTTATGTTGTTAATGCTGCACGGCCCAGGATTGTTTTCAGTGGACCATTGGTTGCACAAGCGCCATGGCCATCATCTTAAGCTTAAAAAAAGAGGATAATATGCCCCGAGTCCAAAACCTCAATAAAATACCCGAAGGTGATTTAGAAATCCGCACCATTGCCATGCCAGCCGATACCAACGCGAATGGCGATATTTTTGGTGGTTGGGTGGTCTCACAAATGGATCTGGCCGGAGCCAGTTATGCATTAAAATATACCAAAGGTCGGGCAGTAACGGTGGCCATCGAAAGTATGGCTTTTTTGACGCCGGTTAAAGTAGGCGATTTACTCAGTTGTTATGCCAGTTTGCACAAAATTGGCAACACTTCCATCCAAATCAAAATAGAATCTTGGGTGATTTCACCTGAAAACTTACAAAGCCGCCAAGTGACAGAAGGAATATTTACTTTCGTGGCAGTCGATAAAAATGGTAAACCTCGACCAATTCATGTAAAAAATTCATGAAAACTCGTGTTCCCTTCAATATTTTTGATCCATTATTGTTGCACGAGCAACTCAGTGAAGAAGAAAAATTAATTCAATCCAGTGCGGCTGCCTTTGCTAAACAGCATCTTATGCCGCGAATTCTCAAAGATTACCGTGAGGAAACTTTTAATGCAGACATTATTCGAGCCATGGGCGAAGCCGGTTTATTGGGGCTAAATATTCAAGGTTATGGTTGTGCCGGCGCCAATGAAGTCAGCTATGGTTTAGTTGCTCGAGAAATAGAACGAGTGGATTCGGGGTATCGCTCAGCAATGAGTGTTCAATCCAGCTTAGTTATGTATCCTATTTACAACTACGGTTCTGCTGAACAAAAAGAGCGTTATCTAACCAAGCTAGCGGAAGGTAAAATCATTGGCTGCTTTGGTTTGACAGAACCCGATCACGGTTCAGATCCGGCTAGCATGGAAACTCAAGCCAAAACTACCGCAGGCGGTTATAAACTTTATGGCGCTAAAACCTGGATCACCAATTCCCCTATCGCCGATATTTTTATCGTGTGGGCTAAAGATGACTTCGGCAAGGTGCGCGGATTTATATTAGAAAAAGGCATGAAAGGTTTAGCTACTTCCAAAATTTCTGGCAAATTTTCATTTAGAGCCTCTCTTTCTGGAGAAATCATCATGGATGGGGTATTTGTGCCAGAAGAGAACGTGCTTCCACAAATAGAAGGAATGAAAGGGCCGCTCAGTTGCCTGGTCGGAGCGCGGTATGGTATTGCCTGGGGCGTACTCGGTGCGGCTGAATTTTGTTGGGAAGCAGCACGGCAATACGTATTGAATCGTCGTCAATTTGGACAAGTTTTAGCAGCTAATCAACTAATACAATATAAATTAGCCCATATGCAAACTCAAATTGCATTGGCTTTGCAAGCCTGTCTCAGAGTGGGACGTTTACGCGATCAAAACAAAGCAGCGCTAGAAACTGTTTCATTAATTAAACGTAATTCCACTTTAGTGGCTTTGGAGATAGCACGAGAAGCGCGTGATATGCACGGAGGCAACGGCATTGTGGATGAGTTTCATGTAATCCGTCACATGGAAAATTTAGAGACCACTAAAACTTATGAAGGCACTGCGGATATCCATGCGCTAATTTTAGGCCAGGCTATAACGGATATCCCTGCATTTCAGCCACGCGGAAAGGGGTGAAGTATTGGAAGTCATGAATTTTGATGTATTAATCGTTGGCGCGGGTCCTGCTGGTTTGGCTGCTGCGATTCGCTTACGTCAACTTACTCCTAATCTCTCTGTGGTGGTCATCGAAAAAGCCAGCGAAGTGGGGGCGCACATTTTATCCGGTGCGGTAATTGAGACCAGAGCACTGGATGAATTGATTCCAAATTGGCAAGCCGAGGATGCACCTTTGCATACCGCAGTTGTAGAAGAGAGTTTTCTTTTTTTAAGCAAAAATAAAAGTTGGCAAGTTCCGAATTGGTTATTGCCACAACAATTATTAAATCACGGTCATTATATCGTCAGCTTAGCAAATCTATGTCGTTGGCTCGCTGAAAAAGCCATCAGCTTGGGTGTGGAAATTTATCCTGGCTTCGCTGGAGCCAAAATTTTATTTGATGATAATAATGTCGTTAGAGGTGTCGCCACTGGCGAAATGGGCGTCGCCAAAAATGGTGCTCATAAAACAGAATATGTGCAAGGAGTAGAATTACAAGCAAAATATACTTTAATTGCAGAAGGTTGCCGCGGTTCTTTATCCGAACAATTAATACAACATTATCAATTGAGAGAGGGTCGCAGTCCACAAACCTATGGTATTGGTATTAAGGAGATATGGGAGATTGAACCTCAGCATCATCGCCCTGGTTTAGTGCAACACACTGCTGGTTGGCCGTTAAAAAATGATGTCTACGGTGGTTCATTCCTGTATCACATGGAGAATCATCAAATTGCAGTGGGATTGGTCATGGGTTTGGATTATCAAAATCCATACTTGGATCCTTATGAGGAAATGCAAAGATTTAAATTGCATCCGTATATCCGGCCCATATTTGAAGGCGCTCAGCGGATTGGCTATGGCGCGCGCGCTTTGAATGAAGGCGGCTTACAATCGGTACCCCGTTTAGTTTTTCCAGGAGGCGCTTTAATTGGCTGTGCCGCTGGTTTTTTAAATGTGGCGAAAATTAAAGGCAGCCATAATGCCATGAAATCAGGTATGCTGGCCGCGGAAGCGATTTATCGAAATGATTTAAATTCTTATGAAAACCAATGGCGCAATTCCTGGGTATATAAAGAATTACATACTGCCCGTAATTTTAGGCCGTATTTTCGCTATGGTTTAAAAATAGGGACTATCCTGGGCGGTGTGGAACTGAAATTATTGCAAGGCAAAACACCTTGGACTTTATCTCGTCGGCGCACTGATCGTGAATGCACTTTAGAAGCCAATCAATGTCAGAAAATTGTTTACCCTGCGCCTGATGGCAAAATTAGTTTTGATAGAATGAGTTCGGTGTATTTAGCCAATATCCAATACGATGAAAACCAACCTGTGCATTTGCATTTGCGCGATGCCACTCGGGCTATTGAGGTTTCGTATTCTAAATACGCAGCCCCTGAGCAACGCTATTGTCCCGCCGGGGTCTATGAAATTATAAAAGATGCCCAGGGCAATCTCCATTTACAAATTAATGCAGCGAATTGTGTTATGTGTAAAACCTGTGATATCAAAGACCCGGCGGATAACATTGTTTGGGTTGTTCCGGAAGGCGGCAGTGGGCCTAATTATCAAAATATGTAATTCGGAATTGACTTTAAGCGATAAGGATAAAATCACATGAAAATCTTAGTCCCAATTAAAAGAGTGATGGATTCGTTTACTAAACCCAGGGTCAAATCTGATTTTTCTGGCGTAGAAACTCAAAATGTAAAAATGTCAGCAAATCCTTTTGATGAAATTGCACTGGAAGAAGCGTTACGATTAAAAGAAGCCGGAAAAGCGAAGGAAATTGTGGTTGTTTCAATCGGAGGCGCTCAATGTCAAGAAGTATTACGCGCCGCTTTGGCCATGGGAGCTGACCGGGCAATTTTGGCAAAAACTGAAGTAGAAATTCAACCCTTAGCCGTAGCGAAATATTTACACGGCTTAGCTTTAGAGGAAAAACCGGATTTAATTATGATGGGTAAGCAAGCTACGGACGACGATGCGAATCAAGCCGGGCAAATGTTGGCAGCACTTTTGAATTGGCCACAGGGGCTTTTTGCTTCAAAGGTGACTTGTGAAGATAATAAAGTGGAAGTGGAAAGTGAAATAGATGGCGGCCATCAAACCGTGAGTTTGGATATTCCTTGTTTAATCACTACCGATCTGCGGCTTAACACGCCGCGTTTTGCAAAATTACCGGATATTATGAAAGCCAAACAAAAACCATTGGCAATTGTTCCAATCGTGCCAGAAAAATCGCATTTACAAATACTAAAAGTGGAACCGCCTCCGGAACGTCAGTCGGGACGGAAATTGACCAGTGTGGATGAACTCATTGAAGTGTTGCGTCATAAAGAGAAGGTGATCGGATGAATTCTTTAGTGCTTCTGGAATACGATGAAAATGGGTTAAAAAAAACCAGTTATTGTGCGCTCAGCGCCGCAGAAAAACTGGGAGGGGAAATTAATGTATTGTTGGTGGGGTCACGAGCTAAAGAATTTGCATCGCAAGCAGCTAAATTTTCAATAAAAAATGTGTTGGTTAATTCCGCCCCGGTTTATGATAACGGCATGGCCGAAAATATCGGCGCGCTTATTGCGGAGATTGGTAAAGGCTATACACATATCTTAGCTGCCGCTACTACGTTTGGAAAAAGTATTTTGCCTAGAGCAGCGGCCTTATTGAATGTGGCACAAATTTCTGATGTGATTGAAATTATAAATCCCGATACATTTAAACGACCGATTTATGCAGGAAATGCCATTGCTACAGTCAAATCTGATGATCCCATTAAAATAATGACAATTCGTTATACTGCTTTTTCCGAAGCTGTCGTCGGGACAGACAATGCTTCAATAATGGAATTAACACAAATTTTTGATCATCCGGGTGCTCGCTATGTGGGTAGCCACTTAAATGTCAGTGAACGACCGGATTTAGCTTCTGCGCGAATTGTGGTGGCGGGAGGCAGGGCATTACAAAGTGCAGAAAAATTCCGAAAAATCCTGTATCCATTAGCGGATAAATTGAATGCGGGTGTTGGCGCCTCTCGTGCGGCAGTTGATGCGGGTTACGTGGATAACGATTATCAAATCGGGCAAACAGGAAAAATTGTAGCCCCGGAATTATATATTGCTATTGGTATTTCGGGGGCTATCCAACATTTAGCGGGAATGAAGGACAGTAAAATCATCGTCGCCATCAATCAGGATGCTTCTGCGGAAATGATGCGGGTAGCAGATTATGCTTTAGAAGGCGATTTATTCACTTTGGTACCCGAATTGACCGAAAAATTGGGGCAGGCAAAGGCTTAAGTGGAATTACAAACATGATAAATGGTTGCTTCCATTTAATAGGGTTCGATTTTATCAGCTCTCTCCCACAAAGGAGAGAGCTGATAATACTACTAAATATCCTGCGACTGGGTGATCTTTTTGGGTCCTTAAAATAATTTCTTCAAAACGCTTTATTTTAAATTGATGTTTTGATATTAACGATTCTAGATAATGCCGTGAATGTGCGTAACGAATACTGATTTGAAGTTCGAAACCAGGTTGTTCAGTTTTCTCGACAGAAAAAGCAAATAAGCCATTTTTATTCAAAGCTTGTTTGACGCGCGCGAAAATATTATCGAGATCACCGATATAGGTGAATACATCTGCTGCGATTGCTAAATCAATATCTTGATAATCCGCTAAAGCTTGTTCGATATCAACTACTCTAAGTTCATCATAAATATTTTTAGCTTTCGCGCTATTTATCATTTCTTGAGAAATATCCAAGCCAATTAACTTTTTAGAAAATTCTTTAAATAATTCGCCGCATAAACCGGTGCCACAACCTAAGTCAAGAATATTCAAAGCAATATTTTCAGAATTTTCAGATTGGATTTCCTGATATACCGCTGCATGAATTTGTTGCGGTACTTTATAACGCAAACTTTGCGTTAGATGTTTATCATAATATTCAGCATATTGGTCGAATAAATTTTTCAAATATTCAGCGGGAGCTTTATCCGGCACTCGATTTTGACTCAAGGCCATTAAAATATGTTCTATCTCTGGGTCATGCGGTTTAATCGCATCCGCCTGTTGATAGTGCTTAAGCGCTTCATGGAGTTGTTGAGCTTTTAAATACAGCACGCCTAAATTCAGATGCGCTGGTAAATGCAAAGGTTCTAATATTAAAGTTTGTTTAAAATATTCAATGGCGTCGCGTTGGCGTCCGGTTTCGCTAAGCAAAACTCCAATATTATAATAAGCATTGGCAGTGGCTTGTATTTCCAACTGGCGAAAAAAATAAGTCAGCGCTTTTTCTTTATCACCCAATTTTAAATAAGCAATCGCCAAATGCTCATAACACTCGGGATGTTGATGAGTAATTTGTAATATTTTTTCAAAACAGTGGATGGCGTCTTCAAACTGATCTAAAGCAAAATGGGCTAAACCCAAATAATGCCAGGAGTCTACGTGAAAGGGGGTTAACGTCAGTCTTTTTCTCAACCAGTCAATCGCTTGAGCATATTCGCCTTTTTGCAATTCAATTTGCGCGAGTTGGCCATAGATAGCGGGGTTACGCGGATTTAATTCAAGCGCTTTCTTTAAACACGTTTGCGACTTGTCTAAATCACCTAATTTAAGCCATAAAACACCGGAATTATAATATGCATCTCCAAATTGAGGATTCAATTCCAGGGCTTTGCTATAGGCTTTCTCGGCAGCAATAAACTTTTCTTGTAGATAAAAACAACGGCCAATATTGTTATACGCGATGGCATAATGCCGATCTATATTAACGGCTTTTTGATATTCTGCCAAAGCCGCATCACTTTGCCCTTGGCGCAATAAAACATTACCTTTGCTATTATGCAGCGCGGCTGAATGAGGTACTTTTTTTTCAGCTTGCTCTAAATATTCCCAAGCATGACTATAATCTTCTTGTTGAGCATAAATAATAGCAATTTGGTGCAATAAATCAGCATTGTTTGGGGAATCCTCTAACAATTTTAGGTAGAGAGCCAAGGCTTCAGTTAAATCACCTTGACGCTGTAATTGTTGGGCTTTTTTGAGTAGTTCCTTGTCCATAGCCTTTGCGTATCGCTTCACTGAGTTGATAAATGGCCATTGCATAAGTAGTGCGAGGATTATAGGCCATAATGGCGTAAAAATTTTGGAAGGTGACCCAATACTCCTGGTCTTGAGTATTATGCATCACGATCAAAGCGGATTTACGCATGGGATTTTGTGCTTCGGCTGTGTTTATGCCAAATTTTTCCAGCGTTTTTATTCGATAAATTGGTTTGGCGTCTTTGGAGAGCAGCCATTCTTTGGCTTTGCCATCGGCAAGTATAGCGGGCATCGCCACAGGTTGGCCGTTGCGCCAGCCGGCTTTTTGTAAATAATAAGCGATACTGGCGATAGCATCATCATGGTCTTCGAGTAAATTGACACTGGGTTTACCATCATAACTGATGGCAAATTGCCGGTAATTGCTCGGCATAAATTGAGGGATACCTAAAGCGCCGGCATAAGACCCATACAGTTCTAAAGGAGACAAATGATATTCTCGTGTCAATAGTAAATAATTTTCTAATTCATTTTGAAAGAACGCCGCGCGTTTAGGGTACCGGAACGATAAGGTGGCCAAAGTCCGTAAAGTAGAAAATTTACCGGTTTCTTTGCCGTATTTAGTTTCAATTCCAATAATAGACACAATGACTTCAGGAGATACCCCATACTGTTGAGCCGCTTTTTTCAGAGTAGCAGCATGGTCATGCCAATATTGTATCCCATCATTCACTCGATCTGAGGTAATGAAAAAATTTTTATAAAAATCCCAGGGTTTTTCTTCAAAAGGTTGATTAACGCGATTAATGACTTCTGGTAAGTACTCAGTTTTTTGAAATAATTGCACCAGCTCGCGCCGGTCATATTGATGCACGTGCACCATTTTGTCGATAAATTGCTGGACAGTTAATGGCGTGGAAGCTGCCGCAGCAGTCGCCGTAGCGGCGCTGATCAAAAAATAAAGAAAAATTCGAAGTAAAATTTTCATTTTTTTACCTTGCCCATAAGGTTCGATGACTGTGGATAGACATGATAACACCAAAACTGGCCATAATGGTCAAAACTGAACTGCCGCCATAGCTGACTAAGGGTAAAGGGATACCTACCACGGGTAGAATACCCACGACCATGCCGATATTAACTAGGGCGCACATAATAAAAGTTAAACTTAAACTGCCTGACAATAAACGATCATAAGTGTTTTGAGCCTTGATGCTGATATATAAACATCTTGCTAATATCAGTAAAAAAACACCTAAAAGTAGCACACAGCCAAACAGGCCTAATTCTTCGCCATTCACAGCGAAAATAAAATCCGTGGTGTGAGCAGGTAGGAAAGACAAATGGGATTGACTCCCTTGCAACCAACCTTTTCCAAACATTCCGCCAGAACCCAATGCTATTTTAGATTGAATAATATGGTAACCGCTGCCCAAAGGATCACTTTCTGGATTCAATAACATGAGTATGCGTTTGCGTTGATAATCGTGCATATGCCTCCATAAAAAAGGAGCGGCAGCGGCCACACTGAGTAAAAAACCGATTACTAAAAACCAATTTATCCCTGCCAATATTAACGCGGTCAAACCTGCCATAGCAATCATAATAGCCGTTCCTAAGTCCGGTTGTTTGGCTGTTAAAGCAGCCGGCAAAATGGCGATCAACGCGGCTAAAATTGCCCAAATCAGTTTGGGTGGCAATGTTTTATTGCTGAGAAGCCAAGCCACCATCATGGGTGTAGCTAACTTCATGATTTCAGAGGGCTGAAAATTGATAATCTTTAAATCAAACCAGCGTCTGCCGCCTTGCTGGACTTGGCCAACGAGCAACACCGCAACCAGTAGCGCCAGTCCAAAAAAAAATACCCAGGGAGTGCATTGATAATAACGTTTTGGGGGTATTTGAGCGAATATAAATAAAATAATGAAACCTAAACCCAGGCGGATTAATTGTTTGTTGGCAATGCCATTACTTTCGTTGCTGGCGCTGTATAAAATCAACATGCCAAATGTCATGAGCAAAAGCAAGGAGAGCAGCAATAAGGGATCTAAATTTAAAGTTTGCCAATTCGTAGAACGTTTGAATTTAGCCTTAAGACGGCTCAGATAGGTATTGTCGTAAATTTCAGGATCTTTCATAAGATTATTGTAATTGACTTTTTATTTGAAAATAAGTATCCATCACTTGCCGCGCCATCTTTGGCGCCCCATGGCCGTGCTCCCACAAGACCACCACGGCGATTTGAGGGTCTTCCACGGGAGCAAAGCCGATAAATAAATGGTTATTCCTTAGAGCTTTGGGTGTATTTTCATCTTCATCTTCGCCTCCTTCGCGATTAACCACTTGCGCTGTCCCGGTTTTACCGGCCACGGTGTAGGACGTGGTAGAGCCGCCAAAAGATCCAAAAGCCGTGCCTCCGGCTTTCATAACGACTTTTTCCATGGCGCCAATTACCAAGTTCCAAATAGAAGGATCTTGTAAATTAACTAATGTTTGAGCAGGGTAGGTGGGTTGTAACATCGTTTTGTCACCCAGGGCTGACTTGAGTAATAAATGCGGTTGGTATTTTATCCCGTGGTTAGCAATTATCGAAACACCTTGTACCAATTGCAAAGGGGTAACGAGCAAAAAGCCTTGTCCAATTCCCATCACCACAGTGTCACCCGTATACCAGGATTGGCCTTTGACTCGCCGTTTCCATTCAGGGCTAGGGGCTAAGCCGCCGATTTCATTTGGCAAGTCGATGCCGGTTGGTTTGCCAAAACCAAATTCTTGCAATATACGATCTTGGGCTCTAATTCCTAATTTAACGGCGACGTTATAAAAAAAGGTATCGCAAGAAACGATGATAGCTTTGACTACATCAACTATGCCAAAACCGCCGTGTTTCCAATTATGGTCGTGATAAACGTGTGAGACCCCTGGCAACATGAATATGCCATTAGTATTAATTTTATATTGTGGCGTAATCACTTTGCTGTCTAATGCGCCTATGGCATAAAACGGCTTAATGGTGGAGCCCGGTGGAAACATGCCTCGCAGACCACGATCATAGAGTGGTTTGTCCGGCAGATGAATCAACTGCTGAAAATCTTGAGAAGTGATTCCAAGCACAAACATTTCGGGATCGAAAAACGGCTTACTGACCATGGCTAAAATTTCACCATTTTTGACATTCATCACAATAATGGAGCCAGCCTCATTTCCTAAAGCGTTACTGGCGGCTTGTTGTAAACGATTGTCTATGGTCAGATAAAGATCCTGTCCCGAAACCGGTTTGTTTTCGCCCAGCACCCGTAAAGGCCGGCCATTAGCGTCAGTTTCGACGACTTGGCTACCCACTGTGCCATGCAATAAATTTTCATATTGTTTTTCTATTCCGATTTTACCAATGTAATCGGAACCACTGTAGTTAACTTTATCGATGGTTTCTTGTTCTTTTTCGTTAATTCGGCCAACGTATCCGATTATATGACTGTATAATTCTCCCATAGGATAACTACGTATCATCTTGGCTTCGATGCCGACACCTGGAAAAAAATATTGATTTACGTAAAAACGGGCCATTTCCGCTTCAGTTAATTTCATCTTTAAAGGAATAGGTTGATTTCGAGGGGTTTGGCGGACTCGACGTTGGAAAACTTCCAGATCGTGCGGGGTAATATTGATAAAACTCTGTAATAAATGCAGTGTTTCATTTAATTTTTTCACTTTGGAAGGATTGACTGTGAGATTAAACGACGGCAAATTTTTAGAAAGTAAGACCCCATTGCGATCATAAATTAATCCGCGATTGGGCACGATGGGGACAATATTCATCACATTTTGTTCAGATAAAGTGAGAAAAAACTCGTGTTGATAAACTTGTAAGTAGATTAAGCGCGTCACTAGCGCACCCATAAATAAAATCACAAAAAAAGTGCAGACAAAGATCCGCCGGGAAAATAACTGAATTTCCCCTTTATGATGCTTTATAGTCAATCGTGACGACATAATATCAGAGCCACTTTAACTGCGATGGTAAGGATGATTAATGAGTATACTCCATGCCCGGTAAATTTGCTCAGTTAGTATAATTCGTGCCAAAGGGTGAGGAAAGGTCATTGCAGACAAAGACCATATTTTATCAGCATGATTTAAACAATGGCTTGATAAACCTTCTGGGCCTCCTATCAATAAAGAAGGGCTTTGCTGGTCATCATGCCAGGATGATAAATGTTTAGCGAGTTTTTCCGTCGTTAAGGTTTCGCCTTGTCTATCCAAGGCGATGATCGGTGGAGAAGATGCGGAGAGCAATTTTTCCCCTTCATGAAACAATATCTTTTCAACGACACTATTTTTGGTGCGTTTTTCGCTAGGAATTTCAATTAATTGAATTTGATAATCTTGGGGCAGACGTTTTTGGTATTCCTTAAAACCCTCATTGACCCAAGCGGGCATTTTGGTCCCGACCGCAATTAGTTTAATTAGCAAGTTTTCCCCGCACGACTAATTTTCCCATCAAGATCATCGCCACTGAGTCAGCTTAATGGGGCTTATTTTTTTTCTGAAATGTTCCAAAGTTTTTCTAAGTTATAATATTCCCGCGTTTCCGCTAACATGATATGGACCACCACGTCTAAGTAATCCAGCAGTATCCAGCCTGTTTCTTTTTGGTCTTCCACGCTATTAAAAGGGTGTATTCCCGTTTTTTTTAAAGCCACAACTAATTTTTCCGCGGTAGAAGCTGCATGACGAGAAGAAGTCGCGGTACAAATAACCAGAGTGTCCATTACATTGCTTAAATTTTGAACGTTAATAATGCTGATATCTTTTGCTTTTAAATCAGTCAGAAGTTCAGTAATCAAGTGCGTTAATTCTTCCAGATCAGCTGGTTTGGCGTCAATTTGTAAAGCATGTATATTTTCAGGTATCATATCGGCTAGAATAGCATATATCATGCGGTGTCGCTCGGCAAGTGTTTTACCTTGGAAAGCCTGAGACACTATTTTTAGACTGAAATGGCCTCCGCCCGCTTTAGCACCCGGATGGCCCTGATGTTTCGCGCTATCATCCACTACTTGCAAGGACAAAGGCTTTAGTTGCTCCTGCAAGCGAGTTTCTATTTCATTTAAAATGATTTGATTTTTTTTCATAAAGTTCATCTTATTTTTTACTATGTTGACTTTCCGGAGTTTGCATATGCCGCGCCATATAAAGGGCTTGTACAATAATGAAAACCAATGTTATCCCTAAAGTACCAAATAGTTTGAAATTGACCCAGGCATTGGTATCAAAGTGATAAATCACATATAGATTTAGAAAACCCAAAAAGGTAAAAAATACGGCCCAGCTTATATTTAAGCGGCGCCATATCTGGGCTGCTAAACTGATTTTGTCACCCAACATACGCTCTAGCAGAGTTTTATTGCTAAAAAATTGACTGAACAATAAGGTAATGGCAAATATCCAATAAATAACACTTGGTTTCCATTTAATAAAAATATCTTTATGGAACAGGAGGGTGGAACCTCCCAATAATAAGATAAATAAAAAAGTTAAGCCATGTAAAGTTTCAAAACGGCGGTGGATAATCCAGTAAATCGTCAGTTGGAGTAAAGAAGAGCCAATGGTAACCGCGGTGGCGGTATAGATGTCGGAAAATTTATAGGCTATAAAAAAGCAAATGATAGGAAAATAATCAAACAAAAATTTCATAGTCGGTCAATTCCCGTCCCAAAAGCGCAACTTTACCTCAGCTCGTTATTCGAAGCAACCTTATTCTATTTTGTAATTAATGGAATATACAAATAAATTTTTTACGACAATTTAATTTTTTAATGTTACAATTTCCATCAAAAAAATGGTAGGAAACAGAATGAGTAGAAATATCGATTCAAAAGCATCAACTTTTTTATCTAGAGAATTAAGTGGTTTTAAATCGTCTAGCATATTAAATGAAGTTGGGTTAAACGAAAATAGTGATTCACTTTGTGATAATGAAACTAAACCTAATCCTAATAAAGGTTGTCTCTGCATAGATTGTAAAGACTCTAGTTACAACGGGTATAGGCTTTTATTCATTCCCGAGTTTAATTTATGGGATGTTGAAATTCAATTAGACCGTGTTTTGGGTAGTGGCTGCATCGGGAAAGCCATTATTTTAGATAAGTACAGTACTGTATATTACGTTAGTAATGGTGTTTTGGAATATAAAGAAAAATTGGGAATTGGTCAAACGAACAACATTCCTTTGCGCGCAAAAATTTGCAACATTGATTTAACAAGATTTAAATCAGACGACTCAAGTTTATTGGGTTTTCACATTGGTTCAAGAAACATTCTAAGAACCATTCCAATAGATTCAAAGGCGACTAAAAACATTATTGATGAAGCTCATGAAATCTATCGAATTTTACCCAAAAATCTTGTTTTGATAGAGTTGATAGATAAACGACTTGAGCGGGTTAAAAATACATTTCGTTCCAAAATGCGGGCTGCGATCAAAAAAAAGGAAAAATTGAGTTCTAAGCAGGAAAAACATCCTTTTTGCGATTTACCAAAACATGAACTCAAAATAATTCTAGAGCTTCTTTACAAAGAAAAAATTGAAGAAATTTTATTGTCACACCGAAATTTAGGTATAGTTAAAAGAGAGAAATATAAATTAGATTATAGTCCATTATCCAATGCATCTCTTTGGTTCTATGCTGATCTAGAAAATAAAGATGAAAAAAATTACGACCTACGTGCAATTTATAAAGCCATTGAAAAACGAATTAATAACCAGTTTAAAGACTTATTTTCAGAATTATCTCAAAAAAAATCCTTAAATCCTTCTAAGGTGTTTTTACGATACTTGGAATTGTATTATAAATCTGAAATTCGTCAATATATTCAAGAAAATGATTTGGCTTCTGCTGTTGTTGTTTGCAATAACTTAAAGAAATTAAAGTTTTTGTTTAATAAAAAATTTTTAATTGAATTATACGCAATGATAAGCGAAGCCGTAAACAAATCAAAGCCTTGTGCTGAGCGCTTAGACAATCAGGCTTTATCCAAGATTCGATTAATTCAGGAAAAAATTGATTTTTTTATTAAGCCTGCTTTGATTTGGGGTATAGTTGATCAAAAAATTAGCAAATGGAACCAAAAATTCAATGAAATAAAACCAAAAAAAGAAAAGTCGCTCCAAGAAGCTATATCTCCTCAATCAGATGAAATCATCCTCGACTTGATTAGGATGATTTTAATTTATGAAAAAAATGAACTTTTAGGAAAAAGTAAAACAGTACTAGATGGATATGCAGCTGAAATTTATTCATTATTCACCAAAGCTCAGGAGATGTCGGTTGACCTTGAGAAGGTTAAGGGTAATAACTTTTTTATAAACAATAAAGAAAAATGTTTGAACTTGATTGAAAAGATTATCAATGATTTGAACGATGAAAAAAATCGATTGATCAATCATTTTCATCGGCATATGAATTTTCAAATCGCAAAAAAATTGACCAACAAAACCAAACCAACCATTAAAAAATCCGTTCCTGTATTAAAACCAAATTTATTACTGCCACCCCCTTCATCGCCGCCAAACTCATCCTTTTTGGCAATACTAATAAGAATATGCAATCGTCTATTGCAATGGCTCACGCCCAAAGGGAAAAAAAATGTGCAAATCCGTACAATATATGGAATGCATGCTATTCATTATACCATTATTCCCAATAAACCGCGGACTATCCCGAAGGATACTTTAAAGAATACTCCAAAGGATAGTCCGAAGAATATCTCGAAAAATATCCCGAAGGATAGTCTGAAAGATAGTCAACTTGAAGGAGTGGAAGATTATAAGCAAGAGTGTTCGGTAATATTATCTATGTAATCCTCACCGAAGACATGATCCTAACCCAAGCTTAGGTTACAATGTGGTATGGCGAAAATTTTCCATACTCATCCTCAAAATCCTCAAGCACGCTTAATACAGCAAGCTGTGCAAATCATTAAAGATGGGGGAGTGGTAATATATCCCACTGATTCAGCCTATGCGATAGGTTGTCGTTTGGGTGACAAATCTGCCTGCGAACGAATCCGCGACCTCAGAGGTTTGGATAAACACCATCACTTTACTTTAATGTGTCACAATCTTTCACAATTGGCGACTTATGCTCGAGTGGATAATCCTAGCTTTCGTTTATTAAAAGCACACACTCCTGGCGCGTACACCTTTATTCTTGAAGGAACCAAAGAAGTCCCGCGACGATTGTTACATCCAAAACGTAAAACCATTGGGTTGCGTGTACCCGATTGTGTGATAACTCAAGCTTTACTGGCTGCTTTGAATGAGCCTTTAATGAGTGTCACTTTAATGTTGCCTGGTCAAATTAATCCTTTAATTGATAAAGAAGAAATGATTAATACTTTTGGTCGTGGAGTCGATTTAATTATTGACAGCGATTTTTACGCCAATGAAGCGACCAGTGTTATCGACCTCACTCAGCATCCTCCTCAAATTATCCGGGTTGGTAAGGGTGATATCAGCAGTTTTGTAACAAATCAATAAAAATTGCTGATATTCTGAGTTATGTTAGAATATTCCCACATGTGTGCCGACAATATTAAAATAAATGGCGAGCAACTCACTGAGCTGCCTCAAGATCTTTATATTCCCCCTGAAGCTTTACGTATTTTTTTAGAAGCTTTCGAAGGCCCTTTGGATTTATTACTATACCTGATTAAAAAAGACAATTTTGATATTTTAAATATTCCCATAGCCGATATTACTCGCCAATACTTGCAATACATTGAACTAATGCAAGACTTGAAATTGGAGCTGGCGGCAGAGTATTTATTGATGGCTGCCATGCTCGCAGAAATTAAATCCAGGTTGCTATTACCCAAACCCGCGCTGAGCGAGGAAACCGAAGAACAAGACCCTCGTGCGGAGTTGGTGCGGCGCTTGCAAGAATATGAACGTTTTCAACAGGCTGCGACACTTTTGGATGAATTGCCCCAATTGGGGCGGGATATATTTCCGGCTCAAGCAGAATGCCCACCTTTTACGCAAGAAGTTCAAAGGCCAGATATTTCTCTACAGGATATTTTAGCGGCGCTGAAAAATATCATGGAAAGGTCTAAATTATTTGCCGAGCATCAGGTTAAACCAGAGGTATTATCCATTCGTGAGCGCATGACCCAGGTTCTGGCTCGCTTAAATTCACAGGAATTTATGAACTTTACTCGTTTTTTCCGGGCTCAGGAAAACGCAATGGGAGTCAGTGTGACATTAATCGCGGTTTTAGAGTTGGCCCGACAATCGGCAATTGAATTAGTTCAAACTCACGCATTTGCTCCTATTTATATTAAAGCCAAAGGGTAATCATCCATGTTGGAAAATTTAGAACAAATTATCGAAGCTATTTTGCTGACAGCCGGTGAGCCCGTTTCCTTGGAACGTTTACGAGATATTATTGATGATCACAATGTATCTTTGCCGATTTTGCGAGAAACGTTACGTTTGATTTCTAAGCGCTATGAAAATCGCGGTATTGAATTGACTGAAGTGGCGAGCGGCTATCGCTTCCAGGCTAAAAAAGAATACACGCTTTGGCTGGAAAGGCTGCACACCCGTAAATCAAACCGATATTCAAAGGCTTTTTTAGAAACTCTGGCTTTAATTGTTTACCGCCAACCCTTAACCCGAGGGGAGATTGAAGAAATTCGAGGGGTAGCGGTTAGCACGCAAACCATCAAATCTTTATTAGACTTGGAATGGATACGTGCAGTGGGTCAGCGTGATGTGCCGGGTAAACCGACTTTATACGCTACGACGTTAAAATTCCTTGATGATTTTAATTTAAAAAGCTTGTCCGAATTGCCAGCGTTACAGGAACCGAAAAGTATCGAACAGTTAGAGCAACAATTGGCGTTAAATCTCGTTTAACTTAAACAATGGCTTGCCAATGCGCAGGATATAAATAAAAACAAGGTTGCATAATATGAAAGAACAAGAGACTGAAAAATTACAAAAAGTGTTAGCCCGCCAAGGGTTGGGATCGCGCCGGGATTTGGAAAAATGGATTAACGCAGGCCGCGTTAAAGTGAATGGTCAATTGGCTAAAGTAGGAGACCGGGTCAGTGTACATGACCTCATCGAGGTTGACGGCCATGTAGTGGCTCAAAATACGCGGGAAATGACTACTCGGGTTATCCTATATCATAAACGCATCGGTGAAATTTGTACTCGGCGGGATGATCAAGACCGCCCGACCGTGTTCGCCGAGCTTCCGCCCTTAACTCAAGGCCGCTGGGTTGGGGTAGGGCGTTTAGAAGTGAATACTGCAGGGTTACTGCTTTTTACCAATAATGGAGAGCTAGCTCAAAAACTAATGAATCCTCGCCGTATTATTGAGCAAGAATATGCGGTCCGAGTTTTGGGGGATATGGACGATAATTGTCTGTCGCGCTTGATGCAAGGGGTTAAATTAGAGGACGGCTTAGGTCGATTTGAAAGATTAATTGATAACGGTGGCCGTGGCGCTAACCATTGGTATCGGGTGGTTATCACGGAAAGCCGCCCACGTTTCATTCGGCGAATGTTGGAATCTCAAGGTTTAACTTTAAGTCGGCTTATTCGAGTCAGATTGGGCCCCGTTGAACTCCCTCGAGATTTACGTCAAGGAGGCTGGTTGGACTTGCCTATATCGGCGATAAAGCAGTTGGAAAAACTTTAGGCTTGTTTAGGAATACCGATTGGCTGTCATTTGATTCAAATCAGCCAAAGTTATCCCCTCTAAGCTGTCAATACAGTGATCAGCGAGGCTGAGTTTTTCGCGAGAATAGCTGGTGGTGACTGCCAGTACGCTCATTCCTGCTGCCTTAGCCGCTACTATACCGGCAGGAGAATCTTCAATGGCCAAGCAAAATTGGGGCAGCACGTTTAAAGAAGTGGCGGCCAAACGATAACCGGCGGGATCTGGTTTACCAGCCTGGACGTCTTCAATTGTAACTAAATGCTTGAAATATTCTGATAAATTCTCACTATCCAATAATCCTAAAAGCTGGTTGATTTCATTTTTGTAACTTCCTGAGCAAATTGCCAAAGGATAATGTTGAGCGGCTTGTTTTATTAAATTGATGGCGCCTTGGCAGGGACGAGCTTGGTCGGGTAATAAACTGCGATAATGATTGATTTTCGCCCGGACTAAATCCTGAACATACTCATCGCTCGTACTTAATTGGAATTTATTACAAAGGCGTTTAAAATTTTCCAAATCAGGCTGACCGATACATTCCTGTAAATACATCGTATAGTCGATTTTTCCGCCGAGTGGGGCAAACACACTTTGTGTTGCTTGAAAATGCAACGGCTCACTGTCCACTATGACGCCGTCAAAGTCAAAGATAATAGCTTGAAGCATATCATACATAATAACATATTTTTCTACTCTAAGAAAGGGATTTGTTCCTGTGCTTTAGCCATTCTCGGCCATTCTATAACTCATTAATTTTTTTCAAATTTTTTTAAAAGGTTGTCTAGAATTTTTGACAAATATAAGAATGTATATTCTAGGACTTAAACTGATTAAAAAAGTTGAATAGTTAGAAAATAAATGTTAACGTAGCTGGACTTAAATTGTAAATGGATGTAAAAATTGCAGTAGTAGTTGTAAATAAAGAGCTAAAACAATAAAGCAACAGGGTATTTTATGAAATTAATAGAATCAAGTAATTCGTTTCCTAAAGAATTAACGAAACATATTTTGATAAATTTAAACTTTGGTGAGCTTAAGTCATTTCAATGCACCTCGAAAAATTTTAAAAATATTGTAGAAGACATTTTAAAGAACCCAAAAAATCTACCTGATTTTTGGTTAGACGCTCACAAAGTTTTTCAATTGTGGAAACAATTCGAACAGATTAAGCAAAGCAGATCGATAAAAAGAAAATTATTTTTATGTTGTTATTCACTTCCTTTTCTTGGATTCGGCGCTATAACAACAGCCTGGCGTTTATTGCAAGTGAAATTGTCTAATAATTTTGACCATATTTTAAATATTTGTAATCAAACTAACACTCTCATAAATAATGTATCCACTACATGTTTAAGTTATTTAAATAGTGTAAATAATAGCAATTGTTTGGTTAATAATATATGTAAACAATTGCTTTGTCAGATGAGCGATTTAACGGAGATTGGTGATTGCAAAGACAGTTTTGATGACATTCGTGGAGGTTGTAAAGAACTAACGAAAAATGGTGATATGATTTTTATGAGCCTTATCAGTCTACCATTAATTTATATTATTGTTGCATTTTTGACCTGTCCAAAATTTTTAAAAAATTGCTTTAGCCAATTTTACCATATCCCTGATTCATTAAGGTCAGAGATTACGACTATAATACAATCAATTAGTTCAAATCCTGTAAATGATGTAACTTCAATTAGAATTGTTCAAACTCATCTATCCCAAGTTTACCGCTCCCTTGCCAAATTTTCCTTCTTACAGCAAGAAGCAATTCTAGAACAAAAGAGTGAGCTGGAACTTGAATTAAACGATGATATTTACCTGGCTCTTCCTGGTTGAGAGCTGGTATTCCATTCTTTTCTCAGCATTGGCGCTTAAGAAGCTGAATCCATTCCAAGGCTTGCATTGGCGTTAAAGAATCGGGTTGAATTTGAGCTAATGACTCTAAAACCGGATGTGATTGAGCTGGTTTTTCTTGAGAAGGAGTTGTTTCTGTTGCGGAATATTGTTCTAATTCCTGAAGTTTTCTTTTGGCATCATAAATAACAGTCTGAGGCACGCCTGCTAATTGAGCCACTTGAATCCCATAGCTTTTATTGGCGGGTCCTTCTTTGACAGTATGTAAAAATACAATTCGTTCACCATATTCGGCGGCATCTAAATGGACGTTGACAACGTTAGACAAAATACTGGCTAAAGCAGTTAATTCAAAATAATGGGTGGCAAACAAAGTAAATGATTTTATTTGTTGCGCTAAATGCGTCGCGCAAGCCCAAGCTAAAGACAAGCCATCAAAAGTACTGGTGCCGCGGCCAATTTCATCCATCAATACCAAACTATTGGCGCTAGCATTTCTTAATATGTAAGCGGTTTCAGTCATTTCCACCATGAAGGTAGAGCGTCCACCGGCTAAATCATCTGCCGCACCAATTCGAGTAAAAATTCTATCAATAGGCCCAATGACTGCGCTTTCGGCAGGAACATAACTGCCCATGTGGGCCAATAACACAATTAAAGCGGTTTGCCGCATGTAAGTGGATTTACCCCCCATATTAGGTCCAGTTATCATTAGCATGCGGCGATTGTCGTTTAAAATGGTATGATTGGCAATAAAGGGTTCTTCCAGAACCCGCTCCACGACAGGATGCCTGCCATTTTTGATTTCAATTCCCGGTTGGGATGAAAGTTCGGGTCTAGTCCAGTTCGAACTGTGCGCCACTTCAGCAAAATTGCTGATGACGTCTATCTCTGCTAAAGCATTTGCACAATTTTGTAAGCCGGTCAAATCGCGATTGATCTCGACTAATAAGGTTTCATAAAGTTCTTTTTCACGGGCGAGCGATCGAGAATGGCTGCTAAGTACTTGATCTTCATAGTTTTTCAATTCAGGCGTGACATAACGCTCGGCATTTTTCAAAGTTTGACGGCGAATATATTCGGTCGGCACTTGCTGAGCCTGCTGACGGGAAATTTCGATAAAATAACCGTGTACTCTATTGTAACCCACTTTGAGCGTGCTGATTTTGGTGCGTTCTCGTTCACGTTGTTCGAAATTAATTAAAAATTCCTGACTATTTTGGCTTAAATGACGTAAATCATCTAATGTTTGATCGTAAGCTTCCTTGATGACGCCGCCGTCGCGAATTAAAGCGGGTGGGACGTCAACAATGGCTTTTTGCAAAAGCTGGTGCAGCGCGGAAAATTCCCCTAATAAACCATCCAGTTCTTTTAATCGAGGCGATTTAACTTTGGATAATTCTTGGTGAAGCAGCGGAATTAGGCTCAAAGCGTAGCGCAAGGCGGTGAGATCGCGAGGCCGGGCAGAACCCAAAGCGACACGGGCTAAAATACGCTCCATATCGCCGCATCCTGTCAAAATCCGGCGCAGACTTTGGTGCGCTAAGGACTGTAGACACTCTTCCACGCAAGTTTGCCGCTCTCTCAGGATGTGGTGACTTCGAAGTGGTTGATTGAGCCAGCGTCGTAATAAGCGAGCCCCCATTGCCGTTTTAGTCGAGTCGAGCACATCCGTTAAGCAATGTTCTTGAGCACCACTGACGTGCTGAGTCAGCTCAAGATTTCGTCGAGTGGCGGCATCCATTAAAACGTAAGTTTGATGCTGTTCCACTTGTAAAGTTTGCAAATGCGGTAAAGCAGCGCGCTGAGTAAATTGCAGATATTGCAATAAACATCCGGCAGCGCCAATCGCAAGAGTTAAATTATCCACGCCAAAGGCTTTTAAATCTTGAACGCCAAATTGGCGAGTCAATAAAAGCTGGGCGGTGTGAATTTCAAACTCCCAAGGCGGACGGCGTTGGATAGCGCATTCGGCAAAGCGAAAAGGAGTTGCAGTGGAATCGCAGATTAATAATTCTCGTGGCTTCAGTCGCTCTAGCTCAGACAATAGAGCCGGTTTTCCTGAAACTTCCTCCACAATAAACCGGCCACTGGTAATATCAAATAAGGCTAAACCATATTGTTCCCCATTTTCAGCGATAGCCATTAATAAATTATCGCGATGTTCCTCCAGCAAGGCTTCGTCACTGACTGTCCCAGGGGTAATGATGCGAGTGACTTCTCGAGTCATGGGGCCTTTGCCGGCTTCGGGATTGCCGGTTTGTTCGCAAATCACCACCGATTCCCCTAAGCGCAGCAATTTAGCCAAATAATTATCTAGCGCGTGATGAGGTACGCCAGCCATAGGAATAGGGGCGCCCGCAGACTGTCCGCGCTGGGTTAAAGTGATATTAATCAATTTAGCGACGCGCTCAGCATCTTGATAAAACAACTCATAAAAGTCTCCCATCCGATAAAATACTAACGTGTGGGGATATTGGGCTTTTATTTGCAGATATTGTTGCATCATGGGAGTATGCTGACTGACGTTGTTATGATTTGTAGTTGCGGCCATTGGTGCTAGTCCTTCCTAAAAATTGAAAGAGGATTATACTGTATTTGCCAAAGGCGTTCACTCAGGCATAATGATTTTATTGAAAAGGATTTGGATAATATGACAAATAATTTTTATTTAAGTCAGCAATTGGCTATCGCATTAACTCAGCATCGGCTAAAATTGGCGGTAGCAGAATCTTGCACCGGTGGGGGTTTGGCATATCAACTGACTGCTGTGCCAGGTTCTTCGCTGTGGTTTGAGCGAGGTTATGTGACGTATAGCAATGCGTCCAAAGTGGAATTATTAGGGTTAAGCCCTGAAATTTTAACTCGCTACGGCGCGGTTAGCGCAGAAACGGCGCAAGAAATGTCAAAATGTGTTATAAAACAAGCTAATGTAGATGTTTCTTTAAGTATTACTGGAATTGCCGGCCCTGGGGGAGGCTCTCAACTAAAGCCGGTAGGCACGGTTTATTTTGGCTTGGCTGACAGCTCGGGATTTTGTCAGAGCCGCTTAGGACAATTCGTTAGTGGCCGAGCTCAAATTAGAGAAGATTCTATTACATTTGCCCTTCGTTGGCTGTTGGAATATTTTACCGCTCTCAATTTATTTAGAGGAGAACAAGCATGAAAGTAAATAGCGAAAAACAAAAAGCATTGAACGCAGCCAAGGCTCAAATTGAGCGGCAATTCGGCAAAGGATCATTAATGTGTTTGGGCGATGGGGATGTGGCCCGCGACATAGAGTCTATTCCAAGCGGTTCACTCAGCTTAGATATTGCCTTAGGCATCGGCGGCTTACCCCGAGGCCGTATAGTGGAAATTTACGGTCCAGAATCCTCGGGCAAAACTACCCTGACGTTAGAAGTCATCGCCTCTTGTCAGCGTTTAGGCGGCACAGCGGCTTTTATCGACGCAGAACATGCCTTGGATACGGTTTATGCCCAGCAAATTGGGGTAAATATCAATGAACTCTTAATTTCTCAACCGGATACCGGCGAACAAGGTTTGGAAATTGCTGATATGCTGGTGCGTTCGGGAGCGGTAGACGTAGTCGTGATAGACTCTGTCGCCGCATTAACTCCCAAAGCCGAAATTGAAGGCGAAATGGGGGATTCCCACATGGGTTTACAAGCGCGCTTAATGTCGCAAGCCCTGCGCAAACTCACTGCGAATATAAAAAAATCCAATACCTTAGTCATTTTCATTAACCAAATCCGCATGAAAATAGGGGTGATGTTTGGCAACCCGGAGACGACCACCGGAGGTAATGCGTTAAAATTTTATGCTTCCGTGCGTCTAGATATCCGCCGTACCGGTTCAGTGAAAAAAGGGGAAGAAATTCTAGGGAGCGAAACCCGTATTAAAGTGGTTAAAAATAAAGTAGCGCCGCCATTTAAACAAGCCGCCTTTGATATTTTGTATGGGGAAGGCATTTCTCACGAAGGCGAATTGATAGACTTGGGGTCAGAAAATGAGATTATTGAAAAATCGGGCGCTTGGTATAGTTACAATGGTACTCGTATTGGGCAGGGAAAAGACAATGTCCGTCAATATTTGAAAGACAATCCCGCTACCGCACAAGAAATAGAAAATGCAATACGAGAAAAATTACTCAAAAAAACTGAAAAGAGCCTAGAGGAGAGCGTTGAAGCCTAATAATATTCGCTTAACGGCCTTAAAATTATTGGCCCGGCGGGAACATTCACGCCAGGAGTTGCAAAATAAATTAATCCGGCGTGGGGTTGAAGCGGCTCAAGTGGAAACCGTTTTGCAAGAATTGATAGCGGAGCAATTGCTTAGCGACGACCGCTTTCGAGATAGCTATATCCACTACCGGCGAAAAACGGGATTTGGCCCGCGGCGGATTCAGGCAGAGTTATCTGAAAGGGGGGTAATTTCACGCTTTGACGATACCGATTCATGGGGGGATCTGCTGGAACAAGTCTGGCAAAAAAAATTTAAAGGTCAAAAACCTCAAGATATAAAAACCAAAGCAAAACAAATACGGTTTTTAGTGAATCGTGGATTCACTCTAGGTCAAGTCCAAAACTTTTTTAAAAAAATTTCAAAGGAATAGCTTGGAGAAAACATGAAATTTAAGACAAGCCAACAATTGCGGCAAGAATTTTTAAACTATTTTAAACAACTGAAACACACTATTGTGCCTAGCAGCTCATTAGTACCAGGCTCCGATCCCACTTTGCTGTTTACCAATGCGGGTATGGTGCAATTTAAAGATGTCTTTTTAGGTCTTGAAAAAAGGCCTTATAATCGCGCCGCCAGCATACAACGTTGTGTACGGGCTGGTGGCAAGCATAATGATTTAGAAAATGTGGGCCATACCAGTCGTCACCATACCTTTTTTGAAATGCTGGGAAACTTTAGCTTTGGTGATTACTTTAAACAAGAAGCAATCGAAATGGCGTGGAATTTTTTAACTCAAGAGCTAAAAGTTCCACCAGAAAAATTATGGGTAACTGTATTTAAAGACGATAGTGAAAGCGAGGATATTTGGCTCAATGTATTGAAAGTAGACCCCAAACGTTTCACTCGTTGTGGTGAAAAAGATAATTTTTGGGCGATGGGAGATATAGGCCCTTGTGGTCCCTGCACAGAAATTTTTTACGATCACGGCCCTAGCGTTCCCGGGGGTCCGCCTGGCAGCCTCGAAAGCGACGGCGATCGTTATGTTGAAATTTGGAATCTAGTTTTTATGCAATTTAACCGAGATGCTAGTGGAAGATTGCATTCTTTGCCTCAGCTCTCGGTGGACACTGGCATGGGCTTAGAGCGCATCGCCGCTGTGGTGCAAGGTGTACATGACAATTATGACATTGATACCTTTCAACATTTATTGAAAGCGTTGCGTGAAATAACCGGATTCGCCGATTTAAAATTTCCATCCATGCGGGTTATTGTTGACCACATCCGTTCCAGCGCATTTTTAATTTCCGATGGTGTAGCGCCTTCCAATGAAGGCCGTGGATACGTCTTAAGGCGTATCATTCGCCGGGCTGCGCGCCATGGTTATAAAATTGGGCGGCAACAGCCATTTTTTTACCGTCTCACTCCCGCGCTAGTCGAGATTATGGGGGAATCTTATCCCGAATTACTCAAGGCTCAAAGCCAAATAGAACAGCTTATTTTTCAGGAAGAAGAGCAATTTTCCAGCACTTTAGATAACGGACTTAAAGTTTTTGAAGAAATTTATGAGAAATTACGCCAACGCAATTCAACAGAAATTCCGGGGGAATCCGTTTTCTTACTGTATGATACCTACGGTTTCCCTGTTGATCTGACCGCCGATTTGGCGAAAGAGCGAGGTCTTTCATTGGATTTTCCAGGCTTCGAAAAAGCCATGGAGCGTCAACGTGAAATGTCTAAGCAGGCTCAACATTTCAAAATGAATTCGATTCAACAATGGCATATCCCTGGAGAGACCGTATTCACAGGTTATGATAACTTGACTGATGAGGGAGAGGTAATTGCGTTGCTGGAAAATGAAAAACCCGTTAATGTTTTAGAAAATAATCAGCGTGGTATCGTTGTTTTAGACCGGACTCCTTTTTATGCTGAATCAGGAGGACAAGTGGGAGACAGCGGTTATATACGGGCAAAAACCGGTTTATTCCGCGTGGAAGATACTCAAAAACATGGCGCAGTGTATCTACATTACGGAAAAATGTTGGAGGGAAAAGTTCAGCTTAAGAAACCGGTACAAGCAGAAGTCGATCATGTTCGTCATGATACGATGCTGAATCATTCCGCCACTCATCTCCTTCACGAAGCATTGCGGCGAGTCTTAGGTGATCACGTTGTCCAAAAAGGATCTCTGGTCTCCCCTGAAAGATTACGCTTTGACTTTTCTCATGGTAAACCGCTCACTTTAGAACAAATCCGCGCCGTTGAAGATTTAGTCAATCAAGCCATACGCGCTAATGTGGCCGTGCATGTGGAGGAAGGCGGTTTAGAAGAAGCCAAACAAAAAGGCGCTATTGCCTTATTTGGTGAAAAATACGCTAGTCAAGTCCGTAGCGTCAGTATGGGAGATTTTTCTTATGAAGTGTGTGGTGGAACGCATGTTTCCTGGACAGGACAAATTGGTGTATTTAAAATAATCAGCCAAACCGCCTCGGCTGCTGGAATTCGTCGGATAGAAGCCGTTACCGGGGTTGGAGCCTTGTCCTGGATCGCTGAAACTGAAAATTTACTCCAAGAAATCAGTGTTTCCTTCAAAGTGGATCGGAGTAAAATACCGGAAAGGATTCAACAAATTTTGAATGAACAACGCATTCTCACCAAAGAAGTGTTACAATTAAAACAACTACTTGCTAATCAGCAAAGCCGAAATTTAAAAGATCAAGCGGTACAAGTGGGAGAGGTTAAAGTGTTAGCAGTGGAAATGCCAGCAGGAGATAGGGAAACGTTGCGGCAAAATATGGACCATCTTAAGCAACATTGGGGAAGTTGTGCAATAGTCTTGGCTAGCGTTCAAGACAAAAAAGTACAATTAATTGCTGGAGTTAGCAAAGATTGTTTATCTAAATTCACAGCTACCGAATTGCTTAATCAAGTCGCCCGTCAAATTGATGGTCGCGGTGGAGGTCGGCCCGATCTCGCTCAGGGCGGCGGCGAAAATCCCGCTGCTTTAAAAACAGCTTTAGCCTCCGTGATAGAGTGGGTAAAAGAAAAATTACATTAATAATAGAGCTGTGAGTTATGTTATTGGTTCAAAAATTTGGCGGCACTTCGGTCGGCGATGCCGAGTGCATCCGCCGCGTGGCCCGCAAAATTCAACAGACCCGGCAAAACGGTCATGACGTGGTGGTGGTTGTCTCGGCTATGGGGCATGAGACCGATCGGCTTATCCAATTAATTCAATCGGTCACATCTAACCCCAGCCCCAGAGAGTATGACGCGCTTATTTCTACGGGAGAGCAAGTTTCATCCGCTTTATTGAGTTTGGCGCTAAATCAAATTGACTGTCCATCATTGTCCTATAATGCTTCTCAAGTGCGCATTTTAACTGAAGGCCCCCATGGCAAAGCCAGTATTGTTTGTGTAGATACAGATTTATTAAAAGCAGATTTACAGAAGGGGATTGTCCCCGTTGTGACCGGTTTTCAAGGGGTTAATGAAAAAGGGGATGTCACCACAATTGGACGCGGCGGCTCCGATACCACAGCCGTGATGTTAGCGGCTGCTTTGAAGGCCGACGAATGCCAGATTTACACCGATGTGGATGGTATTTATACCAGTGATCCACGAATAGTCCACGATGCTCGTAAACTCTCTCAAATTACCTTTGGTGAAATGTTGGAATTGGCTCGCTTAGGCGCTGAGGTTTTGCAAAGTTCATCAGTCCGTTTAGCTGAGCGCCATCGCGTTCCTTTGCGGGTATTGTCCAGCTTTGTGGAAGGAGAAGGCACGTTAGTGACTTTTTGTGGCGACCAAATTTTAGAACCAGTGGTATCGGGGATTGCCTTTGCCCGCAATCAAGCAAAATTGACGGTAAGGGGGTTGCCGGAAGAAGAGCAATGGATAGAGCATTGGCATAAAGCCATTAAAAGTGCCATTATAGAAGTAGATATGATTGTCAAAAGCCCGCCTTTAGATAATCGTCAAATTGACTTTAGCTTCACCGTGCCCTTGGACGATTGTCCGCAAGCGCTTAGCATCTCCCAAAGATTGATTGCCGATTCCGCCTATCCATGTGAAGTTATCGTCAATGACAGAATTGCCAAGCTTTCTTTAGTGGGCATAGGCATGAAAACCCATGCCGGTGTGGCTTCTAAAATGTTTCATGCTTTAGGAAAGGAAGGCATTAAAATACATTTAATTACTTCTTCTGAAGTGACTATTTCGGCGGTGATAGATGAGAAATACATGGAATTGGGGGCGAGAATTCTTCATGCGGCCTTTTTAAATAAAGAAAATAATTTTTTAAAATAATAGGTTACAAAAAAACCGTTAAAAAAGATATCATTTTTTTATGACTTATACTAGAATTAAAACAGGTTAGAAAAGAAAATAAATTAAGATAACACACGGAACCGAAAGGAGAGAAATATGTTAATTTTAACCAGACGGATAAGCGAGTCGGTAATTATTGGCGATGAAGTTAAGGTCACCGTTTTAGGTGTTAAAGGTAACCAAGTTCGTTTAGGAATTGAAGCCCCTAAAACAGTTTCAGTTCATCGTGAAGAAATTTACCAAAGAATTCAACAAGAAAAAGGTGGCGTAAGCTCTCAAGAAGGTGCTGCTCAAAGCTCTGAAGGTTCTGCTAATTCGGATAATGCTGGTGAGAACTTATCAGACAAGAGCGATAAAACTAATCAAGAATGAGCCGCAACTTATTTACTTATCCTTTCACACTTGATCAAAGTTAAGCAATTCCCGTCTAAGGGCGAGAATTGCTTCGATCATTTATGCCAGCAGTAACAGTAGATTCCGAGTCTCTTTGATATTTATTAAATTTAAATGTATTTACTCTTTCATTAATCTATTTATATATCATTCAGCAATTCCCTCACAAAAAAATCGGATATAATCATATGAAATATTGAAAGGAATTATTTTTCAATAAAAATATTTGTCGTAGAAAAATCCTCATCCTGATGGGGTTTGAAAGGGGAACATAGCGGAGCGATCCCCCCCTTTCATTCCGGAGTACGGGCTTTACCTGAACGAAAAGAACCGGGAAGCAATTCCTGCGTAGCGAGAATTCCTGATACATCATGTTTGTTTACATTTAGCATGAAAAATGATAAAATACCTCATAAAGTTGAGTTCCTTGACAGTCATATATAAATTTAACTAAGTAGGTCAATCATGAAATATTTAACCATAATAAGCTTGTTTTCCAGCGTTTTAATGATTTCCCCCGCTTTGGCTTCTGATTCGACAGCCGTTCCTACGCCGTATAAAATTGTTGGCCCTAACTACTTTTATGTATCGGCGGATGGCGGGTGGACCACCTTGCATACCCCAAGTCAAAACCTTCCCAACGCGCCTTATGTAATCGGCGCCACCAATTCTAACCATAGCGGAGGTTTAGGTGTTAGCATAGGTTATAGTCGGGCAATAATTCCCCTATTTTCATTAGGGCTAGAAGCCGGATATGATTACAATGGTCGTTCAAAATATACTCAAGACTATTCAGGACCAGGGTTTACTAACGATACTATCCAATATGTCTTCACTTCCAAAGATTTCCATTTATTAGCGACGGGTAAAATGAATTTTAATGGCGGTCTAAATGTTTTTGGAAAGGCAGGTATGGCTCAAGTCCATCAAACTATGGACGGTGAGTATGGGCTGAATGCGTACAATCCCAATTATATTCCTGAAGGAAGCGTGGACGGGACTCGACCCATGGTCGCAGGAGGGATCGGTTACAATTATAAATTTATGGATATTTATGCGCAATATTCACATATTTTTGCAGCAAATGAATCTGATTTTTCTGACTGGATTAATCACGACGGTGGAATGAGCGTGGTGAGTGTAGATGCCTTCAAATTAGGCTTAGCATTTGGCGTCAGAATCTAAATAGAATTATTTAGGAGCTTGATTTTTAATCCTGAAGACGATACCATAGTGATCTTTTAATTATCATATCAATGGAGAAAGTCCATGGCCGTACAAAAAAGCCGAGTTACCCGTTCAAGGCGTGGAATGCGCCGCTCGCATGATTCCATTACTGCATCTGCGCTTTCGGTCGATCAAATGACCGGAGAAACCCATCGTCGCCATCATATTGCTCCTGACGGATATTATAAAGGCGAACTCGTCATTCAGGTTAAAGTCCCGGCTGAAAAAGAAAAAGAAGAATAATAATCCATGGTCAAGACCATTGCGCTGGATGCCATGGGCGGTGACCGTGGCCCTGGGGTGGTAATTCCTGCCGGTTTGCAAATTTTGAAAAAATTTCCTGATTTGCATCTCATTTTTGTCGGCAAAGAAGAAATCCTTTTCCCATTTTTAAAAAACGAAGGTGCACCTTTAAAAGCACGTTGGGAAATATCTCCTGCCAGCGAAGAAGTGGGCATGGATGAACCCCCTGCCGCCGCATTGCGATTCAAAAAAAATTCCTCCATGCGTGTCGCCATTAACTTGGTCAAAGAACAGCGAGCCCAAGCTTGCGTGAGTGCAGGCAACACCGGCGCCCTGATGGCCACTTCTCGCTTTGTACTAAAAACCATCCCTGGAATTGACAGGCCAGCCATTATCACCCGCTTCCCTACACTAATAGAAAATCAAGAAGTGCGTATGTTAGATTTGGGAGCGAATGTCGAATCCAGCATTGAACATTTGTGCCAATTTGCCATGATGGGTTCAGTATTCGCCAAAGCCGTGGATAACATCCCTAACCCTCGCGTCGGACTGCTCAATATCGGTGAAGAATCGATCAAGGGTAATGAACAAGTAAAGCAAACCGCAGAATTATTGGGAAAAAACAAAGATATTAATTACATTGGATTTGTAGAGGGCAATACCCTATTTGAAGGCAAGGCCGATGTAGTCGTGTGCGATGGATTTATCGGCAATATCACCTTAAAAGCAGCGGAAGGCGTAGCTCATCTCATTGCCCATTACACCAAACAAGCTTTTTCGCAAAATTGGCTCACAAAATTAGCGGCTTTGCCAGCCCTACCGGTCTTATCTCAACTAAAAAAAAAATTAGACCCGCAAAGATATAATGGCGCAATTTTATTAGGACTTAAAGGTGTGGTAGTAAAAAGTCATGGCGGCGCAGGGGTCATTGGATTTGCCGCTGCCATTGAAGAAGCATTTTTAGAAATTGGCAAAAATATACCGGTATTATTAGAACAAGGGTTGTCCAATGAAATACAGTAAAATTGCAGGTGTGGGTTCTTATCTGCCAAAAAAAATACTGAGCAATGCTGATTTAGAAAAAATAGTAGACACTACCGATGAATGGATTCTCCAGCGTGTAGGAATTCGTCAACGCCATATAGTCGATGAGAGCGAAGACACGGTTTCTATTATGTCTGTCAAAGCTGCTCGTCAGGCCTTAGAGAATGCTCAAATAGAGCCCAATGATATCGACCTGATTATAGCCTGTACCACCACCAATGATTATTTATTTCCTGGAGCAGCATGCATTGTGCAACAACAACTCGGCATTGATAACGATTGCCCGGCTTTCGATTTAAATGCGGCTTGCGCTGGATTTATTTATGGTTTAAGCGTGGTTGATCAATTTATCAAAACACAATCCATTCGCCGGGCTTTAGTGATAGGCGTCGATGCCCTAACCAAAGCAGTAGACTGGAAAGATCGCAGCACTTGCGTCTTATTTGGAGACGGTGCAGGAGCAGTAGTCATAGAATCTTCAGACGAGCCTGGCATACTCGCCACCCATATTCATTCTGCAGGACGTTATACCGAGGCATTACATTCTAAAAGTCCTCTATGGGAGCGGCGAAATCCAAGCATACACATGAAAGGAAATACGGTTTTTAAAATCGCCGTTACTCAATTGGGAAGTATTGTTGATGAAACTTTGGCTAAGAGTGGCTTAAAAAAAGAAGATGTAGACTGGCTGATACCTCATCAAGCGAATTCACGCATTATTGAAGCGACCGCCAAGCGGTTAGGTTTACCCATGGAAAGGGTGATACTCACGGTAGCAGAGCATGGCAATACGTCTGCCGGATCTGTGCCTTTAGCGTTGGATCATGCTTTAAAACAAGGCAAAATTAAACGCGGAGAAATACTCATGCTGGAAGCTTTTGGAGCCGGACTTTCTTGGGGATCTGTATTAGTCAAATACTAAGGTATGATCATGACAAAACTCGCAGTGGTTTTCCCGGGACAAGGTTCTCAATCATTAGGGATGTTAAATTCTTGGCAAGAAATCAGTCTATTCCGTGACACGTTTGTCGAAGTCAGCGATATATTGGGCTATGATTTGTGGGAACTGGCGCAATCTGGCCCAGAAGAAAAATTAAACCGGACCGAATTCACCCAACCGGTATTATTAACTACCGAAATCGCCTTATGGCGGTATTTCCAATCTCACAATAATCAGCAGCCCGAATTTTTAGCAGGCCATAGCCTGGGAGAATATAGCGCTTTAGTGGCGGCTGAATCATTGTCATTGGCTGACGCGGTTAGATTAGTAGCTAAACGTGGCCAATATATGCAAGGGGCCGTGCCCGCGGGTATTGGCGCAATGGCCGCCATTGTTGGGTTAGATAATGACAAGATTGAGGAAATTTGTCAGGCTTGCCGGCACAATGACGAAGTTTTAAATGCAGCAAATTTCAATTCAATTGGACAAACAGTCATAGCCGGCCATGCTTTAGCAGTAGACCGAGCGGTGGAGTTGGCCTCATCTCAAGGTGCTAAGATCGCTAAACGAATACCGGTCAGTGTTCCTTCGCACTGCCAGCTCATGGAAGAAGCCGCATCTAAATTAGAAAAAGATTTAGCACAAACTCAAATCCATCCACCTAAAATGACTGTTATCCACAATTTTGATGTGAGCGCTCATACCGATCCTCAAATTATCCGCCAGATTTTATTGAAGCAATTGACCAACCCGGTCCGATGGGTTGAAACAATTCAATTTTTTGAAAAACAAGGGATTCAAACGATCATAGAGTGCGGCCCTGGTAAAGTGTTAAGCGGTCTAAACAAGCGAATCAGCTCCTCTATCACCAATCATTCCATCGTTATTTCTCACTGATAATTCGCGAACAGAAGTCAGAAGTTAACTGCCATCCTGCGACTTGATCACGGGATCTTTTACTCTTTGAACGGCTCTTGCGAGTAGACAAATCGACAAGCTCGTGTGAAAATAAAATGTTTTTGCTCCAGGGACTTGGATTGTTAATTATTTGAGGAGAATCTTATGAAGAAAAATATTTTATGTGTTGTTTTCATTTCCGCCATGTTGATGGTATCCATTGCATTTGGCGATGTAGAGGAAGAACAGCAAATTCGCAAGTCTTATTATCAATGGGTACATGCATTGGAAACAGCTAAGGGGGATCCGGCTGCAGTCGTTTCTTTGTATGCTCCTAAAGCCATTTTATTAGCCACTTTGTCACCACTGCCATTAACAACACCAGAAGAATTGGAACGTTATTTCTCCAAATTAACTTCCAATAAAAATCTTAAAGTTGAAACTAAGCAAATGATATTACAGTTTTTTCCTGATATCGCAATTTTAAGCGGAATTTATGTTTTTAATTACACGGATAAAAATAATAAACCGGTATCACTCGAAGCCCGTTACAGCTTTGTTTACCATGAATCACAGGGTAAATGGTTGATTGTAAACCACCATTCCTCTCTCATCCCACCCTCAACTTATTAAATAAACTTAATGGAGAAATTATGCTTTTAACAGAAAAAGTGGCGCTAGTGACTGGAGCAAGCCGAGGCATTGGCCGTGCTATAGCGCTCGCTTTAGGGCGTGCAGGCACTCGCATCATTGGTACCGCCACGACCTCCGAGGGAGCTCAGAAAATCACCACTTTTCTGCAAGAAGCTAAAATTGAAGGGGGAGGGTATGTATTGGATGTTCGTCAATTCCAATCCATACCCACTCTCATCACTCAAGCACAAAGTGAATGGGGACCGATCTCTATTCTGGTGAATAATGCGGGAGTGCATCGAGATAATTTATTATTGAGGATGAAAGAAGAACAATGGAATGAAGTGATTGAGACTAATTTATCTGCTGTGTTCCATATGAGTAAAACCTGTTTAAAGTCCATGGTGAAACAGCGCAATGGTCGCATTATCAATATCACTTCTGTGGTTGGTGTGATGGGTAATCCTGGTCAAGTTAATTATTGTGCAGCTAAGGCTGGGATTATTGGGTTCACTAAAGCTTTGGCTTTGGAAATGGCCGCTTATGGCATCACGGTCAATGCCGTAGCCCCTGGTTTTATTGAAACGGACATGACTAGTCAGCTTGCTCCCGAACAACGTGAGTGGATACATAATAAAATTCCAATGAAACGCTCAGGAGTGGTTGAGGATATTGCCGAGACTGTGCTATTTTTGGCATCTGAAAAATCAGCTTATATAACCGGCCAAACATTACATATCAATGGCGGGATGTACATGGGTTAGAGAATTTTCATATTTTCGCTTCATCCATTCCGGGCAATTGGTTTGCCATATAAACAAAATGGCGATTACCATCCTTGATCGGAAATTGCTGGAAATTTGTTTGAGATTAAATGTTTTGCCGGGTATAATAGGCGAGGTCGTAACTTTTAATTTTAATGAGGAAAGAATTATGGCAGCAAGTGTTGCAGAACGTGTCAAAAAGATCGTGGTAGAACAATTGGGGGTTAAAGAAGAAGATATCTCCAATAATTCTTCCTTTGTGGATGATTTGGGAGCAGATTCTTTAGACACCGTTGAACTAGTCATGGCCTTGGAAGAAGAATTTGGTATCGAAATTCAAGATGAAGAAGCCGAAAAAATTACTACTATTCAACAAGCAATTGATTTTATTGAAAAACAAAAGCAAAAAGAAAAAGTAGCCTAAAATGTGCTCTGATAAAAAAAGAGTTGTAGTGACTGGGTTGGGTATTGTCAGCCCAGTCGGCAATGATGTTTCGTCTGCTTGGAAATATTTATGCGAAGGCCGCAGCGGAGTTGCCGCTATCACGTCATTCGACACCAGTCTGTTCCCTACTAAAATTGCGGCGCAAGTCCGAGGCTTTAATCCTTTATTGAGTTTATCTGATAAGGAAGTCCGCCGCACGGATTTGTTTGTTCAGTACGCCGTGGAAGCGGCGCGCCAAGCCATGTTGGACTCGGGCTTGTCCGTGACGGAAGAACTCTCTCCTCGGATAGGCGTCGCTATCGGTTCAGGAATTGGCGGTCTTCCGGGTATCCAGGAAAATAGTTTTTCCTTAGAGCACGGCGGTCCTCGAAAAATTTCGCCCTTCTTTATACCCGGCAGCATTATTAATATGGCTCCGGGATTAGTCTCCATGAAACACCATTTGATGGGGCCCAATATTTCAATAGTCACCGCTTGCACTACCGGCGCCCATAACATCGGCCATGCGGCACGAATTATCAGTTATGGCGATGCTGAAGTAATGCTGGCAGGCGGTGCGGAAATGTCCACCATCCCATTGGGGATAGGGGGATTCAATGCCATTAAGGCCTTATCTACTCGTAATGATCAACCTGAAAAAGCATGCCGTCCTTGGGATAAAGAGCGTGACGGATTTGTGTTAGGCGAAGGCGCCGGCGTGTTAATTTTAGAAGAATTTGAGTTTGCAAAACGTCGTGGAGCTCGAATATATGCTGAATTGTCCGGCTTTGGTATGAGTGGCGATGCTTACCACATGACGGCCCCATGTCCAGATGGCGCAGGATTTGTTATCTCCATGAAAAATGCATTACAAGATGCACGAATATCACCCGAACAAGTGGATTACATTAATGCCCACGCCACCTCTACCATGGCTGACGTCATCGAAACTTTAGCTGTTAAGCGCACATTCGGTGATCATGCTTATAAACTATGCGTCAGTTCCACCAAATCCATGACTGGACATTTATTAGGCGCTGCCGGTGCAGTGGAAGCTATTTTTTCAATTTTAGCCATTCAAGACCAAATCGCCCCACCGACCATCAATCTGGAAAATCCGGATGAAGACTGCGACTTAGACTTTGTCGCGAATACAGCCCAGTCACGTAAGATTGATGTGGCCCTGTCCAATTCCTTTGGCTTTGGCGGGACAAATGGGACATTAATTTTTCGGCGATTATAATGTGTGTTTACGCAAGCTTATATTGTGCCTAATCTCATTTATTTTTTTAGGGGTTGGTATATGGCAAGGCTGGATTTGGCGAAATTTTGCCCAAACTCCCTTTGACAATGCGGTTAACACCACGATTATTGTTTCCCCTAACTCTACTTTATGGGACCTTGCCAGTGAACTTGAACAGCGCGGTCTATTAACCCGCCCACGGATGTTCATTATTCTGGCGCGGCAAATGGGTTATGCTAGCAAGCTTCATATAGGCGAATATGCCATACAAGCTAAAACAACTCCCCAAAAATTATTGAGTGACATTGCCGCGGGCAAAGTAGTGATGCGCAAGCTCACTCTGGTAGAAGGGACTACTATGCGCCAAATACGAGAAATTTTGGCGAACAACAATGCTTTAAAACACGTTGCAACTCAGCAGACCGATGCGGAGTTGATGGCGTCCCTAGGCCATCCTGGAGAATTATCGGAAGGACGTTTTTTTCCCGATACGTATTTATATACTTGGGGAAATAAAGACATGGTCATTCTACGGCAAGCTTATCAACGTATGGCGGATTTATTAACCAAAGAATGGCAGCAGCGAGAACCCAATCTGCCTTATAAGACGCCAGATGAAGCTTTAATTGTGGCTTCTTTGGTGGAAAGCGAAGCAGTACTGGCTTCCGAAAGAACCTTGATTGCAGGAGTCATTATTCGCCGTCTACAACAAAATATGAATTTGCAAGTTGACCCCACCGTCACTTACGGCGTGGGCAAACCGTTTGGTTCGCCTATCACCTTAGAAGATTTACGCAACGATAACCCTTACAACACTTATTTGCATAAAGGTCTTCCTCCCACGCCAATTAACATGCCCAGCGCAGCCTCCGTTTACGCTGCATTACACCCTGCTTCGGGAGATTCGCTTTACTATGTTTCACAAGGCAACGGCAGCCATAAATTTTCAGCCACTTACGCTGAACATTTGAAAGCAGTAAAACAATATCGACAGATTAAAAAAACTGAAGAAAATCAGAAAAAATGGCTGGGTTTAGGTTTATTTATTTTTCGCAGCGCAGGGATATATTAATATGACGTCTCAAAATTCTGGATATTTTATTTCTTTTGAAGGCATTGAAGGAGTGGGTAAAAGTACCGCGATTAAATTTTTCAATAATCAACTGACCCGCCGCAATATTCCATTTGTCATGAATCGTGAGCCGGGTGGAGTAAAAATTTCTGAAAGTATCCGCCACGTTTTGTTAGCCCATTATACTGAAGCAATGACATTGGATACGGAATTGCTATTAATGTTCGCCTGTCGCGCTCAAAATATAGAACAAGTGATCCGTCCCGCCTTACAACGCGGCGAGTGGGTCATTTCGGATCGATTTACCGATGCCAGCTACGCCTACCAAGGTTTTGGCCGTGGTATGCCTTTACCGAGAATTACGGAATTAGCCAATTGGGTGCACGGCTCTTTAACCCCGGATATCACTTTTTTATTGGATGCTCCCGCCACGGTTGGTATTGAGCGTTTGAAAAATCGCCGTAGCAAGGACCGGATTGAAAGTGAAAGAATTGAATTTTTTGAACGCGTCAGACAAGGCTATCTGCAATTAGCCGCTCAATCACCGCAACGTTTTCGGGTAATCAATGCGAATACGACTTTATCTGAAGTCCAAAACCAGCTTCTGACAGAATTGAAGAATTTAGGTGAAAATCGGTGAAAGCTTTATACCCCTGGCAGTTACCACAATGGCGACAAGTATTATCCCAATACCAACAAAACCGCCTGCCCCATGCATTCTTACTCTGTGGGCCTTCAGGCTTGGGGAAAAGTCATTTCGCTCAGCAATTAGCCAATCTTTTATTGTGTAAAACGCCAACCGAAATCGCTTGCGGCCACTGCTCGGGTTGTCGATTACTCAGGGCGGATAATCATCCTGATTTATATAAATTACTCCCCGAGGAAGTCGGTAAAAATATTAAAATAGATCAAGTTCGTGAGCTGATTTTTAAATTAGGCCAAACTGGACAACGTGCCGGCTATCGCGTCGCCATCATCAATCCGGCCGATTCATTGAATAAAGCGGCAGCCAATGCCTTGTTAAAAACTTTGGAGGAACCGGAAGGGCATGTCGCCTTATTGTTAGTTAGTGATCAACCAGGGAGACTGCCAGCCACTATCAGCAGCCGATGCCAACGAATTTCTTTTTCTTCTGCTCCAAACGCTGAGGCTTGGCTCAGGGAGCAATTGTCCCAATCTCATCTTCTCCATCAGGCCGATCTATTATTGAAAATCGCGGAAAATGCCCCTTTGCGAGCGCTACATTTAGCTGAAAATAATTATCTGCAAATTCGTGGACAATTACTTAGCACTATACCACTGTCCCATGTCCCTGAGATTGTAAAACAAGATTTGAGATTGTGGGTGGATGTTTTTATTTCCATTATCAGCGACGTGGCCCGCCTGCATCTGAACGTCCCTGCTGAACAACTCATGAATCACGATATTGCAGCCGCATTACAAAACTTGCAAAAAATTTATCCACCATCATCGGCATGGAATCTATTAAAAAAACTCACCGAAGCCAGGCGATTTTTGCATAGCAGCACCATAAATCTCAACGAACAATTATTAGTTGAAAGTTTATTATTGGAGAATGAAAATGCAATTTATTGATAGCCATTGCCATTTAAATATGCTGGATTTAACCTCCTATAAAGGCAATTTAGGCGCAGTTATTTCACAAGCACAAAGCGTGGGAGTCAGTCATATTCTGTGCGTGGGGATAGACCTGGAGCACGCTGGCGAAGTCATTGAAATAGCTGAAAATTATCCAAACGTGTATGCTAGTGTTGGCATCCACCCCAGTGAAAAAATCACTCCCAGCTATAATGAAATCATTGCTCTAGCAGCACATCCTAAAGTAATTGCATTAGGAGAGACAGGGTTAGACTATCATTATCCGGATACAGATAAAGAAGAACAACAAAAGCGTTTTCGATTACATATTGCTGCTGCTCGGGAATTGAAAAAACCTTTGATTATTCACACCCGAGACGCCAGAGAGGATAGCATTCAAATTCTACGGGAAGAAAACGCAGATAAAATCGGCGGCGTGTTGCATTGTTTTACCGAAAATTGGGAGATGGCACAACAAGCCATGGCGTTAAATTTTTATATTTCTTTTTCAGGGATAATTACATTTAAAAATGCGACGGAAGTAGCCGAAGTAGCCAAAAAAACTCCTTTAGAAAAAATGTTGATTGAAACAGACGCTCCTTATCTCACTCCAGTACCTCATCGTGGTAAAAAACCCAATGAACCTCAATATGTCACTTTAGTTGCAGCCAAAATCGCCGAATTAAAAAATTTGTCTATTAAAAATGTCAGTGAACAAACCACCCAAAACTTTTTTTCATTGTTTAAATTTTGACTGGACCTCAGGTTGTTCCCTCATTAAAATCTAAGCAGCCCACTCCGTCGTCCCGCGGCTTGTCCGCGGGATCACCAGTAGAAAAGGTAGAAGGCGTCTTCTAGTCGTTCGCTACCGGCGGTCAAGCGGCGGTATACAGACTGGGATTAGATTGCGTTAACTCTTCTTCTTCGGTGCAGATGGTTTCCATTAACGCAGCGGCGACTTCATAAGGATTGGCGTTGGCGCCGGGACGGCGATCTTCAAAATAGCCGCAACCTGCATTAGCTACGGATCGAGGGATACGAACAGATGAGCCACGGTCGGCTACCCCTGAAGAAAATTTATCAATAGGGGCGGTTTCGTGCTTGCCGGTCAAGCGTAATTCCAAATCAGCGCCATAGACTTTAATATGGCGGTCGTGGTGTTTTTCCAAAGCCTTAATGGCTTTTTGTATAGACGCCATGCCGTTTTTAGGATCGCGAGTGGCTTTAGTGGAGAAATTGGTATGATTCCCCGCGCCATTCCAGTCGCCTTTAACGGGTTTGGGGTGTAGGCGGGCATTAATATCATAATCTTCTCCAATACGGTATAACAACCAGCGCGCTAGCCACAAATGGTCGCAAACGGTGAGTGGGTCGGCGCTTTCGCCTTTGATTCCTCGATACCCAATCTGAAATTCCCATTGACCGGGCATCACTTCAGCATTGATGCCATAAATCATGATTCCCGCCTCAATACATGCGGCGGCGTGTTCCTCTACTAAAGGGCGCCCAAAAACTTCGTCAGCGCCTACCCCACAGTAGAAAGGCCCTTGCGGCGCTGGGTAACCGCGATCTGGCCATCCTAAAGGTTGTTGGCCTTTAAATAAAGTATATTCTTGTTCGAAGCCTATCCACGGTTCATGGGTACGGCCATATTTATCCATCAATTCGCGCAACTTGGCGCGTTTATTCGTGGGATGCACACTGCCATCAGGATTCATTACCTCACAAAGGACTAAGTAATTATCACCACTTAATAGAGGATCATGTACAAAACATACCGGGCGCAATAGTAAATCCGAATCGCCACCTTGGGATTGATAGGTGGAGGAACCGTCAAAGTTCCATTCCGGAAAATCGTCGATCTGAATATCGCGGTCTGGGTGAGATAACATTTTCACTTTTGAACGTAAGGTTTGTGAAGGCTGGCTCCCGTCGATCCAGATATAAGTCGCTTGTGAAATCATAAGTGTTGGCTCCTTCAAATTTTATGCAGTATGTTAACGTAAAAAAAGCTAGTTAGAAAGCGGATGGCGAATTAATTTATTTAACCACGGAGTTAAAAACAGGGTTAAAACAGCCGCAGCTAATCCTAACAACATATAATTTTGGAAAGCATGAGCATAAATCGCATTAGTTTTGGCGATATCGTTCACTAATTCAGCAGGTATACTAGCCTGTTTAGCTAAATAACCGGTCAGTAAGCCGCCATAACTCATACCTAAAAACCACACGCCCATCATGAATCCCATGAATTTAGAGGGTGCTAATTGAGTGACCATGGACAAACCAATAGGGGAGAGGAGTAACTCAGCAATGGTAATTAAAAAATAACAGAGGACCACCCAAATCGGATTAACCAGGCTTTGGTCGGCAAAATGTATCCCCATCACCATCATTTGCATGGCTAAAGCAATAATGGTCAAGCTTAAAGTAAATTGCAGACCGCGAGAGACAAGCCATTTTTTTTCATGAAATTTTTTCCACATCCAGGCCATGACAGGCCCTAACAAAAATATAAAAATCGATTCCAAAGAGATAAAAGCGATAGGAGGGATAGTATGGCCGGCGATAGTTCTATCAACATTACGATCAATAAATAAATTAGCGACTGAAAAAATTTGAAAGAATAACGCCCAAAACACAATGGAAATCACGATAAGGGAAAGTAAAGCCCACATTTTGGGTTTTTCTTGGGGTTGTAAACGTAAGCTTAAACCGATTAAAAACAACAATATGGCGAGGCCAAAATAAGTTAAAGGCGAATTTCCCATGCTGGAGGATTTCAATAGAAAAAAACTCATTATTACGCCCAGCAGTGTGATAAAAAGCATTATCGTTTTGGCGTGCGTCACCCTTAAAGGCAACCCCTTGCCTTCGTAAAACCGATAACCCCAAAGAAAAAACCCAATGGCCAGGACTAGGCCAAAAGCCGCTACTCCAAAACAAGTATACCAGCCAAAATTCTCTTGGATGTAACCTGAACTCAAAGTAGACAGAGTAATTCCGGCGTTGAATAACAAATAATAAATAGTGAAGCCGGTATCCCGGCGCGGATCTTCGGCTTGATAAAATTTACCGAGAAAACTAGAGATATTGGGTTTTAAAAATCCATTCCCTAGGATAATGACGCCTAATCCTAAAAATAAAGTTAAATCGGCTTTACGGAAAGGGAAAGCTAAAATAACATAACCGATGAGTAATAAATAAGCGCCTAATAAAATGGTATGGCGAAATCCCAGCAAACGGTCAGCACACAATCCCCCTAAAATTGGAGCGATATAGACTAATGCAGTAAATTGCCCGAGCACCAAATAAGCTTCGCCGTCAGGAAAATTCAGCTTTTTGGTCATGAAAAAAATAAGCAAGCCCTGGACCATGTACAGCCCAAAGCGTTCCCACATTTCGGTTAATGATAGCGCCCATAATGCGCGAGGTTGTTGCATAATCGAGCAATGATATCACGAGTGAGACACAGCACCAAATGGAAAAGCCTCACTCATATGTTATATATATTATGACCGTCATCCCACGTGTAATATTAAACGTTATCTCGCGACTTGTCAGAAAATGACAATTTTACTTGATGAACAAAGCTTGAGTTGATTGCAATTTTTTAACATGCCAGAATGCGCATGTTATGGGACTCTTTATGACTATTATTTTTGCCATCCTGGCCGTGTTCGTGGTGATTTTACTTCACGAGGCGGGTCATTTTTTAGTAGCTAAAACTTTTGGCGTGCGTGTTTTACGTTTTTCAATCGGTTTCGGCAAATCCCTTTGGTCTCATACCAGCCGTTCTGGAACTGAATATGTTCTAGCATTATTGCCCTTGGGCGGCTACGTTCGTTTATTAGACGATCGCGAGATCCCCGTTTCGCGTGCTGAATCCCGCAGGGCTTATAATCGGCAAAATCTTATAGTGCGTATGTTAATCGTTTTGGCAGGCCCTGTGGCAAACTTGATTATCGCCGCCATTGTATTTTGGATTATTTTCTTGATGGGCGTGCCTTATGTCAAACCAGTAATAGGTAAAATTATTCCAAATTCCATTGCCGCAGAAGCGGGACTACAGTCGGGCGATACGATCAAAGCCGTCGATAATAAAAAGGTCACCAGTTGGCAAGACGTGATGATGAGTAGTGTCGAAAAAATTGGTAGCCCCAAGCCTATACTGATGACTATCCAAACGGCCACTGGTGAAGTTCAGACGCATAGTATGATGCTGCAAACCTGGACTTTGACGGGTAATCAGCCTGATCCTTTAGGCAGTTTAGGCATCGTACCCTACCAGCCAGCCTTTCCAGCAGTGATAGAAAAGGTCTTGCCGGATTCCCCAGCTTCGCGAGCGGGCTTAGAAAGTGGGGATAAAATCGTGGGTTTAAATCAGCAAAATATAACGGATTGGCCGGCTGTTTCAGAGTTTATACATAATCACCCCAATAAAGAAGTCTCTTTAAATATCCAACGTAAAGACACATTAAAAGAAGTCAAGGTTGAAGTGGATAGTAAAACTCAAAAGGGTGCTAGCATCGGTTATTTAGGCATTTTGGTAAAACAACCTGAGTGGCCGTCTGACATGATCGGGCGTATCCATTATTCTATTTTTAGTGCATGGGTCCCAGCTATGAAAGAGACCATGGAGTTGATTTTATTTAATGCTATCGTGTTATTCAAAATGTTTGGTGGTAAAATTTCCCTAGGCACTTTAGGTGGTCCCATTACTATTTTCCATACCGCTTACACGGCTTCACAAGCCGGTTTGCAAGCTTATTTGAGTTTTATTGCCTTTATTAGCGCGACTTTGGCTTTTATTAATATCTTGCCCATACCTGGGCTGGACGGGGGGCATTTTTTATTTCAGGTCATTGAGGGTATAATTCGTAAACCGATACCAGAACGTTATCAAATGATTTTGCTAAGGGTTGGTATTATTTTAATTATCTTATTGATTGTTCAAGGGACAATCAATGACATTATGAGAATGTTATAGGAGGTTATTATGTTTCGACAATGTGCACTCAAGCATTTAAGCCGCTTATGTTTTTCGATACTTATCGTATTAGGGATTGAAGGTTGTTCACACAACCACAATAACGTTCCATTATCCACTCATGCAGAGCCGGTAACGCCCTCTAGCTCATTTGCTTCCTCTTCAGTTTGCACCAGCAATGCATTTTTACAAAAATATCAGTGTTCCTTCACGCGGATTTCTCAAGCGGCCAGGGCAGGTGACCCTGACGCTCAATATGCTTTAGGTTATTTATATTACTATGGCATTGGCGCCACTCAAGACCGCCAAACAGGTTTGGTTTGGATTAGAAAAGCCGCTTCTCAAGGCCAACCCGTGGCCCAACAAGCTTTAAAAGCCTTGTCTACTAATCAACCCGTCCCTAAAAAAGTGCCTGTCGCCATCCCTAATCAAAGCGATGTCAATACCGTTCCGGTAGCAACCAGTAGTAATCCCAATCCAGGACCTGGAGCTCCGGAAACGCCACCCACAACGCCGCCGCCTGCTGAAAAACCTTTAACGGAATATTTGCCAAACTATGGGGAAAAACGAATTGATTCGACTACAACGCCTCCTCCAGCAGTCAATCTTTCTTCTCCTGGAGTCAACCCTTAATGAGGACTATTATGATAAATTTTTTTAAAAAATTAAATTGGACAAATACACTATTTTTAATATTCACCCCTCTGATTGGGATTGCGGGAATTATTTTCTTGATCGGAACCCATCGCTTGTATACGCCAACGATTTTCTTAGGTTTATTTTGGTTATTGGCTTCCGGGTTATCAATCACCGCGGGTTATCACCGATTTTTTTCTCATCAAACTTATCAAGTCAATCAATTTGTCCAATTAATCTTTCTTTTTTTCGGGGCAGCGGCTTTTCAAGGCAGTGTTTTAGAATGGTCTACTGACCATCGTAATCACCATCGTTATTCGGAAACGGATAAAGACCCTTATAGTATTGCTAAGGGTTTTTGGTATGCCCACATCGGTTGGCTCATGGTTTTAGATCCATCCAAGCGTGATTTTAAAAACGTCGAGGATTTAATGCAAAACCGCTGGAATCGTTGGCAACATCAGTATTATTCCTGGGTATCCCTATTTGCTGGGTTTCTTGCTCCAGCTCTGATCGCCGCCTGTTGGGGCGATCTACTAGGCGGTTTATTAATCGCGGGGGTTTTACGCACCGTTCTGAATCACCACTTTACTTTTTGCATTAATTCCGTTTGCCATTTGATTGGAGAACGCCGTTATTCTTTAGAGCAGACTGCTCGCGATAATTGGTTTACGGCATTTTTTACCTATGGAGAGGGGTTTCATAATTTTCATCATCAATTTCCTTTGGATTATCGTAATGGCATTCGCGCCTATCATTATGATCCAACCAAATGGTTAATTTGGATATTAAAACAGCTTCGATTAGCTAAAGATTTAAAAACAGTGAGCAAATTTCATTTAGCCCGCTATCGTCTACGTACCGAAGAGCAAGCGTTGATGAGTACGTTCAAGCAAAAGTCTGATGAATTGATGGCTTACGTCAATAATTATTTAATACCGCTTCGAACCTTAATATTACAGGTGATCGTTAGAATTGAGGCTATAGAGAATGAAGGGAAAATCAAAGAGTACCGAGATCAACTGAAAGCGGCACATTTAGAATTGAAATATTCTTTATGGGTTTGGAGCCGTTTAACTCGAGCCAAAATTTTACAACAAATCATTTAAAAATGAAATCAACGCAGGCGCCAATCAATTTGTTTGCGACCCATAAGTTTTAAGAGTTCATTTGCCTTAGAGAAATGTTTACATCCTAAAAACCCTCTATAGGCGGATAAAGGCGAAGGGTGCGGAGCAGTTAAAATATGGTGCTTATACGGATTGATCAAACGTCCTTTTTGTTGTGCTGGCGCACCCCAAAGCAAAAAAACAATGCCTTGTGGGTGTTCGTTCAAACAAGTAATAATTTTATCAGTGAATTGTTGCCAGCCTATTTGGGCATGCGATTGAGGTTTGCTGGCTTCGACGCTTAAACTCGTATTCAGCAATAATACCCCTTGTTTTGCCCAAGCTTCTAAACAACCGTGTTTAGGGGGAGGGAATCCTAAATCATTTTTAATTTCTAAAAAAATATTCTGAAGAGAAGGTGGCGGCGGAACTCCGGGACGAACCGAAAAAGCCAAACCATGCGCTTGACCTGGGCCATGATACGGATCCTGCCCTAAAATGACTACGCGAACTTCAGAAAAAGGAGTTAATTTTAAAGCATTAAAAATATCTTTTTGAGGGGGATATATGGTTTTACCGGAAGCACGTTCGTTTTCTAAAAAGTGGAGTATCTGCTTAAAGTAGGCCTGTTCTTTTTCGCCCGCTAAAACAGTTTGCCAAGTCACTTCTTGCTGCACAGATAAATCAACCACTAGCTTAGGACCGGGATAGCGTTAGAAAAGCCTAAACGTTGTAATTGGTTGTTAACACTGTGTTTATCTAAATCTAATAAAGGACCGACTTGAACACCATATAAAATTTTATCATTTACGCTTATCGCTTTTATTCGTGCGTTTTGATGAGTGGTCTCGGTTATCTTAACTTTGATTTGTTCCGCTGTCGCCATTTGTTGGAAAGCTCCAACTTGTAAATAAAAATATTTTTTGGGTAGATTGGCAGGGTCTTTGACATTAATGGCTTCTACTCGAACTTGAGCAGTCCCTTTTTCCGCATAACCTAATTTTTTAGCGGCAGCGTAAGAAAGGTCCATGATGCGATCATTAGCAAAAGGACCACGATCGTTAACCTTGACGATGACTTGACGGCCATTTTCTAAATTAGTGACTCGTGCATAAGTTGGTAGGGGTAAATTAGGGCTGGCGGCAGTCATAGCTAACATATCATAAGGTTCATGGGTAGAAGTTAATTTGCCGTGAAATTTAGAACCATACCAAGAAGCTGTTCCAGTTTTGTCGTATCCTTTGGCAGAATCTAAAACATAATAACGTTTACCGATAGCGACATAGCTAGGTGGATTGCCATAGATACTTTTGGGCTCAAATTTAGGGACAGCGTCTTTGATTTGACTCACATCAACCGGAAAGGGTGGCGGGCCATCTCGTAAACTGGTACTGACCACGGGCGCTTGTTTGCCAGGCATGGTGCTGCAAGCAGTGATACACGCCAAGACAATCAGGCTATAGGCAATTAAACGTGTGTATTTTGTTATTGTGTTCATAACTTATCCATGTAATGGCATCGAATAATATACCTGTAAAGCGTGGGCATGACAAGATGTCTGAAATTAATTTTATATACGCTATTAGATGAATTTGAGTTTTTTATTTGGTAAAAAATTAATCTTACACTAAGTTTGTATATAGATTTTGTTTGTTTTTAATTGATTTAACAGGAGAATTGTTATGTTACCAAAAAAATCTAATTCACGCGCTAAAAGTACAAGCCGTACTAAGGCTCGCAAAACATTAGCGTCGAAGACTCGTGCAAAAAAAAGCAGCAGAGCCAGAAGCAGTAGCCGAAGTACTTCCCGCGCTTCTACCCGAACCGCCAGCCGCAAATCGCCTGCGCGTAAAACCACTCGAAAAACATCCACCCGTAAACCCGCGACTAAATTAGCGCGTCATTCTCCTCAAAGTAGTAAAAGAAGCGCTTCTGCTCAAAAAAGAAAAGCCAGCACTACTCAACGTAAAACTGCCCTAAAAAAACCTCAAGCTTATTCACGGACTCGATCTAGAGTCAGTGCACGCCGAACCGCGAGTCGTAAAAGTTCAAAGTAAGATGGCGTGCTAGAAAGGGGGAGGGTTGTGATTCTCCCCTCTGACCGAGAGCAATTGCTGTTATTTTTGTCAAAACTCTTCCCAGTCACTTAGAAAAAAGATATACTCCTTTTTGCTTTTAACCTTGCCCCAAACGAATGCGATGGGGCTGTAATTTATTTACAACCAGAAGGAAAATACTTTTATGCGACATTATGAAATCGTATTTTTAGTCCATCCTGATTGCAGTGATCAGGTTCCGGGCATGATAGAACGTTATCAAACCCTAATTAAATCCAATAAAGGTCAGATACACCGTTTAGAAGATTGGGGCCGGCGCCAACTGGCTTATCCGATTAGCAAAGTACATAAAGCCCATTACATTTTGATGAATATTGAATGTGATGGCCATGTACTTAACGAATTGGAAAATGCCTTTAGGTACAATGACGCCGTTTTGAGAAACCTTATCATCAAACGTGAATGTGTCTTTACCGAGGCATCTCCCATTATGCGCGAGCAAGAATCTGGCGCACATCACCGCACCTCTCGTCCTGTTGAAGGTGAAGAATTTGAAACTGCCGAGTCTGGTGATAGCGAAACCGATTTGGATTCACAAGAAGAGAGGAGTTAAACCATGGCCAATAGTTATTTCCGTCGCAAAAAATTCAGCGGCTCATCGACAGTCGAGTCTGCGGAACGCATTAATGACATCGATTATAAAAATCTGCGCGCCCTGAAAGAATATATTATGGACTCCGGGCGAATTGTTCCTAGCCGCATTACCGGTCGAAAAGCCCGTGATCAACGCCGTATAGCCCGTGAAATTAAACGAGCCCGGTTTTTGGCTTTACTTCCGTATTGCGATACTCACGAATAATTATCAATTAAGGCTGGTTTGGTGCGCAAACTTGGCGAATATTTTTTAGAAAATCCCTATTACGCTGCATTGCTAGCGTTGGTTTGCGCTACGCTTCCTTTAATCTCCATACCCGGGGGATTTATAGCAAGCGTTTTGGTGGGTTTTATTACGTTATGTCGTGGGTTTAAAACTGGCCTTATTGTCGTTATTGGAGCCGCCATCCCAGTAATTATCATTACGGTATGGAAACCGATTTTTTTGTATAATTTAGTATTGCTGCGATGTATATTAATTTGGTTATTGGCAGGAATATTTCGTTATACACTTTCCTGGCGCTTAACTTTAGAAATTTTAACATTTTTAGGAGCCGCGGTAATATTAGGCTTCCATATTGCTTTAGGAGATACGGCAGCCTGGTGGTTACCAAAAGCAGAAATGATGATCAAAACGGTGTTTTCATCACAATTGGCGGATGATCGCATCCAACAAATGATTCATCAAATAGCACCTATAGCGACGGGTCTCTTTTGCGCTATTACTATTGTAGGTGTTTTAATACAACTTTTGTTAGCAAGATGGTGGCAAGCCGCGGTTTACCATCCCGGCGGTTTATCCAAAGAATTTAATGAAATTCGGGCGGGGTGGTTGCTAGCGGCTTTTTTTACTCTGACGTTGCTAGCGGCTTTATTTGGCATGGACTTGGCAATTGATTTATTGCCCGTGGTAATTTTACCATTGGTGATTGATGGATTATGTATATTGCATAAGTGGATGAAACACAACAATAAAATTGTTTATTTATTGGCTGGGGTTTATATCGGATTGATTATTTTACCGGTCATTTTGGCAGGAATTTTAGCTTTACTGGGTTATATCGATACGCTATATGATCTACGTAAACGTTATTTTACTCATCAACCTAAAAAGGGGGTTTAACATGCGTGTGATTTTACAACAAGACGTCGCCAATCTGGGCAAAGTAGGTGATCAAGTGTCTGTACGAGCAGGCTTTGGACGTAATTATTTATTACCCCAAGGTATTGCCTTGATAGCCACTCCTAAAAATATTGCCGAGTTCGAGGCGCGTCGTTCAGAATTGGAACAAGCAGCTGCTGCGGTTTTAACTGATGCTAATGAGCGCGCAGCCAAAGTGACAGAACTGGAAATTGTTATCAGCGCCCAGGCTGGGGATGAAGGTAAATTATTTGGTTCAGTGGGCGCCCGCGATATCGCTGAGGCCATTACTGAAAAAGGGATCAAGGTAGAGAAAAAAGAAGTGATTTTAACTGAGGGTGCTATCCGCCAAACCGGAGAATACACCATAACATTGAAGTTACATAGTGCAGTCAGCGTACCGGTAAAAATTAAAGTTGTGGGTGAGGCCCGAACCTGATTTATTACCCTCCCTCTATTTTGCGAGGGAGGGTTAGAGGAGATCAGTAAATGACCTTACCTATCGCGCCTCGTTCTCCTAAAATGCCCCCTCATTCCCAGGAAGCTGAACAGGCGGTTTTAGGCGCCTTATTGATTGATCATCGAGCCTGGGATCGTATATCCGACCGAATTTCCGTTAAAGATTTTTATCGCCGCGAACATCAACTTATTTTTCAGGCCATGGTTGAATTAGCTGACCGCCACCAACCTTTTGATGTCTTGACCGTTTCGGAAATTTTAAAAACTCGCCAACAATTGGAAGCGGGGGGCGGAGAAGGGTATTTATTTGAACTTGCCCAAAATACCCCAACCGCTGCCAATGTTGCCGCCTATGCCGATATTGTGCGAGAGCGTGCCATATTACGCCAATTAATTAGCGTGGGAACGGATTTAGTTGAAAAAGCCTATCAAGTGTCTGGTGCTGAAAGTAAAGAGTTACTCGATGAAGCTGAGCAACAAGTTTTTAAAATAGCAGAACAACATTCACGAGAAAGCGGCCCTGTCAGCATCGGCGATCTATTAGCTAAAGCGACGGAAAGAATTGATGATCTTTATCACAACGGCGGTAATTTAACCGGTTTGCCCACGGGCTTTACCGACTTTGACCATATGACAGCAGGTTTACAAAAAGGCGATTTGATTATTATCGCGGGTCGTCCCTCCATGGGTAAAACCAGTTTTGCGATGAATATTGCCGAAAATGTCGCAATTAATACTAAAAAACCCGTTCTAATCTTCAGTATGGAAATGCCAGGAGAATCGCTCACCATGCGTATGATCTCTTCTTTAAGCCGTGTTCAATTAAGCAAAGTACTTACCGGCAAACTAAGCGAAGAGGATTGGACACGGATAACCAGTGCAGTGAGTTTATTAGCCGAAACTTCGATTTTTATTGACGACACCGCCGCCCTCACTCCCAATGATTTACGATCGCGGGCCCGAAGAGTGGCCCGCGAGAATAACGGCTTAGGTTTAATTGTGATAGATTATTTACAATTGATGAGAGTTCCCGGTAACAAAGAAAACCGCACTAATGAAATTTCAGAAATTTCTCGATCATTGAAAATTCTAGCCAAAGAACTGAGCGTTCCCGTGATTGCTTTATCTCAACTTAACCGCAGTTTAGAGCAGCGCGCGGATCGCCGCCCTGTCATGTCCGATTTACGCGAATGTGTTCCCGGTGACACATTAGTCGATTTAGACGATGGCAGCCAGGTAGCTATTCAGGATTTAGTAGGTCAGCAGCCCAACGTACTTTCCCTAAATGCGAAAAATAAGATTATCTCCACGCTCAGTGAGAAAGTATGGTACGTGGGGGAAAAACCGGTTTTTGCAGTCCAATTTGTCAGTGGTCGTGTTTTTCGAGGCACAGCTCAGCACCGGCTGCTTACAAAAGACGCATGGAAAACCATCGAAGAACTCATACCAGGCGATAGATTAGCCAGCGTACAGAATAATGATTTATTTTGGGATTCTATTGAGTCCATTGACCCAGTTGGGGTGATGGAGGTTTACGATCTTACCGTTCCAGAAACCGGCTCTTGGCTTGCTGACGGTATAGTCACCCATAATTCCGGTGCAATTGAGCAAGATGCGGATTTGATCGCCTTTATTTATCGCGATGAAGTTTATGATGAAGCCAGCAAGGACAAAGGGATTGCTGAAATTATCATTCGTAAACAACGGAATGGTCCTATCGGAGACTTTAAAGTGACTTTTATCGGCCATCTAACCAAATTCGAAAATTTTGCTCCAATGGAACGGCTTGAAGGTAGTTTTGTATGAGCTCCTCGGTGCGCGCGCTAATCGATTTAAGTGCGCTACGCCATAATATACAACGCGTCCGTGATATTGCTAAAAATCAAAGAATATTAGCCATGGTCAAGGCCAATGCATATGGACATGGCGCTAAACACGTCTGTCATGCCATTCAAAATTTTACCGATGCTTTTGGAGTAACCTCATTCGAAGAAGCAATAGAACTTCGCGAAGCCCACATCCATCAACCCATTTTAATCATGTCCCGTTTTTGGAATTCCGAGCAACTGCAATATTGTTCGGAGTACCATTTAAGTTTGGTGCTACATCAGCTCTATCAAATTGATATTTTGGAAAAAAATCCTCAGACCGTTCCATTAAATGTTTGGTTGAAATTGGAAACCGGCATGCACCGTTTAGGTTTCAGTCCGACAGAATTTCAACAAGCCTGGTCACGCTTATCCAATTTAGCTTGGATACAAAAGCCGTTAGGAATAATGACCCACTTTGCTTGTGCTGATAATCCTAATGATTCTTTGACTGATGAACAAATCCGTTGTTTTGATCAAATTACCCAAGATTATCCAGGCCCCAAAAGCATGGCAAACTCTGCTGCAATACTCTCTCGCCCGCAAACTCTCGCTGATTGGGTACGCCCCGGAATTATGCTCTATGGTTCCAGCCCTTTCCCAAAAAAAACCGCGCAAGATTGCGGTTTACGCACCGTAATGACTTTAAGCGCACCCATTATTGCCATACGCCAACTTCAAAAAGGGGATAATATTGGCTATGGCGCAACCTGGCGCTGCGAGAAAGACATGTTGATGGCAGTTATTGCGATAGGTTATGCCGATGGTTATCCCCGTCATGCCCCAAATGGTACTCCAGTATGGATAAACGGCCAAATTTGCCATCTCGTTGGCCGAGTTTCTATGGATTTAATTACCGTAGACCTGCATAATTTAATTAATATAAAAATTGGAGACCGAGCTATATTATGGGGCCCAGAACTGCCAATAGATCAAATTGCCGCCCTGTCCCAAACCATTAGTTACGAATTATTTTGTAAAATCACTGACCGAGTTGAGTTTATCTCCCATGAATGATTTTGAACGAAAAATAGTATGGAAATGCCGCCGCGGCATGTTAGAACTGGATTTAATTTTTAATCGATTTTATCGAGAAAAATTTTCCGGGTTGACCCCGGAAGAGCAAAACATTTTTAATCGATTGTTAGACGAATTCGATCCCATTTTAGCCGATTGGATCTTCGGAAATATTAAACCCAATCAAACGGATTTTGAAAAATTCATCCACCACTATTTAAAACCTATTTTTCTTCATCCAACACAATAAATAGACCTGTATTGTTGCGAGTCACCTGCAAAAGTATACGCTTAGGCTTGCTGGCGACTAGATTTTCTAAATCTTTTATTGAAGAAATGGTTTGTTGATTAGCTCGAGTGATTATATCCCCGGGTTGCAATCCAGCCAAAGCACCAGGGCTGATCTCGCTTACTCCCGTCACGATCACGCCTTTTAAAAAAGTACCATCACTTTCTAATTCACTGAAATCCCGCAGTTGTAACCCGCCGATAAAAGGCACTGCGCGTTGTTTGGCAATTTTTTGGGGATCTCCCACTGTAGCCTGCAAATTTTGATTTTTACCGTCGCGAGAAATGGCGATCTGAATCGTAGCGCCGGGACGCAGCATTCCTAAAGTGTTGCGAAGTTGTTCCGAGCTGCGGATCGTTTTAGCATCCAAAGTCAGAATAATATCCCCGACTTTTAATCCCGCGTCATCAGCTGGAGACTCAGGGATAATGGTAGTGACCACCGCGCCTTTGTCGGTTTTTAGATCCATGGCCTCGGCCAGAGAAGGTGTGATATCCTGCGCCACTACGCCTAAAATTCCTCGTTCTACTTTGCCATATTTCACCAATTGTTGAGCCACGCTTTTCACCATGTTACTGGGAATAGCAAAGCCAATGCCCACATTGCCCATCAAAGGAGTGACCAAAGCGGTATTGATTCCAATGAGTTCTCCTTTCATATTGACCAAAGCTCCACCAGAATTGCCTGGATTGATGGGAGTATCAGTTTGAATAAAACTTTGATAGCCTTCAATTTTGGGTTCACTGCGATTTAAAGCACTGATGACACCGGAAGTAACCGTTTCCGTGAGCCCAAACGGACTGCCTATTGCTACCACAAAATCTCCCACTTGAAGCTGGTCTGAGTCACCAATCGTGATCCCGGTCAAATTCGGCGCATTAATTTTTAAAACCGCGATATCAAAACCATCATCTTCTCCAATGAGCTTTGCTAAATACCGGCGGCCATTTTTCAAAGTTACCAAGATTAATTTGGTTTGAGACACCACGTGGGCGTTAGTCACTATCAAACCTTGAGCAGCATCCACAATAACACCAGAACCAATACCCATTGCAGGGGCAGAAGGGGTTTTATTTTCCTGTTGGAATGGCGGAGCCAGGTTAGTGTCTTTTTCAGTATTAATTTTTACCACAGCAGGAGTAATTTTTTCCAGCATCGGCGCTAAGGAATAAGTGGGATTATTCACGGGCGGGGTAGCGGACTCTGCCTGTGCATTTACCGGTAATATGGTTAAACCGGAAAAGATAATGGAAATTCCCAGTAATGTAGTAAAGCTTTTCATATCAATTACCTCTGCAGATTTTGATAAAACAAGAGTACCAGTTGTCTCTAACAAATTAAATAGCTAAAAACGTAATTAATTGAAAACAGTGCAGATGCACCAGAAAATTATTCTGTTGTCATCCGAAATCAAGCTGATGCTCGCGGTGAAAGAAGAGCGCGAATCCCTTATGTCATCCGTCCATCAAGGAAAGACCATGATTAATTGTCGTCTGAGCCACTTATTCGACTTTATTATAGCGTTTCCCGTTTGTATTGAAACGGGTCCTTACGCGATGGGGGATTCTTCAAATACAGGCGTGTCAATCCAGATTAAACTCGCCATTCTCCCGGCTTCTGACTTTTCCCGGCGGTAAGAAAAAAAGCGGTCGGTGTCACAATAAGTGCATAAACCGCCGCCATATACTGCTTGAATTTGACAATGGCTGAAATTAATTCTGGCTAAATGATATAAATCCGCAAACCAGTGTTCATGGTCTTTACCAGGCAAGAAACCCGCTGAATAATCCGGGTTCCGAGCGATAAATTGATCTCGCACCTCTGAACCGACTTCAAAATGGTCTGGCCCTATCGCCGGGCCTAGCCAGGCTATAATTTCTTGAGGTGCAGCCCGCAAGTGTTTCAAAGTTTCGTCGATAATTCCTGCAGCTAGACCGCGCCATCCGGCATGTACGGCGGCCACTTGGCTCCCATCTTTAGTGCTTAATAGAATGGGTAAACAATCGGCTGTCAAGATAGCGCAAACGCGTCCAGGGTCTTGGGTATAAACCGCATCACCCATTGCTATCGAATGTTGCGATGTTAACCGGAGCACATCCGTGCCATGGACTTGTTTTAACCAGCTCGGTGCATGGGGTAAATTCCATTCATCCCACCAAGGAGAGGAACTGATTCCGGCCATATTTCCACTGGCGCGTAGGCTGACCAAGGCTTTGATTTGCTTTGGAGCTGGCCAATCGGGAATGAGACAGTGAATATTAGGATTCATTTCGCGGACTCCTCTTGTAATTGTAACAATAATAAACTGAGATCTTCAGGCAATGGGCTTTCCCAGGATAATCGCTCTGCTGTGCGCGGGTGCGTCAAAGTCAGCCGGATGGCGTGCAAAGCTTGTCGATTAAATACCGGTAAAAGTCTCGCGTAACATTTACTGGCATACAGGGGGTCTCCCAATAGCGGGAAACCTAAATGAGCAAAATGGACTCGAATTTGATGAGTGCGCCCGGTTTCTAGCTCAACATGAACGTAAGTGTGGGCAGCAAATTTTTGTAAAATTTGATAGTGAGTTACCGCAGGCTTACCCGTAGGGACTACGGCCATTTTGGTGCGTAATTGCGGGTGCCGGCTAATAGGCGCATTAATCACTCCTCTGCTACGGAGCACGCCATGGACAATCGCAATGTATTCACGCTTAATTTTTCGTTCTTGTAATTGTTTAACTAAAAAATGGTGGGCGCTGATATTGCGGGCTACCACTAATAAACCGGTAGTATCCTTATCCAAACGGTGCACCAAACCTGCTCGCGGTACTTTATCCAACTCCGAATCATAGTGCAGCAAGCCATTGATTAAGGTATTTTGATAGTTTCCCGCGCCAGGGTGCACTACCAGGCCGGCGGGTTTATCAATAATTAAAATATCTTCATCTTGATAAATGATCCGCAAAGGCAGATTCTGAGCCTCCCAGGAAGCTTGTGAAACTAATTCGATTTGTAACTGGATGTGTTGTCCGCTAAACACCAGCGTCTTCGGCTTAAAATCCCTATTCCCATCCACTGTCACCGCACCACTCATGATCCAGTTTTTGATTTGGGATCGGGAATATTGGGGACAAAGACCGGCTAGCGCTTGGTCTAAACGCCGCCGGTCCCATTCGGGAGGAACCTGCTTTTCCAAAAAGATCTCAGTCATCCCGCCCATTATATCATAGGGTCAGTCCGTCATCCCGACTTGATCACGGGATCTTTAATCCCTCCCATTATATTGTGAGGCAAGTACTATAATTAAAAGATGATGAAAATTAAGCCATTATCCCCTAAATTGCTTTGTATAAAATGCAAACCAAGTGAGTTAAATTTTAATACAACCTCACAATTACCTGAGGTGGAAGGGCCGCTCGGCCAGGATAGAGCTTTGGCAGCAATTGAATTAGGTATACATATTCAACAGGGTGGGTATAATTTATATTTATTGGGGCCCGAAGGAACAGGAAAGCATCATTTAATCAATTCGTTATTACAAGAGCAAGCTAGAGTCCAAGCATCGGCGGAAGATTGGTGCTATGTTAATAACTTTGACAATCCGCAGCAGCCTCTTTACCTCAGGCTAGCTTGTGGGATGGGTCCATTATTACAAAAAGACATGTTGGCTTTGGTTGAGACTTTGATTCCTGTCCTTTCGAGTAGTCTACAAGCCCATCAAACTCAAACTTTAATCGCAAGGGCTATTGCTCCCTTACGTGAAAAATACTCAACATCAGAAGCGGTTCTGAATTACCTCAAGGCGGTGGAAGCAGATATCGCTTCTAACCCGGAAGATTTTCAGAGTTCAGGTCAATCTATTGCTAAAAAAGCAGCTTCATTGTTACGTTATAATGTGAATGTATTGATCACCCATACCCCCGGAGCGGGAGCGCCGGTGATCTATGAGGATTTCCCAACTCTGCGTCATCTCCTTGGCGAAATAGAATATTTCAGTCAATCTGGCGTGTTTGTACCTCATTTTACTTTAATCCGGCCCGGGGTTTTGCACAAAGCCAATGGGGGATACTTAATTTTAGATGCTCATCAAATAGTCAATCGGACCCAAGCTTGGGATGCTTTAAAAAGAACCTTATTATCCAAAAAAATTATGATTGAAAATTCTGAACTTTTTCCCAGTGTCGCATCCATAGAACCTCAGGCCATACCCTTAAGTATTAAAGTCATTTTATTGGGAGAGCGCTCTTTATATTATTCTTTATGTGAAAACGACATGAATTTTTCCAATTTGTTTAAAGTCGCGGCTGATTTTAGCAATCATATTCCTCGTACTAATGAAAATTTAATCATATTTTCCGGTTTATTAGGGACTATTGCTAGAAAAGAGCATTTATTAGCGCTAAATCGTCATGCGGTGGCTAAAGTGATAGACCAAAGCACGCGCTTAGCCAATGATCAAAAACGGCTTTTCACTAATATGCGTTTTTTAGTGGATTTATTACGTGAATCACATTATTGGGCTAAACAAAATCAGCATAGAGTGATTAAAGCCATTGATGTACAAACGGCTATCGATCAGCAAATTTACCGGTCTAACCGAATTCAAATGCGCATACGCGAGGATTTTTCCCGCAATATTTTATTAGTCGACACGAAAGGCAAGAAAATAGGGCAGGTCAATGGTTTATCGGTTTTACAAATCGGTCATTATAGCTTTGGAAGTCCTAGCCGTATCACGGCGACAGTGAGGCTGGGTAAAGGGGAAGTGATTGACATTGAGCGAGAAGTAGAATTAGGTGGCGCCTTGCATTCCAAAGGTGTGCTGATTTTATCCGGTTTTATAAACGGAAGATATTTAACTGACCGGCATTTATCCTTTTCCGCTAGTTTGGTATTTGAACAAAACTATGGTGAAGTGGAGGGCGATAGCGCCTCGGCAGGGGAATTAGCGGCGTTATTATCCGCCATCTCGCGTCTGCCCATTAAGCAGTGTTTCGCCATCACCGGCTCCGTCAATCAGTTTGGTCAAATTCAAACGGTAGGCAATATTAATGAAAAAATTGAAGGATTTTATGAAGTTTGTCGTTTAAAAGGACTCAATGGCCGACAGGGTGTTATCATCCCTGCAAGCAATGCGCAACATTTGATGTTACGGGATGATGTTTTAAAAGCAGCCAAAAAGAAAAATTTTTTTATTTATGGAGTGGAAACCATAGACCAAGTCATGTCTATCCTCACCGGCTTACCGCCAGGCAAGGCCAATCGCAAAGGGCATTTTCCCAGCGATACTATCAACGGTATCATTGAACAAAATTTGTTGAAATATACCGAACAAAGTGAAGAAGAACAAAAAAAATCACCCTAAGCCAATCATTATTGCTGTTCTTGCTAATTATAGCGTTTCCTGTTTTTATTGAAACGGGTCCTTACGCGATGGAGGATTCTTTCCCTTAAGTGCGAGCACCGGCTTTGCCGGACGCAGCATGGTATAATACGAAGTAAAAATTCCGAGAATTGCCTAACCCAAACCTTTACATTTTTCTAGTCCAATTGTATAGTCTTTGCATCACTCGTTTAGGGTTGTTTATGAAAAAAAGTTTATTATTAATCATTGCCTTGTTGTTCTTAACATCCTGTGCAACCAAAGAAGAAAATCCGTGGAGAAAATACGAAGGGAAAACCGCCGGTCAAATTTTTTATGAGGGCGAGCAACATTTGGCCCATAAAAAGTATGAAAAAGCTAGCATTGACTTCTCCGCTCTCGACGCGTTATATCCTTTTGGGCCGTATTCTCAACAAGGGCAAATGGATATCATTTACGCCTATTATATGAATAATGATTATGCTTCTGGTTTGGCCGCCGCAGATCGCTATATACGTTTATACCCCCAAGATCCCCACATTGATTATGTATATTACATGAAGGGCTTGATGAGTTTTGATAATGATTTCAACTGGTATCAATATGTGTTTAATATGGACCCCGCTCCGCATGATTTATCAGGCAAGAGAGAAGCTTACACGGCATTTAATCAAGTAGTCCGCATTTTTCCTCATAGCATATATGCTCAGGACTCGGCTTTACACATGTCATTCATACGTAATATGATGGCTCGTAAAGAAATGGAAATCGCTGATTTTTATATGTTACGCCATGCTTATGTCGCCGCGGCCAATCGTGCTAGCGGAGTAGTACAGCATTATAGCGGCTCTTCTGCTGTGCCGCACGCTCTCGAAGTGATGACTTTGGCTTATCAAGCAATGAATTTGCCTGATTTTGCTAATAAAAGTTATCGTATTTTGCAAGCCAGTTATCCAAATAGTAAAGAATTTAAACGACTTCAAACGAAATATGTCCCTCCCGCATAACGTCTTCGCCGCGCATATTTTGCGGCGAGCGGTGCACCTGAGCAATCTGACCCTTTTATGGATTTATTATGAATTTGGCGACAAAATCGCTCACTTTTTTAATCTCAGCTTACCTGTTTTTATTTGTATTCTAGTCGGCATTATTTGGGGGTTAGAGGCGTTGCGCTTATGGCGATCCTGGACTATTTTTGGTCAACGCTCTTATGAGCGGGACCACATCTCTGCGTTAGCTTGGGGTGCTTTAGGCACGGTTTTAGTATTGCTACTGGCCCCTGGTAAAGCTTTCGCCGTCCCTATTATTAGCACTTACGCTATCGTTGATCCTTTGTTGGGAGAGTTGCGCAGAATGCGCTTGTCTAAAATAGTCGTGGTGGCTATAGGGTTGATCACTATTGCGGGTATCTGGTGGCTGGCGCATTTAACCTTAGGAACACCAAGCTGGTTGATATTTTTAATGGCGCCAGTCACGCTAGCAGCAGAATGGCCGTGCTTAAAATGGATAGATGACAATGCCTTGATGCAAATCATCCCGTTGATTATTGTTAAACTCGATGTTCTCATTTTTAACTAATTAAGGGTAAACTTTTTTACTATAGAATAACTTTAATTTTAGACAATGGTTTTTTCAACACGATTTTTTGCCCCCCTATATTTTACGTTTTTTAGCTTAGTTACGAGCTAAAACACCTGCCTACATAACCACTTATTAAAGCATGGGATTGATTAATAGGTTACGATTCCATTTAATAGACTATAATTTATAGTATCTATATCTACTTATGAATAGTATAAAGAAATAATTAAAAATCTATAAAATGGTGAAAAAAATGAATAAATATACTTTAATGGGAGTTGTCGCTTTTAGTACTCTATTATTATCACCCCTAGCTATGGCCAGCACTCCTTTTCCACTTCAATTAAGGGTTTTTAACAGGTTAGATCAGCCCGTAACAATACATCTAGGCACTAATGACGCCTCTGCTACTATCGGCTCCGGGACCATCCCAGCGAATGGTTTCCAAGATGTCAATATTAATGTAGACTTGCCTAGTGTCTATTATAGTGTAGAATCTTATGTTGTTCTTGATTTCTACACTAATGTTAATGGGGTTGACACGCATATAGGGGGATACAGATATCTCTATTACTCAGAAAGTGGGATGACGGGTGAAGATATTTATCATGATTTTTGGCCAACTAGCACTAATCAGTCAGACTCAAATTGGAGAGTAGAGCCATCGACTGCAAATGCCAAATTTGTTTCGTGCTCGGGTTCTGACTTCCAAAATTGTAGATGTACTGCTGCGGGTTGTTATACCGAGTTATATATTAAAACTAAACAACAACAAGGTGATTAACAGAAAGATCTACGCTTACAGTGTTGTGAACTCATCACCTAACCTACTCATGGATTTTCTTGAAAGGACATTGAGAATTTAGGATAAAAAAATTTAAGGTTGATATGATGCCATCAATAGTCTGGCCAACCGGAGGTAATTGGATAACGGCGATCTTTACCGAAAGCGCGTTGTGTTATTCGGATTCCTGGCGGAGCTTGGCGGCGTTTATATTCATTGCGATTAATCATTTTTATCACCCGCTTAATCGTATCTCGATCTATACCGGTTTCAGCAATGTTTTCTATGGATTGGTCTAACTCTATGTAGCGCACTAAAATTTCATCCAAAATGGAATAGGGAGGCAAAGTATCTTGGTCCAGTTGATCGGGTGCTAATTCTGCGGAAGGAGGCCGATCTATCACTCGTTGAGGAATGGCTGGCGATATTTGATTGCGATAATGAGCCAGAAGGTAAACTTTGGTTTTAATCACGTCTTTCAAAACATTAAATCCGCCAGCCATATCACCGTATAAAGTAGAATAACCGACAGACATTTCACTTTTATTACCTGTGGTCAATACGATGGATCCATTTTTATTAGACAGCGCCATTAACAAAGCGCCGCGAATCCGAGCTTGCAAATTTTCTTCAGTAGTATCTTTAGGTTGTCCAGCAAAAGCTTGAGCTAGATTTGCTAAAAAAGTATTGAAAATATTTTCGATAGAAATAGTCAACGTTTTGACTTTTAACATTTCGGCTTGTTGTAAAGCATCTTGGATGCTGATTTCGCTAGTATAGGGCGAAGGCATTAAAACGGCGGTAACGTTTTCTGCGCCAATGGCATCCACGGTGATAGCCAAGGTTAAAGCCGAATCTATTCCGCCGGACAATCCGATGATCGCGGAAGGAAAATGGTTTTTGTGAACATAATCACGCACGCCCAAGACCAGCGCTTTGTAAATGGATTCTATCTGAGTCAATGGAGATATAGTGAGTTGTTTTTTTACTTGAATAGGCTGACCTGAATCCAGGCTCAATCGCACCGGCATTAATATTTCTTCAAAATAAGGTGCTTGAACGCAGCATTGACCGTTATGGTCAATTACAAAAGATCCACCGTCAAAGATTAACTCATCTTGGCCTCCCACTAAGTTAGTATAAATAATAGGGACTCGAGCTGCATGGGCGCGTTCACATACGATTGATTCGCGAATTTGAGCTTTATTGTAATCAAAAGGGGAGGCATTGATCGTTAAAATTAATTGAGCCCCTGCCTGAACGCTCAATTCCAATGGCCGGGTAAACCACAAATCTTCACAAATCAGTAAACCGACTTTAACGCCTTTTAACGAAAAGACACAAGGATTGGCGCCTGGATAAAAATAACGTTTTTCATCGAAAACCGTATAATTGGGTAACTCTTGTTTGTTATAAATTGCGATAATTTCACCGTGGCTAATCACAGCCGCTTGATTGTAGATTTGATTATTGATTTGCACCGGATAACCCACTATCAACACTGTCGGCAATGCTGCTTGTTGAATTTTTTCAAGTGCGATTTGACATTGACCTAAAAAATCGAATCGAAAAATGAGATCTTCCGGAGGATAACTACTCAAAGTCATTTCTGGAAATATCACGCAATCAGCCTGGAATTCTTGAATCGCTTTTTTGGTGGAATCAATGACTTTATCGGCATTGCCCATCACGTCTCCTACGCAAAGATTGATTTGGGCCATCACCGCCGTTAAATTGATCATCATATTTAGCCTACGAAATAATCAAAGCCGCAGCCACTTTCCGGCCTTCAGCCACTAAAGCCATATAGGTTCGACATGCCGCTGCCGTATCCATTGATTCAATGGCAATTTTATGGAGATAAACCGGCGCCAATAAAGCAGGGGGCGGCATTTTAAAATAAGCGCCAGTACCCAATAAAATAAGTTCGGGTTTTAAAGCGATCACCACTTCCCAATTTGCAGGTTGGAGTTCAAGCAAAGATTGAGGTTGCCAATCCGGTATGATTTGCTCAGCCATGATAATGATTGAGCGATGATAGATTTGTTCATTAATGGTGATCGCCCCGGTTTGATACGATCGAATTTGAAAAGTAGCATTGCTGTTATCTTTTGAAAGAATCATGCTTGGAATTATAAGCTAATTATAGTCATCATAGCCAGCCATTCCCGGATTTTTGCCAGAATTCCCTTATTAAAATGTCCCGCGGCTTGTACGCGGAATCCAGTTAAATGCAGATCTTAAAATTTTTGCAAATAGGCAAAATTCCGGGAAAAGTTGTTAAATTAGGCCACTTTTCCAGAGGCGTTGAAAATTTTAGTGGTGGCTAAATAATCCTTAGAAGGGCCATAAGCGTATAACACTGAACCACCCTTCATATAATTAATTAACTTGTCAGACTCTTTAGGGTCTACCGCAAAACAACCCCAACTGGTACCAGGATGGCCATAAGTTCTAATAAAAGAGCGACTGGCGTAATTCGCCGAATGGACCACTACGCTTCGGGAATAGGCATTATTATTACTGGCTTCTAAACCTTGGATACGTAAGGAGCGGCCATGCTTGCCGTAATAAACGTTTTGGGTGACAAATACTCCAATGGAGGACTGTAAAGAGTTATTTTTATTAGAAAAACTTCTCGCCCAAAGACCGTCTTTCCCTGAGTTTTTTCCTTGAGTGACTGGTAAACCCATCAAAATCTTGCCCGTATTTAAATTAATGACATACATCCTGTCTTTAGCACCGGACACGGAGAAATCCACAATAGTCAAAACACTCTTGTTCTTGACTTTATTGTGCAACATGGCCCAATTATAGCCAGCAAAAGCCATTTGTACCGCTTGAGGACTTAAATTGGTATGATGAGTAATATTATAAGAAAGTTGCAAATAGTTTATTGGAGCTGCTTGTATTGATATACAAAAAGGCGCCGTTAATAAACCTGAAAGAGCAAAAAGCAAACGTTGTTTCATTAATGTTACCTCTAGGGTTGTCAAATTTTCTCCAACCCTGGAGATAAGATGTTGTTTTCCTGTACTCTATGCATTGAGTGCATATTATGTACTATTTGCATAAAAAAGTCAAGTTATTTGAGTATAATAATCATTTGAGGTCAAGCCATGGCTGATATAGAATTTTTGTATGGATATCAAGTGCTTAGAGAAATAATACTTCACCAGTCGCAAAGGCTTCAAAGGCTATTTTTGCAACAGCCACGTGGGGATACTAGGGCGCAGGAGCTGCTACAATGGGCTCAAGGGTCCGGAATACCCGTCGCATGGGTATCTAAAATCGACCTTGATCGCATGGTAGGAGCCGTACATCACCAGGGAATGGTAGCGCAATGTAGCCGAATGGGTCCTAAATCAGAAAATTGGTTAATGGATTTAGTGGAAGATGGATCTCAAGCGCTATTATTGCTTATTTTGGATGGTGTTAAAGATCCCCATAATCTAGGGGCGTGCATAAGAACGGCGAATGCTATGGGCGCTGCGGCAGTGGTAATCCCTAAAGACCGCGCTGTGGGGTTGACTGACGCGGTACATAAAACCGCTTGCGGAGCTACTGCCGTGACTCCCTTAGTTCAGGTGACGAATTTAGCTCGCACATTAAGGGAACTCAAAGAACGGCAAATATGGTTAATAGGGTTAGATATGGAAGGGGATCAGGACATTGCCAAACTGGATGCCGGCGCCAGGGTAGGTCTAGTGATGGGCGGGGAGGAAGAAGGTTTAAGACGTCTGACTCGGGAACAATGTGATTTTCTAGCCCATATTCCGATGCGGGGATCGGTGGATAGTTTAAACGTATCAGTGGCGGCAGCCATTGCTTTATGGTCGCAAGCGATAAAAATATTTAAAGTTTAAACCCGCATTGTGTAAAGAACTCATAAAATGTCAATTTGTTTTTAGATAGCCTTCCCAGCATTACAAAAGAAATTTTATATGCTATTTCTAAATTACACAAAGAACATCCTTCAATTGGTTCCTTGGAGTTATATTGCGCGGAAGACGCTATCAATTGCTTCACTAAAGCTTTCAATCAGTTAAATTTAAGTCTCGTTAAACTTTGAACCAGAGGCCTTTCAGTTTCATCATACCTAAATCAGGACAGAGAGTTGACATTATTTTAATGAATTTGTATTCTCTTTTTGCATTTTTAATCACTCGTTCTTGGTGATGCAATAAAGGGGAGAAGATTATGACTAAAAAAGACGAAAAATCATCTTTATGTAATCTAAATAGTATTATAGAAAATAATATAAAATTATTAAAATTACCATCCAGTGACTCTATTAAGCTGATTTTGCAAGACAAAGAGGGCAATGAAAAATTCAAACTACAATTGCAATTGTTTCTATCTCTAGCTTCACAGGATAGAAATATTATAAACAAAATGTACCCGCTAATTAGAAATAATATAATAAAAATGCACCAGCTAATAAAGTTATTATATCCTTATTTAAAAAACGCTCCCTTAGAAATTGGTGCGATGATGAAAACAATTTTAGATTATGCTCGAGAACTCAATAATCTAAAGAAAATTCCATTAATTGATGCGTTGCTTACTTTAGATCATTTTATGTTAATGCGATCTCTAAATTTGTATTATAATAATGATAAAGTGTCTAAAAATTTGCTTGATGTACAAAGCGATTTTGATGAAAATACACAATATAAACAAATCTTCGATGATAAAATCCTACCTTCTGAATCGATCTATGGTTGTCATGATCTTGATCATTGGGAATTAGTTGATGAATTGGCAGAGCGATATTTTACGTTAGCTCAAGAATACTACAATCAAGCACAAGCATCGTTAATAATAAATGAAAAAGAAGGCGTCGAAGCACTCAATGATAAACTGAAGAAATCTTTTTTCATATATCAATATGCTACTAATATTGATTTATCAGCCGTCTCTGAGGTTCCGATTTATTCTTACCTTGAAAATTTTGAACAAAAAGCTCTAGCAGGAAATAAATCAGTGCCACAATTTAAAGATATGAATAAATTCTCGCAAGATATTATCAAGCTATTAATCATGAAATCCTGTGGAACAGCTTTGAAAAGAGGTGATGCTGAAATTCTAAAAAAATTAGTAGTAAAATATGATATTAAAAATGAAGATTTTTGTCATTACTTAATAAATTCACCCGCGAGGGGGGTTTTTCTAAAAATTGATTTACTAATAACTATGTTATTGGCACCGAAATTAATTAAAGAAAAATTTTCCAATATAACTCAATCACTCCATGCATTTTTAGATAAGATCCACATCAAAGTTAGACTTGAATCACATATTAATATTTTTAATCCTGAAGACGTAGAATCATTTTATTTTCTATTAAAAAATCCAAATAATATCAAAAAAAAATTAGAAGATTTTAAACAATATAATGTAATGGAAATCGAAAAATTTTTATTGACGTTACATGACAAAATTAAAAAGAGAATTCAATCTCAGCAGAAAATTGTTGATTTTTTTATTAGTCGGCGGTTCTGTACACTTGAATCCCTCTTGTTAAAAGCATTTGATCACAATAATTTGGATCTAATTATTTATTTAGTTAAAAATCATGAAGTTAATATTAATACAATACTTAAACAACCTGATGAAATATTTTTTCTGAAGGAAAAAGAGGGTAATTTTATATCTCACCTTATACTCTTTATGCAGAAATCGAAATTGAGAGCAAATATCTTCAACGAATTTGATTTTTTATTTGAAGAAAATAAATTTGATCCGTGTACACATCATCCTTATTTAGGTCAGAGCAAAGACAAACTCCCCAACATTGATTTTTGGACTCAATTAGCGGTTTCAAAAGCTTTATTCAACTCTCAATCTCAACAAGAACAATGGGACAATATTTATATTAAAACTTGTCGACTTTTTTTTCCTATAGTTAAAAAACTAATATTAAATAATATCAATTTTCCTCAATCATTGTTTGACATTATTTTAGTATATACTTACCCTCAATATAATGAAAAATCACTCGCAAAGCCTAATCTAGATTATCTTAATCGCTTTATTGGAAAAAGTAATATTCCTGAATTAATAAAAAATGAACTCGCTGACGATAAAAATTCTAGCATCCCAAAAACGGATAATGAGTCAACGTTAATTCACTATGCCAAACATTAGCTAACACAAGGGATGAGCTGAAATCAAATTGAGTATTTGCATAATCATAGGGATACGCTGATTCGGTTCAGGTTGAGTCACTTTAAATTTAAGCGTAGTATTATTGACTAGTTGGTAGTTTTTGGGTTGTTTTTGAATCAATTGGATTATTTTTCGCGCATCTACCAGAGGTTTGTCATTAAAATAGATATAACCATATTGATCGCTGACATCGAGTTTTGTCACTCCAATTCGTTTGAATTGTAATTTTAGCTGAGCTATAGCAAATAATTGTTGAGTCGCTTCGGGTAAAGCGCCAAATCGATCTATGATTTCCACCTTTAACTCTTGAATTTCACCCTCGTTAATACAATTCGCCAAACGTTTATACAAAGTTAAACGAGCGCTGACATCACTTAAATAAAGATCAGGAATAAAGGCGCTTAAATGTAAATTGACTTCTGGCCCTTGTTGTATATCCTGGTCTAAAATAGGATCTTCTCCTTGTTTTAGAGCCTGGACGGCAGCTTCCAGCATTTCCATGTAAAAAGAAAATCCGACGGCATAGATATGACCACTTTGTTCTTCCCCTAAAAGTTCACCAGCGCCTCGAATTTCTAAATCATGAGTAGCCAATTGAAACCCCGCGCCTAATTCCTCAAGTTGACATATCGCTTCCAGACGTTTTTCAGCATCTTTTGTCAGTTTTTTTCCCGCTTCGATGAGTAAATAGGCATAGGCTTGATGGTGAGAGCGGCCTACCCGTCCTCGCAATTGATGGAGTTGCGCAAGACCAAAGCGATCCGCTCGATTAATTAAAATGGTATTGGCCGTAGGCACGTCAATGCCTGATTCGATAATCGTTGTCGCTACCAATACATTGAAACGCTGATGATAAAAATCAGCCATGATTTTTTCTAATTGACGCTCGTGCATTTGTCCGTGAGCAACCCCAAAACGAGCCTCAGGCACAATACTTTTCAGTTTTTCCGCCATCGCCTCGATGGTTTCTACTTCATTGTGTAAAAAATAAAGTTGACCACCGCGCATGGCTTCACGTAACACGGCTTCCCGGATAATGCTGACCTCGTACTCATAGACAAAAGTTTTGATCGCTAAACGCCGAGCTGGGGGAGTCGCAATGATAGATAAATCGCGAGTGCCAGCTAAAGCCATATTAAGAGTACGAGGAATCGGCGTAGCCGTTAAAGTTAAAATATCGACATGAGCTCGTAACGCTTTAATTCGATCTTTTTGACGTACTCCGAAGCGATGCTCTTCATCTATGACCAATAAACCCAAATCTTTGAAACGAACATTTTCCGATAAAAGCTTATGGGTACCAATGGCAATATCAATCTTGCCTGCTTCTAATCGATTCAAATTTTCCTTGTGTTCTTTAGACGTTTTCATCCGCGAAAACCCGGTAATTTGTATCGGCCAGTCCGCAAATCGATCCTGAAAATTATGCAAGTGTTGTTCCGCCAGCAAAGTTGTCGGCACCAATACCGCGACCTGTTTGCCGTCTTGAACTGCTAAAAAGGCAGCTTGCATCGCTACTTCGGTTTTGCCAAACCCCACATCACCGCAAACTAAACGGTCCATGCAGCGAGGGGAAATCATGTCTTTAATCACTGCTTCAATCGCTTTAGTTTGGTCTGGAGTTTCTTCAAAAGGAAAGGCGGCGCGAAATTGCAAAAATTGATGATCAGGCTGCTTAAAGGCATGTCCTTTGGAAGCTTGACGGCGACTATAAACATCCAATAATTCCGCCGCCACGTCTCGAACTTGTTCTGCGGTTTTGCGTTTAATGGTTTGCCATTGCTTAGTGCCCAGTCTTTGCAAAGGCGCGTTGCTGGAATCGGCGCCCGTATAACGATTAATTTTATGCAAATCGGTAACTGGGACATAAATCTTATCACCGCCAGCGTATTCCAATTTGAGATATTCACCTTGTTGTCCGCCGGCGCTCATTTGTTCCAAACCCAAATAACGTCCTACACCATGATCAATATGAACAACAGGAGCCCCGATTTGCAATTCAGTGAGATTGCGGATCATTAACGCCGGATCTTGCCGTGAAGATTTACGTAAACGTCTTTGCTGAACTTGTTCTCCATATAATTGCGATTCACAAACGAGGACTATTGATGGGTCCTGCAGCCATAAACCCAGATCTAATGGAGCCACGCAAATGCCATAGTGAGTTTGGGCGTTTAAAAATTCTTGCCAGCCTGAAAATAAATAGGGCTGCAAGTCGATAGTCGCAAATAACTCGAGCAGAATTTCCCGGCGTCCGGTGGTTTCAGCGCAGAATAAAATACGCGATTTTTCTTGACTTAAAAAACTTTGCAGCGCTTGTAGTGGTTGTTTATTCTTATGCTCAATTGTTAAAACCGGAGGTTTTTGAGTAACAAAATTATAGTGACCGGCTTTTTCAAGCAAAAAATCAGTGTGACAGTGGATTTGCAAGAATTTTTTCATCCCCGCAAAAACTTCGGTGGGGGAAAGAAATATTTGATTGGGATCACACAATGGCCGCTGGATATCATGACGTAGCTGTTCATAGCGCGAATTCACTTCTTGATAAAATTTATCCGCGACTGGCGGTAACGGGTCGCTCAAGACCAGACAGGTTTTTTCCGGTAAATAATCAAAAAAACTATGAAGCTCTGGAAAAAACAAAGGCAAATAATATTCAGCTCCAGCCGCTGGCATACCTTCGCTGATATTTTCATAAATAGGGGATTCTTTTGGGTTGCCAGAGAAGCGTGAACGCCAAGCTTGACGAAAATGTTGAATGGTGTTTTCTGATAAGGGGTATTCTCGCGCTGGAAAAAGATTAATTTTTTCGATTTTATTGATCGAACATTGAGTTTCTGGATCAAAATTACGAATTGTTTCTAATTTATCGTCGAACAATTCTAAACGAAACGGGCAGGGGCTGCCCATGGGAAAAATATCCATTATCGAGCCACGAATCGCAAACTCACCGTGCTCTAATACTTGATTGACTGAATGATAACCGGCAGCGGTAAGTTGATCGCGGAAATCATGAAAATCTAAATTATCACCACAGCTTAATAAAATTGCATGGGCTTGAAGATATTCGCGTGGCATTAATCGGTACATTAAAGAAGGCAGGGCGGCAATAACAATGCCTCGTTTCACCCGTAATAAATGATTTAAAACCGTTAATCGTTCTGAAATCAAATCAGGATGCGGTGAAAAATGATCGTAGGGTAAGGTTTCCCAATCAGGGAAATGCAAACAAGATAACGTTTCATCAAAGTTAAAAAAACGGATATCTCTTTCCCAACGCCGAGCCGTTTGAACGTCCGGAGTGACTACCAAAATTAAATTATCTTTACTTCGAATAGCCAAGTTGCTAATGACTAGGCTGGCGCTGGCGCCATGCAAATTTCCCCAATGCACGCGATTATCGTGAGCTTTAAATTCAGGCAGGTTTAAAAAATTGTAGGTGTTCATTGTATGACTGTGTTGTTAAAGGATAAAATTATGATTAACCATAATAAAGTTTATCAAAAATCACAAGGTAAATGCTTTGATTTTATAAAAATTTAGATGAATTTACCTTGAGGCATGGGTAATTGTCGCACCGCCTAAGCAAATTGAAGACTGATAAAAGACAATGGATTGACCTGGTGTAACAGCTCGTTGAGGTTGTTGAAAATGAACTCGATATTGACTCTCATTGATCATTTCAAGCGTACAGGGGGTTTCTTGTTGCCGGTAGCGGATTTTAGCAGCGCAGTCGAGTGGAAAAGAAGGCGCAATGCTGGCTACCCAATGAATATTTTCACAAATCAATGAATCCGAATAAAGCAAAGGATGATCATGTCCTTGGGCAACAATTAAAACATTTTGGCTCAAGTCTTTTCCCACCACATACCAGGGATTTTCGGCAGAATGTTTGATTCCACCAATTTTTAAACCTTGACGTTGCCCAATAGTATAAAACATTAAACCGTCGTGCCGTCCCAGTTCACGGCCTTCCGGTGTTTGCATGCTTCCCGGTTTTGCCAGCATAAATTCATTTAAAAAAGTTTTGAAGCGCCGCTCACCGACAAAGCAAATACCCGTGCTGTCTTTTTTCGCATGGTTTGGCAATTGCGCATTTTTAGCCAATTCTCTCACTTGGGACTTGGGTAAATTTCCCACGGGAAATACACTATTCTTTAATTCTGCTTGAGCTAAAGTATACAAAAAATAACTTTGATCTTTGTTGGGGTCAGCCCCTTTTAACAGTTGTAACACCCCCTTGTTAGAACGGATTTGGGCATAATGACCAGTCGCTAAAGCGTCACCGTGTTGAAGAGCGTGCTGCAAAAAAACTTTAAACTTAATTTCTTTATTGCACCAAATATCCGGGTTAGGGGTGCGGCCAGCGGCAAATTCGTCCAAGCAAAACTGAAATACCCGGTCCCAGTATTCTTTTGCAAAATTCACCACCCGAAATGGGATATTAAGCTTTTCACAAACGGCATGGGCATCATTAAGATCTTGCTGAGCATGGCAATAAGGATCGTCATTATCGGTTTCCCAATTTTGCATGTAAACGCCAAGGACTTCGTGGCCTTGACTTTGCAATAATAAAGCCGACACTGCCGAATCAACTCCGCCAGATAATCCGACTACAATTTTTTTAGAATGATTTCCCATAAATTTCTTTGGTGTATTTATTTCGTATATATTACACCAATTGAGGATGAAAAAGAAGCTGAGCCGAAATGTCAGTTGATTTAAAAACCTGAATAGTGTAGTTTATGCAATTGTGAAGACCAAAGATTTGCATTTTGAAGTAACGCATACCGAAGGCCATGCACGCCGTGCGCGCTTGCATTTCCCTCGAGGAACCATTGAAACACCGGCTTTTATGCCGGTTGGGACTATTGCTACTGTAAAAGCCTTAACCACTGCGGAAGTCAAAGCGGCAGGGGCCCATGTGGTGTTAGGGAACACCTTCCATCTCATGTTACGCCCTGGCCCCGAAGTTATCCAAGCTCATGGTGGCTTGCACAACTTTATGAATTGGCAAGGGCCTATCCTCACCGATTCCGGTGGTTTCCAAGTGTTTAGTTTAGCGGAGTTACGAGTTTTAACTGAACATGGCGTGCGATTCCGTTCTCCCATTGATGGTAAGATGATTGAGTTAACCCCAGAAAGTTCCATGGAAATGCAGCGGATTTTAGATTCCGATATCGTGATGGTTTTGGATGAATGTACTCCTTATCCAACGGATGAAGCTCAAGCTCTTCAATCATTGGAATTAAGCCTGCGCTGGGCAAAGCGCAGTAAAATAGCTCACGCCGATTCACCTCATGCTTTATTTGGGATTGTCCAGGGGGGAATGTACCCACATCTGCGGCGCCACTCCTTGACTGAATTATGTGAGATTGAGTTTGACGGTTATGCCATTGGTGGTCTCTCGGTGGGTGAGCCTAAACACTTAATGCGTCATGTATTAGAAGATTTAGCACCCAATATGCCCACAAATAAACCCCGTTATTTAATGGGCGTAGGGACTCCTGAAGATATTATCCACGCCGTCATGCAAGGAGTAGATATGTTTGACTGTGTGATGCCTACCCGCAACGCCCGTAATGGCCATTTATTTACCAGTCAAGGTGTGGTGCGCATTCGTAATAGTCAATATCGCAATGACCTGAGTCCTCTCGATCCAGAATGCGCTTGTGATACATGCCGCTATTACAGCCGTGCCTACCTGCATCATTTATTTAGGAGCAGAGAGATTTTGGGAGCCCGATTGAATTCCGTGCACAATACCCATTATTATCAACAACTGATGAGAAATTTGCGTCTGGCCATAGAAAACGGTACATTAAGCTTTTTTGTAAACCATTATTTTAAAAAAACGACTCGAGGAGTTGAAAATGTCATTAACTAAATTGATCGGTATAGGCAATGCCTTCGCGGAAGAGCCGGCTACAAACACCACCACCTCTACCACAGCGCCAGCTCCGCAAACTCCAGCGCCTAGCCAGTCCGCCAGTTTTTTGCATATGTTACCTATGCTCATCCTCTTTATTTTGGTTTTTTATTTTCTTTTAGTGCGTCCGCAAACCAAACGCGCTAAAGAGCAAAAAAAATTGATGAGCAGTTTGACGGTAGGAGACGAAGTGATCACTGCCGGAGGTATCATCGGCAAGATCAGCCGTTTGAAAGATAATTATATTGGCTTGGAAATTTCTAAGGGAGTAGAGATTACTGTGCAACGTGCTTCCATAGTGAATATTCTGCCCAAGGGTACTTTGGATTCAGCCGAATAAGTCCGTATGAACCGATATCCTTTATGGCGTTATATTTTGTTAACGGTGCTGATTATTCTCGGCGTTCTGTACGCTTTGCCCAATATGTACGGCGAAGATTATGCCGTGCAGGTACAACACAAAGAAAGTGAGCCGGTCGCAGCAAATTTAGCCGATCAGATCACTCAAGCACTACAGTCTCAGAATGTTTCTTACAAATCCATTGTCAAAGAACCATTTTCTTGTTTGATTCGATTTTCAGATTCAGACGATCAACTTAAAGCTCAGGATGTTTTGCAGGCCACATTGGGGAATAACTACACAGTGGCGTTAAATTTAGCCGACCGGACTCCGCGATGGTTAATGAGTATCGGCGCTAGACCGATGAAATTGGGACTGGATTTACGTGGTGGTATCCACTTCTTGCTTGAAGTCGACGTTAACGCCATGCTGAAAGAACAGCTCAATAGCACAATGCAAAATATGAGCAACACTTTGCGCGAACAACAAATCCGTTATTCAGGGATGAACACCACTGTTGATGGTAAAATCCAGTTTCAATTCCGTGATACCGCTTCTCAAGACCAAGCTTTAGCGTTACTGAAAAAAAATTACAGCGATTATGATTTTAGCGAACTCACCCAAACGCCTGGGATTAATGCTTCAATTAATAAAAATGCTTTCACGCGTTTAGTGGATTATGCCGTAAGCCAAAATATTGGTATTTTAAATAATCGAGTCAATGAATTGGGCGTAGCAGAACCGGTTATCCAACAACAAGGCCGCAATCAAATCAGCGTAGACTTGCCAGGCATTCAAGACACAGCCCGAGCTAAAGAAATTATAGGAAAAGTAGCAACCGTACGCTTTCAGCTACAGGATTTAGAACACGATGCGAAACAAGCGGCTCAAACCGGCATTGTCCCTTTGGGTTCCACTCTATTCCAATTTGAAAACCGTCCCATATTGTTAAAAGATCAAATCGTTTTGCACGGCTCCTCAATTTTACATGCCACTCCATCCACGGATGAAAGTGGCCGTCCGGCAGTCACGGTTAGGGCAGGTGGCAGTGAAGTTCCCTTTTTCAATCGGATTACCCGTGAAAATATTAATAAACCCATGGCGACGGTTTACGTAGAGACTCAAGTCGTTAAAAAAATGGTGAATGGCCAATTGACTACTGAAAATCAAGAAGTGGCTAAGATTATCAACATAGCCAATATCAATAACGCTCTAGGCAATCAATTTCAAATCATGGGTTTGAGTTCACAACGCGAGGCACAGGACTTGGCTTTACAATTGCGTTCTGGAGCTTATTCTGCGCCCATTACCTTTATTCAAGAACGTTTGATTGGCCCCAGTTTAGGAAAAGAAAATATCCGCCAAGGAATCGAGTCAATGCTGGTGGCGCTGTCTATAGTGGTTATCTTTATGGCTATCTATTATAGATTATTCGGAATTTATGCCGATTTGGCGCTAATACTGAATACCATTTTTATTGTCGCGATCATGTCTTTACTTGGCGCAACCATGACTTTACCGGGTATCGCCGGTATGGTGCTCACGATTGGTATGGCGGTGGATGCGAATGTGCTCATTGATGAACGCATTCGAGAAGAATTGCGTAACGGAGTTTCACCACAAGCCAGTATTTATGCCGGCTATGAGCGAGCTTTTAATACCATCGTGGATTCCAATGTGACTACTTTAATTGTGGCCGTGATTCTCTTCGCCTTGGGGACGGGGCCTGTGCAAAGCTTTGCGATTACGTTGAGTATCGGCATCCTCAGTTCTATGGTGACTGCCGTTTTCTTCACTCGGGCGTTAGTGAATCTCACTTACGGATGGCGCAATGTTAAAACTTTATCCATCGGCATAAAACATGGAATTCTTTAAATTCAACACCAAAATTCAATTTATGCGCCAACGTAAAGGCGCTGCTATTTTTTCAGCCATCATATTTATCGCCTCCATTCTGACGTTGATCACACAAGGTTTAACTTTAGGATTGGATTTTACTGGCGGCAATCAAGTGTCTATCAGTTACGATCAAGCCCCTAATGTCGAGCAAATTCGACATGATTTGGCGGCAGCAGGGTTTAAAAACGCGGTTGTTCAAAGTTATAATCGCAAAGAGCTTTCCATACGCCTTCCGCCTCAAAAAGGCTTAAATCAAACTCAAGTACAGCAACGTCTGCAAAATGCCTTACCAGGGGCGTCGGTGGGTAGTTTTGAATATATTGGCCCTCAGGTTAGTCAAAGTTTACTGACTAACGGAATTTTGGCAGTGTTAATTGCCTTGATCAGCACCATGGTCTACATTGCTTTGCGTTTCGAATACCGATTTGCGGTTTCCGCCGCTGTGGGATTGATCCATGACCCCATTTTGATATTGGGAATTTTTTCTTTTTTTCATCTCAATTTCGATATGATCGTGTTAACGGCTTTGCTCACCGTGATTGGTTATTCATTGAATGACACTATCGTAGTCTACGATCGAGTTCGAGAAAATTTCCGCAAGGTCAGGAAAGGCAGCTCTTTAGAAATTATGGATCTGTCTATTAATCAAACTTTATCACGTACTATTATGACCTCGGGTTTAACTCTGGTGGTGGTCTTGGCCTTGCTCTTTTTTGGCGGGTCCATGATTCACGGGTTTGCCTTGGCCATGACTATCGGTATTGTGATTGGAACCTATTCTTCCATATATGTGGCTGGATCATTAGCGGTTGCCTTAGGTCTAGAACGGAAACATTTATTAGCCGCCGTTAAACGCGTTGAAGATGATACACCTTAAGCTCTGATTTATCCTAAAATTAATAACAATTTTGTACGATTTCTTGGAGTGGTTTGTAGATTTTGGAGTTAGCAGCGATGATCTGGCCTTTATTTAAATAATTTTTATCATTTTGAAAATCTCCGACGATTCCCCCGGCTTCTTTAACTAAGAGAACACCCGCGGCCATATCCCATTCCTTTAGATGACTTTCCCAAAAGGCGTCTAAGCGTCCGGCGGCGACATAAGCTAAATCTAAAGCAGCCGAGCCTGCGCGGCGAACGCCGCTGCATTGTAAGGAAACTTGTTCAAATGACTTTAAATAAACTGGAAAATGTTCCATGGCGCTATGGGGAAATCCGGTACCGATTAAAGCATCAGTTAATTTAGGAGTTGAGCTTACTCGAATGCGGCGATCATTAAGGGCCGCACCTTGTCCCCGAGCCGCAGTAAATAATTCATTACGGACAGGATCATAAATGACACCAATTTCTAATTGATTCTGATTTTTAACCGCAATGGAAATGCAAAAATGCGGAAAACCGTGGATATAATTAGTGGTACCGTCTAAAGGGTCAATTATCCAGCAATAAGCATTCCCTTCACTATATCCACTTTCTTCACCTAAAATACCGTGATCGGGATAAGCTTTATGAATGACATGAATTATTTCCTGTTCTGAGCGGCGATCTACCTCAGTGACAAAATCATAATTCGCTTTACGACTCACGGTTAAAGAATCTAACCTGTCCATATATCGGAGCAGGGTTTTACTCGCTTGTCTGGCGGCTTGTATAGCAATGTTTAATAGAGGATGCATGGTTGTAGGATATCAAAAATACAATCCCCTGTCATTACAAAGTACAGACGTTTCAGCGATTCCCCCCAAAGCTAAACGAGTTATTAATTTATTTTTTGCTGAAACTGGACTCACTCAATGAATGTTTGGAATCGGCAATACTCGGTTGTATTGTATTGACAAATACTTGTGGATTTTGACTTAAAGAAGTTTGTTGTATTTCTGGACAATACGCAAGGATTATGTCCACTATTTCTCGTTTATTGTATGAATTAACATATTTATAAACTTCGATTAATTTAGTTTGTGGGTGACTAGCGCTATTTAATATTAGCTTAAAAATTTCAATATTGCTGTCTTTAGCGGCTATCAGCAGAGGAGATTGAGATTTAGCGTCCGTCTGACAAACGTCAGCATTTTTATTTTCAATTAAATACTTAACCACGTTTAAGGCGTTATCTTTTATAGCTAATATAAGCATGGTTAGGCCTTGGCCATCTAGAGGATGATTAACATCCGGTATTTTTTTTAATAATAACTCAAGAAATAGTAAGTTATCATTTAACACCGATATAGCGATACATGGAATAATTATATTAATCTTCGAAAGAATAAGCTCAAATAAGCGCTGATTTCGTGTAGTTACAGCAAATTTATAATCATATAAAGTGACGATTCCTTTATTAAACAATAGTTCAAAACTAGATGAATTATTGTTTTGCCATGCTAAAGCTAAAGGATAAACACCCTTTGATTTATATGAAATATGAATTTTTTGTTCAGCAATATAGTTGAGGTATTCCTCAATGAACTTAGTTCTTTCGGCATAATTAGCCGTCAAATTTAAAATAGAATGAGTTTTTTTTAGATTTTTTTTAGGGATAAAGCTTAATATTGTTTTAAAATTTGTTTGATTGTTTTGTTTTATTGTCTTTGATAATAGCCTATATAAAAACTTGTGCGCATTTTCCGGGGCATATTTGTAATACAATTTTACAATTAACTTTGAAGTTTTAAAATCTTGTTTGGCGAAATTCAGTGAAAAAGAAAAATTAAAATCGACGCCTAATCGTCTGGCTATGCCTTCAGCTAAAATAAATCGCTTATTTTTGATTGCTAGAGTTAGAGTATCATTTCCCTCATTATCAATTGCTTTTAAAATGTCATTACGGTGATACTTTTGCATAACATACACAAATGCGTCCCGATGATCGTTTATTACTGTCGTCATTAATAAATTTCTGCCTTCTCTATCTTTTACAAACATTAACTCATTTAGATTATTTGGATATTGGGATAGTATTACTTTAAATAACTCTAAATTATTTGTTTTAATAGCAACAACAAGGGCATTAAAAACGTTGTTTAAATCCCACTCAAATGACAGCAACTGACACGTTACTTCTATATGTCTATTTTCAACCGCGATGACTAAAGGTGATTTTTTATCCTTATTTTGACTATGTAATAAATTTTTCACCTCTTCTATCATGAAGTGACTGACTCTATTAAAATAATCATTAATTTCTGTTATTATTTCAACATGACCAGCCTTAGCAACAATACTTAATGCATTTTCCCTGTCTCCTAATAACTGAACTTGACTCAATTGCACTCCGTGGAGTTCAAGATTAGATAAAGCAGCTCTAAATCCCAAAATATCTCCATCCCTGGCTGTTTTTAATAAGTTGACACAATACTTCGCTTCGCTCATAATCTGAGTGAAATCAGTTTTATCCTTAAATTCTTTTTCTTCTAGCTGATGTTCTTTGATAATTTCTTCTATTAATTTGTTCTGATCACGATACAATAAATCAATAAATAAATCTCTTAAACAATCTATAGTATAAATTTGCCATTCCTGTTGGATTGAAAAATGCCCTTTCAATAGGTCAGAAATTGCTGGATTATCTTTAATAGCGATTGGCTTCAGTTTTAATTCTCTATAAATAGCCCCTATAATCACTTCACAGATTATATATGGCATTTCCCTTAATAAAGTTTGAGAATGACTGGCATGATTTGAACTACGCAATTTAAAATATTCTTTAAAAGCCCTTTTCCATTTTATAGAAAAAATTTGTTGGGAAGATACAATAGTAATTTCTTCTATTCCTCCTTTATGATCTTTCCAAACTCCCATTCCTACACGAGGTTTATGATTTAGTCCATATCTCTCATCCAACTGTTTATGTAAATTTCCTCCAGTTGCTTGTGGATTAATTATCCCTCTGGTACGCGAGGTTAAGGAGCGGATATATTTAGGCAAAGGTTTGCCGTATTTATCTAATTCTTTGCCTTCAGAATCTCCTTTATTATAGGCAGGGAGCATTATAATTACGTTATCTTCTAAGTCTACACAAGTAATTAAGCCTTGACCGGAACGACTTAAATCAAATAAATGTTTTGATTCTGGTAATAATTTTGCTTCTGATATTTTTTTAAGGTCTAATGGAAAAAGTGGGATAAAGGGTAAATTTTTTTCTTTCACTTCTACCACCTACTACCTGAATGAATATAAGAAATACATAACAACAACAAATTATCCAAAAACTATATTACAATATTATTAAGGATTTCTTAAATCATGCAAAATATTCGAATTATTTTGGTTAATCCAAAGCCACCCCGGAAATATTGGTGCAACGAGTTGGGCTCTGAAAAATGTGGGTTTAACTCGGCTTTACTGGGAATTTACTTTATGCGATGGCGGGCTGAAGGAGGAGAATTGCGATACTCCTCCCGACTGGCACTTCCTATAATTTTGATAATGTCTTCCCCATCGGCTCTAACATAGGTTTTTTGACCCATGTTTCTACAGCGCATTGAAAATCCGGCCAAAATTTGGTGACTCCAACATTATTTTCAATTTCTCCAGAAAAATCGCGTACCTGTCGTGGATATCCCGCACCCAGCACAAAAATTCCTGCCAACCCTGTTTCAGTGGTTTCTCTATTATAAGAAGAGAGTAGCGATGCCGAAGGTTTTCCATTTATCTTTAAGGTATCGACGGCCTGAAGACCAATGGCACTGACTATATGGCTATATTTTGATAAATCATCTAGATCACCTTTCACTACTTGCCACTGGCAAGCATAGCGTTTCTGATTTGCCAGTAATAATTTAGTCCAGTGGGCAACTTGGCCTTTTAAACCAGTATTATCGTACTGTGTACGCTTTATTCCTTTCTCGTCGTGCACGCAACTTGCAAATCGATATTCTTTATTCATAAACTGGGTAACGCGTACATCCGCTTTTATTAAATTCATTGTTGCCAAAGCAGCGGAATGAGAAGAACCTATCAAGGCGACATGAATCAGTCTACCAGGATTGTTTTCCATAAATTTTTGTAAATTCTCAGTACTGAGCGCTATCTCCAAGGGCAGCACTTTACTGCTTTCTTTAGAAGGGATGAGGACAGATTTAGCTTCAGCCCCTGTAGCAATGATTACTTTGCTGGCGATATAAACACTATATTCTTTCTGCTTATCCGCAACTAGCAAACTTAAACCGGATGCAATTTGATTAATATTAATAACCATTGCTGCAATTGAATCAACGATACCGCACATAAGATTGGTCATGAGTTGTAAAGGCTCCGCTGCGGCTTTTAGTGAGCATGCATATTTGCTCTTTAATGCATTGATCATTAAAAATAATTCTTTGTCATAACTCGCTTGGTATTGCTTTTCAATCATGGCAAATATTTGCTGATAGACAGTAATGTATTTTCCAACCTCGGTGTTGCCAGGTACACTGGCCCATTGTTTTCCAAATGAGCCGACTTTAAATTCTGGATCTATCCATAATATTCCCTCATTAGGTATTCCTTTTTTTAACAAAGCAGCTACGGCCAGGATACCTGCAGGGCCAGCGCCAATCACAACAAACTCATATTGCCTAGTTCGAGCTTTATGCGGTAAAGATTCATGGGTTAGTCTTTTTAATTTTTTCATGATTTTTCCTTATTATTAAATGTTTCTAAGTTTTTATATCTTAGTAATTTATTTAATATAATAAAAATTTATTATTTTTATCAAAATAATCAAAAAATTTGATATGTGATTGTGGTAAATTTAGCGTAAAAATTTGTTAAACAGGTTACTATTATTTATGGCTGAAACTGGATTCGCCTATTACTTGAATGAATATGATGAACACATAGATAATGATTGAATCTTATTCAAAAACGATAATGTAATATTGTTAAGGAGCCCTTTAAAAAATATGCAAAATATTCGAATTATTTTGGTCAATCCTAGTCATCCTGGAAATATTGGTGCAACGAGTCGGGCTATGAAAAATATGGGTTTAACTCGGCTTTATCTCGTGGCGCCAGAAGCATTTCCGCATCCTGAAGCTTATTACAGATCAGCGGGAGCTGATGATGTTTTAAATTCCGCGGTGGTGACCAGCGATTTACCGCAAGCCTTAACAGGTTGTGAATGGGCTTATGCTGCTAGCGCCCGATTGCGGCGCTTAGATTTGACCGCGTGTAATGTGCGCCAATGTGCGGAACAAATTGTGCAGATGACACGGCAACCTGAAGTGGCTCTCGTATTCGGTAGAGAATCTTCGGGGTTAACAAATTGGGAATTAGCGCAATGTTCGGTGCACGTGCAAATACCTACAGATGAGCAATTTCAATCTTTAAACTTAGCAGCCGCTGTACAGATTTTTGCTTACGAAATTCGAATGGCTTGGCTGAACGCTAATCCACTTCAAACTGAGGCAAAATCACGGATATTGGCTCCGCATGAGCAAATGCTCAGCCTCTACCATCATTTGGAGGCGACATTAAAACAAGTCGAATTCCTGAATCCCGCGCATCCTAAAAAACTCATGCAAAGATTACAGAGAATGTTTAATCGAGCTCAGTTAGATTCCACTGAAGTGAATATTTTACGAGGAATATTGACATCAATTGATAAAATGATAGGATCACAAGAATAAATTATGACTTTGGCTCCATTAATTTACCTTGACAATATGTCCACCACCCCTTTAGATCCCAGGGTAGGGGAAGTGATGAGCGCTTGTTTAAACTCGCCTGAATTATTCGGGAACCCTTCCTCCCAAACCCATCGTTATGGTTGGCTGGCGGCGCAAATGATTGAAAAAGCCAGAGAGCAAGTGGCGGTGGCCATCCATGCCGATCCTAAAGAAATTATTTGGACTTCCAGCGCAACTGAAGCCATCAATTTAGGTATTAAGGGCGCAGCTTTTTTTTACCAGCGAAAAGGACGTCACATTGTCACACTTCAAAGTGAACATAAAGCTGTGTTACATAGCATGGCCAGTTTGGAACGGCAGGGTTTTAAAGTCACGTATTTGAAACCGAGTCCGCTAGGTTTATTAGATCCTGAGAGGCTTAGAAATGCACTTACGCCGGAAACACTTCTTGTTTCTTTGTGTTGGGTAAATAACGAAACCGGTGTGATTCAAAATATGAAAGAAATAGCTCAAATTACTCGCCAAAATGGGATTATTCTTCATGTTGATGCCGCGCAAGCAGTCGGTAAAATACCCATCAATCTACACCATGTGCCGCTTGATTTAATGTCCATGTCTGCCCATAAAGTTTATGGCCCCAAAGGGATAGGGGCCTTATTTGTCCGCCGCAACCCTCGCATACGTTTGTTGGCCCAAATCCATGGAGGAGAACAAGAGCAGGGCCTACGCTCAGGTACTTTGGCCACTCATCAGATTGCGGGAATGGGCGCCGCTTTTGCTATTGCTCAGTCGGAATATGCGCAAGACCAGGCTAATATTAACCGATTAAGTGCCAAACTTTGGAATGGTCTGCAAAAATTGGGGGGTGTAGAGCTAAATGGAGCGTCTAATCCTCATAGAGTGGCGAATTGTCTCAATGTTTATTTTGCCGGGGTAGATGGGGAAACTGTATTGCATAGTTTACCAGGATTAGCTCTGTCTACCGGTTCGGCTTGCCATTCGGTTTATCAAACGCCTTCCCATGTGTTGACCGCCATGGGCATAAGCCATGAGCGGGCTCAACAATCTTTAAGGATAGGTATAGGCCGATTTACTCAAGAAGCGGAAATTGACGCTGCTTTGGCCCAAATTGCCTTTGCAGTAGGGAGTTTAAGGAGCATTAAATAATATAATAACGCGCGAGCTTAGTGCAGAGTAATGATTGGCGAGGTTTGATCCGTTTTTCTGAGAGTAAAACGCTGAGTTTATTCGGTAAAAAAGCTTTCTTTAGTTCTTTAAAACGCACTTTTTGCACTTGATTTCGGGTTATAAAAATCAATTCATGGTTGGCCGGGTCGTACCAGATTTTCTTAGCTTCTATGCTACTTTTAGCTAAAATTAATGCAATAGCTTTATCATTTTGGTCGTGGACCGAGTAAAGATTACGAAGTTTTTCTTTAAGCTTTTTCATTATCTCCTCCGTCATTTATTATAGTACAAAAATTATGCAACTTCTTAGGGCCTGTTCAAAGCATTTATTTAAAAGATTTTACATATTTTCTTAAAATGGATATTGTAGATATTTACAATCCGCTCGGAGAGGATATTGAGTGAGGCAAGGTCCTAGTGGGGATTTCCAGACTAATATAAGATGCTGTCGAAATTGAAAAATTTCTTTTGGGATTCCAAATTGAGAGATTATAGCTGATTTTCGGAATGACAAATCCATGCCGGATTTTCGCAAATACACGAAAAAATTTTTGGAATAAGTTGAAGTTTCTATTTTTGAATCGGCCCATAAATAGGTATTTTGCCAATGTCTCAAGCCCAGTATTTCACCAGTAACTGGAGAAAATTGTACAGGCCTTACTTGAATAGAATTTTGGCTTAACGCAGTTAGAAGAGAGGCGTTCCAATAATCACTATACCCATAACTTAAATGCTGCTCATTCAAAAAGCGGATGACGTGTGCTTTTTCAATAACCGGATCCTCATATGGCTTTTTCCATAAAGCTCCTAAAGTTAACAATCCTGAAACGGCATACATCATCGCCGCCAGACTAAAAAATCGTTTGTTATTGTCGTCTATGTATTTCCATAAATAATCCGTTGCAATGCTTAAACTTAAAATACCTAAGGTAAAAAAATTAAGAAAATAACGTGCGTCATCAGGTCCAAACAGCAGAGTTTTGGGGTGGTCAATTAATAGAAAACTCAGAAATATTCCGAGCAATGAAAATAAACTAACTAAAAGAAAATAAATTGAATCAATATTTAATTTGGTTTTATTTTTTAATAAAAAGCCGCTATAGATGATTAACCCTATTAAAATCGATAAAGACAACAAAGAGGTCCAGAAAGTATAAAAAGGAAAAAAATTAATAAAAAACCCTACTTCCTTTAAAAAAATTTTTAGTGAACGCCCGGAATTGGTAAACGAAAAATTATAGTTCATTGGGGTGAAAAAATAGAAAATGCCAAATAATTTACTGGCTATCACCACACTCGCCGAACTCATTAGCGCAAATAAAATAAGACAGCGTTTTCTCAGTTCTATTACTGAAGTCGTATGAAATATTTTCCATAAAATTAAATTCGATATTATTATCGGGAGCGCAAAAGCAGGTAAAAACCAGGGGTCTGAAACTCCGGCAATAACAGCGGTAGTAAACACTAACGCTAAACAAGATTTTTTACTTCTCTGAAACCATTTAATAGAAAACCACACACATAGCAATCCCCAAAAGTTGGTAATCGTGTGGGAGATGAAATAAACTAAATAACCCTGTTCATAAACGAATTTTCCAGCGCAAAGCAGCAACAAAGGCGCTAAAATTGCTGCCTGTTTGGCTCGGAGTTGATACGATATCATTGCGGCTAAAATGACATTGGATAACCATAAAAAGGTCCCGGATAAAATCAGCAACCACGAATTAAAAGGAAAAAACGCAAATAATAAGGCATGGATGGGTAATATTGATAATAGCCCGTTTTCCTGAGCATAATGCCAATGTTCTAAAAAAGAATAGCCGTATTGTTTCAGGCCTTGCCAAAGTAGAAAAGTATCAGTAGCACCGAAATCTACTCGAATAGAGTGGATGCTTGCCAAAAAAAATACTATAAGCAACGCCGTGATAATAAGAGCTAGGCCAATTTGTGGGGATAACTTTTTCAGAGTTGCAAAACCCATTGATGCGAAGTCTTAGGGCGGAGGAGCAAAGTCGACCATTCCCGGGCAATCATAGGAATAATATTCTCTTATTAATCGAGCTTGATCAACCGGATTTCGCCATTTCATAGTACTTTGATCTTGCGTTTCGTAGTTACTGGCTTCAATTTTTGTTCGAAGGATCTGACATAAAGACGCTAAGGTATCGGGACTATTTACCGGTTTAGACGAAGTGCAGCTTGGCAAAAATACCAATATCAATAAGGCAAGAAAAAATTTTTTTAACATAGTAACTCCTGTACGTTCGCATGATAACACAAGAGTTAAACAGTGTCGCTATTGACTCATGGTGTAAAATAAGAGATATTTAACGCCATGATTATCGGCGCTCCTATTGAAATTAAAATCAAAGAATTCCGGGTGGGATTGACCCCCGCCAGCGTTAGGGAATTAACTAACAATCATCACCAAGTGCTGGTGCAGACTGGGCTGGGTTCCGGTATCGGTTTTACCGATCAAGATTATATTAATGCCGGCGCAAACATTGTCTCCACCGCTCAAGAAGTGTATGCCCAGGCAGAAATGATCGTGAAAGTTAAAGAACCCCAACCAATAGAATTTCCACTCATCCAAAAAAACCAAATTTTATTTACTTATTTGCATCTGGCGCCAGACCCTGATCAAGCCAAAGCTTTGATGAATTCCGGCTGCACCGCCATCGCTTACGAAACCGTCACCAGCATTCATGGCGATTTACCTTTACTTTCACCTATGAGCCAAGTTGCAGGCCGATTATCTATTCAGGCCGGTGCACATTGCTTGGAAAAATCTCAAGGGGGCAGCGGAATTTTATTGGGCGGAGTACCGGGAGTGCCTCCAGGCAAAGTCGTTGTTATCGGTGGCGGGGTGGTTGGAACTAATGCCGCTCGAATCGCCATGGGAATGGAAGCCAAAGTCACCATTTTAGATAAATCACTGCATAGACTGCAAGATTTGGATTTTCAATTTGGAGGCCGACTTACCACCGCGTTTGCCAATGCTGAAAATATAGAACAATTTGTCAACGATGCCGATTTAGTCATCGGCGCGGTATTGGTAGCAGGAGAAGCAGCACCCAAATTAGTCACTCGCGCCATGCTTTCCAATATGCGTCCCGGCTCAGTGATGGTCGACGTTGCGATTGATCAAGGTGGTTGTTTCGAAACCAGCCGCCCAACTACTCACGATGAACCCACTTATATTGTCGATAACATCGTTCATTATTGTGTAACCAACATGCCAGGGGCTGTCCCGCGCAGCTCCACTTTTGCTTTAAATAACGCCACCCTGCCATTTATCATTGAGCTCGCCAACAAAGGCTATCGTAAAGCTCTATTAGATAATATTCATTTGCGCAACGGTTTAAATGTGTTTATGGGAAACATCACACATCCCGGCGTCGCTAAAGACCTCAATATCGAATTTCATTCCCCATTAGAATTACTGCAATAGTCCTAACATAAAAATTAGGGCATAATACCGCCTTATGAGTCAATATCGAAAAAAAGATCCTTATCGGGAAAGAGAAAAGGCCAGTTATGAAAACCCGGTCGCCAGCCGTGAATTCATCATGCAATTTCTCAATGATGCGGGTAAACCGCAACACTGGCAAGCGCTTTGTGAAGCCTTGGATATCCGCACTGAAGAAGAACAAGAAGGCCTTCACCGGCGATTAAAAGCCATGGTCCGAGATGGGCAATTAATGCAAAACCGCCGGGGCAGTTACGCCTTAGTGCAGCAATTAGAATTAGTTCCCGGGCGCATACAAGCTCACCGCGATGGATTTGGTTTTTTAATACCGGATGACGGTAGCCCTGACGTTTTCCTACCCCCTCGCGAAATGGACGCCGTTTTCAATGATGATCGAGTGCTAGTGCGTGTCAGCGGCTTTGATTCAAAAGGACGGCGAGAAGGTCAAATCGCCGAAATTGTACAGCACAATACACACCAGGTTGTCGGGAAATATCGGGAAGAAAACGGCGTTGCCTTTGTCGACCCCGACAATAAACTCATTACTCAAGATATTATTATTTCAGAAAAAGGCCAACAAGCTAAAAATGGCCAATTCGTTATGGTAGAAATCGTAGCCCAACCTACCAAACGACGCCAACCATTAGGAAGAATTATTGAAGTTTTAGGAGATCAACTGACTCCCGGAATGGAAGTAGAATTGGCCATCCGGTCCCATAATTTACCTTACCAATGGCCTGAAACGGTCGTAGCGGAGGCACAAAAATTTTCTGCTGAAGTCAACTTAGACGAAATAGACGATTATCAAGATCTGCGCCATATCCCTTTTGTCACCATTGACGGTGAAGACGCCAAAGATTTTGATGATGCTGTTTTTTGTCGAAAGAATACCCAAAGATTTCATAAAGGTTGGAAACTTTACGTCGCCATTGCCGATGTGTCTTATTATGTTAAACCAGGCAGCGCGTTAGAGATAGAAGCCCAAAACCGAGGGAACTCTGTCTATTTTCCCAATAAAGTATTACCCATGCTACCGGAAACCCTTTCCAATGGACTTTGCTCATTAAAACCTCACGTAGACCGTTTAGCGTTAGTATGCGAAATGGACATTAATTCTGATGGCAGTTTAAACCGTTATAAGTTTTATGAGGCAATCATCCATTCACAAGCTCGTTTAACCTATAATCAAGTCAGCGAAATATTGGACAATCCACCACAAGAATCCAATAAGATGTATGAAGACCTCAAACAGTTTCAAGAACTTTTTAAAAAATTGCTTTATCAAAGGCAATTACGTGGCGCAATAGATTTTGATTCAGTGGAAACCAAAATTCTCTTTGGCGAAAAAGGCAAGATTGAGCGGATTGTCCCTTTGCACCGCAAAATTTCTCACCGCATGATTGAAGAAGCGATGCTGATCGCGAACGTTTGCGCGGCTCAATATCTTGAAAAGAGCAAGCTCCCCATCCTTTATCGAATCCATAGTGGCCCTGAACCCCAACGATTGCTTGCTTTACGCGATTTTTTAAAGCCCTTTAATTTGCGTTTATCTGGCGGCGCTAAACCGAAAGCCAAAGATTATGCTAAATTACTCGAACGGATTGATGACCGGCCCGATGCGCATTTGTTAGAAACCGTGTTGCTACGCTCTTTGCGTCAAGCGCTATATTCACCAGATAATGTAGGCCACTTTGGCCTGGCATACGAAGCTTACACTCATTTTACCTCACCGATCCGCCGTTACCCAGACCTTTTAGTACACCGCGCCATCAAACATTTGGTCCATAAAAAAAACAAAAAGAAATTTATATATAACGAATCTTTTATGAATCAAATCGGTCAACAGTGCTCAGCCACTGAGCGCAGAGCCGATTTAGCCACCCGCGATGCTGTCGATTGGTTAAAGTGTGAGTACATGCTAAATAAACAGGGGCAGATTTTCCCGGGTATTATCAGCGATGTGACTGGTTTTGGCGTATTCGTGGAATTAAATGATATATACATACAAGGTTTGTTGCATATCACCGCATTAAAAAACGATTATTATCGTTATGACGCCACTAATCATCTTTTAGAAGGCCGTAAAAGCGGCCAAATTTACCGCTTGGGCGATGCGATAGAAGTATTAGTGGCTCGGGTTGATATCGATAAGCGCACGATTGATTTTGAACTTCCAGCCCAAAAAATTTCTTCTCCCCGAAACTTTCGCAGAACCAAAAGAAAAAAAACCAGGAAACGAAAATAATGCTGGGTTTATTGCTGCCAAAGCGTCGGCGTCATGCCAATAAAGGAGATTACGGCCATGTGCTGGTAATCGGCGGCGATTATGGTATGGGCGGAGCAGTGCGCATGGCGGCTGAAGCCGCTTTGCGCGTAGGAGCGGGGTTAGTGAGTGTGGCCACTCGCCCTGAACATGTCGGCGTTGTCACCACCTGCCGGCCTGAAATCATGTGCCATCAAATCCATGTCCCGGAAGATTTAGATTCATTACTTCAGCGAGCGACAGTTTTAGTTATCGGTCCTGGCTTAGGTAAAAGTGAATGGTCACGAAAATTGTTCAATCATTTAATAAATTTTAATTTACCTAAAGTAATCGATGCCGATGGTTTGAATTTGTTAGCTGAAGCTCCACAAAAGCAAACGCAATGGATTTTAACGCCTCATCCGGGTGAAGCTGCACGTTTATTAAAAATAACTGTTTCTGAAATACAACAGGATCGCCAAAAAGCCGTAAAATCCTTGCAGAAAAATTACGGCGGAGTCGCCATACTCAAAGGCGCTGGAACTCTGGTGCAAAATGGCTTGCTGAATCAGGCAATTCATTGCTCCGCAGGCAATCCGGGCATGGCCAGCGGAGGTATGGGTGATGTTTTAAGTGGCGTGATTGGTGGGCTTTTGGCGCAAAAATTAGATTTGACTCAAGCCGCTGAAATTGGAGTCCAAATTCATTCTCAAGCCGCCGACCAAGCAGCGGCTCAGGGAGGCGAGCGGGGCTTATTGGCCTGTGATTTATTGCCGTATTTACGTCTGTTAGTCAATCCCGACAGCGATTATTTTATTTCCGATGAAGAGACTATGCTTAATTTCGGCGGTAAATTAGCGGAAGTATGTCATCACGGCACGATTATTTTTTTAAAAGGACCCTTAGGCGCCGGAAAAACCACTTTAGTGCGAGGCTTATTAAAAAGCCTGGGATACTCCGGGCCGATTAAAAGCCCTACTTATACTTTAGTTGAGTGTTATGAAATTCAAAATAAAAAGATCTTTCATTTCGATTTATATAGACTGAATCATTCTCAAGAACTACTCGATATCGGTTTTGAAGATTATTTGCAGGCAGACGGTGTTTGTCTAATTGAATGGCCCGAAAAAGCCCTAGACATCTTGCCAGGCGCCACACTTTGCTGCACCATAGAAATACCGCCTAACGGTATTGGAAGAAACATTTGCATCGAAGAAGGAGAGAATTGATGCGACGATTACTCTTACTAATGGTGTGGCTTTGTTTGCCAATGTACGCTTGGGGCCAAACCCTTAATTTAACTCAAATAAAACATAATACTCGCAGCCGAACTGTGAATATCTATTTTTCGGCGGAAAAACCGGTAAAATTTCGTTCGTATACACTGCAAAATCCTTCCCGGCTGGTGATTGATATCAAAGGCGTGAGCTCTTTTAGTCATCAAGTGTCTGCCGCCAACTTAGTTGATATGCCTATCAAAAAAATTCGTAGTGCAGCTTTGAACGCTCAAAGCATTCGCGTTGTCCTAGACCTTAAATCAGCTAAAAATTATCATTGGAATATTGTTTGCAACACGCCTGTATTCAGCAAGCCCATTCCTTTGCCCAGTTTAAAACGCTCTAAAGAAATTATCGTGGTGATCGATCCTGGTCACGGCGGTAAAGATCCGGGTGCGATAGGCGCCAATAATTACAAAGAAAAAGACGTGGTGTTGGCTATTGCTAAAAAATTGCAAAACATGGTGAATAAACAGCCTGGATTCAAAGCCATTTTGACCCGCAATGCCGATAATTATTTAACTTTGCGCGAACGACTCAATATTGCTCGGCAAAATAAGGCCGATATGTTTATTGCTATCCATGCGGATGCTTATGCTGATCCCTTTGCTCAAGGCGTGTCGGTTTTTGCATTATCTTTACGTGGAGCAACCAGTGAAGCGGCACGTTGGATAGCGACTCGGGAAAACCAATCTGAATTGATGGGCGGAGTGGAGTTAGCCGATAAAAATGATGTTTTACGCTCGGTTCTCATTAATTTATCACAAACTGCGACTATCCAAGCTAGTTTAGCCATAGGTCAGAATCTTTTAAATAACATTAAACCCTTTGCTAATTTGCATCATCAGCACATGGAACAAGCTGCATTTGTGGTGTTGAAATCGCCAGATATCCCTTCATTATTAGTAGAAACTGGATTTTTATCTAATTCTATTGAGGAAAAAAAATTAAATTTGCCTCACTACCAATACAATTTAGCTCAAGCCATTATGCTCGGAATTAAACAATATTTTATTGCCCGCCCACCCCGCGGCACCTGGCTGGCTTCTCAAGGAAACTACGGGGTTAAGACTTAAATGGCAAACCCAAATTTAAGCTTAAAATGGGAGCACCAATAAGAACCGTTATGGCAGAACGCATACAAATACTTTCAAATTTATTAGCGAATCAAATCGCCGCGGGCGAAGTTGTCGAAAAACCGGCTTCGGTGGTGAAAGAACTCATTGAGAATAGTTTAGATGCCGGCGCAACTCACATTCAAATCGATATCAAACAAGGCGGTCACGAATTAATTCGGGTGCGTGATGACGGCAAAGGCATTATGAAAGACGATCTGGCGTTAGCGCTGGCACGGCATGCCACCAGTAAAATCACCCAATTAGCCGATTTAGAAGCCGTTGCCAGTTTAGGTTTCCGCGGTGAAGCTTTAGCGAGTATCAGCGCTGTTTCCCGCCTTATATTAACATCGCGGCATTACCAGTCAGATTCCGCTTGGGCTATAAAAGCAGATCAAACGATTGAGCCTGAACCGGCTTCTCATCCTCCCGGAACCAGTATCGAAGTTCATGACTTGTTTTATAATACACCCGCCCGCCGCAAATTTTTACGTCAACCGAAAACGGAATTTGACTCTATTCAAGATGTGATACATAAACTGGCTCTCAGTCGTTTTGATGTTGGTTTACGCTTGACTCACAATCAAAGACAAGTTTTTTTAGTCAATCCCGCTCAAACGAAGGAACAAATTGCGCAGCGCGTGGAAAGTATTTTGGGATCTGCCTTTATGGAACAGGCGATTGCCATCGAGTTTCAAGCGGCAGAGTTGCAACTGCAAGGTTGGCTTGCATTGCCTAGTTTTAATCGCAGCCAAGCTGACCTGCAATATTGTTATTTAAATGGCCGCTATGTGCGGGATAAATTGCTGAGCCATGCCGTGCGTCAAGCTTTCGAAGATGTTTTATTCCACGGACGCCATCCTGCTTATGTGCTGTATTTAACTTGTCCTCCTCAACAGGTGGATGTCAATGTGCATCCTACTAAACATGAGGTGCGCTTTCGCGATAGCCGTAGTGTGCATCAATTTATGGTCCATGCTGTGCTCGAAGCCTTAGAACAGTTTCGACCGGGGACAAAATCGACATCAACTCCTGTAGAGATATCACCCCCTACAGCCTCGACTCATGACTCTATCAATCCGGCAGTCATTGCGCCGCCTTCAACCTCAGCTTCTAACATAACCCTGGCGCCGAGTAAAATGGAACAAGAACCATTAATCTTGCATGTCAATGAAATAGCACCCATCTATTTGCATCCAAAACCGGTGAGCCAGAGTAGTCGCAATGACAAAACTTCGTCTCCGCCTACTCCAGTAATGGGATTAGGGTGTGTTTTAGCGCAACTGAGAAATACCTATATTTTAGCTCAAAACAGCGCGGGTTTAGTGATTGTCGACATCCACGCCGCTCATGAGCGCATCACTTATGAAAAAATGAAGAAAAGCGAAACTGAAGAGAGCAGAGTGACTCAAACCTTATTAACTCCCTTGTTAATTAAACTCAATCATCAAGAATATAATATTTGGGAAATGCATCAAGACAATTTTAAAGCATGTGGTCTGGAGACAGAAATGATGGGACCAGGCCAAATTTTAGTGCGTGAAATTCCGGTATTACTGCAAAAACACGATTTAGAGCAAATTTTAAGAGACGTGCTCTCCGATCTTGCTGTCCATGGAGAAAGCGTGAGAGTGAAAGAGAATATTCGCGAACTCTTAGGCAACATCGCCTGCCGTCAATCTATTCGCGCCAATTATACTTTGGCGATGCCGGAAATGGATGCATTACTGCGGCAAATGGAACAAACTCCGAATAGCGGTTTTTGTAACCATGGCCGCCCGACTTGGAAACAAATCACTTGGAGCGAACTCGATAAGTTCTTTTTGCGTGGTCGTTAGCATCTGCTCGAAATATTTTCATGTTTTTAGAGTCAATTTTCTCTCAACAGGAATTGCTGCTCTTTGTGGTATACTATTTGGATGAAAAAGCAGTCTTCTTCGATAACATGGCTCCCGTAATTTGCTTAATGGGTCCTACTGCAAGTGGTAAAACCGACTTGGCTATTGAATGGGTAACCCAGCGTTCGGACCTGGAAATTATCAGCGTGGACTCTACCTTAGTTTATCGGAATTTAAACATTGGCACAGCCAAACCCAGTCAAGAAATTTTAGCAACCATCCCTCATCATTTGATTGATATCCGTGATCCTAATGAGATTTATTCAGCGGGTGATTTCCATCAAGACGCCTTGCGTATTATTGCCAATATCCACCAAAGCGGGAAGATTCCTTTGTTGGTGGGGGGAACCATGCTATATTTTTGGATTTTAGAACAAGGTTTGGCTAACTTACCACCAGCAAATCCAGAATTAAGGTCTCAAATAGAAGCCCGAGCAGCGCAGGAAGGCTGGGCAGCCATTCATGCAGAATTACAAAAGCTAGACCCTACAGCAGCAAAAAAAATTCACCCCAATGATAGCCAGCGTTTGCAAAGAGCCTTAGAAATCTATTTACTCACAGGTAAACCCATTAGCCAATGGCAACAACAAACTCAAAGAGAATCTCCTTTGGATTTCCGCCATTTCATTTTAGCTCCTAATGGCCGCGAAGAATTGACAAAACGCATCCGAAAACGGACTCAAAATTTGTTCGCGCAAGGTTTTATTGAGGAAGTGCAAAGTTTGCACACCCAAGGCAATCTCCACCGTGACCTGCCTTCTATGCGTGCAGTGGGGTATCAACAAATTTGGAGTTACCTGGAAAGGGAAACTCCACTTTCCGGTTTAGAAGAAAAAGTCTTTATTGCCACTTGCCAACTCGCCAAACGTCAAATGACCTGGCTGCGGCGTTGGCCAAATGCGATTTACCTAAATTAAGGTAAATATAACTAAATATTCGGTAATACATCATTCCAGCTAAAGGGTCTACGCAATTTAGATATACCAGCGTTTAAAATTTTTTAAATATGAGTTATTATGAAATATTAATATAAAAACGAAAACAAATCAAGAATATGAAAGATGATATATCTGCTCAATTTATCATTAGCCTTAGGCAACCTACTTTTTGTCTTAGTGTATGTCAAAAAACTCATTCGGGATGCCACGACTTTGGTAAAATTTTATCCTCTGAATTCAAGAGTGATTATATTGGTTTAAAATATATTGCAAATTATAATTCCGAATATGAGACGGAGGCTAGACAGGAAATTATAAACTCAGAGATTGATTCTTATCAGATTTATATTAACATTGTTGTTACGGGTTGTTGTTTAAATGAAATTTCATTAAATGAGATTCTTAAATTACCTTATAATTTTCAAAGTGTTATCAATATTTTTAAAGTTTGCCCTCCAGTTTCAGAAATTAACTTTAATACTATTTATTATAGAAAGGCAACAATCCAATTTAAAAAAGCTTTAAGTCAGTTAAACTATAAAGGCGATTTATTGACGTCTGGATTGGCCAGTCATTTTTCTTATTCTATAGGTCACCCTCCTAGTTTTCCTCTACGTAACTTCTCTAGAGATAACATCATTCCGAGCAATTGTTTTGGCTTAATTTATCTTCCTGATTTAAAATCAACTCACTCATATTATTTTATTGATGAATTCGAATGCCTTCATGATATTAACTTTTTACAGTTTTTCTTTCATCAAATTCTATCCATTAGTCATGCATGTGGAGAGCACTCGCCATCAGTTCTTGCTATCACAAGCGATCCTGTTGAAATTAATGTAATAGAATCAGTAGCTCAAAGAAAAAAAATTCAGGTGACTTTTGTGCAACGTTATGCGTCTGAATATTTCTTGCAAGTTCTAAATTCGCTTAAAGCAAAAAAGGGAATTTTTGCCACTAATGGTATCCAAACGCTCATACAAGCCTTAAGTATTAAGTGTAAAATTCTTTATTTTCTAAATAAAACATCCAATACTGCTTTTTGTGAGCATTTAGTTAGCTTAGTAGCAAAAAAAAATCGAAAAACTGCCAAAATCATGTTTGGCCTACATCCAAACATTCGAAAAGTAAATAAATTAAATAACAAAAAAGTTAAATTAATTCAAACTGCCATGTATTCTATATTTACTAACAATTCTAAAAAATTTATTTCATTAAAAGAGAAGTACTATAACATTTAACCGGAATTTACCGGTTCTCACTCGCATTAAAACAAGTGATATAGTATACTTCGAAAATTATGATTCAACGTATTGACGAAATTAATAAATTCTGGTTGGGCAGGGTGGAGGAGACCATCATTCCTAGCGAACATCGGGCCAAAATTTGGTTTGGCGAAGACCAAGACGTGGACAATGAAATCAAATCACTGTTCAGCGCCGATTTAGACCATGCCATTAAAGACGAGTACGATTCTTGGCAGGAAACTCCACACGGTCAGCTCGCGCTGATATTGTTGTTAGATCAATTTTCCCGTCATATTCATCGGGACACTCCGCAAGCTTTCGCACAAGATCCCAAAGCCTTGGCCATTTGCCTACAAGGGATTAGTACGGAAGCTGACCATTCCCTGAGCTTGATTGAAAGAGTCTTTTATTATTTTCCCTTGCTTCATTCAGAAAATCTGAATCATCAAGAACAAGCCGTACATTCCTATCAAATTTTGGCAGAACTGGCTTTTCCTGAAACTCGGGTAATTTACGATAGTTTCCTGCGATTCGCGAATCATCATTACACAATCATTCAACGTTTCCAACGCTTTCCACAGCGCAATCGAGTTTTAAACCGTCAATCCACACCCGAGGAAATGGTGTATTTACGAGAAATAGAAGCTTCTATGGAGTAATATGACCCCTAAAAATGAACGCCCCATTTACCGAATTATTTATATTGACCAAGAAGAAAGATGCGAAATTTACGCGCAATTCATATCTGAAGAAACTTTAGTGGGGTTTATTGAAGCCGATAATTTGTTGGATTTTCCCAAAAATCAGCCGCCAACCTCCATAAAAGAGGCTCGTCGTGGCCGCTGTTATATCCCGCTCCATAATATTGTTCGAATCGATGAAGTTTTTTTAAAAAGCGCACACAATTCCAAAGATAATGTTAGTCATTTTCCACATAGTTTTAAAAAAACCGTGGAACATGAATGATTGTGCGGGAGCGCTAAAGTCATGACTTCAGGCTTAGGCTGCGTCTTAATTGATATTGCTGGTACAGAATTAACTCAAGAAGACCAAGAACTATTACAACATCCGGTTTGTGCGGGCATCATTTTATTTAGCCGAAATTATCAAAATCGACAACAATTGCGCGCTCTTTGCGCCTCCATCCGTAAAATCAATTGCCATGCCCTTATTGTGGTGGATCAAGAAGGCGGTAGAGTGCAGCGTTTTCGTGAAGGATTTACGATTTTACCTCCCATGTCATATTGGGGAGAATTATACGACTCATCCCCCCAAACTTGTCTACGGCAACTCGGACAATCTCTGCACATTTTGACCAGCGAGTTAAGAGACGTGGGAATTTCCATCAGCTTAATGCCAGTGTTGGATTTAAATCATCGTCTTAGCACCGTCATTGGAGAGCGCAGTTTGCATACTTGCGCAGAAACCGTAGCAAAATTGGGAGAGATTATCATTGATGAATTGCACCGAGCCCGTTTTCCTGCCGTGGGCAAACATTTTCCCGGTCACGGTGCTGTGGTAGCAGATTCGCATCACGATTTACCCCAAGATCCTCGAATATGGTCTCAATTATGGCAACATGATTTAAAGCCATTTGTTGCTTTAATCCATAAATTAGACGCCATCATGCCTGCTCATATTATTTTTTCTGCCATTGATCACCGGCCAGTTAGCTTTTCTCCCTTATGGTTAAAAGAAGTGCTGCGAGGTCATCTCAATTTCCAAGGTCTTATCATTAGCGACGATTTAAGTATGGCGGCAGCCGCTACTCGAGGTCCTTATGGCCAACGCGCTATTGAATCTTGGCAAGCCGGTTGCGATTTATTATTAGTGTGCAATAATCGTACTGGAGCTATGCAAGCCTTAGAAGCTTTATTACCCTATGACCGGCGGCAATCCGCGCGCCGCATAGCCAATTTTTTTAGTCAATGTGCTATTATGTAATTAAGAGGAGACTAGCTTGGTGATCGATCTTCCACAACATATTCACGAAGTATTAGCAAAAGCCACGTGCTTATTTAGCAAAGCACAAGTTGATGAAGCCCTGGACCGGATGGCCAGAAAAATAAACGATCAATTGGCCAATAGCAACCCTATTTTTCTTTGCGTGGTATTAGGAGGCATAGTACCTTTGGGTAATTTATTACCTCGATTGAATTTTCCGTTAGAGATAGATTACATCCATGCAAGCCGTTATCACAACGATTTAACAGGAAAAAATTTGGTTTGGAAGGGCCGACCCACGATCCCGCTCAAAAATCGCACTGTTATCATTGTGGATGATATTTTAGACGGTGGCTTAACTCTCAAGGGGGTGGTGGAATATTGCGAGGAGCAGAAAGCTCAACGCATTTACACTGCTGTATTAGTAGATAAAGTTTCAGCCCGTTTGCCCGAAGGTTTAGTGCACGCGGACTTTACCGGTTTAGTGGTCGATAATCATTATGTGTTTGGTTATGGAATGGACTATAAAGGCTATTTGCGCAATGCTCCTGGTATATATCGAGTTGCTCCTGAGCATGAATAAAGCAATTAGCTTGTCAATGCATAGGATATAAACAAAATCGCTGATTCACTTCAAGGAGGAAAAAATGAAAACATTTTATCTTTTATGCTGTTTATTAATCAGTTCTTTATTTCTTAGCGGTTGCGCCAACGGCGGCCTGTTTTGCGATCCGCGTTACGAACATTGCGGAGACGCCACTCCGCAAGTTAAAGACGAAATAGCTGACGAAGTGGGGCAAATGCTTTAATGAGCTCTTCTTACGCAGCGCTCGGCTGGGCCGATGCTGGGGCCGGAGGGGAGAATCGCGATCACCACCCCTGGAAGGAATTGTTGCCTCTCATTGCGTTTGGAATAAATCCGGGAGGACTTGATAATGAATTCTAACCCCCCCCATATTGATACACCGGGTATTTCCGCGGTTCGCCAAGCCCGAGAATTTTTAGGAAATTCTATTTTGACCACTCCAGTGTGGCAATTTCGTTCCTCAAAACTCACGGAATTATTAGGAGCGCATTTCTGTTTGTGGTTGAAATTGGAGCTATGGCAGTATGGCGGCAGCTTTAAACTCCGTGCCGCTTTATTGTCCCTTGCTTCACTTAACCTTGAGCAAAAACAAAAAGGAGTTTGTGCTATTAGCGCCGGTAATCATGCCATAGCGGTATCATGGGCAGCCAAACAATACGGCGTACACGCCAAGGTTTTGATGCCCAAAACAGCCAGTCCTGTACGAATCTCCTTATGTCAATCGTTAGGAGCGGAAGTCGTGCTCATGCAAAATATGGAGGAAGTATTTAGTCAAGCTGTGACAATCCAAACATCCGAAGGACGGACTCTAATTCATCCGTTTGATGGAGCCATGGTGAGTTTGGGCACTGGCACTTTAGGATTAGAAATTCACGAGCAGTTAGGTGAATTAGATTACATTCTCGCTGGGGTAGGTGGAGGAGGGCTTATAGGCGGTGTAGCCAACGCATGCAAACAGCTACAACCTAGTATTAAAATTATTGGCGTAGAACCCGTGGGGAGTGCGGTGATGCAACAAAGCTTGGCTGCCAATAAACCCATGAGCTGCATTCCACAGAGTATTGCCGACAGTTTATGTGTCCCCAAAACAGAGTGGCAACCTTTGCTTATGTGCCGTCGCTGGGTTGATAAAATTTCAACCGTTAACGATGCGGCTATTATTGCCGCCATGCGATTTTTATTTGAAGAAATGAAGTTAGTGGCAGAACCGGCAGCAGCGATCAGTCTTGCCGCAGTGATGGGGCCTTTGCGAGACGAATTAAAAAACAAAAAAATCTGTATTATCCTTTCAGGGACTAACATCGATGAGCAAAGATTTTGCCAGTTGTTAGGAACACCTGTGTGAATATTTTTTTGGGGGTTCCTATTCCTGAGCAGGATATAGAGACTCTGGTTAATCTACTTTTACAAGCCCATCCGCATTGGGAAAATCACAAAAATATCCGTTGGACTTTCGCACCCAATCACCATTTAACTTTGCATTTTTTTGGTAAAATACCTCCCGCCAGTTTAAACGACTGCTTATTTCAAATCGGTCAAGAACTCAGCACTACAGCTGGATTTTCTTTAAACATACATAAAATAAATAACTTCCCGAAAACGAATTCAGATTTAGTGGCAGCTTATGTGGAACTCAATTCTGCTTTAGCCCATTTGTACCAGCGAGTAGAACAGCTAGTACAAAACCACGGTTTCCCTATCGAGGATAGGCCCTATTTGCCACACATTACTTTATGCCGGTCGAAATATAGACATGTGCTCACCATGTCACCGATCCTGATGAAGAATTTTAAGATTGACATTGACCAAGTGGTGCTTTATCAGTCTCAAGACATTAAGGGCGTTCATGGCTATTTGCCTTTATATCAATGGAGTTTAATACCTCCATCACATGGCCGGGAACTTTAACCTTACGCCATTCTCTTTGAAAAATTCCTTGGGGGTTTATCAAAAATGTACTTCGCTCTATGCCTTTAACGCTTTTACCATACATTTTTTTATCCACTATCACTTGAAAATACTGACATAATATTTCTTTAGGGTCACTGATTAAATTAAAAGGCAATTGTAATTTTTCAATAAATTTATGGTGACTGCTTAAACTATCTCTGGATACTCCTATAATACAGGTATTGAGTTTTTGGAATTCAGCGTAATAATCGCGAAAATCTTCGGCTTCGCGGGTACAGCCGGATGTGTGATCTTTGGGATAAAAATACACCACTATGAACTGCCCGCTTAAATCATTAAAACATTTAATGGCAGTAGAGGTGCTGAGAAATTCTATATCCGGTGCTGATTGACCAATAAGTTGGATGCCCATAAAAATCTCCTTGATGGCAAAAATATTTTATATAATAACCAAATACCTAGCAGATATTAAAATATTTCGGCTTTTTATCAACGTCACCCTTGACAATGCCATTAAAACAGTAATAATGATCGACATATCAGCGGGAATAGCTCAGTTGGTAGAGCACAACCTTGCCAAGGTTGGGGTCGCGAGTTCGAGTCTCGTTTCCCGCTTATTGTTTTTTTGAAGTTCATTGGCTGGGTGGCAGAGTGGTTATGCAGCGGCCTGCAAAGCCGTGGACGCCGGTTCGATTCCGACCCCAGCCTTTTAACGTCGCCCGGGTGGCGGAATAGGTAGACGCAAGGGACTTAAAATCCCTCGGGAGAATATCCCGTGCCGGTTCGACTCCGGCCCCGGGCACCAATTTTAGGGTCTTCCCCAAACACCGCCATTCCCCTGCCGTCGATATATTACGCAAATATGCCCATTCTAATTTTAGCTTGACAGTTTCATATTTTTTGTTGATGATGCCGACTCATCAGATTTTTTATTATTACCAAATAAAGATACAGGAATATAATTATGAGTAAAAGAAAAACCCCTTATCCGGAATCTTCTCCTTCCTCTCAGCCAATTATCGCTTTAGGCCAACAAAAAGAAGAATTACTGAATCTATTGCAAATACTGAACACACCCAAAGAAGCTTTGCAAAAAAAACCTCGTCCTGGTGAGAAACTGGAAAATAGATTAAAAAGAATTACTCAAATCCAGACATCTTTACAAATCCAGGGAAAAGCGGATGACAAGAAATCCGTGCGGCCTTTCTATAAAAAACGGCGGCAAGTTGAAAAAAAAGGGGAGCTGCTTCTGAAATCAATACCGACGCTGGATCTTATGCCCATGGCCCTGCTGGTTTATACCGCCAGTTTTCTGGGTAAAATCGGTCTGGCGCACCTTACACTGGTCAGTAAATTATTTCTGACCGTAGACTGGGAAGACGCGCGATTATCCTACCGAAAAAAACTGGCGGATTTTGACCATTTAAAACGTCGATATGACGTTACTATTTCCAGTATGAATAGCCGTGATCCCCTCGCTGACGTGAAGCAATGGCGTTTATTTAAAAAAATACCGGAGTACTCGCATCTTTTTTCTACTGTTATCAATAAGTCCTATATTCCGCTGTTTATGGCGTTACAGGCTTCTGATCAGCAGGCTGCCATCCATTTTATCAATTACAAATTAAAGGTGACGGCAGGGACGAAAGAAAATGTCACTGACATGGTTTTTTTGCAAAAAAAATGGGATGGTGAGAGCGCGATCATGCTGGCCAACCGATTGGGTTTGCAGGATTTTCTGAGCTACTGTTTTTATCATCTGATT
>CBFGTC010000004.1:0-132258 GCA_965651935.1 uncultured bacterium
AAATGTTAGATTTTCGCTACTCCTTTTTAAATCCTACAATGAAATATCCGGGCTAAGTCCATCTATTGTAGCAGCGCTGTCATCGATTCCTAAAGAATCCAGTGGGGTAGCGATGGGTACTATAGGTACTTTGCACAATTTAGGCGGTGCGATTGGATTGGCTGTGGGAACTTTAATTTATAATTCTGTCGCTAAATCTGTATTAGTGGCTCAGCTTGCTGCTAATAATGTTTCCGCTGGAGATTGGATTGGCCGGGTGATTGCCAATAGTGATGTTGCTACGAAAATTATACAAGAAAACACGCATTTTGGTGCTGAAAAATCCGTAATATTATTCCAACATTATTTTTTAAGTGGCTATCGTGGCGCTATGTGGTTACTGGTGTCAATTTCTCTTGTGGCTTTTATCTCGGTATTTTCTGGCTTGAAGAATCAAAAACCATACAATCATAAAGAGCAGTCAGTAATACACTAGGTTATAATCCGCGATGTTCGCTCTGGCGCTTTCCGTCTTATACTCTAGAAATCCAAGCTAAAGCGCCTTTGCCGGCGCTTCTGCCAGTTGCAAAACAAGCGGTGAGTAGATATCCCCCGGTGGGCGCTTCCCAATCTAGCATCTCTCCTGCGCAAAAAACACCGGGTATTTTACGTAGCATTAAATTATCATCCAGCTCTTCAAATTTGACGCCCCCAGCGCTGCTAATAGCGGATGTTATGGGAGTGACTCCGTATAAGGGGATGGGTAGCGCTTTAATCGCATCGGTTAGTTTTTGTATATTTTGAAAATCCTCCCGAGGCACAAATTCGTATAACAAACCTAATTTACACCCTTGGATTCCAATGGTTTTTTTTATATGAGTTGTGATTGAACGCGAGCCGCGTGGACGGCTTAGGGCTTTGAGCAACTTTTGTTTTGAGGTATTGGGTGCGAGGTCTAGCGTAATTATCGCTTTGCCTGTTAACTCTATAGTATTTCGTAGTAATGAGGAAGCGGTGTAAATAAGACTTCCTTCGATTCCGGTCCTGGTCACAACAAATTCGCCTTGTTGTTTAAAATCATGAAAACTTAAAACCACTGATTTCAGTGGTTGTCCATGAAATTTTTCACTAAAATGTTTTGACCAAGTGACGAAGAAGCCACAATTAGAAGGGCGAAATGGGTTAACCTCGATTCCATTATTTTCCATCCAGCTTACCCATTCACCACTCGAGCCTAGCCTTGGCCAACTTGCTCCACCCAGGGCAAGGATAGTGGCATCCGCACCAATCTTTATGATGCCATTGGGTGAATCAAAAATAAGTTGATTTTGTCTCCTGCCGGTCCAATGGTGGCGGGTATAAAAATTGACGCCATTGCCTTGCAGTCTGTGCAACCAGGCGCGTAATAGTGGGCTGGCTTTCATCTCTTTAGGAAAAATGCGTCCAGATGAACCGATAAAAGTTTCAATTTTCAGTTCTTTTATCCAGGCCAGTAAATCATCGGGTTTAAAATGCGTCAGATGTTTTTCAATTTGTGTTTGTGGAGTATATCGCGTAAGAAATGCATCATAAGGTTCTGAATGGGTGATGTTAAGTCCACTTTTGCCGGCCATTAATAATTTTCGTCCGAGCGAAGGCATGGAATCGTAAAGATCTACTTTAGCACCGCTTTGGCTTATTATTTCTGCTGCCATTAAGCCTGCAGGCCCGCCGCCAATAATTGCAATGGTTTTATTCATGATATTAGAGTATTTTATTATTATGGATAGATTTTAACAGTAATTTTATTAAAATTGGAGCTTAATTTTCCATTGAAAATAGGATTTTATTTCATAGAGAATATTCATTCGTTAAAACACAGGTAATACATGGTTAGGAAATTGAAGGTATCAAATTGATGTATATTTATTTTAGTTTTTTTGATATAAACGCTAAGTCAAAGTACTTGATAAAAATCATAATTTGTTTGTTAAAGATTTTCTTGGTATTAAAAATACTTAATCACTTTGTCATTAAAACATCTTGTTTAGATTTGTGCAACTTGTTAAAGTTACTATTTTTAAATAGGGACTTTAACATGAAAGAAAAAAAAACGTCACAATCTTCTGATTCAAAAATCAATTATATTAGTAATATTAGTGTGGATATCTTAAAATTAATAGCAGAATTTTTGTCTATAAATTATTTTTCTTGTTTCTCTTTACTTAATAAAAAAATGAGCTTATTAAGTGGCGAAATTTATAGAAATAAAAAATTCCAAGAAAATTTTTCGGATTTACTGATGCTCTTGCTCTCGCGGAATAAACCAATGTTTTTAGTTACTTTAAAGAAATTGATTTTAAATGGAATTATAACGTCTAATCATATTATTTTTGATGAATCACTTATTGCCCATGTAGTGAAAGACAATAATTTAGATGCAGTAACCTTTTTGCTGGATAAAAAGGCAGAAGTTAAAGAGGCTAAAATTGAAAAGGGTGGCAATCTTCTCGAATTAGCAATTCAATTAGGCTTCCCAGGTATTACTAAAAAGTTATCCCCTTATTATAATCATAAAATTCCATCCAAAATACGCTCTACTTCAAAAAATCATACAATATTAATGCAGCTTATTGCTGAAGGAGAAACAAATATTGATTTGATTAAGGAATTATTACCAACCCATTTGAAAGAAAATAATGACTATGAACTTTTGAGTCTTGCTGTACTTAATAAGTCATATCAAATCACTGAGTTATTACTGGATTATGGAGTTAAAATTTATAATGATCCTAATAAATCTCCTCTCAAAATTTATATTAATGCATGTGATCGTACATCTTTTAATCCTAATGATGGTAGCTCAATTATTCAAGATTATAAATCTATTGATAATATGGTGTCGTTATTAATAAAGAACGGTGATAAAATAGATAATATTGATGCGGAATGTATCAAAAGAATATTTTGTAACGATGAGCCTGTGCTAGCCCGTATAATTATTTCCCATGGGGGCAGCGCTGCTGAAATTAATATATTTGATATCTTGATTCGCCTTCCAAAGATGGTTGAATATCTAGAGGAAGCCCAAAATCCGGAGACTTTATTATTTTGGTTGAATCATCTAGCACAAAAATATAAAATATCAAATAAAATTCAATTTCGGAAGTTGATTGAAGAGGAAAAAACATTTTATCAATGGATTCCGCCTTATGGCATGATTGGTGATTATTCATTAACCCGGAGTTTTGAGAATTTTTGGCGTAGCCTCGATACTATTGTTAACTATACTAAACGATTCGTAAGTACTATGGTTTGGTCGACAATGTTTAAACATGCAACTGATTTACAAAAATTTACCAATGAATATCTTATGGCATGCTATCAAAATTATCGAAAGAAAATCACGTCAGATCCTCAATATACTTCTGATGAAGATAATGATAATAAGCCAACGACAACACCAGCACATTCCTTATCTAGGAAATAGTTACAGTTTTGTCAATTTACTAGAAACATCTTCTGATGAGACAAATTCAAATGTGAAGAGTTTAAACTAAATTTATAACTAAGAGAAATTAACTTTTTTTTCTATAATTGATAAAGAAGTTTTAGCTGAAAAATTTTTTCAGCTAAAACTTCGATAATAATATTTTAAAATTATTAAACCAAATTCTTGTGCGTAACGCAGCTTTCATGGGCAGTTATTTTAATGATTTGTGATTAAAATAAATTATTCTCATATTTTGTTTATAATTAAAATTATTTATTGTTATAGCTCATAAAACTGATTTTTTTAAGATTATCCCTATCTTGCGCACTTAATTCTAAAACTGAATCCACTTTTTTTTCTGCTGATTCGATTGTTGGATTTGATTTTGACAAAATATAGTTGATTGCAAATTTAGGATTAGTTTTTGGATTATTGTCCTGGGTAAATTTTTTGGGATCGGCTCCTAAGATCATGAGTAATCGTAGTTTTTCCAACAAATTACGTGATCTAGGGGATTCTACTTGAGAAGGGTATTTTAAATGAAGTTGAGCTTCACTTGCCACTTTTTCCAGCAATGTTGAGCCGTCAATATTAATATCAAGATCTATTTTAAAAACGGAAAACAATATAAGAAAAATTAAATCATCATTGCGATATTGACGGGTACAATTAAGTAAACGAGCGGAATTTAACTTTGGGAAATTTGAAAGGTTAATTTCAACGATAACACGCATAGCGATGTAATACAAACTATGAGAAATGGATTCCTCGAGAATCGGTTGATAGACGGTTTCAAGATAAGGAATTTCTGGGAGGGGAGCGAATGAATTAAGTAAGAATTCTACGACAGCTTCATTTTTACTCATGACCGATGCTTTCAGTAATTCTAAAATAAGATTTTTCTTTAAAAGACCGTTTATCAATGGTAATGAATTAATAGTATCGCGACACGCTGCTAAAAAATGCATATTTCCAATAATAACTCCTAATGATAATCCATTTACTTTGTTGGGAATAAACAAATGAGAAAAATTATCAAAAAATCGATGAAGTACATAACCATTTGGTGAAAAACTTTCTTCATCAGCATTTATAGGAAATGCAGGAATTGGATCGAATAAAAATTTTTGAACACTAAGTTCCTTTAAGTCAATATTTTTTTTATCGTTTTCATCAAAAAATAAAATTTTAAAATAATTTTTTAAAAATAAAAGTTTTTTTGGAGTAAATTTAGATTTAATATCAGTGTCGTTCAATGAATCATTTACACTTTTTTTAAGTTGAGATAATATTTTATTTAAATCATTAGAAAAATCGGCTAATATAATTTTATTTTTAGCTGAGAGCGATTTATTATAAATTTGAAGCTCATCTTCATCATTAGAAAATTGAAGATCAAATTTATATTGCTTAATTTCTAAAAAATTTTTTAAAAATTGATTTTCTAATGGGTTGATCTCTTCGCGAAATTTTTGTAGATACGGGATTCTTAATTGGAGCTGGCTTTTATGCATCATTGCTAATACAATATTTTTATTAAATGTATAATTAAATGAAATAATGGAATGTAAGTTCCATTGTGCAGTTTTATTGGAAAGAAATTTTGTGGCTCTATTTTGTAGAGCCAAAGCTAAAATAAATTGTTTATTATAATCTGTATAATTTTTATATCTATTTGTTTTAAAGTCTTTATTGTACAAGTATGTCCAAAAATTTTGATTAGTGGATAGGTCTTTATGTTGTTTCTTAAATAACGGCATGAATTTAAATATTTCATTTAAATACAAATAATCAAAAATAAAAAATATAACAACCGAGGGTAATTTTGATATAGAATTTATTATTCGAATTGATTTTTCATATCTATCAAAAATATCAATAAAACTTATATTTTTTAATATTGGAATATATGTATTAGCATTTTTATATAAAAGAGGAATTTCATCAAGATTGAATATGATTTTATTTTGTAAAGCACACTGAAATAAATAATTGATAGTTTTTATTTCATTGGGATTTACAAGATTGGAAGGATCGAATCCTAGGATTAACATTAGTCTTAAAAATTCTAAATTTTTTTTCAGTGTTGGTGTGTATATGATAACATTGGATTGAGATTGTAGAGCTGTAGATAAATATAAATGAGTATGTGTAGCTAATTTACTGAAACGTGTCGATATTTTCTTATCCAGAGGTATGATATTATCATATATGACAAAAGATACAAATTCAGAGTAATTACCGTTACTATATAGATTAATGTGATGATTAATTGATTCAACTGTATTCAAATTTGAATTCTCTTTAGTTAAAAGTAATATTGTTATGTGATGTAGGTCTAATCTAATGGCCTCATTAATTGCAGAGTTATAGTGGCTATCTCGTTCTTCAGAAGGACATTCAGTTTTTTTGTCACAATTAATTAAAAATTGAATCAATGCTGTATCGTTTAATTTGATTGATTGGAATAATAAATATGTTGGCTGAGTTAATAATTTATTAACCATAGGAGATAAATGAGTTTGATGGAACGATTTTTCGAAGATGATGCTATAAGATTGTAAAAATTTAAGATTTCTTACTTCAATCGCAATCCGTAGACCATTTGTTTGACTTTTAGAAGTATTTTTACATTCTGATTTATAATCATAACCAAATTTTTTACAATAATGCTCGATTGAATAGCGTGTAATAGGGTCAAATAAAAGAGTTTTTAATTTGTCATATGGTTTATTTTGTTTTTTTTCATCACTATCACTATCCCAAAATACAAATTTAAACAATAATTTTAAATATTCGTATTCGTATTCGTTTAAGCTAAATAATTGTTTATAATTTTTTAAATTAGTTTTTAATTTTTTCTCCAAACTACTTAATATTTTTTTAAATTTTTTTTCTATATTATTATCATTAAGGCATTTTGAAACTGATTGTAATTCATTGGGTGGCAGATTAATATAATCAAATTTGTAATTTTGTAACTCAGTTATTTTAGATTTGACTTCTTCTTCAATTGGTTTGTAAGTTTCAGACGCTTGTTTAAGGTATTGAATTCTAAGTGAAATTTGAGACTGGAACAGCAATTCCAATAAAGCATTGTTATATTTATACTGATATTTCTCGGGAATAAGACAAATAAAAAAAATGTTATTTAAACTCCAATTTTGAACCTCCTGATCTAGAAAATTAAAAGCCCTCGTTTTAATGGCAGCATTTATTAAAGAACTCTGGTAATTAATTCGATTTTCTAGATAATCTTCCCAGGACTGTTTTATTTTAAATGGTTTTTCATATAAGCTATCCCAAAAATTGTCTTGTTTTGGTAATAACGAAATTTTTTTGTTAACTAATGTCATGCTATTAAAAAAAAATTGTATAGGTAAAAACCGTAATAAATAAAACAGTAGGTCATTATTTAATGTTAATAAAGTTAAAGTATTTGATGTGGGTTTAATATCAGCATTTGTCAGCATAATTTGATTTTGATTTATAGAAAACACAAATTCTCCCTCATGTGTTAATTTATGACTTTTTAGTTAGTATGAATAAGAATTTAACAAATATTAGAATTTAAGTCAAAATTGTTAATGTTGATTGAAAAATCATATTGATCGCGCATTTATGATTATAATATGTATTTTATCAAGATAAATTTAAAATCAATTTCAATTTTTCTGCATTTCGAGGGGCATAGGCGTGCATATCATTGTTAAACATAATATAGACTTGTTTTGCTCCTAGGTCTATTAGCCGCTGAGAGTTATCACCAATTTTTCGCAGTTCTTTAGTCGTATAATTATAATCAAATAAGCTATCGTGACCATGCAAACGAATATAAGCGGTAGAGGAAGTCAATTCGTTTGAAATATGAAAATCAGGCGAGTCTAGATTACAAAAAATAGCTTTATATTTTCGCAAAATTTCTCGCACCTCTTCCGTAAACCAATTGGAATTTCTGAATTCGACAACGACCTTTTTCGGTGAAGTAAAAGCAGACAAAGCCCGTTGTAATCGATTCGGCTCATAAGCAATCCGCGGTGGTAGTTGCATCAGGAAAAGTGCAAACTTGCTCTTTAAATACTTAACGGATTTCTCTTCTTGTTTAATTAACTTATTTACCTCAATTAATCGTTTTTGATGTGTTATATAACCTGGTAATTTAATGACAAATTGAAATTTTTTGGGGGTGGCTTTAAACCAATTTTGGTATGACAGCGGAGAAAACCTATGGTAAAAAGTGGCATTGAGTTCTACTGTGTCAAATATAGATGAATAATAATTTAGCCAATTTTTAGGTGGACAATCTTCCGGGTAAAATAATTTCCTCCAGTTTCGGTAAGACCAACCGGAAGTGCCTATTAGAATTTGTGGTTCTCTACTCATGAATTTCATTGCATAAAAATTATTAATTCATATCCGCTTGGCTTTTCTCTGCTATATTTTTAACTAGCTATTTTTAAATATAGAGTATAAATTCTCCCGCAATTCCCGATCAGCGGGAAAGGTCTATATAACAAATGATAGAGAATATCAAACACTATTCTCGCCAATTAGTTAACTATTGGAGCAAGGATAAAGTTTCCACTTTATCGGCAGCGTTTGCCTTTTACACCTTATTCTCTATCCCTCCCTTATTGGTTATTTGCCTCACTTTAGTCGGCATCATTATGGGAAAAACCACGGCCGAGCATCAAATTATGGGAGGAATCGCATCGGTAATTGGTCCAGCTAGTTCGCAGCAATTGACGCAAATGGTACAAGGACAGAGTAGTTTATCGGCCTCTATATTAACCAATATGATAATCATTGCTGTAATTATTATTGGCGCCATCGGTTTTTATAGTCAACTTGTTGATGGTTTAAATGATATTTTCGAGGTTGAATTAAAGACAGGGTTTGGCTGGCGCGCTTTGATATTGGAAAGAATTTTTGCTTATATCGTTGTCTTATTCATCGTTTTATTATTGTTTCTCTCCATCATCTTAGGCGCCGGAATCATGTTGTTTCATGATATCATTCATTTACCATTTTTATTTGAATGGTTACACCTAGCCATATCAATCATTCTGATTTATTTATTTTTTTTATTTTTATATCAATTTATTCCCAGTGCGAAATTGCCTCTTAAATTTTCCAGTAAGGGTGCTATTTTTGCCAGTATATTATTAATTATAATCAAATATTTATTAAGCTTATATTTGGCGCATGCTTCTTATGCCAGCCGTTATGGAATCGCTGGCTCTATTTTAGTAATTTTATTATGGTTATATTGTTTTGGAATCATCATCTTTATGGGAGCGGAATTTATTAAAGTTGATATGAAAAATAAAGCCATTCTGATCAAGCCTAAAGAAAAATCATGTAAAAAAACCTGAATAGGAAATATTGAATAGTGACTGCTATAATTTGATAGAATTTCTAAGGAGAAAATTATGATCGCATGGATAATTATATTTCTTGTCATTGCATTGATAGCAGCAGTGTTTGGTTTTACCGGTATAGCGGTTGCTGCAGCTGGAATTGCTAAAGTGATCTTTTTTATATTTCTAGTGTTGTTTGTAATAGCATTAGTCATGTCTATTTTTCGCCGTCGCGGCCCTTAAATTTTAGTCGATCTGATGAATACGCTAGGCTCACTCCGCAGTGAGCCGAACTCATTTTTTGGAGCGATAAGTGGACGTGAAGACTAAGCATCCTACCGAACTTTTCAACGTCGACCAACTAGAACAACACGGTTTCATTTTAGCAAAAACACATAAAGTATCTAAAAAATTGCAGCACAGTGTATTACTTAATCTTTTAAAACACTGTGAAGATAGTCTTAATCAAATTCACCGCATATTAACTATGGCGGCCAATGACCAGCAACGCATTCCACCTGCTGGAGAGTGGTTATTGGATAATTTTTATTTAATAGAAGAACAAATTTTAATTATTAAGCATGATTTTCCCAAAAAATACGAAAAAGAATTACCCACTTTATCTGCGGGAGGATTATTTCAAGCTGCTTATCCTCGCATCTACGATATTGTTTTACAAATTATAAAATACCGAGATGGCCGCTGGGACCTGGAAAATTTGATTTGTTTGATTGAAGCTTATCAAAAAGTCACTAAATTAAGCCTAGGTGAATTATGGGCTGTCCCAATCATGTTGCGCTTGGCTTTAATAGAAAACATTGAACGGGTCAGTTCCGAAATGTTGAGTAATTGGAATGGATATATTTTAGCGGGCCAATGGGCAGACCGATTAATAAAAACCGCTGAAACTAACTCAAAAAAATTAATTTTAGTTGTGGCGGATATGGTGCATTCGGAACCCCCCTTAGTAAGTGGATTTATAGCTGAATTAACCAGACGTTTACAAAACGCCTCTTTAGCATTGCCATTAAATTGGATAGAACAGAGATTGGCAGAAGAGAATTTAACCATTGATCAAATGGTGCAAAAAGATAATACCACTTTAGCCGCCCAGCAAGTGAGCATGAATAATTGCATTAACAGTTTACATCGCATTCGAGAAATAGATTGGCGTGAATTTGTGTCAAAAACGAGTGCTATTGAACATAAATTACAAGAAGATCCGGCCCAAGCTTACACCTTAATGGATTTTAATTCACGAGACCGTTATCGTTGTGTGGTAGAAAAGCTCAGCCGTCAATGCCGTTGTCAAGAAATTGAAGTAGCCGAAGCCGCAATTTTATTGGCAAACAATGCCGTAACTCAGCAAGATCCTGATCTACGCCGCCATCATGTTGGGTATTATCTCATTGATAAAGGATTAGCAGAATTAGAGAAAACGCTCAAAATGCCGTTTGCGTTATTAAAAAAAACACAACAATTTCTCAATAAGCACACTTTTTTGGAATATTTAGGCGCTATTTTAATATTAACCGGACTTACTAGCGGAGCGTTAATTTGGAAAGCGGCTATGGATGAAATTCCCACCCATTATTTAATTCTGCTGGGAATTGTTTTTGGGGTTTGTTTAAGCCAATTTGCCTTAAACCTAATTAACTGGTTGGCGATGCTACTGACTAAACCGCATCCGCTCCCAAAAATGGATTTTTCGAGCGGAATTCCTCAGCAATATCGCAGTCTAGTGGTAGTGCCGGTTTTGCTCACTAATTTAGATGAAATTGAATCCATAGTGGAAGCATTAGAAGTGCGATTTTTAGCAAATCGAGATAAGAATTTGTATTTTGGGTTATTGACTGATTTTACCGATGCTGCATCAGAACAAGTTCCTGATGATAAAATATTACTCGATGCGACAATGAATCTAATTAACGATTTGAATCACCGTTATCGCAATGAACTAGGTGAAAAATTTTTTTTATTTCACCGCTCTCGCCGTTGGAACTCGGTAGATGGAATTTGGATGGGTTATGAACGAAAACGCGGTAAATTAAATGATTTAAATAAATTATTACGAGAAAATGATCAATCGGTTTTCTCTGTTATTTTAGGTCCGACTACAATATTACCGCAAATAAAATACGTCATTACCTTAGATTCCGATACACAACTCCCCCGAAATTCTGCCTCGCAATACATTGGCGCGATGGCGCATCCATTGAATATTCCATGCCTTGACGCTGAAAAAAATCGAATCGTCGCCGGCCACGGCATTCTACAGCCACGCATAGACGAAACCATGTTGAGTGGAGAATTAACCCGTTATATTTGGCTATGCAATAGCGAATCGGGTATTGATCCTTATACCTGCACGGTTTCCAATTTGAATCAAGACTTATTCGGCGAAGGATCATTTACCGGTAAAGGCATTTATGACGTCGACTTATTCCATCGCATTTTAGGTAATCGCTTCCCCGAAAATCTCATTTTAAGTCACGATTTATTAGAAGGGTGTTACTTACGATCCGGTTATATCAGTGACTTTCCCTTGTATGAACACACTCCCGCGAGTTATCTTACCGATGCCAAGCGCCGCCACCGCTGGATTAGAGGCGATTGGCAAATAATCCGCTGGTTATGGAAGCGTGATTTGAATGGGATTTCTAAATGGAAAATTTTCGATAATTTACGCCGAAGTTTGGTAGCGCCAGCTGAATTCATATTATTATTTTTAACCTGGACGTTATTGCCGCCGAGCCTGTTTTGGTCTTGCATCATTTTACTGCTATTAATTGTACCGACAATGGGCTGCGCATTATTAGAGTTTGGCAGAAAATCTCAAGAAGTTTCCTGGTCGCAACATGTCAAAATTTTTTTCAAAACAATTCGTCATAGACTATACCAGCTCCTATTCCATTTAGCTTGTTTACCCCATGAAGCCGGTTATCATATCGATGCCATCATTCGCACGGGGTGGCGACTACTCATTTCCCATAAGCGATTATTAGAATGGGTCCCATGCAGTCAAATAGATAAACATTTCCACAATTCCAATTCTGTCTGGTTTTTAAAAATGGTGTTAGGTCCAATTGCCGCCATTGCCGGTATGCTTATATTATTAATTGATAATCGATTTTCATCCTTAGTGCTGTTCTCGCCGTTATTCATATTATGGGGAATTTCACCATTATTAGCGCGCCGTTTAAGTCAGCCAATTTCAAGCCAAGAAATTAAAATAAGCCAAGCGGACACACGTTTTTTACATAAAATTTCCCGTAAAACCTGGGATTTTTTCGAAACTTTCGTCAATCAGAACGATCATTGGTTACCACCGGACAATTATCAAGAATCACCAGTCGAAGCCTTGGCGCACCGGACTTCACCCACAAACATAGGCTTAGCTTTATTAGCGAATCTAAGTGCTTATGATTTTGGTTACATTACTTTAAATCAATTGTTAGAGCGCACTTCACAAACGTTTAACACATTATCTAAGCTTGAACGTTACCGAGGACATTTTTATAACTGGTATGATACCTTAACTTTACAAGTTTTATCGCCTCGCTACATCTCAACGGTGGATAGCGGTAATTTAGCTGGGCATTTATTGACTTTACGTCAAGGTTTATTAGAACTGCCTGCCGCCCCTTTACTGAGAAGCGAGTATTTGCAAGGACTCAGAGACACTTACGAAGTATTTTTAGAAACCATCTCGCAGCCGGAAATCCAAATCTGCTTTCAATTCCGCGCTTTGCTCAATGAAGCCCAGGATAATTTTAATCAAGGATTGAGCGCGTTAGAACACTGTCAAAGCTTATTACAAGAGGCAGAGCGTTTAAATAAATTATTCGCTAATTTATGGTCGGAAAAATTAGTGGCTCATTGCCGTTATCTTTACCAGGAATGGCAATTGTTTGCACCATATTTGGTCAATGATCAAATTGCCCTACGCGATATTAGCGAAAATGATGATGCAGAAAAATTAATAACCCGCATTCAGGAATTAGCAGAGCAGGCATTTGGTTTTGCCCAGATGGATGTCAATTTTCTTTATCATGGCGCCAAACGATTATTGACTATTGGATTTAATGTAGAAAAGCAAGAATGCGATACCGGTGATTACGATTTATTTTCTTCAGAAGCACGTCTAGCCAGCTTTATCGCCATCGCTCAGGGTCAAATTCCGCAAGAAAATTGGTTTGCGTTGGGAAGGCCGCAAGCGATTAATGCTGAAGGACAAATGACCATGATGTCTTGGAGCGGCTCCATGTTTGAATATCTCATGCCATTGTTAGTGATGCCTGTGTTTAGCGGCACATTAATGGACCAAGTGCATCGTTGCGCCGTGAATCGTCAAATTGAATATGGCCGCAGTCGCGGAACCCCCTGGGGTATATCCGAATCAGGCTACAATGGATTTGATCCCCAGTCCAATTATTTATATCGCGCTTTTGGTGTACCGGATTTAGGCTTGAAACGCGGTCTGGGAGAAGATTTAGTGATAGCACCTTACGCCACAGTCTTAGCATTAATGGTCATGCCCGCAGCAGCTTGTCAAAATTTACAGCGTTTACAACACGAAGGCGCTTTGGGGCGATTTGGTTTTTATGAAGCCATCGATTTTACTAAATCCCGCCTCCCGCGCCATAAAAATAGTGTAATCGTGCGTTCGTTTATGGCGCACCATCAAGGCATGAGTTTCTTGGCTTTGTCTTATTTACTGCATAGTCAACCTATGCAAAGACGTTTTATAAAAGACCCTTTGTTTCAGGCGACTTTATTATTATTGCAGGAACGTATCCCCAAACCATTGACAACTTATTTTATTAAAAAAATAAACTCACCGAGTTTAATTCCACCTTCGCGGCAAACAGAAAGTTCGAAACGAGTGTTTGAAAACCCCAATAAAACCTCGCCGCAAGTACAATTATTATCGAATGGTAGATATCATCTCATGTTAACTCAATCTGGTGCAGGGTATAGCCGCTGGCATAATATAGCGGTATTACGATGGCGAGAAGATAGCACTTGCGATAATTGGGGATTGTTTAGCTACATACGTGATATTCGATCACATGATTATTGTTCGGTAACCTATCAGCCGGTGGCTGGTCCGGTTAACCATTATAAAGCGATCTTTACTGAGAGCCAGGTAGAATTTAGCCGGAATTTTGATAATTTGGAAATTTTGACCCAAGTGGTGGTATCGCCGGAAGATGATATTGAGTTAAGGCGTTCACGCATTCGCAATCATTCACGTAGTAAACGATGGATTGAATTTACCAGCTATGGTGAAGTCGTTTTGGCTAGCCAAGCTGAGGATCAAGCTCAACCGGCTTTTAGTAATTTATTTATTGAAACAGAATTATTAACCGAACGCCAAGCTATTTTTGTGAAACGCCGTCCACGCTGTCCGGGGCATAAACAATATTGTTTATTTCATAAGTTAAATGTGTATGGCGGAAAATCCTGGCAATTTTCTTATGAAACTAACCGAGGCAATTTTATTGGTAGAGGCCGGAATTTATCCGCGCCTTTAGCCATGTTGACCGAGGGAGAACTCAGTAATAGCGCTGGCGCAGTATTAGACCCAATTGTTTCAGTCCGATGCCGATGGCTTATAGAACCCGGAGAGTTAGTGGTAGTGGATTTAATTACCGGAGTAGCCGATGAGATTCAACGTGGTTTATCCTGGGTAGAAAAATATCATGAACGAGCTTATGCTGATCGAATATTTGGATTTAGCTGGACTCATAGTCAAGTTATCCTGCGCCAACTGGATATTAGTGAAAGTGAAGCGCAATTTTATGAAAAGTTGGCTGGATTTATTATTTTCAATAATAGTTCAGCCCGAGCCGATTCGGGTTTGATTGCCCGCAACCATTATAGTCAATCAAAACTATGGGGCTATTCCATTTCAGGTGATTTGCCCATCGTTTTATTAAAAATCACTCAAATTAGTCATCTTGATATGGTGAACCAATTATTCCGTGCCCAAGCTTATTGGCGGCGTAAAGGATTGCAGGTGGACGTGGTGATACTCAATGAAGAAGCAGGTGGTTATCGGCAAGCTTTACAAGACGCGATTATTGACTTAATGAATAGCCGCGCGGTGCGCAAAACTCATGGCGGGATATTTGTTCATATTGCAGAACAAATGCCGTTAGAAGATCGCTTATTACTGGAAGCAGTCGCTCGTATGGTGATTTCTGATCAAAACGGCAGTATTAAAGAACAGCTCACTCGCAAGCGCCCCCAACAAACCGCACCGGCAATGCTGAGTATTAATCAAGCTTTGCGCCATACGGTAGGCCACAAATTACCGCTACCGGCAGACTTGCAGTTCAAGAACAATTATGGCGGTTTTTCTGCGGATGGCGATGAATATTTTATTTTGCTGAGTGACAATCATCCCACGCCTGCTCCCTGGGTTAATGTCTTGGCTAATTCTCAATTCGGCGCTATAGTTTCCGAATGTGGGCAGGGTTATACTTGGGTTGAAAATGCGCATGAATTCCGTTTAACTCCTTGGTATAACGACGCAGTACAAGATAATTCGGGTGAAGCCTTTTATCTGCGCGATAATGACACAGGCTATTATTGGTCTGCCGCGGCTCTACCCTGCCGAGGCCGGGGAGATTATCGAGTCAAACACGGCTTTGGTTACAGCGTATTCGAACATATTGAAGACGGCATATATTCAGAAATGTGTATTTATGTTGCTGAAAATGCGCCAGTAAAATACATTGTTTTGAAAATCCGCAATGATTCGCGGCGCCTACGCCGATTATCCGCACTAGGTTATCTTGAATGGGTATTGGGAGAATTACGCGATAAAAGTGCACCGCAAGTCATTACGCAGTTGACCGCTCGTGGTGGAATTCTCGCTCAAAATCACTATCACGCTGAATTTGGAGCAAGAACGGCCTTTTTTGATGCCTCCACTACCAGAAATGGATTGCGTGCACGCTCGGTCACTACTAGCCGATTAGAATTTTTAGGCCGCAACGGGTCTCGCCATAAACCGGCTGCCTTAGAAAGAATTCGATTATCGGGTAAAGTCGGAGCTGGCCTAGATCCTTGTGCGGCCATCCAACTGGTATTTGAGTTAGGCCAAAATCAATCCCGTGAAATTGTCTTTACTTTAGGGGTAGGCAAAGATATTTATGAAGCCGAAATTTTGGCGCAAAATCATTGCAGTCTTAAAGCGGCAGCCGAAGCATTGGCCAGCGTTAAACGTTTCTGGCGACATACTTTAAACATCATGCATGTGTGCACTCCTGAATCTTCCGTCAATTTTCTCGCTAATGGCTGGTTGCTTTATCAAACTTTATCCAGCCGATTCTGGGGGCGCAGTGGTTTTTACCAATCTTCAGGTGCGTTTGGTTTTAGGGACCAATTACAAGACGCCATGGCTCTGATTTATACGCGTCCTGAATTATTGCGCTCTCAACTTTTGCTTTGTGCTTCGCGTCAGTTTATTGAAGGCGATGTGCAACATTGGTGGCATCCGCCTTCAGGAAGGGGGGTTCGCACCAAGTGTTCAGATGATTATTTATGGCTGCCTTTTGTCATTTGTTTTTATGTGGACAAAACGGGGGATATTGAATTGTTGAACGAGTCAGCGCCATTTTTGCAAGGGCGTCTACTGAAACCTGAGGAAGAATCTTACTATGATTTACCCCTGTTGAGTGGTGAATGCGCCAGCCTATATCAACACGGCGTGCGAAGCATATTATACGGTCTCAAATATGGGAAACACGGTTTACCTTTAATGGGTTCGGGTGATTGGAATGATGGAATGAATTTAGTGGGGAATAAGGGGTATGGTGAAAGTGTTTGGTTAGGCTTTTTCCTTTATACGGTCCTAAAAAATTATGGCAGGCTTGCTCAGCGGCTACAGGACACTGACTTTTCCAAACGTTGCGAAGCGGAAAGCCTGCTTTTACAAAAAAATTTGGAACAACATGCTTGGGATGAGGAATGGTATCGACGGGCTTACTTTGACGACGGTTCGCCATTAGGTTCGGCGGTTAACTCTGAATGTAAAATTGATTCCATTGCGCAAAGTTGGTCTGTGCTTTCAAAAGCAGGTAGTCAAGATCGGGTTAAACTAGCGATGGCTGCGCTGTATGAATATTTAGTCCGGCCTCAAGCGGGTTTGGTATCTTTACTGGATCCACCGTTTAATCAATGTCAACCCAATCCAGGTTATATTCAGGGGTATGTTCCGGGCATTCGTGAAAACGGGGGCCAGTATACTCATGCGGCGACTTGGGCGGCAATGGCTTTTGTAGAGCTGGGAGAGACGGAAAAAGCCTGGCAAATATTGAATATCATTAATCCCATTCACCATGGCGTGGGTCGAAATGCTGAGCTTTATAGAATTGAACCGTATGTGATGGCGGCGGATGTGTATAGTGTTGCTCCGCATACTGGTATGGGAGGCTGGAGTTGGTACACAGGCTCATCAGCATGGATGTATCGCTTGATAATAGAATCGTTTTTGGGTTTTAGTATTGAAAATGGCGACAAAATCCGAATAAAACCCTGTATCCCTACAACATGGCAAGATTATTTAATTGAATATCGTTTTAAAGAGACTTTATATCAATTTTTTATTTCTTTTGAAGCTGAGGCGCCTGAAAGCCATGTTATCCCATTATATAATGATCAGGAAATTCATACCTTTTATCTCAAGGTCCGCCCATCTCGTGGCTCTATTGCTGCTATCTGATATAATTGCGGTATGGAAACTCAACTTCGAACCCATGAATTATTTGCTTGGCCGACTAGGGTCTACTATGAAGATACTGACTCGGGCGGGGTGGTTTATTACGCCAATTATTTTAAGTTTGCGGAGCGTGCCAGGACTGAACTCTTACGTAAAGCGGGGATAAGTCAAGAAAATTGTCGAAAGAGCTTTGGCTATGGTTTTATGGTGCGGCAATGTCAGGCTGAATACCTGCTTCCAGCCTGTTTAGACGATGAATTAATTGTAATAACCCAAATTACCGCAATCAATGCCGCCTCGATTGATTTCTATCAAGAAATTAAACGGGAAGTGGCATTATTAGTGAAAATCACTTCTCAAATTGTCTGCGTCGGTGTAAATGGCAAACCCCAACGTATTCCCGCGGACATTCGGCTTTCGTTAGTCTAAAACTAGACACAAGCAGGAATTGGCACAGTTTTGCTAATACAGCGTAGCTTTATTACGTTTGGAATCGCGGCAAGTTCATTTAATAATGTTGCCGGGATTTCGCCATCGACATCAATCAAAGTGTAAGCAATCTCTTCCCGGGATTTGTTGACTAAATCGAGAATATTCAAATTCGCCGCAGCTAATTTTGTGGAAATTTGCGCCACCATATTAGGGATGTTGGCATTCACTATGGCTAAGCGTTGGGTTTGATTTAAAGGCATTTCCACGGTAGGGAAATTGACTGAATTGACGATCACTCCTTGTTCTAAAAAATCGCGGACTTGTCGAGCAGCCATAATGGCGCAAGTTTCTTCAGCTTCTTTAGTGGAGGCGCCTAAATGTGGCAAGCTAATAACTTGGGGATGGTCTTTAAGCTGTGAGCATGGAAAGTCACAGACATAGGCTAATAAGCGTTTTTCAGCCAATGCGATTTGTAAAGCAGATTTGTCGACAATGCCGTCGCGAGAAAAATTTAATAAAATGGCTTGCGGTTTAAGTAATTGTAAACGCTTGGAGTTGATGAGATTTTTAGTGTCAGCATTTAAAGGGACGTGGATACTGATAAAATCAGCGCGGCGCAATATATCCTCTAAATGGGTGGCTTCTTCTACGCTGGAGGATAATTCCCACGCGCGTTTAATGGCAATACTGGGATCGAATCCAATCACTTTCATTCCCAGGGCAATAGCGGCGTTAGCTACTTTAACTCCGATACTGCCTAATCCAATAATACCCAAGGTTTTTCCTGGTAATTCGAAACCGGCGAATTGCTTTTTATCCCGTTCCACTTGTGTGTTGATTGAGCTATCGTCTCCATTGATACTTCGAACATAATGCCATGCTTGGCACAAGTTGCGGCTGGCCATTAACATGCCTGCCACCACTAATTCTTTCACGGCGTTAGCATTGGCGCCAGGAGTGTTGAACACGGGGATCCCTAAATGAGTTAATTTGTTCACGGGTATATTGTTTACTCCAGCTCCGGCCCGTGCGATGGCTTTTAACTGCGAGGGGATAGACAGATCATGCATTGGTGCTGAACGCACCAATATGGCGTCAGGGTCTAGAATCGAGCTGCCGATTTCATACAAATTGCGAGAAAATTCTTGCAGGCCTAGAGCGTCAATGGCATTTAAAGTTTGAATTTTGTACATAATTTATACCTTGTGTTCAGCAAAATCTTTCATGAAATCAATTAAAGCGTCCACCCCAGCGGTGGGCATGGCATTATAAATACTGGCGCGCATACCTCCGACCAAACGATGGCCTTTTAAATTTGCTAATCCGGCTTGTTCCGCTTGGGTGAGAAATCGCCCATCCAATTCGGAATCTGCGAGGCTGAAGGGCGCGTTCATCCAAGAGCGGCATTCTGGATGGACTGGATTCTGGTAAAAATCACTTTGGTCGATAAATTGATACAGCTTCTCCGCTTTAACTTGATTACGCTCGGCCATGGCCTGTAAACCGCCTTGCCGTTTTAACCAGTCAAAAACCAAACCCGCCAGATAACAACTATAAGTGGCCGGAGTATTGTAGCAAGATTTGTTTTTAACATGGATACGATAATCATACAATACTGGGGTTTGCGGTAGAGTTTCTTGCAATAAATCATTGCGAATAATGACGATAGTTAAACCGGCTGGTCCGATATTTTTTTGAGCTCCGGCATAAATCAGTCCATAGGCGTTGACATCAATGGGGCGGGACAAGAGCGTCGATGACATATCCGCTACCAACGGAACATGGCCTGTTTGCGGTATCCAATGGAATTCCACCCCATCAATGGTTTCGTTAGGGGTATAATGGACGTAAGATGCTTCAGGATTTAAAGACCAAGTATTGAAAGCCGGTATGCAGATTTTATCTGTCTTTTCGCTATGAGCCGCGATGCGGATATTGCCAAAGCGTTTAGCTTCGGCGATGGCTTTTTCCGACCATTGACCAGTTTCAATATAATCGGCGGTTTTTTTTTCGCCTAATAAATTCAATGGGGCCATCGAAAATTGAGTGGAGGCGCCGCCAGCGAGAAATAATACATGATAGTTAGATGGGACAGAGAGTAGTTCTCGCAGGTCCGCTTCTGCTTTTTCTAACAACTCGACAAATTCTTTGCCTCGATGGCTATGTTCCATGACCGACATACCGGTATGGTTCCAGTTTAATAGTTCGGATTGAGCTTGTTCTAGGACTTCCTCTGGCAGCATAGCAGGGCCGGCGCTGAAATTGTAAATACGTTGCATAATGACTCCAATCGGTAAAGGTATTGGTCCGGGGTATGGATTGAAGTATGCCATAGGAGACACTTGATTCAAAGTCCCTTTAGCAGCTTGGGTATATTAAAGAATTAGATATAAATACGGTAAAATTGAAATTTTCTACTTGCCGTATCATAATACGACCACGTTTAAAAAAGGTGTTAGAATCAATGCTGGAAAATTTTTTAGCTCAGCCGCTCGATGCTATCGTTTTTGACTGTGATGGCACTTTAAGTCATATGGAAGGCATTGATGAGCTGGCTAGACTCAACGGAGTAGGGGAGCAAGTAGAGCGAATGACGGCTGAGGCGATGGGAGGCAGTGGTTTAAATCCCGATTTGTTTCATCAACGATTAAAGTTGGTCAATCCGCGTCGTGCCCAGTTGCAAGAATTGACACTTCGTTATTTTCAGCATAAGACTCCGGATATTTTGACTGTCCTGGATACATTTCGTAGGCTTAACAAACCTGTCTACATTGTTTCAGCAGGTTTATTTCCAGCAATTCAGACGTTTGGGAAAATGTTAGCTATACCCGAGCAGCAAATTTTTGCAGTAGATATTTACTTCGATAGTTTTGGCTGCTATCTGGATTTTGATCGCAACTCTCAACTTGTTTATGCCAATGGCAAGAGAACTATTGTGCAAGCGTTGTGTCAGCGTCATCCCCGTTTAGCGTATGTTGGTGATGGCATGAATGACTTAGTTGTTTATGACTTGGTGACTCGTTTCATTGGTTACGGCGGTGCTTTTTATCGTGAATCCATTAAAGAGCGATGTCAGCATTATATATCCATTCCTTCTATGGCGCCGATTTTACCATTGTGTTTGACTCAAGTAGAATATCATTCCAGTTAAGAACCTATAGTTAAATATCCTCACTAACTCACTTGCTTTTTTTCGCGTTAAGTATCGCTTTTAATTTGATGTAAACCGTGTCAAGTTTATAATATTGTGATCGCTATTGAAACTAGTAAACATTCAATAAAAGAGGTAAATATGCAAAATGAAGGGAAAGGGACTCGGGCTATCATAGGAAGTGAAACAAAATTGTTATACAAGCCTAATCGAGATGTAAATAATCATATTTTGGAGATTATTAAATCATCTGAAAATGAAATATTTTTCAATTTAATGGAAAATAATCGTCATCTAGTTGATGCGGAACTTGAAAAAATTTTTAAGGAATTAATAAAAGAAAATAAAATTACAAAACCAGCCTTACTTGTTTGGTTTAATAATAAAAATTTAATGTCACAACAGTTTTCTTTTAAAGAATTTAATCGGTATATTAATAGAATTGAGAAATATTATAATGAGCTGATTGTATTTGAAGATGAGATTAAATCTTATTTTCGTAATAAATATTGTAAATATTGGTTGTTTTTTGCTGTTTTAAATTTATTAACAACTGCATTTTTGGGAATTGCTGTAAGTATTAACCAAAATTCAGAAGAAAATTATTCTGGTCAATCAAATTCTGTCACTTTGGGATGTTCAATTGGAGCTGTAATTTCTATGGTTAATTTAGCATTAAGTTTCATTTGTATTTTTCCTTTATATAATCCACCTCGATGTATTAAAAAAAAAATAAAACTTGAAATATATGAAAATCAATTAAACATGTATTGCGAAGAATTGTATCAAAAGGACATTTCGTTTATTAAATGTATGCGTCAAACTCTAATGGGAAAATGTCATTTAGTGAAAGACATCACGGATATCATTGAAGAATTCTGCCACTGAAAAGTATTTGTTATATATTTTAGATGAAAAATATTGAATAAAAAATAATGTTATGATATATTGTCTTGATTTAATTGATAAAGGCTAATTAATAGTATATCTGATGCCTTTATTATAAGTGAAAGAGGTAAAATATAGGAAAAAGACTAATGGGCTTTGATGAATTTGGTGATAATGGTTTTAAGGAGCCATTGATACAATCTGACAGTAAAAATAATTGTGTTCTGGAGATTAAATCATTCGTTGCAGGTGATTTTATGAAATATTTTAAAATCACTCAAACAAATAGTCGCTTTTATGTAGATCTTGTTTTAACCTTGGATGAATTAGTAAAGAAGCAGAAAATTTCACCTGTTGTGAAGGACGCTTGGTCGAAAAATAAAAATTTAATGGCTCTAAAATTATCATCCAGTAAGTTCTTTACCTATATCACCAAAACTGAAAGCTACTATTCTTTATTGAGCTCTAGCGAAAAAGGTTTTAAATTCTACAGCGGAAGTAAATATGTTAAATTTAATGTGGTTTTTTCTTCTATAAATGCTGTTGCAGGACTTACTTTGATGTTAACTGCAATCTGGACAAGGGATCTGGAGACTGGTTTTTTTGATGAATCAAATAGATTAGCTAATGGATGTGGTTTTGGCGCAATTATTTCTTTTGTAAACATTGGATTAGCTCAACTGTTTTGCAGTCCTGATTGTGCTTTTAAGTCTATTAGACAAAGTATACGATCGGAATGCATGAAAACAGAAATGGAAAAATACGTCAAGAACTTATATTTAAATCATATTTCATTTAAGGATATCGGTTTAATTCTAAACGATAACTGTCATCTGATTGATGACGTTAACGGTATCATTCAAGATTATTATCTTGATGATTATAATCCGTCACCAAGACTAAGTTAAAGTTTACCTGTAGCATTAATTCATCCTGCGCAATAGGCTTAAACTATCGCGCAGGATAAAAAGCCCGCTCAGAGGCAGGCGCCGCATCTTTCACTTCCGATCTCTAAAAACATTTGCAAGTACGCTTTATTTTTAGTAAGTTCTTACTTCCAAATTACGGTATTGATTTTTTAGTGACTTGTAAAGTGGGGATCGTGAAAAATTATTTTCTATGCATTTTTTCCGCTGTTTTATTTATTTTACCTTTAGAAGGCTTTTCTGAAGCCTTTACCCCTGGAACGCAATATACAGTTTGTTTTACTCCTGGACAAGATTGCACCAATGAAATTGTAACAGCATTGTCTTTGGCTAAACACAGTATTTATGTTCAAGCTTATAGCTTTACCAGTAAACCAATCGCCAACGCTTTGGTGGTAGCAAAAAAGCGCGGAGTGGACGTTAAAGTGATTTTAGATAAAAGCCAATACAAGGCTGAAAAATATTCCGCTTCTCGTTTCTTAGATAACCAAAAAGTGCCGGTGTGGATTGATTCAAAACCAGCCATTGCTCATAACAAAATTATGATAATTGATGAGAACACCGTGATAACCGGTTCGTTTAACTTTACCAAAGCCGCGCAAGAAAAAAATGCCGAAAATCTATTAATTATACATAATTTTGTATTAGCTAAACAATATTTAGAGAATTGGGAATATAGACGGAAGGAATCATTTTCCTATAGCTATTATCAGCCCCGTTCTAAAATTTTTAGTCCATTTTAAATAGATTCACGCAAGAGAGGACAGCTCATGCAATGAGCGCCACCGCGACCACGGCCTAATTCACTGCTGGGAATGGTAATGACTTCTACTCCGGCTTTTCTAAGCATAGTATTAGTATACGTGTTGCGGTTGTAAGCCATGACCACACCTGGAGCGAGCGCCAAAACATTATTGCCGTCATCCCATTGCTCACGTTCCGCTTCATAATTGTCCCCGCCAGTCTCAATGGTGCGAAGTTTTTGGATACCCATGCCTTTGGCGACAACGTCTAAAAATGACGCTGTCTCCTGCACCACATCCACTTGCCCTGAGTCGGTAGGGTGAAGGGTAAAAGCGCGGATAGTATTGACGGCATCAGGAAATATGGTCACCAGATCGTGATCGCAAAAAGTAAAAATCGTATCCAAATGCATGGCGTTTCGGGCTTTTGGCATTTGCGCGGCAATAATGAGAGTGGCTTTATTTTGTAAAAATACCTCTTGGGCTAATTGCATCACTGCTTGAGTAGAGGTGCGTTCACCCATGCCGATTAAGATTAAATCCTTACCGAGCGGCATGATATCTCCGCCTTCTAAGCTGGCCAATCCTGGTTCTGTATCATTGCCGCTCCACCAAATTTTTAAATTTTCCTTAAATAAAGGATGAAAACGATAAATGCATTCCATTAGCCAAGTTTCATGGCGGCGGACTGGCCAATACATTGAGCTCAATATGACTCCGTCGAATACCCAACTGCTGGAGTCACGTGTAAAAAGTGTATTCGGCAATGGAGGCAGTAAAAACCCGTTGGAATGAAGGCAGGCGAGGGTTAAACTATTCGCTTTAAACGGTAATTCAGCAGGGATTAAGCCGCCAATTAAAAATTCGGTCAATTGTGACGGCGCCAATTCGTTAAACCAATCTCTCAGCAATTTTAATAAAGGCGCATCCAGGTGGTTTAAAGTGAGCTTTCGGTCTAATATCCAATTCTTGGCGTCGGGATTTTTTAAAACCTCTGCGAGTAAATCATGTAAATCAAATACCTCAACGCCTTTTTCACGCATTAAATTGACGAAGGTGTAATGATCGGTCATGGCTTGAGACACCCATAAAACATCATCAAACAATAAAGTTTGACAATTTTCAGGGGTTAAGCGTCGTTGTGCTAACCCGGGTCGGCAGACTAATACCCGTTTTAAGAAGCCGACTTCAGAATATACGCCAAATTGGCCCATGTGTTTTCGCTCCATCATACTTGGCAATTTTGCTGCAGTGTTGATAGATAATATAGAATATAATTTTTGGAGAAGCTTTGCTTGAAGGAAAACAAGAAGAAATCGGCATTGAACTGGATCGATCCCGTGGGACCATAGATGTTAATGAGAGAAATCAGGCAAAAAGTAAAAATCGCCCAGGTAATTTCAAGATACTTCTCATATAATATTTTGCAGGGAGCAGCCATGAAACATAGATTACGCCATCGCCATTTTTTAGATTTACTCGATTTTCAACCAGAAGAAATTCGGTATTTATTAGACCTTTCTGCACAACTAAAAAAAGCCAAGAAAGAAGGTAAAGAAATACAGCATTTGATTGGAAAGAATATTGCTTTAATTTTCGAAAAAACTTCTACTCGAACCCGTTGTGCTTTTGAAGTCGCCATATACGATCAAGGCGGGCATGTGACTTATATGGATTGCACTTCCTCGCAGTTGGGCCATAAAGAATCGTTAAAAGATACTGCCAGAGTGTTGGGAAAATTGTATGACGGCATTGAATACCGCGGATTTGAACAAACTGCCGTAGAAGAACTGGCAAAATATGCCGGTGTCCCGGTGTGGAACGGTTTAACTAACGAATCTCACCCCACTCAAATACTGGCCGACTTACTGACAATGGAGGAATTCGGTGGCAAGCCTTTATCGGAATTAGCATTTTGTTATTTGGGTGACGCCCGATTTAATATGGGCAATTCGTTGTTGATTGGTGGAGCAAAAATGGGAATGGATGTGCGAATCAGTGCGCCGCAGGCTTTTTGGCCGCATCCGCAATTAATTGACACAGCCAAGCAGATTGCTTTAAAAACTAGGGCCAAGATCACTATCACGGAAGAACCTTTAGTCGCAATAAAGGACGTCGATTTTGTTTATACTGACGTTTGGGTTTCGATGGGGGAACCTAAATCGGCTTGGGAGATGCGAATTAATTCCCTTAAAAATTATCAGGTCACGCCAGAATTGATGCATGCTACCGGTAAATCCACCACCAAGTTTATGCATTGTTTACCCGCCTTTCATAATTTAGAAACACAAATGGGTCGTGATATTCACCAGCATTTTGGTTTGAGGGAATTAGAGGTCACTGATGAAGTATTCGAATCAGCGGCTTCTATTGTGTTTGATCAAGCAGAAAATCGTATGCATACGATTAAAGCCTTACTTGTAGCCACGTTGAGTTAGCCATGCGAATCGTAGTGGCTTTAGGAGGAAATGCGTTATTGCGGCGTGGTGAAACTTTGAGTGCGGCGAATCAACTCAAAAATATTAAACAGGCCGCTGCGCAAATTGCCAAATTGGCTGAAAATAATCAGTTAGTGATTACTCATGGTAATGGTCCGCAAGTGGGATTATTGGCCCTGCAATCCTGTGCAGACAAGAATACCGGTCCTTATCCTTTAGATGTTTTAGGAGCGGAAACCGAAGGGATGATCGGTTATTTGCTTGAACAGGAGATTGCGAATCTGCTGCCGTCTTCGCGCGCGATATTGGCTTGTTTGACTCGAGTGGAGGTGGATGCAAATGATCCGGCTTTTGCAAACCCGAGCAAGCCTATAGGACCGCTGTACTCCAAAGCTGAAGCGGAACAATTGGCGCAAGAAAAGAATTGGGCCATTGCGCAAGACGGTGAAAAATTTCGCCGTGTTGTCCCTTCTCCAAGGCCGCAAAAAATTTTAGAAATTGCGCCAATTGAGTGGATGCTGGAGTGCAATGCAGTAATGATTGCCGCTGGGGGAGGGGGGATTCCGGTCAAATTGCTTGCTGATGGCAAACATGTTGGTGTTGAGGCGGTAATTGATAAAGACCTTTGTAGCAGTTTGCTGGCGCGAGAAATCAAGGCTGATTTGCTAGTCATTAGCACCGATGTAGATGCTGTCTATATTAACTGGGGAAGGCCGGATCAAAAAGCGTTAACTCGAATTACGCCGGAGAAACTAAAAAAATGGGAATTCGCGGCGGGTTCCATGGGTCCCAAGGTGCAAGCAGCGTGTGAGTTTGTGGAAGCCACTGGCAAAACGGCATTAATTGGTTCGATTGAACAAATGCAAGCTATGTTGCAAGGGACTGCTGGAACGCGAATAGAATCAAATAATCCTATTAATTGGTTAGGGGTGAGCGAATAAAGGCGTCGATTTTGCCTGTACTGGCTTCGGTCTAGCGTTTAATTCTTTTTGCAATTTATCCAGCAGACCTTTAAATTTGTTGGGCTGTTCGCTCGAAGAAAAAAATGAGTTTGATTTTGTCACTGTTAAGAATGATTTACTCATTAATTCATTAATTGCGTTGTCGATTATGCTTCGTTCTGTGTCTGAATCATAGTCGTAAGATTGGAAAAGTGTAATTAAATATTCTGCTAAGCTAAGTTGTAGCTTGAAACTATTATCCTCGATGCTTGATGTTGATTTGGCTTCATATATGAATTTGTCAACTATAGCAATTAAATCAATATTAGAGAGACGGACCTTTGCCGCAAAATTTTTGATGCAATAGCCGCCCTCTGATAGAAAAAATACGGAATTTTTTTCAAAAGAAATCTTACAGAATTTTAACGCTTGGGGAAATTTTTTGGGTTCTGATTCTGTTTTGGCTGTTAATTGTAATATCCTGTTTCCTTCTTTAATATCTTCTGCTGTCCTAACAAAATTGGGCATGGCCTTATATAGCCTTAAGGCAATTTCTGCAGAAATCAAAGACATACCCTTATTTTCTGCTGTATTAGGAGTGAATACATATTCAGAAGGGAATGCGATATCATCGCTGGCAGTAGGCAAGTGTATTTTCTGCGTCTCATCGGATGTTTCTTTGCTATCTTCCATTTCTACAACAGTCAATGTACTGGTTGATGAGCTTGAGGAAGAGGAGAATAGTGATACCGAAGTATGGACTTTTGTTTCTAAAAGCTCTTTATCTCCTGCATCTGTGTCTTCTGTCGATATATTATGCAAAGCACCGGCTGAAATTTGGCTCATTTCGTCATGAGTTTTTTCAAGCGAAAAAAATGGAATGATGTTACGATATTCTTCTTTCAATTCATTCTTATTGTAAATAGAAAGAACCACATCTACATTCTCCCCTTCAACAATACTTTGAATGGAGGTAATCGCTTTGTAAACAGCGCTGGGGGGGTTACCAAATGCTCCAGCCCCAACCGGAGTAAGCAATAATGGAATGCGTTGACCAAGGACTCTTGATTTCAGAACTGCCAGTTGGGCAATGGCTTGATATTGCAATGTCAATAGGCGCTGACATAAAGCGGGGATATGTACATTTTTTTCATCTTCAGATCTAGGATATAATTCATTTATTCCGAACGCGAACCCAAAACAAGGCACTTGAGTCATCCACTGATTGTCCTCAAGAGAAGCATTATCGATTCTGACTTGCTGAACATTGGCTAGTATCTCTTCGCCATGATCGTCCAATAATTTAATGCACGCCTCTACTTGATTTTTTTAGGAATTAAATATCCATATTGATAATCAAAACATTCGCTATTAGGATCATATTTAAGTAACCAAAGCGTCATTAAATCGCAATCATTTAAAAAAACCCGGCGCGCAAGCGTGGCGTCAACAGCTGACATAGCAGAGGCCGGACCTTGGGTTCTATCAGTACAATAGTCTTTTAATAACGCTATTTCACGTCTTGTAGCTTCTTGACAATTTCCTTGAGAAGCCATTTGGACGATGCCGTTTTTAAAACAAGGTAAATTATGATTTTGTAAAGCATCGCTCTCAAACAGGATAGTATAGCTGGGTGCCCCGGAAGATTTAGAATCCGATTTTTTACTCTTATATTCTTCCCTTATGGCTTTCATTGAAATTAAGTTTGGCCTGTATTTCGGGTCTAACTTAATAGGAAATTTAATTTCTTCAAATATTATAGGCAATATAGGATAAGAGGCTTGTATCCAGTTTTTATTGTTCCATTTTCGGGGTGTTGTTCGCGGTTTCCAACCAGGCAGACGGGGTAGGGGTTCTGAAGCCAGATGAGCGGAAAGATGGTGGATATAATTGTGTTGGGGAAGGTTCAAGGTCAACAGCATCGTATTAAAAGTGGAAGAATTATAGGGCTTGGCGTCACCTGCTATTACGCTGGATAAATGGTCAATTATAAATGGTCTGCTAGTTTCATGAAGAAGATCCAAAGCATCTTTATACAGTTTTGAATATTTACCGTTACTCGATGAATCAGCTTTATATTGATCGAGAAGGGCAAATAGTTCGTCTAATTTTTTGACAGACAGGGGTTCGTTCTCTTTGATTTCTTTTTTAAAAGAATCAAGCGCTGTTTTTAACTCATTCGCTTTATTAATATTTTCTGGACGTGAGCCAAAGGATAAAACACGAGGAGAGGGTTTATAAGAATTAATAATATTATATACCTTACTAGATAAGTCTTTCATAACTGGTCCTTCTATTTGTAAATTTATAAATGGGAATAAAAAATTTGGCGATATATTATTATAATATCTTAGAAAAAATATCAAAATTCTTTATGTTAAAATCATCAAAATTTTATCTCGATTTAAAATTTTCAGCATACTGCGTAATCACGTTATTGATTTCAGCGCAAAGATGATGATAAGCCGTTTCAATCACTTTATTAGAACACGATCTGTTATGGATAAGTTCTTCCATTTGAGCTGCCGCATACTTTAACCTCGGCGTACCGCAATAACTGGCGCCGCCTTTCACATAATGCGCTAAATTTTTAAGAGTTTCGTAATCCCTTTTAACAAAGGCGTTTTGAATTTTTGTTAAATCTTCGGGAAGCATCGCGGCTAATTGCGCGATCATTTCTTTAGCGGTATCTTGATTTGCGCCAAGCAGTTTTGCGCCTAATTCCAAGTCAATCACCGGAAGCTCATCCTGAAATTTTCCTTTTATAGTAGTCATATCAGAGGAGTATACTGAAAATTTTGGAAATTTTGTAGTATGGTATACACGCTAAGATGGTGTAAAGCCGTCCTTGACTCATACGATAAAACTTGTTAGGTTCATTTAATGGGCAATTTTTGAGCATTGCCGTCAATACGCGGTCGAGATATACTCTGTACTTTTTATCCGGGGGAGATATGAAATCAAATAATTCATCCTATGCTGAAATCACTTTGAAAGCTGTGATATTGGCCGTTATTCTCACCGCCATTTTATGCGCATCCAACATTTATTTGGCTCTAAAATTAGGCCAAACGATCGCTGCGTCCATCCCAGCCGCGGTAATTTCCATGGGCTTGCTGCGATTTTTTAAAAAAAATAACATTCTTGAAAATAATATTGTCCAAACCGCTGCCTCAGCCGGCGAAGGACTGGCTGCGGGGGTTTCATTTGTATTACCGGCTTTGGTCATGACGGGCTATTGGAATTATTTCCACTATTGGGAAACTGTTTTACTCTCAGCCATTGGCGGATTATTTGGGGTACTATTCTCCATCCCTTTGCGACGCATCATGTTAAATTACCCTTCATTGAGCTTTCCTGAAGGCAAAGCCATAGGCAACGTGTTAAAAGCCAAAGAAGCTGGCACGGCGCAAATGAATAAATTGATCCAGGGTGGTGTCGTTGGAGGACTCATTACCTTATGCCAAACTGGTTTAAAATGTCTTTCGGATAGTTTTCAAATTTGGACTACAATAGGGAAATCCGCTTTGGGAATGGGGATCGGTTTATCGCCCGCTCTCATTGGCGCCGGATTTATCATCGGCATGCAGGCCTGTGTTGCCTTATTGGTTGGCGTTATTTTAGCTTGGTTAGTGGGATTACCTATTTACACTCATCTCTATGGTATCCCCCAGGCCAGCAGTTTATACGACATGGCCATGACGGTGAGAGCGGAACATATCCGCTTTGTCGGAGTGGGAACCATGTTACTTGCCGGCGTATGGACATTATTTAAACTACTTAAGCCGATTGCTTCCAGTATCAGCGCTTCACTGAGCTCCTTAAGGGCCGCCAGGCGCAATAAAAATGGTCAGGAAAGTCCACTATCCTCGACTGAAAGAGATATCCCTTTCCATTTCGTATTGGTGGGCGTGGTAGTATTGGCCATATCAACCTTTTTCGTGCTCATGTATCTCTTGAAAATGAATCAATTCCGACCGGCAATGCATATTGGCTTATCCGCATTTTCAGTAGCTTATATTTTGATTATTGGATTTTTTATTGCTGCGGTTTGCTCTTATTTAAGCGGACTAGTCGGGATGACCAACAATCCTTTGTCAGGCTTGATGATTAGCTGCGTATTACTGGCTTCTCTTATTTTATTAGCTGCGCTAGGAACCGCAGTAAAACACGATCCCGAAACCATTAAAGCTGGCGTAGCTGTGGTTTTGATCATCACCACGATTGTGGCGGCTTGCACCTCTATTGCCGGAGAAAATATGCAAGACCTTAAAGCCGGTCAAATGGTTGGCGCCACCCCTTGGAAGCAACAGTTGATGATTTTGATGGGGGTGTTGGTGGCTTCCTGTGTGGTCGCTCCGGTTTTGGAATTACTTTTCCAGGCATATGGTATCGGTGGAGTGGTGCCGCGGCCAGGCATGGACCCGGCGCAATCGTTGGGAGCGCCTCAGGCGGCGTTGATGGCCGCAATCTCCGGTGGAGCTTTTGGACATTCCTTGCCCATGACCGATATTAGTATTGGAATGATAATTGCTTTAATTGCCATTGTGGTCGATGAACGATTAAAAAAGATCGGTTTGCGTTTACCCATATTGGCGATTGGTATTGGTATTTACTTGCCGCCTGAAATCCCAACGGCGGTGGTAATAGGGGGGATACTGAATTACATTTGTAAACTGAATTTAATTCGCCAAACAGGTGGTAAGGCCGACCCTGAATTGTTAGATAAAGCTTTTAGCAACGGAACTATTATGGCATGTGGGTTGGTTGCCGGCGCCGCCTTGATGGGAGTGATATTGGCCATTCCCTTTGTATTACAAGGCAGTTCAGATGCTTTAGTCATCGTGAAGTCCGGCTTTGAGCCGACCGCTGCGGCGTTGGGTGTGATCGTCACCATCATTTTATGTTATTGGCTTTACCGCATGACCTGTCGGCGTAAGTCTTAATTTTCTGATTTTTTTTTTCAGCTATAATTGCAATATACCAATTGGCTAGGTAAATTATTGTGCATGGAGCCAAAAACTTTAGTTAAAATCTACGAACTCATGTTGAAAAGCCGGATTTTAGAAGAGCGGCTGATCAATATGTTTAAACAAAATCAAGGCTTTTTTTGGATAGGCGGCCCGGGGGAAGAAGCGTTCAATGTCCCTCTGGGGATGCAAGTCAAAAAAGGCGAGGGATTGGACTATGATTTTCTCCACCTCCATTACCGTTCTAGCGGCATCCTGGTCGCTATGGGAATGGACCCCGTGGATGCCATCCGCCAAATGAAAAATACAGCCAATGACCCTCATTCCGGAGGCAGAAATTTTTCCAGCCATTATTCAATACGGCGTTGGAACGTGGCTCCCATAAATTCACCTATTGAAGTGCAATATGTTGCTGCAATTGGTACCGGAATTGCTCAAAAACAATATGGGGGCGACGCCATTACTATTGTTAATGGGGGCGACGCTGGCTCCGCAGAAGGGGATTTTGCCTCTTGTTTAATATGGTCGTCACGCCCTGGTCAAGAACTGCCGATCTTAATTATCGTCATGAACAACCAATGGGGAATTTCTACTCCCGCTGCCTCTCAACATGGTGAAAAGCATATTGCTGATCGGGCCAAAGCCTTTGGGATTGAAAATAAAGTCATCAATGGCAATGACCCCATCGAGTCGTATCAAGCAATTCAAGAAGCCATAAATTACGTTCGCCGCCATCGTAGGCCTTATTTATTAGAAGCCAATGTTTCCCGGCTTTACGGCCATAGTTCCGCCAGTGGGGCCATGTTACAAAGCCACGAAGCGGATCCATTGAGTGATTTTGAAAAAAAATTAATCTCTGAAAAGCATTTAAGCGCCGATCAAGCTCAAAATCTGCGCGAAACTTATGAAAAAGAATTTCGCCTACTGGCAGACCAGGTCAAGAATGAGCCGCAGCCCGACCCGTCCTCAATTTATGACTTCTGCTATTGGCAGCAAAAAGGGAAATATTGGTGATATATGGCCACGTTAGCCCAAGCCATCCGCATGGCATTACATTATGGTGAACAACATTTAAATTTAACCAATGTCTTTGGACAGGACGTAGGACCTCCTTTGGGCGGCGTATTTACCGCCACTCAGGGTTTAAAGACAGCTTGGAATTCACCTTTAGATGAAAGAGGTATTATTGGTGCGGCGATGGGTTTAGCCATGGCGGGCCAAAGGTGCGTCGCTGAAATTCAGTTTTGCGATTATATATTTAATGCTTTAGATTTAATCATGCTCGCCGGAAAAACCTGTTGGTCAAGTTACGGTGATTGGAATCTGCCGATGACAGTCATGACCCCGGTTGGAAGCGGTATCAGGGGTTCCATATACCATTCCCATTCCTTCGACGCGATGATGACCCACATTCCTGGATGGAAAATTGTCATCCCCTCTAATTCAAAAGACGCCTACGGTTTAATGATGAGTTGCTTATGTGAGCCTAACCCCACCATGTTTTTACTGCCAAAAGCGCTAATGTACCAAAACAGTCAAGAATTAATTCCTGGGGAACCCCCTACCGGGTTGAAAGCGATGATTGATAAGCCAGTTAATAAATCCCAAGCTGAGAATTGGAAACCCCATTGGCCGGAAAGTCTGAGTGATTATAGTGTGCCAATTGGCAAAGGCAGAGTGATCCGCGAAGGAAAAGACATCACCTTAGTCAGTTATGGGCGAACTTTAGTTCTGTGCGCCAAAGCCGCCGATCAACTCAGGGAGGAAGGCGTGAGTGTTGAAGTGATCGATATGCGTACGCTTTGGCCTTACGATTGGGAGTTGATATCGAGCTCTATCGCTAAAACCCAATGCGTGGTGTATGTCAATGAAGACATGGAAGTGACGAATTTTGGTGAACATTTAATTCGCCGCACAGTCGATGAACTTTTTTATCAACTCGCTGCTCCGCCGCGGTTATTGGCGGGCGCCTTTATTCCCGGCATAGGTTTGGCGCATAACCTGGAGATGGCCAGCGTGCCTCAATTAACTGATATTGTAGAGGGCGTCCATGCAGTCATTAGCGCAAAGGTTTAAACATGATAATCAATAATCCCTGGGCTGTAATTAAATTTGGCGGCACCAGTGTTTCCACTCGAGAAAATTGGGGTCACATTGTCACGATTATTCGTCGGCATTTAGCCGCTTCACGCCGAGTTTTAGTCGTGTGTTCTGCCATTAGTCATGTCTCCAATAAGCTAGAGACTTTGGTCAATGCAGCAAAAAATGGGACGCATGAGCCTGTATTGCAAGAATTGGAGCAAATGCACCGAAAATTGTGCGAAGATTTAAATGTGGATTTTGCGGCGAACCTGGCTACTTATTTCAAACGTTTAACCCAGCTAGCGGAAGGAATACACCTTCTTGGCGAATTGACACCCCGAGTTAAGGCTCATGTGATGGCGCATGGCGAATTGATGTTAACAATCATAGGGAGTGCTTTTCTTCGCAGTCAACAACTGACTCCCATTTGGCAGGATGCGCGGGAATTATTAACCATCGAATCCGATCCTTTGGCTCATCACCACGCGGCGTATCTGATGGGGCGCTGTAGTGCCGTTACTGACCCTAATTTACTGACTAAACTCAATGCTTTGTCTTCCGCTTTGGTGATTACTCAGGGTTTTATCGCCAGCAACACAGCGGGAGAAACGGTATTGTTAGGCCGCGGTGGCTCTGACACTTCAGCAGCCTATTTTGCCGCTAAGATTGGAGCCGAGTTTTGTGAAATATGGACCGATGTTGAAGGTATTTTCACCGCCAACCCTAAACAAATTCCAGAGGCGCGATTATTACAACAACTTGATTACGATGAAGCCCAAGAAATCGCTTCTATGGGGGGGAAAGTTTTACACCCTGGTTGCATCCCACCGCTGAAACAGCAGCAAATCCCCCTCCATGTCAAGTGCACCTTCTTGCCTGACCATGAAGGCACTCGAATCAACGCCACCGATGAGAAAGCGGCTGTCCAAATTAAATCGGTGATTTGCAAATACGGCGTCTCTTTAATTTCCATTGAAACCGTGAATATGTTGCATCAAGTCGGTTTCTTAGCCAATATTTTTAATTGCTTTAAACAACGCGGGCTTTCCATTGATTTAATTACTACTTCTGAATCCAGTGTGACGGTTTCTTTGGATAATCATACTACGGCAGGGGATATCGCTTTAATTGAATTATTATTACAGGATTTGGCGGCATTTGGTAAGGCGCGTTTATTAGGACCTTGCGCCACAGTGAGTTTAATTGGCCATCGCATCCGCTCTTGTCTGCCTAAATTGGGTGAAGTATTTGAAGTTTTTGCCCAACAGCAAATTCATCTCATGTCACAGGCTGCCAATGATTTAAATTTAACTTTCGTGGTAGACGAAGATCAAGCTGAACGCTTGTCGCAAAAAATCCATGTTTTGTTAATAGAATCGAATGGCTATGGTCATTTACCAAAATCTTCCACTATCACCCCCCACGGGCGTATTGCTTGGTGGGAAAAACACAGTGCGCGTTTATTGGCTTTGATGGAAGAATTTAAAGAGCCGTTATACGTTTACAATGCAGCGTGCGTTCGTGAGCGCGCCAATCAGATCAGTTATTGTCAGGCCATTGATTGTGTTTATTTTGCAATGAAAGCCAATAGCAATCCTGATATTTTAAAAGAATTGTATCATTTGGGTATGAGTTTTGAGTGCGTATCTTGGAATGAAGTTTTATTCATCTTACGATTATTTCCTGAGATCAGCCGCTCGAGAATTTTATTTACGCCCAATTTTGCTTCGCGAGCAGAATATCAAAATGCCGTGGATGAAAAAATCTGGGTTACTTTAGACAGCTTATATCCGCTACAAAACTGGCCTGAAATTTTCAGTGGTCAACAAATAATTTTGCGTTTTGATCCTGGTCAAGGCTATGGTCATCATCACTATGTTTGCACTGGCGGCAGTGATTCTAAATTTGGTATTCCTTTATCTGAATTAGCGACATTGCTTGAACTGATTAAACAGCATAACGTGACAGTTATCGGTTTGCATGCTCACGTTGGCAGTGGGATTTTGCGTGAATCTACCTGGAAAGAAAATTACGTGGCTTTGATGCAACTACTGCCCAATTTTCCTGATGTCGCTATTATTAATGTTGGCGGCGGTTTAGGCGTGACTGAAAACGCCAGCCAAACTCCGTTAGATATTTCTAAAGTGAATTCTCACTTGTTACAAGCTAAAACGGCTTTCCCTGAACTCCAAATTTGGATGGAGCCTGGACGATATCTGGTGGCTGAATCAGGTGTCATTTTGGCCCGGGTGAATCAAATCAAAGATAAAAATGGCACAGTATTTGTTGGATTAGAAACGGGAATGAATTCCTTGATCCGGCCTGCTTTGTATGGTTCTTACCATGAAATTGTGAATCTCACTCGCTTGCATGAAAAACCTGCCATAACAGCGCATATTGTTGGTCCTATTTGCGAATCCGGTGATATTTTAGGATATTCACGCAGTTTGCCTGAAACTCATGAAGGGGATGTTTTCCTCATTGCGAATACTGGCGCTTATGGTTATGTGATGAGTTCACATTACAATCTTCGTCATCCTGCCAGAGAAATATTCGTAACCGCATAATTGCTAATTTGCGATTAGGATCAGGTTGATGATTTCAATCATCTTTTCAAATTGCATTTAGGGTTGCCTTAATGGTAAATTGTTTTTTTGAACGGTTTGTCTGTTTAAAAAATTTTATAAGTACAATTACAAAATGAGGAGAATAACAGGCGTGCTTGGTAACTAAATTGGAAAGAAAATTATATTAAAAAAAAATAAAATAATGAATCATCTCGTCACTTTACACAAAATATTGACTATGCAAAATTACGGTGTTGACCAAAAAAAGAGATAATAATATGAAATACTTAGACTGGAAATCAACTTATATTCAAGAACATGAAGAGTCGATTAAATTCGATATAAATTTATTATTAACCACATTTGAAAACGAATTTCCGAGCTATGAATCCATATTGATAAGCACGGATTTTATAAAAATTGTTGATGATCATGTTCGTCTTATCCATGATATTTTTAAATCTAGAAAAAAAGCAGAGATGTTAATGAAAGAACAAGCTCATGAATGTCCTGCATATTTTGGTTTTTTGCAAAAAATTCTCAAGAAAAAACTCTTACCAAGTATTTTGGTTTTTAGAACTTCAAATGATCGAATGAAAGTTGAATTTGATAGTGTTCAATCTAAAATTTTTTTTGCATCACAATTAGGAGTTGAAAAATTCACGAAAGATAAAGGTTTATCTGGAAAAACCTGTCCAATTCAAGATGATAAACAACAGAATTCATTAAAATTTTATGTCAATGAGGCTTGCAATCGTAGGCTTGCTTTTGTATTCCCTAGCCAAGTCATGCGAGACAAATTCTATGAATTGCTTAATCTTAAAAATTATACTGAAAATCTTGAGCAAAATACTAGTATATTCTTACGCAAAGAATATTATACATTAACTAATCAAGCATTTTTCATCCCATTGCCTTCAAAATTACAATTTACGGATGAGAATTATGTAACTTGCAGGCTAACGTTATTACAAATTGCGCTTAATGACACCTTGATCAATAATTTAGTAAAAATAATTCAGGGATATGCTTGCGCCTTGGATGGAGAAACAGGAAAAATTTTAGACGAAAAATTGCAAGTAAAGTCGTTAGGCAATCACAGTTTTTTATCTAAGTTTAAACTCTTTTCAAAAGAAACCCATCTGAAAAGGAATTATAAAATAAGTATTTTATCCAACAAATAGTAAGTCCAATGAAATACTTATCAAGTGTAATAGTTTTCTGTACTATAACCACTTATGCAGTTTACATGAGAGTCTCTTACACATGGATATTGAGAAAATATTATCGGCGGAGTTAAATCTAAAAACTTCTCAAGTCAATGCCATAATCAAACTATTGGATGATGGCGATACAGTGCCTTTTATTGCTCGTTATCGAAAAGAAGCGACCGGCGGTGTGGACGATACGCAATTGCGAAATTTGGTGGAACGGCTGCAATATCTGCGGGAAGTCGAGGCGCGTAGACATGTGATATTGAACAGCATTGAGGAACAAGGCAAACTCACCTCCGAATTACAAGAACGTTTGTTAGCCGCTTCCGATAAAACAACTTTAGAAGACCTCTACCTGCCTTATAAACCCAAGCGCCGCACCAAAGCTCAAATTGCCAAAGAAGCCGGCTTGGAAGCATTGGCGCTTACTCTATGGCATGAACCACAAAAAACACCCGAGCTAGAAGCCGCCGCATTTCTCAATCCTGAAAAAAACATTGATAATATTACCGCTGCGCTAGCCGGAGCACGTGATATACTGATGGAAAAATTTTCTGAAAATGCGGATTTATTAGCCGAGTTGCGCCAATATTTTTGGGCCCAGGGCGTGCTTAGCGCGCAGGTTATCAAAGATAAAGAACAAGAAGGCGCTAAATTTGCAGATTATTTCGATTTTTCCCAAGCTATCCATAAAATTCCTTCCCACCGGGCTTTGGCATTGTTTAGGGGTAGCCATCAAGAGATTTTGCGTTTGAAATTGAGTTTTGCCGAGATTGCTCAAGAAGATTATTGTCATCAAAAAATTGCGGAATATTTTAATATTCGCCAGAATAACCGCCCGGCAGATGCCTGGTTATGGCAAACCGTCGTTTTTACCTGGAAAGTGAAAATCCAAACCAAGCTGGAGTTGGAATTATTAAATGAGCTTAGAAATCAAGCCGAGACTGAAGCGATCCGTGTTTTTAAAGACAATTTAAAACAATTATTGATGGCCGCCCCCGCAGGACAACGAGTAACCTTGGGTTTAGACCCGGGTTTGCGTACCGGCGTAAAAGCCGTGGTAGTGGACGGCACCGGTAAGTTATTGCAATTTACTACCATTTTTCCCCACGTCCCGCGCAATCAGTGGGATGAATCTTTAGAAATTTTAAAAAAATTATGCCAAGCCCACCAAGTAGAATTAGTGAGTATAGGGAACGGGACTGCTTCAAGAGAAACCGACCAATTGGTTGCAGAGCTGATTAAGCGATATCCAGAGCTCAATCTACAAAAGGCCGTGGTCTCTGAAGCCGGGGCCTCAGTTTATTCAGCATCGGCATTTGCGGCAGAGGAATTCCCTGATCTGGATGTAACCTATCGCGGCGCCGTATCCATCGCCAGACGATTGCAAGATCCTTTAGCGGAATTAGTTAAAATAGATCCTAAATCGATCGGAGTCGGCCAGTATCAACACGATGTCAATCAGATTAAATTAGGTGAGGGTTTAACGGCTATTTTGGAAGATTGTGTCAATGCCGTTGGCGCCAACGTGAATAGCGCTTCCGTACCCTTATTGAAAAGCATTTCGGGTTTAAATGAAAACGTGGCTAAGCAAATTGTAAAGTTTCGAGAGGAGCATGGTCCTTTTAAAAGCCGGTTGGAAATTAAAAAAGTGCCACGTTTGGGAGAAAAAACCTTTGAGCAAGCCATTGGTTTTTTACGTATTATTGGCGGAGATAATCCTTTGGACGCATCGGCGGTGCATCCCGAAAGTTATCCGGTGGTGGACCAAATTATCCACGCGCTAAATCAACCAATCCAGAGTTTGATGGGTAATTTGCCGTTATTAAATTCTTTGAGCGCCCAACAATTCGTGCAAGGTAGTTTTGGTTTACCGACTATTAAAGATATTATCAATGAACTGAAAAAACCAGGCCGCGATCCTCGACCAGAATTTAAAGCCGTTATATTTAAAGAAGGCGTGTATGAAATAGACCATTTGAAACCGGGAATGGTGTTGGAAGGCGTGGTGACCAACGTGGCTAATTTTGGAGCATTTGTGGACATTGGGGTTCATCAAGATGGTTTAGTCCATGTTTCGCAAATTGCTAACCAATTCGTGAAAGATATTCATCAGTACATTAAAGTAGGAGACATCGTTTCGGTTAAAGTATTGGAAGTGGATTTGCCGCGCAAACGAATTCAACTGACCATGAAAACCGATGGGGGGGTAGTAAAAAAAATTAAAAAAAACCAAAATGATGATTTAATTACCTCGGGGTTGGCAAATAAACTGCAAGCGGCGATTAAGCGTTTGACAAATAAATAAAAGCGGGTATTTTTGATTAAAATTGAAAAATATGAGTTTGACATTTGGCTATAATTGTATCTAAAATACTCACCATGCTGTCCTCCTCCAGTTTATTATGGGCTTTTCTCATTTTTGCTTTTGTCAGCAGCATCACCCCTGGTCCTAACAATACTATGTTACTCATTTCTGGAGTGAATTTTGGTTTTCGCCGCACTTTACCACACATCTTAGGAGTGACTTTCGGCTTCGCTATTTTAGTGTTAGTCAGTAGCTTGGGGTTAGGAACGATATTTGTGCGATGGCCCATGCTTTATACGATTTTACGCTTTGTTTCGGCGGCTTATTTACTATTTTTAGCTTGGCAAATAGTTTTTTCTACCCAACCCGCTATCAAAGTCGAGTCTAAAAAACCCCTTTCATTCCTAAAAGCGATTATGTTTCAATGGATAAACCCAAAGGCTTGGGTGATGTCTATCGTCGCTGTTACGACTTACGTTTCAGGAGAACACTTTATTTTGAATGTCAGTATTTTATTTGCTGTGTTTCTTATTTTTGTGTTTTTTAGCGCAGGCGTTTGGACTTTATTTGGTAATTGGATTCAACGTTTTTTATATAAGCCCAGTTATTTACGCCTCTTTAATATTACCATGGCGGCATTATTAGTTCTGTCTTTGTACCCCCTCCTTTTAGAGAAAAATATTTAAATATACAATTTAACTAATTGTTTTTTAATGTAATTATATATTGTTTAAAAAATGATCTATATTTACTCTCGAAGACTTATTTGAGAGGAGATATTTATGAAGAAACTTTTAATTGGTCTTTTTGCGGCTTCACTTTTAGCCGCCTCTGCTATGAGTTATGCCGGAAGCATAACTTTTGTTAATAACTATAACCAACCCGTGACTTTCGTGGTTAGCGCAGGAGCGGTTTATAACCCAATAGTGGCAGGTACGGTACCCGCAGGTGGACGCTCCACTTTAGATATAGCGGGGCCTTTTACTCCGGACATGAACTTCTTGGCGTGGACGCCGTTTGGTTCAAATGTGGTTACCAATTGCGGAAGACCCTATGCACCGGTGGACAATGTCACGGTTAGAGCAGGATGGCCCGGTGGTTATGGCCCTGGTTATGGATATCGAAACGGTGGTGGCCCAATAGGTGGGGTGTTCGGTATGGTTGGTTTTGGTTCTGCCGGCTCACTAAACTGTATAGCTACCACTCAACGGCCAGCTGAAGTAAGCTATGAACGTACTTACAAAAAACCTTACCACGTTCATCATCATAAAGTCGTTTATAGCGAAGCGAAAGGATAAGGTGATCTGTAAAAAGCTTACTGTTTTATAAGGATATTGAAATAGTAAGCTTTTAGCAGTGTCAAGGGGACGATCTGATGTCGGCTTGATCTTTTAAAAGAAATGGGAAATAATACGCAATTTATGCGTACTTTTAAAATTGTTATACCCAGTCTTTTTACTTTAGTTGTTCCTTTTTCTATTTACGCGGTAGATGATCAAGATTCTAACTATACTCAAGTCTCATCACCAATCAAAAATATCTGCCAGCCATATTTACTCAAAACATCCCCCCCAGAAGATATTCCTACCGATCTCGATATCCAAAACCTGAAAAAATGTGATGTCACGGATTTATACTATGGCATTCACCAGCCCGTGGATTATAAACTTGCTCGTCTATGCGCTTATGCGAAAAAAGACTATGGTGTTTTAACTATGATTTACGCCAATGGTAAAGGAGTCCCGCGAAATTGGGATCTATCGATTAAATTCGCTTGCCAAGCTGGATTTGCTCCCGCGGAAATTGAATCGAGAGTGCAGCATTTATTAGACTTGCGAGCGAAAGGGGATGAGAAACAAGATTTCGATTTTTGTGATGATGTCACCAGCGGATACATGATAGGAGTATGTGAAGCAAAAACCAGTTTAATAGACCAAGCTCAGCGTGATAAAAAATTAATTGCCTTAGTGACGAATTGGAATGACAATGAAAAAACGGCATTAAAAAAATTGCAACGGTCTGCTAAAAATTTTTTTAGCATACATAGCAATAATGAAGTGGACCTAAGTGGGTCTGCGCGAGCGGCCCTTTCGATAGAAGAACAAGATACGTTAGAAAATGATTTCCTAACTTCGTTAGAAGAATTTTCTCAAGGACACTTTCCCGTTTATACCAAATCGCAAGCTGTACAATACGATCAACAATTAAATGCGCTCTATCAACAAATTCAGAAAAATGCCGATTATTCTAATGGCAGTATTACTCGCCAAGGTATTAAAAAGAGTCAGTTAGCGTGGTTAAAATACCGCGATGCCTGGGTTGAATTTGGCAAAGTAAAATACTCCCAAATAGATTCTCAAAGTTGGCAAATATGGCTAACCAAAAAACGCATTGACATGCTTGAAGAGCTTAACTCGTGAATTTAGTATCCCCGTGACGTGTCCACCGTATTAATTGGCGTCATGCCCGCAGTAACTCTAAGGAAATTGTCAAAAATCTGTGGTACGGCTGTAGCAAAATTTGTTACTGCCGCAATGTGAGGTGTAATACGGATTTTTCCGTGAGACCAGAAGGGATGTTGCGGCGGCAACGGTTCTTCCTCGAATACATCTAACCGGGCGCCGGACAATTGACCCGAATCTAAAGCGGCTAATAGATCCGCCTCTCCCACGTGTGCGCCGCGGGCCAAATTAATTAAATAAGCTCCTTTGGGTAACCTGCTTAAATTTTGAGAATTCAATATATGTCGAGTGAGCGGAGTCAGCGGCAATAAACATACCACCACATGACTATTTGCTAAAAAGTCTTTTAATTCTTCCATCCCGGCATAAGTAGGGATGCCGTTCAGGTGTTTAGGAGAATTGCTCCAACCAATAACCTTAACGCCTAAATTATGCAAAGTTTGCGCTGCGTGTATCCCTAAAAATCCCAAGCCCATGACTCCTACCGTTTGATCTAAAAAATGAAACGGAGGTTCTCTGACCCAAACTTTTTGGAGTTGACTCTCTTCCCAGTGATCAAAACGTTTTAAACGAAATAACACGGAAGCCACCACATATTGAGTAATTTCCATGGACATTGCCGGATCAACCACTCGCACGATAGGAATGTTTTGGGGAAGCTTTACATCCGCAAATAAATGATCGACCCCCGCGCCTAAGGAAGCGATGCAACGTAAATTGGGAAGAGTTTCAAAGATTCCTAACGGCGCTCGCCAAGCAATGGCGAAATGGATATCGTTAACATCCCCTAAATCAGGATAAACACGCAAATCTAAATCCGGTTGCAAAGAGCGTAAAATACGGAGAACACTGCTTAAGAAAAATTGAAAACGCTCTCGCTCCTGCTCATCACGACCAATTAATAGCGCTATTATCATTATTTTTCTCCGTAATGGATCAGTGAGCGGCAAGAAATTCCTCGCCATGAAAAACGGTTGAGTTGAGTCAAATTGACCAGAGTAGCGATTCCCACCACGTGATAGCCAACCTTATCAGCCAATTCGGCAGCGGCATATACAGAGCCGCCGGTAGCGATTAAATCATCAATAATAAGAAGGCGTTGACCTTGTCCTGCTTGCATTTCCAAATAATTTTCGCCGTATTCCAATTGATAATGCATTTGAGCAGCGACTTGAGGTAGTTTTCCGGGCTTACGGATTTTTATTAAACCCTTATTGTGTTTATAGGCCAAAGCGCCTGCAAATAAAAAACCGCGTGATTCGATACCGGCAATCATTTCAATTTCAGCCCATTCGGCGGGTGAAAATAAAGTACTGATAGCGTCAATGGTTTCCGAAAATCGAAATTTTAACAAAGGGGAAATATCCCGGAATAAAATGCCGGGTTTAGGAAAATCCGGTATTTCCGTAATCCATGAAGAAAGTTCATGCATAAAATTCGACCTATCCTTCGCTGTGCGATTAAGGAATACACATTAACATAAGTGAAAAAATTATTAAAACTCAGTAATCGCCTTAAGCGGGACAGGGACAAGGGACTTGCAATAAGCGCTTGAAATGTTGAGAATAGCGATATGTTAGAAATAAATTGGATATTTGATTTGCTGGCTGACCTGACAGAGCGATTACACTCGCTTCGGGGGTATCTTTGACTACGAAAATAAAAAACAAAGGCTTGAGCAAGTACACTCGGAATTAGAAAACCCTGAAATTTGGAAAAATCCCGCTCTCGCTCAAGAATTGGGCCGCGAGCGTGCTCAACTCGAAACCACGGTTAATGTTTATGAACAATTAGCCAGTGGAATAAAAGACAATAGCGAACTATTAGCTTTAGCAAAAGAAGAAAACGACCACGAAACCATTGAATTAATTGCGCAAGAAGTAGAAAGGCTGAAGCGCGGAATTGAAAATTTGGAATTCAAACGCATGTTTTCCCATCCCATGGACCCGAATAATGCGTTTTTAGATATTAACTCGGGTTCCGGCGGTACAGAAGCGCAAGATTGGGCGGAAATGTTACTGCGAATGTACCTGCGCTGGTGTGATCATCGAGGCTTTAAAACCACTATCATTGAGTTATCGCCAGGTGAAGTGGCCGGAATTAAAAGCGCCACGATCCAAGTAGAAGGGGAATATGCTTTTGGTTGGTTGCGTACGGAAACTGGCGTGCACCGTCTCGTAAGAAAATCGCCTTTTGATTCTGGGAATCGCCGTCATACTTCTTTCGCATCCGTGTTCATTGCTCCTGAAATTTCCGATGATATCCATATTGAGATCAACCCGGCGGATATTCGCACCGATACTTACCGTGCTAGTGGTGCTGGCGGTCAGCATGTCAATAAAACCGATTCCGCTATTCGCTTGACTCATTTGCCCACTGGAATCGTGGTGCAGTGCCAAAGCGACCGTTCTCAGCACAAAAACCGGGCTTCAGCCATGAAACAATTAAAAGCCAAGTTGTACGAATTAGAAGAACAAAAAAAAAGGGCCGCAATGCAAGCTTTGGAAGAAGGTAAATCCGCCATTAGTTGGGGCAGCCAAATCCGTTCTTATGTGCTGGATGCGGCAAGAATCAAGGATTTACGTACAGGTCATGAAACCACCAATACTCAAGGAGTATTGGATGGAGACTTGGATCCGTTTATCGAAGAAAGTTTAAAACAAGGGGTGTAAAGTGGCAGACATCGAAACCAACGTTGAATCCAACGAACAAATTGCACAACGCAAAGCTAAATTAAATGCTTTGCGTCAAAAAGGTCAAGCTTATCCTAATGATTTTCAGCGTGATGCAATCGCTTCGGAATTGCATCAGCAGTATGGCACTTGCGATGAATCTACCCTCAGCCAAGGAAACCATAGAGTAAAAGTGGCAGGACGCATCATGACCCGCCGTTTGATGGGGAAAGCCAGTTTTGTGCATCTGCAGGATATGTCAGGCCGAATACAGCTTTATATTGCTCGTGATCATTTGCCGGAAGGCGTTTATGCAGAATTTAAAACCTGGGATTTAGGTGATATTATCGGAGTTTCGGGAGTTGTTTTTAAAACCCAAACTGGCGAACTATCCATTAAAGTAGATGAATTGAGATTATTAGCCAAATCCTTACGTCCATTACCCGATAAATTCCACGGTTTAACCGATCACGAACAACGATTTCGTCAGCGTTATTTAGATTTATTAGCTAATGAAGAAACGCGTCGAATTTTCCAAATACGTTCATGTATTAATCGCGAGTTACGCAATTTTCTGGATAGTCACGGTTTTGTTGAAGTGGAAACTCCTATGATGCAGTCTCAACCGGGTGGGGCGGCTGCTAAGCCTTTTATCACCCATCACAACGCCATGGACATGGAGTTATATTTGCGTATTGCTCCTGAGTTATATTTAAAACGTTTGGTGGTTGGCGGTATGGAGAAAGTTTACGAAATCAATCGTAATTTTCGCAATGAAGGTATTTCAACCCGTCACAATCCCGAATTTACCATGTTGGAATTTTATCAAGCCTATTTAGATTATCAGGGCATGATGGAATTTACTGAAAAATTACTACGCGAAGTGACTCAAAAGGTATTAGGAACTTTGCAGTTTAGTTATCAAGGAATGCCTATCGACTTAAGTCGAACATTTCGGCGATTAACTATGAAAGAGGCAATTGTGGAATATGCTCCGCAAATTAAATTGGAACAGTTAGAAGATGAGGCTCAAGCCCGTGAACTTGCACGCCGGTATAATGCCGGGGTTCCAGACAGTGCCGGGTTGGGTAAATTACAAAGTGCTTTATTCGAGATTCTCGTAGAGGAAAAGTTAGTACAGCCCACGTTTATTACGGAATATCCGGCGGAAGTTTCTCCTTTGGCCCGGGCTAACGACCAAAATCCTTTTATTACAGACCGATTTGAACTTTATATTGCGGGTAGAGAACTGGCTAATGGTTTTTCGGAGTTAAATGACCCAGAAGATCAAGCGCGAAGATTTCAGCAGCAGGTACAAGCCCGTGAAGAAGGGGATGAAGAGGCCATGATTTACGATGAGGATTATATTACCGCATTAGAATATGGTTTGCCCCCTACCGCGGGTGAGGGAATTGGAATAGATCGCTTAGCGATGTTATTGACTGATAGCGCTTCGATTCGCGATGTGATTTTATTCCCCTTATTAAGAGATAATCCCAACCGCAATTAAACATCATCTTGGAAGTAGTTGATACGCGCAGCTTGTCTGTGCATTACCGACGAAACAGACTTAAATAAGTCTATTCAACAGTCTTTATCAATCATTTTTGATCGCGTGATTGATTCCATTTCATATTTACTTAAGTTTCTAGCATTAATCTAATATTTTTTAATAATTAATAAAATAAGAGTTATGTGGCGAGAAAAAAAAGTCAATGTAGAAGTAATAAATGGATTAATAACAGGTCAGAAGGGATACGATATCAATGAAGTCATTCTGCAGGATTTACAAAAAATACTTCCTTCACTAGAGCAAAAGCTTTCCTCTGAAATAAAGAAGCGGATTCAAGCTGAAATAAAAGAAAATCAAATAAAGAAAGACAGCGGTAAACATCTGCAAAAAATTAATGATATTGTTGCTAATTACCTAAGCGAAATGAAATTGAAACAAAAACAAACCTTACCCTGCGATATCGCATGGTTTTATTGGAAGTATTCACATAAAGACCGGTTATATTTCCATTACCAGAAACCTTCAGATCAAGCCTACCGGTTTAGTCACTTAGCTCAAATTGCAATAGGGGTGACTAATCGTATTGTTTCTCGTGGTGGCTTATCGGATATCAAAAATAATGAAATCGAATATAAAGCATGGAAAAGAAGGTATCATGATTTTAATGCTTTTCGTGCTACAATACAACTGATTTGTTCAGAGTTCAACTTATTTTTTATTAAATTCTGTCATGAACAGGCATTAATAGAACAAGCTCTATTATGTGTCTATTCTGCCATATCAGCCAAATTGGCTGAAGAAAGCCAATGGGGGAGTTGTGGCGAAAAAGTATGGGTGCTTACTCATTTTTTAAAAAAATTAGGTTTAGATATCCGTGTAGAGCATTTTATAATTATGCGCAATGTGGACTTTGCACAAAATAATGGAAACCATACCTTCATTGTTTTAGGGCGTGACGAAAAGAGTGATCCGAATGATTACACAACCTGGGGGAATGACGCCATTATTTGCGATCCCTGGGCAGAAAAGCAATACTTCGTGCGAGATATTCCCCAGATATTATGTGATTGTGATCAAGTTCAATATCGATATGCATTATTACCAGTCGTTGATTTTAAACCTGAGCCCGCTACAATATATTTTCAAAAACAGAATGATGATATAAGGTGTTTTTTTACGAATTTTAATGGAATTTTTACGAATTGCGTTTATAAAAATATACATTACTCTAAAACTTTGGTTATCGAAGATATCATTCCTTTTTGTGATGAAGTCCTTGAGGATTTGATCAACCGTAATTTAATTTTTGTAGTCAAAATAAAAAACTCTGAAGTTCCATACCATCCTTTTGCCAATAGTTTAAAATTAAGTGCGGATGATGGTATTAAAATTCTTACAACTGGTTTTGAATATCTTTATTTTGATATTAATTTTGGATTAAAGGATGGCCTCCAGACCCAGAATTTTGAATTAATAGAGAAATCATTTAACAGATTAATAGAAAATGATCATAATCTTGATTGGACTCTGTTTGATTCATTAGAACCGGATTTTAAACGGACTTGTTTAAAAAAATTATTGGATTTAGCTTTAAAAGAACGAAATGAGACAATTATTTTAGAGTTATCGAGGCGGGGTTATGGCTCACCGGAGCAACAAGCACACATCGGTCAATTAAAATTTAACTCATATGTTTTTGAAACAAACCGAAAAGAAATAGAAGAATTAGATTTAGATGAGGAAGACTTAGAGTCAGAGCGAGAGTCAGAAGAACAACAAAAAAAGAGTATGACGAATCTGCCATGACTTTAGATAATATTCAAGGCGTCGGCGGCAATGAAAGCGCGTCATGAACGTTCCAGCCGCCGCCCAGGGCGGTAATCAAATTAACTGCCGCGGTCATTTGTCTCCCTCGGATAGTGGTCCAATTTGCTTCGGCCGTATAAACCGAACCCAGACTGATCAGCACAGAAGTTAAATCGTTAGTACCGGCTTGATAGTTTGCTTTTGTCAATCTTAATGCTAAGCGCGCGGTGGTCACCGCTTGTTGTTGTACACCAGCCTCACGCCGCAGGATCCTTTGAGTAGACAGATTGTCTTCCACATTTTGAAATGCCGTTAATAAAACTTGACGGTAATTATCAACGGTTTGTTGATAAGCATATTTTGTTTCCGCCAGACGTGCAGCTCTTAAACCGCCGTCAAAAATAGTTTCCATTGCTTGCACCATTAAAGTCCAAAAAAATGAAGGGCTGCTAAACCACTCATGCAAACGATTTGTCTGAAAACCAAACGAAGTCGATAAAGGAATAGTAGGAAAAAAAGCTGCTAGCGCCACGCCAATTTGAGCATTGGCCGCCGCAACCGTGCGTTCCGCTTGCGCCACATCAGGACGGCGCTCTAATAATTCACAAGGTAATTGCGCAGGAATTATCGGCGGTTTGAAATGAACGGGTTCCGGTTTTATTGAAAAAAGCGCTGGAGGGTTGCCGATTAAAACGGCGATGGCATGTTCGAATAACGCCCGATCCACGCCATTATCGACTGCAAGAGCGCGCGCGGCTTCCCAAGCTGCTTGTGCTTGCGCCACATCCGCTAATGAAGCCACCCCCACGCGATAACGCGCTTGGGTTATCTTCAGTAATTTAGCTTGTGCCGCGACATTTTTGTTTAATACAATTTGTAAATTATCTAATGTGCGCAATTGAAAATAATATTGAGCGAGCAAAGCTTGAGAAGATAATCTAACCGAAGCCACTAATGCCGCTGCCGCTTGCGCGGAATCGGCGCTAGATTCCAAAGCTCGTCGTAAACCGCCCCATAAATCCGGTTCCCAGGACACATTAAAGCTTAAAATATAAGTGTTAAAAGGTTTGGTAGCCTGTTTAGCGATGGCGTTGCCCGTTGGCGTATTGGGGGTCGTGGTCGCCGTGCCTGTCCCTGAGGTGTCATTAAAAGCAGATTCTGGCGGTTTTTGCCTTTCAAAAGATAAGAGAGAAGAAATCACTGGATAAGCAGCAGAACGGGTTTCCGCCACTTGCGCCAGGGATTGTAAATATTGGGACTGAGCTGCCGCCACATTTTGATTACCCATATTTAATTGCGTTTCTAGCGAGTCCAATATGGGATCGTTGAAAATACACCACCAACTGCCACGATCAATATCATCACTCGGCGTTGCCAATTTCCATCCTGACGGAAGCTTGGCTTCTTTATAATATTGGGGTATCGTCACTTTCGGGGCGACATAATTGGGTCCTATTTTACAAGCACATAATCCCATTGCTAAACAAATTAGGCTAAAAAAAATTATTTTGTCCATGAAACAGCCTTATTTAACTTCCAATAATTTTTTATTTTCTCTAAAGAAAGATAAATAGCGGGTGTCGTATAGAGCGTTAACAACTGACTGAGCATGAGTCCGCCGACAATCGCAATCCCTAAAGGTCTGCGCAATTCCGCGCCGACTCCAAATCCCAAAACTAAAGGTAATACGCCAAACATAGCCGCTAACGTGGTCATCATGATGGGACGAAAGCGGAGTAACGCGGCTTCGTAGATCGCCTGTTGGGGGATTTTTTTTTCGTGGCGTTGCGCTTCGAGAGCAAAATCGATCATCATGATTGCGTTTTTTTTGACAATGCCGATCAGCAAAAAAATACCGATAAAAGCCACAATAGTTAGATCAGTGCGAGTCAACAACAAAGCCAACAAAGCGCCGACACCCGCGGAGGGTAAGGTGGACAAAATGGTGAGGGGGTGCAACAAACTTTCATAAAGGATTCCCAGCACTAAATAAACCACCGCTAAAGCGACTAAAATTAACAGCGGCATCCCCTTTAAGGATTGCTGAAAGGCTTGCGCACTGCCTTGAAAAATACCGCGAACTTCACTGGGTAAACGTAAGGCTTGAATCTCTTGGGTAATCTTATCCACGACTTTTCCAAGGGAAATATTTTCTTGAAGATTGAAAGAAAACGTCGCCGAGGGAAATTGATTGGTGTGATTGACTGCCAATAAAGTATTGAAATTCGCAAAACTGCTGATGGCTGATAAAGGCACGGGATTACCATTGGAAGAGGGGATATAAATCAATTTTAAAGCTTCCGGTGTTTGCCAAAAGGGTGGCGCGACTTCCATCACCAAATGGTATTGATTGCGCGAGTGATACAACACAGCAATCTGGCGCTGACCGAAAGCATCGTTTAGCGTATTATCTAAAACTTGAGCGGTCAGACCAAAACGCGACAGGGTATTGCGATCATAAGTCACAAAAGTTTGCAAACCTGAATTCAATTGATCGGTACTCAGATCAGTGATTTCCGGCAAATCTTTCAGTTTTTTCAAAATTCTGGCAGACCAGGTGTTGAGATTGGTGATGGTATCCGCAAATAAAGTAAATTGATACTGAGCGTTGGCAAATCTGGCGCCGATAACTAAATCCTGTGCCGCTTGTAAGTAAAGATTAGCGCCCGGTACGTGCGATAATTTTCCGCGCAAACGTGAGATAACTTGATCCACGCTTTTTCGCCGTTGATTGAGCTTTTTTAAAGTAATAAAAACATTACCGGCGTTAGAAGTCGTGATACCGGTGACTCCTACCGCATGCGCCACGGCAGGATCTTGCATGAGGATATCCATATATTGTTGTAATTTTTGTCGCATTAATTGGAAAGAAATATCTTGCTCTGCAATGATGGTGCCAATAATTCTGCCAGTATCTTGTTGCGGAAAAAAACCCTTGGGCACGATCACAAACAACACCACACTGGCTATAATGGCCAAAACCACTAGCATTAACATGAAGCTAGATCGGTCAATTGCTGAATTTAAGGTGTTTTTATAAAAATGATGTCCTTGAATAACTAATGCATGCAGATGTTTGTGCTGGTACGGCGGATTGATTTTAAGAATGCGAGCGCACATCATTGGCGTTACGGTTAATGAAACCAACAGAGAAATTAATACCGCCGAGGATAATGTTACCGCAAATTCACGAAATAATCTCCCCACTAATCCGCCCATCAAGAGAATGGGAATAAACACAGCCACCAATGACACGCTCATGGATAACACCGTAAAACCCACTTCTTTCGCGCCCCGCAAGGCGGCGGCCATGGGTTGCATTCCCGCTTCAATATGACGTGAAGTATTTTCCAGAACCACGACAGCGTCATCTACCACAAAACCCGTCGCGATGGTTAAAGCCATGAGCGATAAATTATTTAAACTATACCCGAGCAAATACATCACCACAAAAGTGCCCAAAAGTGACAAGGGAACAGCGACGCTGGGAATTAATGCGGCCCGCGCACTTCCCAAAAAAATATACACGACTAGAATAACTAAAATGATGGAAACAATTAATGTCAGTTCCACGTCATGTAACGAAGCGCGAATGGTAGGCGTGCGGTCCATGGAGATAATCAAGCGCATCCCGGTGGGGATATCAGCTTGTAATTGCGGCAGGATACGGCGCACGTGATCGACTGTTTTGATGACATTGGCGCCGGGTTGTTTGAAAATGACTAAAATTACCGCGGGTTTTCCATCTAATAACCCTGCTGCTCGGACATTTTCGACGGAATCCACCACTTCGCCAACATCGTTAATCCGCACCGGGGCGCCGTTGAAATAGCGCAGAATTAACGGCTGATAATCTTCGGCATGGAGTAATTGATCATTGGCAGTGATTTGGCTGGCCTGATTTAGGCCCGTCAACTGACCTTTTGGACTATTGACGGTGGATGATACGAGTGTATTGCGAACGTTTTCTAATGAAATCGCGTATTTCCCCAAGGCCGTGGGATTGAGTTCCACCCTCACCGCCGGGAGCGAGCTTCCCGCGATGATCACCTGACCTATCCCATCGATTTGCGATAATTTTTGCTGCAAAATTGTCGAGGCGACGTCATACATTTGCCCAGTGGTATAGGAATCTGACACCAGGTTTAAGATTATGATCGGAGCATCAGCCGGATTCACTTTACGATAGGTAGGGTTACTGGGTAAATTGACGGGTAACCGGTTCCGCGCGGCATTAATGGCAGCTTGCACATCCCTGGCGGCCCCATTGATATTACGTGATAAATCAAATTGCAAAGCCAACGTGGTTGCTCCTAAATTACTGGCAGAAGTCAATTGGTTAAGGCCGGCGATTTGTCCTAATTGTCTTTCTAAAGGCGCAGCGACTGAAGTGGCCATAATTTCAGGGCTAGCTCCCGGTAATCCGGCTTGTACCGTGATGGTTGGAAACTCGACTTCAGGTAAAGACGCGACCGGTAAAAGTAAAAATGCAATGATCCCGGCGATGGCCAGCCCCAAAGCCAATAAAGTAGTCGCTACTGGCCGGGAAATAAAAATGCTAGATAAATTCATGGTTGCCTCGGAGGATTAACCCAACGTGATCTCCACCGCGCCATACGCTGTGATAGTCGATCAAATGATAAATAAATTACGGGGGTGGAAAACAGCGTTAATAGTTGACTAACAAATAATCCAGCAATAATCACCACTCCCAAAGGCCGGCGCAATTCCGACCCCATACCAGAACCAAAAGCCAGAGGTAATGCACCCAGCATAGCGACAACGGTAGTCATCAAAATCGGTCTAAAACGCAGCAGTGCGGCTTGATAAATGGCCTCGGCGGCAGATTGACTTTGTTCGCGTTCCAATTCCAAGGCAAAATCAATCATCAAAATGGCGTTTTTCATTACGATGCCTATCAAAAGAATAATACCGATTACAGCGATGACATTAAGTGAGCCACCACTCAACCATAATGCTAACAAGGCGCCCATACACGCAGAGGGTAAGGTAGATAAGATAGTGATGGGATGGATATAACTTTCGTATAAAACACCCAGCACAATGTATACCACCACAATGGCGGCGAGTAACAGCCAGCCTTCATTTTTTAGAGAACTTTGAAAAGCCGCTGCTGCCCCTTCAAATTGAGTAGTGATGCTATGCGGCAAGTGGATGCTTTCCACGGTTTGATTAATGGTGTTGACCGCTTCTCCTAAAGTGTGACCAGGCGCTAAATTAAATGAGAGAGTCGCCACTGGAAATTGACCTTGACGGGAGATGATCAAAGGGCCGTTGCTCAGGGTGCGAGTGGTGATCGCGCTTAACGGGATTGCGCCTCCAGTAGAATTATTAATTGGGTGGGCAGGGACGGTATTGTTGGGAGAGGTGCTACTGACCGGTGCGCTTAAAGTCGAAATACTGCCTGGTGTATTGCTAAGGGTTGATGACGTGGCGTTGCTTAAAATTGAAAAGGGAGTGGATGAACTGGTATTGTTAATGATGGCGGCATTGTTGGGTATCACTGCCGAGTTCTGCGATGTATTAATAAAAATCTGCTCTAAAGCCTGAGGGCTTTCTTGAAAAGACGGCAAAGTTTCTAAAATTACTCGGTATTGATTGGATTGGGTGAACATAATGGAGACTTGGCGCTGACCAAACGCGTCATACAAAGTATTATCAATGGCCTGTGCGGTCAAGCCTAGTCGATAAGCCGTATCCCGATCGAAATGGAGATAGGTTTCCAGTCCGTGATTTTGTTGCTCGTTGGCGAGGTCTCTTAAAGCCGGGGAGTTTGTTAATTTTTCCATGAAGCGTCCCGCCCATAAACTCAGTTCGTCAGCATGGGGTGAATTTAAACTGAATTGAAATTGGCCTCGAGTGACACGATTGTTTAAAGTGATATCTTGAGTCGATTGTAAGTATAAACGTATCCCTTTAACTTTCTGAGATAACCTATTATTCAATCTCTGAATAATCTCTTCGGCGCTGATTTTGCGCTTAGCCAAGGGTTTTAAAGTGATCATAATTCTGCCGCTGTTTAGAGAGGGATTGATGCCATCAATGCCGATGAACGAAGCCACATTAGCGACCGCAGGATCTTTCAGGACGTTTTGGGCCAAAACTTGTTGCCGTTCTACCATGGCAGAAAAAGAAATAGTCTGCGGCGCTTCGGAGATACCTTGAATAACGCCGGTGTCTTCGGTTGGAAATAAGCCTTTGGGGATAAAATAAAACAACATCAAGGTCATTAATAAAATTCCCAAAGTGAATAATAAAATAAAACTTTGATGAAGGAATACCCATTCGAGCCCGCGGCGGTAATGATCGATAGTCCAAGAAGTAGAACGGCTGGTATGATGATGCGGTTTTAAGATACGTGAACATAACATCGGTGTTAAAGTTAAAGAAACCAAGCCGGATAGTAGCACTGCCACCGCTAAAGTAACGGCAAATTCCCTAAACAAACGCCCGATGATTTCTTGCATAAATAATAGCGGGATAAGCACGGCGATGAGAGAGACTGTGAGAGATAAAATAGTAAAACCGATTTGTCCCGAACCTTTTAGAGCGGCTTGGAGCGGTGAATGACCTTGTTCCATATAGCGCGTGATATTTTCGATCATGACGATGGCGTCATCCACCACGAATCCTGTCGCGATAACTAAAGCCATCAAAGTTAAATTATTGATACTAAAATCCAGCAGATACATGAGACTAAAAGTGCCGATCAACGACAGCGGAACCGAAAAACTGGGGATAATGGTTGCGGATACATTACGTAGAAAAACAAAAATAACGCCGATGACTAAAATGACCGCTAAAATCAATTCAAATTGAGTGTCAGCAATGGAGCTGCGGATAGTTTGAGTTCGGTCAGTGAGGATGGCAAGCCGCATTGCTGCTGGCATACTCATTTGAATTTGCGGTAGCAATGTTTTGATTCGATCTGCCACGGCAATGACATTGGCGCCAGGTTGGCGCTGAACATTGAGGATAATGGCGGGAGTATTGTTCATCCAGGCGGCTTGCTGAACGTTTTCAGAAGAGTCGATGACATTTGCGACATCGTGCAGGCGCACCGGGGCGCCTTGATTGTAGGCTAAAATAATCGGTTTATATTCAGCGCTGGTTTGTAATTGATCATTAGCATTAATAATATAAGATTGGCTTGGTCCGTCGAAATTGCCTTTAGCCGTGTTGACGTTGGCGGAGATGATAGCAGCTCGTAAATCTTCTAAAGTCAGCCCGTAAGCCGCCAGCTGTAAGGGATTGGCTTGAATGCGCACGGCAGGGCGTTGTCCCCCGCTGATACTGACTAAGCCGACTCCCGGTAATTGAGAAATTTTTTGAGCTAACCGAGTGTCGGCAAAATCCTCCACTTGCGGCAAGGGGATAGTACTGGAAGTTAAAGCTAAAGTTAAAATCGGCGCATCAGCGGGGTTCACTTTATTGTAAATGGGAGGATTGGGTAAATCTGAGGGCAAAAACGTGGCGGCGGCATTAATAGCTTCTTGGACTTCTTGTTCTGCTACGTCTAATGAGGTAGCCAGATTGAATTGAAGGGTAATATTCATGGCGCCGCTGGAACTGCTGGAGGTCATTTGGGTTAAGCCTGACATTTGTCCCAGTTGACGTTCTAGAGGCGAAGTCACTGCTGATGCAGTGACTTCGGGGCTAGCCCCAGGATAAGTGGCGACCACTTGTATAGTAGGGTAATCGATTTGGGGCAAGGCTGACACCGGCAACAGTTTATATGAGACTAAGCCTGCCAAAAGTAGAGCGATCATGAGTAAGGAAGTTGTGATGGGGCGTTGGATAAAAGGCTTAGATAAACTCATTGATTGCCTTTGCTCGCCAGTGTGACTTTAGCGCCGTTAGTCAACTGGTCTACGCCTTCAGTCACTACCCACTCTCCCAAATTAATTCCACTGCTAATCACGGTGTATTGCCCATAAACGATTCCGGCATTGATCTTTTTTAATGCCACTGTTTGGTTCTGGTTGGAATAAACATACACAAAACTGCCCTCAGGCCCATGTTGAATTGCTGCTGTGGGCACAATAATCGCGTTTGATAAACAATTCACCAACAAATTGACATTCACAAATTGATTTGGAAAAAGCTTTAATTTTTTATTAGGGAATTGAGCGCGTAAATTAACGGTGCCGGTGGCGGAGTTAATTTGATTGTCTATCGTTAATAGTGCTCCGGTGTCCAATAAAGTATTTTGAGTGCGATCATAGGCTTTAGCAATCACCGGCTTACCGGTGGCGATCGCATCAGCGATAGCTGGAATATTGTCTTCGGGTAAAGCGAAGACGACGGTAATAGGCTGAACATTGTTCACGACGACGAGAGGCGTATTATCGGCGGTTTGCACATAATTGCCCGGATCGACTAATCGTAACCCCACCCGGCCATTAATGGGGGATTTAATACGGCAATAAATCAGGTTTACTTTAATTTGATCTATTTGGCCTTGATCGAATTTGACCACACCCTCCAATTGTTTCACCAATGCGGCTTGTGTGTCATACACTTGTTGAGAAATCGCACCTTGAGGATAGAGTTTTTGATAGCGTTGTAAATCCACTCGCGCGTTTTCTAATTGGGCTTGGTCTCGCGCCAACTGTCCTTCAAAAGACTCCAGCTGGGCCAAAAAAGGCCGGGGATCGATTTCGGCCAATAACTCATTGGCTTTCACCATTTGCCCTTCGCGATAATAGATTTTGAGAAGAGTGCCGTTAATCTGAGTTCGCACAGTCACGGTGCTAATTGGAATAACTGAGCCTAAGGCGCTTAAATAAACGGGAACGTCGCTGTGGGTTGCCTGAAATAATGAAACGGGGGTAGGGGGTTTTTTGGGCTTGGGGATAGGGCGGAAACAGGAATGCAAAATAGTTAAAAGAAGAATAACAAAGACAATCAATCCAATGGCGAAAATAACTGGTTTGCGGCGAAAACGGCTTGGTGGTTTTTTAGGTTGATCTGCTTCCATGGTTAACCTCAAAATGGATTTCCATGATACAGTAGATCAAGCAATTTAAAAATACAGCTCTTTATGCTGGAGGGTGAACAGGGGATGGGTCAATGCCCGGTCTTGCACTACCGCCAGCACTTGAAAATTTTTGCTATTTTCTACCGCGATAGCGGCTACGTTTCCCATTATTTCACGTTGTCCGTCCAAAATGGCCTCACCGGGTGCGGGTTTTTCTGATTGAGAGCAAGTCAGTTTCAATATTTGCAATTGCCGTTTCAATTGGCCTAAATGTTGAGTGCGGGCAATCACTTCTTGACCCACATAGCAGCCTTTTTGAAAGCTCACTCCGCCGATTTTTTCCAAGCCGAACATTTGGGGGATAAACAGTCCGCGGGTGGGTGGCGCGACGAAGGCGATTTTGTGTTGGACTAATAATAATTTTAATTCATTTTGCGTTACCGGCAAAGAGATTTTTTCCAATTGCGTTTTGATACGGGTTATATTTTGGTCCTGAGCGATCAGCCAATGGGTAGAGTAAGCTTGGCCCTTTAAAGCGCCCTCTATTGGTAAATTGACCAGCTCATTGTCGCAATAGACTATCGCTTGCCAGTGATTTTTTTTAATTAATTGCACTTTAGAAAAAACAGCAAATTTATGTAAATGGTCGGCAATCAAGGTTGCTAAGGCTGAAGGGATAAATAGGATAAAACGATCTTCTATACGGCCTATCCAGCCATTAGCTTGCATGCGGCCTTTATGATCACAACAAGCGCCAGGGATTGTCTGACCTGACTTTATAGAAGCCACATCACAAGTCAATTGCCCTTGTAAAAATGCTTCTGCGTCTAAGCCGTTTATTTCAATAGCCGCGAAGTCCTCAACGATGCCCCACCATATCTGCTGTGTCATAGTGAATGAATTGTAACTTAATCTTTCCAAATTTGATATTCTATTTAGGGTCTGTTGACATTTCACGGTTTTGATTTGAATGAGGGAGCTCTGATTTCGGCCAGGCCCGGCATTGACGTTGATCAGAAAAATGGTTGATACTAATTTGATGTTTTTTTTATTAAATAAATTACCAAAAAATATTTTAGCGTGGGTAGTCTGGAGCGTATCAGCTGCATTTCTATTATTTCAATTTTTCTTACAACTCTCGTCAGCCGATATTGTCGGCGGCTTAATGGAAAGTTTTTCTTTAAATGCGTTAGGAGCAGGACTTTTAGCCAGTGTTTATTACTATATTTATGTGACCTTGCAAGCCCCCGCGGGCATTTTGATGGATCGATTTGGTCCTCGTTTATTGTTGTCTTTAGGTGCTTTAGTATGTGGATTAGGATGTTGGATTTTTGCCACGGCTGAGCATTTAACCTGGGCCGTAATCGGGCGTATGACAATGGGCTTGGGCGCGGCTTTTGCTTTCGTGGGTTCGTTAAACTTAATTTCCCGTTGGTTTCCTATCAATCGTTTTGCCATTATGGTAGCGGTGGCAGAAACTTTGGGGATGTTTGGCGCGATGTTTGGCGGTACTTTGCTGGCGCATTTGGTATTGCATTTTGGTTGGCGCGCTTCTATCCAAGGTGCGGCAATATTGGGGGTAATCATCGGTGTTTTAATTTGGCTGATCGTGCGAGATTCGCCTCCTGGCACAGTGCCTGCTCCCAGGCCTGAGATCGATTTTTGGAAGGATATCAAAATGCTTATCAATAATCGCGTCGTTTGGGTCAATGGGGTTTATTCTGGTCTCATGTTTGCCGTGCAAACGGTATTTATTGCGTTATGGGGTGTGCAATTTATGCAAATTGCCCACGGGGTTTCGTTGACCATGGCTGCCTTTATTTGTAATTTGGTTTTTATTGGAGTTTGCATAGGCGGGCCGGTTTTGGCTTGGTTAGACGGAAAATTGGCTTGTCGTCACATTATTACGATAGGTGGGGCGCTGGCAACGGCGCTGTTGATCTGTTTAATTTTATATTTCCCGCAGATGCCGGTGGGGATGGTTTGTGTGTTAATGGTGTTGTTAGGTTTTACTGGCAGCGCTTACGTACTCACGATTGTTATTGCTAATGAGATCGCTCCCAGTTACATGCGCTCTACCAGTGTGGGGTTTTTGAATATGTTGTCAGTGGGAAGCGCGCCTTTGATGCAACCTTTAGCCGGTTTTTTACTGGCTTTATCGAGCAGGCATGGTCAGCATTACCCTTTGCATCAATATCAATTAGCGTTAAGTATTCTGCCCATTGGATTGTTAATCGCCGCCTGGTTAGCGTGTTATTTTCCAACGGTGGTAAGGAAAATTTAAATTAGGTTGGGGTGTGTGCTTGGAAGGGAAGAATCGTGTTCTCCCCTTTAATGGAATTGCTATTACTCGGCTGCGGGGCTTGTTTCGGAACCGCGGGTCAGCTCTTTGCTCAATTTTTCTTTGATGCGGGCTTTGCGGCCTTCAAGATTGCGCAAATAATAAAGTTTAGCGCGGCGGACTTGGCCTCGGCGTTTGACTTGAATGCTTTCCACCATCGGGCTGTAAATCGGGAAAACTCTTTCCACGCCTTCGCCGTGTGAAATTTTACGAACGGTAACGGCAGAGTTTAAACCGCGGTTTCGGGTAGCAATAACAACGCCCTCAAAAGCTTGGATGCGTTCTCGGTCGCCCTCTTTGACTTTAACTTGAACAACGACAGAGTCGCCTGGGGCAAATTTAGCCATTTTTTTGCCTTGCATACGCTCGGCTTCGAGCGCTTGAATAATTTTGTTTTGCATTTTTTTATACCTCTCGAATAACTTCGTCCAACAACTGTTGCTGTTCTGAACTGAGAACCGCTATTTTAATCAGATCTGGGCGCATTTGCCAAGTATTTTTTAACGATTGTTTTAATCTCCAGCGTTTTATGGCGTTATGATCACCCTTGCGCAACACCGCGGGGACTTGCCGGCCATCAATTTCGAGTGGACGGGTATAGTGGGGGTGGTCCAATAAGCCATGGCTAAAAGAATCTTGGACGGCGGATTGAGGATCGCCTAAGGCGCCTGGGAGTAATCGAGCCATGGCGTCTATCAACATCATGATGGGCAATTCACCACCGCTGACCACATAATCTCCTACAGACCAAATCTCATCTACTTCGCAGTCGATCAAGCGCTGATCGATCCCTTCATAACGGCCTGATAATAAAATTAATTCCGGTTTTTGAGCTAGGGTAGTGATATGAGCTTGATTGAGTGGGCGGCCTTGAGGAGATAAATACAAAACCGGAGCTTTGCCCTTTAATGTTGCTTTTGCTGAATGGATGGCTTGCTGCAAAGGGAGGTATTTCATTACCATTCCAGGGCCTCCGCCGTACGGGCGATCATCTACGCTATGATGGATATCATGGGTATAATCACGGGGATTCCAAAACTGAAGTTGCAGTAGCTGGTTTTCAATGGCTCGACCTACAATTCCATAATTTAAAGCCTGGAACATGACGGGAAATAAAGTGATCACATGTATCTGCATAAAATTAAAAATCCCAATCCCAGTCTACGATAATGGCGCCTTCTTTGAGATTAATCGCTTTAATGACTTCTTTGGTATAAGGTAATAATCGCTTGCGTTCGCCTTTAACCACCAAAACATCATTAGAACCGGTTTCCATCAGTGAATCGACAAAACCGAGTACTTCCTGTTTTTTATTAAGGACTTTAAGGCCGATCAGCTCTATCCAATAATATTCACCCTCCGGCAGGGGTGGAAGTTGTTGGCGATCAATGGCAATGGGTATGTTTGCGTAAATTTTTGCTTGTTCAGGAGTGTCGCATTCGGCAATTTTAACGAGAATTTGTTTGCTGACTTGTTTGAAGCTACTTATTTCTATGTGGCGCCATTCTCCTGAAAATTGAGTTTGCCAAGGAAAATAATGCAAAATATTCTCAGGAGGATCGGTTAAAGAATGGACTCGAAGCCAACCTTTAATGCCATAACTCTTGCCAAAGCGACCGACAACTAAAGGCTTTACGGTCAAAATATCACCTGGTCAAAAGAGAATGGAAACATTGGGCCATTTTAGGTTTGGCTTTCTGAACTTTCAGTGGATTCTGGCTTCACCTTTTTCTTGGGTTTTTTTTCTGGATAAGCCCCTGTTATTCCGAATTGTTTAAATTCTTTAAGAACATGGGCAACCCTTTCTGAAGGTTGAGCGCCTTTACTAATCCAATATTCAACTCGTTCTTTATTTATTTCAATTCGAGTTGCTTTGCCTTTCGCGACAGCATCGTAAAAACCGAGGCGTTCAATGAAACGGCCATCGCGGGGCTTACGGCTATCTGCAACAACAACATGATAAAAAGGGACTTTTTTAGTTCCAGCACGGGATAAGCGAATAACTACCATACAAAATCAGCACCTGTTAATAAAAATTGATTTAATAGACTACCAGAAATTTTAAATATTACAATACCTCCCCCTGAATTGGAAGCGCCTATTCCCAATATATCTCCAGACCATTCTAATATACCAGCCATTTCTGCCCAAGGAAGTAATCACTGTCTTTACCTGAAGAAGACTTAAGCCGTAAGCAAATGGTCAGGATTAATGGAATTCGCCCTTGTAGCATAGAAAGTTATTGATTTTAAAAAATTTTTAGACCTCTGATTAAAATTTCCCTTGCCATTCGTCTGGGATTTGGCCTTGCATTTGCTGAAGGCGTTTAGCCATTTTTTGTCCTTGTAATTTTTTCAGCATTTTTTCCATTTGCGCGAACTGTTTTAAAAATTTAGAGATATCCTGTGGAGTCGTTCCTGAGCCGCGCGCCACGCGTTGTTTGCGAGAGCCTGAATTCGTAATTAGGGCCGGGAAGAGACGCTCCTTTTCCGTCATTGAGCGGATAATCGCCTCCATTTTAATAAATAATTTATCATCCATAAATGCAGCCGCTTTAGCGGGCATTTGACCCATCATGGGCAATTTGTTCAGCATAGATTGAACCCCGCCCATTTTTTTCATTTGTTCAAGCTGAGTTAAAAAATCGTTAAAATCAAAGCGCGAGCCTTTTTGAAGCTTTTTAGCCATTTTAACGGCTTGCTCTTTATCAATTTTTTGCTGAGCTTCTTCAACTAAGCTAACGATATCCCCCATTCCTAAAATACGGGTCGCCACTCGTTGTGGATGAAAAGGCTCTAGCGCGTCGACCTTTTCCCCAGAACCCATAAATTTAATCGGTTTGCCGGTGATAATGCGCATGGAAAGAGCGGCCCCACCTCGGGCATCGCCGTCGGTTTTAGTCAAAATGACGCCCGTTAAAGGCAGAGCTTCATTAAAAGTCTTGGCGACTTTAGCGGCATCTTGGCCTGTCATGCTATCGACTACCAACAGAGTTTCGGTGGGGTTTACGGCGGCATTGATTTGGGAAATTTCTTTCATTAACTCGTCATCAATGTGCAAGCGTCCGGCAGTATCAATAATCAACACATCAACAAATTGTTTTTTGGCCTGTTCTAGGGCTTGACGAGCAATTTGGACAGGTTCATCTTTCGATGTGCTAGGAAAATAATGCGCGCCAACTTGTTTGGCCAAAACGGCTAATTGTTCGATAGCAGCAGGACGATAAACGTCAGCAGAAGTCAGCATAACTGATTTTTTCTTGATATTTTGCAACCAGCGAGCCAATTTAGCGGTGGTTGTGGTTTTGCCGGAGCCTTGTAACCCGGCCATAAGAAAAACGATGGGGCTGGGAGCATTTAAATTAATTTCACTGTGTTGGTCGCCTAGCAAGAAGGTGAGTTCATCTTGCACGAGTTTGACTAAAGTTTCACCTGGTTGAGTTTTTCCGATAGTGACTTGGCCAATGGCTTTTTGATGAATATCGTCTATAAATTTTTGGACGACTTCCAAAGCCACATCGGCTTCCAGCAAGGCTTTGCGGATATGTTCCAATGTTTCATGAATATTGGCTTCGGAAAGACGATTTAAACCGCGAAGGTTTTTAATCGCATTGGATAATCTTTCGCTTAATTGATTGAACATAGTATCACTCACAAATGTTTTGGCCTAATTATACCTAATATTGTGTTTATACTCTAGCTCTTGTATTATCATTGAAAGATTCTATGATCTTTATACTCATGCATAATTCTTATTCTGAATTTCACATCCTGCTGTCATTGACGACAGTCCTGGTTTTGACCATTGCCGGATTTCTCGCTTTAGTATTGGCATTACAAGAGCGATTGTTAAGAACTGGAAATTGGCGAGGTTGGGTGCAAAAATTACCACCCCTGGAAACCATGGAGTCATGTTTATTTTCGGTGACACGCTGGGGATTTTTTCTTTTAACTGCATTAATCTGTTTTAGTGTTTACTGTTACCATTCTTTGTTGCGGAACTATTCGATTCTATTGCCTAAAACCTTAATAGCCGTTATCGCCTGGTTAATTTTTTTAGCTTTACTTTTGGGAAGGCGTTGGTGGGGTTGGCGTGGTATACGCGCGATTAACGCCACTTTGAGTGGAGCAGTTTTACTTATCATCATTTCTCTAATCAGTTATTTTGGTTTATTATGAGTTCAGGCTATATCATATTAATTATTTTTGTTTTATTCCTAATTTTACTCTCGGCATTTTTTTCCGCAAGTGAAACCGGGGTAATGTCATTGAGCCGCTTTAGACTGCGGCATCTCGTACGTAAAGGTGATGAGCGCGCCAAACGGGTCCTGGATTTATTGCATCGTCCTGATCGTTTACTAGGAGTAATTTTAATCGGAAATAATGTCGCCAATATTTTTGCTTCGGCTTTGACCACGCTCATTGCGGCGCATTTTTATGGCGAAATTGGTGTTTTAATCGGCACTATCATCCTCACGTTTCTGGTATTAATTTTTGGCGAGAGTGCTCCTAAAACTTTGGCAGCATTAAACCCGGAACCTGTCGCACTATACTCTTCCGGTATTTTAAAATTTTTACTCACTTTACTGTATCCATTGGTATGGCTGATCAATGTCATAGGAAATGCGTTATTGCGCCTGTTTGGAGCTCATTATGATGTCTCTCGCTTGGAATCATTGAGCATAGATGAATTAAAAACCTTATTAGATGATAATAAAGGTATCACTTCGCCTCATTATAAAAAAATGTTACTGCATGTCTTGGATTTAGAGCAGGTCACGGTGGAAGAAATTATGGTTCCACGCAGTGAAATTTGGGGCATTGATATTGATCAAAGCTGGGAGGAGATTTTAAATCAGTTGTTTGAATGCCCTTATTCTTTTGCCCCTTTATATAAAGGGGATATCAATCATGCCCAAGCCATGCTAAATTTGCGCCGAGTTTTTATCGTGCTGCAAAAACAAACTTTAAATAAAGAAAGTGTATTGGCATTGGCGGAAGAGATTTATTTTATCCCACAAGGTGCCAGCGCTAATCAACAATTGCTGAATTTTCGTGGACAGCGCCAAACTATCGGTTTAGTAGTGGATGAGTATGGTGATATCCAAGGTCTCATCAGTTTACAAAATATCATTGAAGAAATTGTGGGTGAATTTACTAAAGACCTTGAAGAAGCTCCTCGTGTCACCTTGCAGAAAGACGGTAGCTTTTTAGTCGATGCCAGTATGGATATTCGTGATTTGAATGAAATGAATGATTGGCATCTTTCCACTTTAGGCCCGCGCACGCTGAGTGGTTTAATCATCGAATATTTAGAAACGATCCCCAAAGCAGGAATTTGCGCCAGAATTTCAGGATACCCCATTGAAATTGTGCGAGTAGGGCATAATAAAATTAAATTTGTGAAAATTTGGCCTCAACTTTATCAAGAACGCCATGCCCGCTTGCGAGAGGATGAATGAAATTTAAAGGGTTTACGTTGTTTGAACTATTATTCGCAATGAGTATTAGTTTGCTTTTTTTAACCGCGTTAATCCCTTCCTATCATCATTTCATTTTTCGAAATAAAAGCGAGAACGTAGTGGGACAGTTGGCTCTGGCCATCCATTCTGCTCGCCAACAAGCGATGACAACTAACCAAATTGTGGAATTTTGCGGAAGCAGTGATAAGACGCGTTGTGATGGCAATTGGCAAGCAGGACAATTATTGGTTGGTGCAGAATCACAAAAAGTATTGCGTATTTTTTCCTTGCTGACCCCAGGAGAGCGACTTTGGTGGCAGAGTAGCTTGGGAGACAATAATGCTTTAAAATTATCGCCGACTGGCTTTACCGAAGGGCAGCGAGGCAGTTTTTATTATTGTCCTCATGAAAAGAATGGACGTTATGGGTCAAAAGTCATTGTAAATGACAGTGGCCGAGTGCGAGTGGAGACAGACAGTCAAGAAATCCGTAAGGCCTGTTTAGCAAATCTATAATGATAAATAGGTCTTTTTTACATTGTAGAAATTTACACAGTCCTTAGGAGAAATTGATGCGAATTATTTTATTAGGTCCGCCGGGCGCCGGTAAAGGCACCCAAGCACAGTTTATCAGCCAGCATTTTAATATTCCGCAAATAGCAACGGGAGATATGTTGCGAGCAGCCGTAAAAGCCAACACTCCGCTAGGGCAATCGGTAAAGATCGTGATGGAGCAGGGGCAATTGGTCTCTGACGATATTATTATTGCTTTGGTTAAAGAAAGGATTGCGCAACCGGATTGTCAAAATGGTTTTCTGTTGGATGGATTTCCGCGGACTTTAGCTCAGGCGGAAGCGCTTCGGCAAGCTAAAATACGTATCGATCGTGTGGTGGAATTGCAAATTGATGATAATGTCATTGTTGAGAGAATGAGCGGACGTTTAGTGCATCCAGCTTCAGGGAGAGTATATCATCGAATTTATCAACCTCCGAAAATCTCTGGCATTGATGATGTCAGCGGTGAGCCGCTTGTGCAGCGCAAAGATGATTTAGAAGAAACCGTGCGAGAACGTTTGCGAGTTTATCACCGTCAGACTAAACCCTTGATCCACTATTATCAAACTTGGAGCAGCGAAAACGATCCTCTAGCACCACAATTTTCTCAAGTTTCGGCTCTGGGCAAGGTGGAAGAAGTGCGTGATAGGCTGCTGGCTCTATTAACAAAGTCTACTAGAAATGGAGTAAGCAACATCGTTATCGTCACTAAAAAAAATTTTGATAAATTACTTGAGCAATATGAAACTGTGGTTATCGATTTTTGGGCTGAATGGTGTCTGCCATGCAAGTCCTTTGTTAAGATCATCGAGCAGGTGGCGCCACGTTATCCTGATATCATTTTCGGTAGTGTAGACATTGAGGAACAAAAGGAACTGGCGCAAGAATTTTCAATCATATCCATTCCCGCAGTCATGATTATTCGAAACCGCACAGTCATTTTTGCGGAATCGGGAAAATTAGAAATGAGTAATTTGATTGACTTACTTGAACAAACGCGCAATTTAACCGGTTAATTGTCCGTTTAATTATCCTTTGACGGAATGAGAGTAAAAAAGCCGCATGGAAAAATACGGCTTTTTTAATGATGAAATTAAATTTTCTTTTTGACGGTATTCGATTTATTACTAGCTTTGCGAGCAGGAATTTGAGTTGATTGATTATCAGCAGCACTGGGCAGTCGCGAAACATTTCTACTTAAGCTACGCTGTCCCGCTCGTAAATGACGTTTACTGCCATGTCTTCTGGTGCTTGCAGACTTGGTAGCGATATCTGCATTGGCTTTACGAGTAGTGGCACGGGTTTTACTGCTTTTTTTACGGGAAGATGAAGCGGTTTTTTTACTGCTAACACTTCTTTTTTTACGAGCAGGAGCTGCGCCTTTCGCTTTTTGCTTTGCTTCGGCTAAACGTTGTTTACCCTCAGCCCGCACAGCTTTAAGTTTAGTCGCCATTTCTTTTTTTATTTTTTTTACTGCTTGAACAGCGCTACGCGCTTGACGGCGAGCTTCGCTTAATTCCTTCTTTAAGCGTTGCACTTGTGTATTTTGCGTTGAGCGTCGTGCACGCTTTTGGGTTTTTCCTGCAGACATTGTCTTCTCCTAAAAAAGTTAGTTATAATTATCTTCTTGCGAAGATTTAAGATAATATTACAACAAAATAGCATAAAATCAAGGTTTAAGCTTTAGAGAAGTAAAAATTACACATTTGCAACGCTTTCTAAGCGTGCTAAAATAAAAAAATGCCTGATCAACATCAACTTATATTTGCTATATTCATCATATTCACGGGTGCAGCTATCCTGTCCACGTTTGCTTTGTTGACCCATCAATCCATGCTTGTTGCCTACATGATTTTAGGCATGATTTTAGGGCCTTCCGGTTTGCAATTAATCGGTGATCCGCAAATCGTCCGTCATGTGGGTGACATTGGTATCCTATTTCTTTTGTTTTTACTCGGATTACATTTGCCTCCGCAAAAATTGTTCCACATGTTGCGAAAAGTAATTTGGGTAGGGGCTTTTAGTTCATTGCTGTTTGCCGCCGTCGGATTTGTCATCATGTGGTGCTTTGGCTATAACATAAATGAATGCATTGTCGTGGGTGCAGCGATGATGTTTTCCAGTACGATTATTGGAATTAAATTATTACCTACCACGGTGCTACACCATCAGCATACCGGTGAAATTATGATAAGCGTGCTGCTCTTGCAGGACTTACTGGCAATAGTGGTTTTACTGGTGCTGCGAGCATTGACGCCATCAGGAAATATTTATACGGATTTTGCACTTGTTGTTATCGCATTACCGGTTTTACTTTTATTCGCTTATCTTGCCGAGCGCTATATATTGCGTTGGTTGTTGGCAAAATTTAACCGTATCAAAGAATATTTATTTTTATTATCGATTGCTTGGTGTCTAGCATTGGCGCAATTGGCCGTTTTATTTGGTTTATCTGCGGAAATTGGCGCCTTTATTGCGGGAGTCAGTTTGGCGGCCAGCCCCATAGCGGTTTATATTGCTGAAAGCTTGAAACCCATCCGCGATTTTTTCCTAGTCATGTTTTTCTTTTCCGTAGGGGCTACTTTTGATTTGCATGCTTGGTCACGGGTGCTCATTCCGGCAGTTTTATTAGCGGGTTTACTATTGCTTATAAAACCATTGGGGTTTTGCTATCTCTTAAAACAAGTGGGAGAAACCAAAAAAGTGGCTTGGGAAGTGGGGGTGCGTTTAGGGCAAATTAGCGAATTCTCGTTGATAATTGCTTATGTAGGCCTGGATTACCATTTGATAGGCGCTCTCACTGCCAATATCATTCAAGCTGCAGTAATTTTGTCTTTTATAGTTTCTTCTTATTGGGTAGTCATGAGATATCCAACCCCCGTCGCTTTCTCTGATCGCCTGAGGCGAGATTAATTTTCCTAGATTTGCCTTAAACTCTTGAATCTAGGACAATACGGCCCAAGCCTTTGAATAGGAATATGATTATGAATAAATTAATTAATTATCCAGAAGATATCGATCCTGCTGAAACCAAAGAATGGTTAGATGCGTTTAATTCAGTGATAAAATATGCCGGAAAGGAGCGCGCCCAATTTATATTAAGCGAACTTTTAGTGAAAGCTCAGCAAAAAGGGATTTCTCAAACGACGGGATTGAATACCCCCTATTTAAATACGCTAGACCCCCAAGTGGAAGTGAAAATGCCGCCAGACAAAGGCATGCTACTCAAATTGACGAATATCATGCGTTGGAACGCGATTGTCATGGTTTTAAAAGCCGTGAAAAAATACCCTGACGTGGGTGGACATTTATCCAGCTTTGCTTCTATGGCTATTTTATTTGAAGTGGGCCTGCAACATTTTTTCCATGCTCCCAGTGAAGGGCACGGCGGGGATTTAATCTATTACCAAGGCCATGCTTCTCCGGGCATTTATGCACGAGCTTTTTTAGAAGGCCGCTTAGAAGCCGAACATTTAGACCATTTCCGTCAAGAGGCTTTTAATCGCAAAAGTGTTTCTTCTTACCCACACCCTTGGTTGATGCCCGATTTTTGGCAATTTCCCACGGTATCAATGGGATTAGGCCCGTTAATGAGCATTTATCAAGCTCGCTTTTTAAAATATTTATTTAATCGCAATCTATGCGATACCAGCCGTCGTAAAGTGTGGGCATTCTGCGGCGATGGGGAAATGGGAGAACCCGAATCTTTGGGAGCAATTAATATCGCAGGCCGCGAAAAATTAGATAATTTAATTTTTGTCATCAATTGTAATTTACAACGTTTGGATGGCCCTGTGTGGGGCAATGGTCAGATTATCCAGGAATACGAAAGTGTCTTTCGTGGCGCCGGATGGAACGTGATCAAAGTGATTTGGGGCGGCGGATGGGACCGGCTCTTTGCCAATGACACCAAAGGTCTTTTAAAAAAACGCATTAGTGAATTAGTAGACGGCGAATATCAAAATTATAGTTCTCGCGGCGGAGCTTACTTGCGAGAAAAATTCTTTGGAAAATATCCCGAGTTATTAGAGCTGGTGGCGGACATGAGCGACGATGATTTAAAAGATTTGCAAGACGGCGGCCATGACCCTCAAAAAGTTTATGCGGCTTATGCCGCAGCAGTCGCTCATCAAGGGCAGCCTACCGTCATTTTAGCAAAAACCGTGAAAGGCTATGGTTTAGGCGCTGCCGGTGAAGGTTTGAATATTGCCCATAACACTAAAAAAATGGCGGATGAAGCGATCCACGCCTTTAGAGAAAGGTTTAGCTTGCCGATTTCAGACGAACAAATGAAAAAGCTAGAATATTATCATCCTGGCAAAGACAGTGCAGATATTCAGTATTTATTGGAACAACGCAAAAAACTCGGTGGATTTTTACCTGCTCGACACGTCAAATCCCATCCACTTAAAGCGCCAGCCCTCAGTGAGTTTAAATCTCAATTACAAGGTACTGGCGATCGAGACATCTCCACTACCATGGCCTTTGGAAGAATTTTAGGCGTTTTATTAAAAATAGAAGATATTAAGCAGCGAATTGTGCCCATTGTGGCGGATGAAACTCGTACTTTTGGTATGGAAGGTTTATTCCGTCAAATAGGGATTTATTCTCCTTTTGGCCAACTTTATGAACCTGAAGATGCTCATTTATTAATGTCATACAAAGAAGATAAAAAAGGTCAACTTCTCCAAGAAGGAATTAGTGAAGCCGGAGCCATGTCCAGTTGGATTGCTGCCGGGACTTCTTACATGACCAATACTGTGCCGATGATCCCTTTTTACGTTTATTATTCCATGTTCGGATACCAGCGGTTCGGCGATTTAGTATGGGCGGCGGCAGACAGTCGTACTCGAGGTTTCATTATGGGCGGGACAGCTGGTCGGACCACTTTGGCAGGGGAAGGATTACAACACCAAGACGGCCATAATTTATTAATGTTTGGCTTTGTCCCAAATTGTATTTCTTACGACCCCACTTTCAATTATGAATTGGCGGTAATCATTCAAGACGGTTTACGCCGTATGTACGAAGAGGAAAAAGATGTATTTTATTACATCACTTTGATGAACGAAAACTATATCCATCCCCCTATGCCTGAAGGTGTGGAGCAAGGCATCATCAAGGGCATGTATTTATATCAAAGCAAGGGCAAAAAAAGCCAAAAACGAGTGCGCTTATTAGGTTCAGGCACGATCTTTCGTGAAGTGCTGAAAGCAGGAGAGATTTTGCTTAACGATTTTGAGATTGGCGCGGACATCTATAGCGTGACCAGTTTTAATGAACTTCACCGGGATCTGATTGAAGTAGAGCGGTATAATCGTTTAAACCCCGGTATTGCTCCTAAGCAGTCTTATGTAGAACAATGTTTAGGAACAAGTTCAGCGCCAGTAATCGCCGCGACGGATTATATACGATTGTACGCAGACCAAATCCGTTCGGTAGTGCATGTCCCATACTTAGTATTGGGTACCGATGGTTTTGGCCGCAGTGACACCCGAGAAGCGTTACGGGATTTCTTTGAAGTGGACGCCAAGATGATTGTTTATTCAGCATTAAAGACCCTAGCCGACCAGGGAGAATTTAAAGCAGATCTAGCGGCTGTCATCAAAAAATTAGGAATAGATCCACAGCGGCCCTTGCCAACTACAGTATAAACGACTAAGGAGATTTTATGGCGAATATAGAAAAAGTCACCATCCCCGATATCGGTGGCGCAGCCAACGTTGATGTGATTGAAGTATTTGTGAAAGCTGGAGACACGATTGCCAAAGATGCTTCTTTGATCACGCTGGAAGGAGATAAAGCCACCATGGAAGTTCCCTCAACGGTCAGCGGGGTGGTGAAAAAAGTGGCTGTTAAAGTAGGAGATAAGGTTTCCGAAGGAAGTTTGATAGTGGAAGTGGAGATCCAGGATGAAACAACCCAGGAGGCGCCTAAATCAACAAAGAAAGCCCAAGCCCCTGCCAAACCCCAACCTGCCGAATCAGAGTCGGTGCAAACAAAAACCGCAGAAAAATCTGAAAAAGCTCAAGTTCAAACAGAAGAGCCCGAGGAAGAAGAAGGCGACGTTTATGCTGGACCTGGAGTAAGGCGTTTGGCGCGAGAGTTAGGGATTGATTTGTCTCAACTCAGAGGCAGCGGTGACAAACAGCGAATCCTCAAAGAAGATGTGCAAAATTATGTTAAACAACGACTGAGTGGCCAACCCGGATTACAAATCAGCTCGGCTCCCATGATTGATTTTAGTAAATTCGGTGAAGTGGAAACCAAGGCTTTATCCAAAATCCAAAAAATATCCGGTGCAGCCCTACATCGCAATTGGGTTAGTATTCCCCATGTCACCCAATTTGGCGAAGCGGACATTACGGAAATGGAGAGTTTTCGCTCACAGCGAAAAATCAGTGTTGCGGGACGCGAAGTGAAGTTAACCCCCTTGGTGTTTGTCATGAAAGCCGTGGCAGCCGCACTAAAAGAATTTCCTCATTTTAATGCTTCTTTGTCGAATGATGGGGCCTCGCTCATATTGAAGAAATATTTTCATATCGGCGTGGCGGTAGATACCCCCAATGGTTTGGTAGTGCCGGTCATTCGAGATGTCGATCAAAAAAGTTTAACCGATTTAGCGAATGAATTAGCCCAATTAAGCCATAAAGCACGCGAAACCGGATTGGGTATAGCTGAAATGCAAGGCGGGTGTTTTAGTATTTCCAGTTTAGGTGGTATAGGCGGCACGGCGTTTACGCCGATTATCAATGCCCCTGAGGTAGCCATTCTGGGAGTTTCTCGAACTCAGACAAAACCGGTGTATAATGAAAAAAAAGGTGATTGGTTACCGCGCTTGATGTTGCCACTGTCGTTATCTTACGATCATCGGGTCATTGACGGGGCGGATGGGGCGCGCTTCATGATGTTTTTAATTAGTCGACTCAATGACATCAGAAGCTTACTTTTATAATTTGGAGAATAAAATGGCGAATGAAATAATTAAAACACAAGTCGTGGTATTAGGCAGTGGTCCTGGAGGTTATAGTGCAGCATTTAGAGCAGCCGATTTAGGTAAAAAAGTCGTTTTAATCGAGCGTTTTGAAAATATAGGCGGTGTTTGTTTAAACGTCGGTTGTATTCCCTCCAAAGCCTTATTACACGCCGCTAAAGTGATCGATGAAGCGGCAGAAATGAGTGAATTTGGTTTGGACTTTGCGAAGCCCAAAATCGATGCTAAAAAATTACGTGCATGGAAAGATAGCGTGGTAAAAAAACTCACTGGGGGTCTCAAAATGATGGCCAAACAACGCCAAGTCGCCATCATGACTGGCGTAGGACGTTTTAGTGATACCCATCAAATCACGGTCCAAAACGGGGACGCCGAGCAAATCGTTGAATTTGAACATGCCATCATTGCTGCCGGTTCCGAACCGGTGAAATTGCCTTTCATCCCCGAAGACCCCCGTGTAGTCACCTCTACCGGCGCATTGGAATTAGAAGGGACCAATGAAGAATGGCTCATTTTAGGTGGTGGGATTATCGGCTTAGAAATGGCAACAGTTTATAATGCCTTAGGAGCTAAAATTAGCGTAGTAGAAATGATGCCTCAACTCATTCCCGGTGCGGATGCTGATATCATCCAACCATTACATAAACGCATCGCTAAACGTTATGCCAATATTTTTTTAAAAACCCGAGTTACCAAGGTCGAAGCCAAAAAAGACGGTCTATGGGTCAGTTTTGAAGGTGAGCAAGCGCCTAAAACCAATCCGCAACGCTTTGATCGCATTTTGGTGGCGGTAGGGAGGAAGCCTAATGGTAAAAACATTGGTGCGGAAAAAGCCGGTATAAAAGTGGACGAAAAGGGATTTATCCCGGTCGACAATCAGATGCGGACCAATGTGGAGCATATTTTTGCAATTGGTGATATTGTTGGTAATCCCATGTTAGCCCATAAAGCTTCTGCAGAAGGGCGTGTTGCCGCCGAAGTGATTGCAGATAAAAAGCATTTTTTTGATCCTAAATCCATTCCTTCTGTCGCTTATACTGATCCAGAAATTGCTTGGACTGGCATCACTGAAAACCAAGCCAAAGAAAACGGCATTAATTATAAAACGGGAATATTTCCCTGGATGGCCTCGGGCCGGGCTTTATCTTTAAATCGCAGTGAGGGTTTCACTAAATTAATTTTTAATGACAAAGGCCGTATCATCGGCGCTGGAATTGTGGGAGTGAATGCGGGTGATTTAATTTCTGAAGTGGCTTTAGCGATTGAAATGGGTTGTGATGCAGAAGACATTGCTTTAACCATTCATCCTCATCCCACGTTATCCGAATCTGTTATGATGGCGGCTGAGGTATTTGAAGGTACAATTACCGATTTATATTTAGGGAAAAAAGGTAAATAAAAACAAAATAAACTTGAGATCAGATTGAATTTACAGAGTATTAAATACTTATCGGCGCTGGCTAAGTATAACCACTTTGGCAAAGCTGCTAAAGCTTGTTTTGTCAGTCAGCCTACTTTAAGTATGCAAATTAAAAAGTTGGAGGAACGTTTAGGTGTTAAATTATTAGAGCGAAATAATAAATCAGTACGTTTAACGGAAATAGGACATTCATTAGCCCTGCGGGCGCAGCGTATATTGGCAGAAGTAGAGGCAATGCGTGAAGAAGCTTTGGAGTTTAAAGATCCATTTAGTGGAGAAATTAAGCTAGGGGTGATTCCCACGATCGCACCATATCTGCTACCAGTCTTATTTCCTAAACTCCAAAAACTCTATCCTAAGCTCACTTTTTACGTGATGGAAAGTCAAACCCATAATTTGCTGGAAGAATTACATCAAGGACGTTTAGATGCAGCGATTTTGGCTTTCCCGATTACTTCTAGTCAACTTCAGGGATCGGCATTTTTAGTTGAAGAGTTTTTTTTGGCGGTGGCCAAAGCGCATCCTCTTGCTACACGCAAGATGTTGAAAAAAAGTGATTTGTTAACCCATAGATTATTATTGCTGGAAGAAGGGCACTGTCTGCGAAATCAAGCATTAGAATTTTGTCAAGCTAGCGCAGGGCAGATCGATCAAAATTTTAGCGCTACCAGTCTTGAAAGCTTGATACAGATGTCAGCGGCGGGGTTAGGCATTACTTTAGTACCAAAATTGGCCTGCCAAAAGAACCCTAACCTGATTTATATCCCTTTTAAAGATAATAAACCTTCACGCACTATAGGTTTAGTGTGGAGAAAGACCACAGCCCGTTCAATTTTGTTTGATAATTTAGCGACGAATTTAAAAGAAATATTTATAAAATAACAAACTGGACGGGTAAATGTGCTCTCTCCTTAGAGAGAGTTAAGAGTCAAAGGTATAACTCATAATTATTTGGGTCACCTCCTTGAGATACGGCATCCCAAAATTTCTTATTACTTTTTTGTTCAAAACGTTACCTTAAGAACTGCTTAAGGTTTGCTAGGTATAATAACGAAATGACTAGCTTAGCTCACAACTCGGATAAAGAATTTGCCAAAATCGGCTTCATGCAGAAGATCCGATTTTATTTGCAAGATAATGAAATATTTCAATTTTTCTCTAAAAATATTACTAAATCCTATACCCGAGAAGAGGCTTTTACCCATATTATCCTCGCCTCTTTAATTTTGATTTCCTTAGGATTTCATTTTCTCAATAAGGCCTTTTTCCATTTTTGGGCGATCCCCATACCTTGGCTAGTCATGTTCGGTTTTTTTATTTTACTCTTAATTTGGTTTGTGATTGGGCACACCCATAGAGAAAAATGGCCTCGATTTGGATTAATCGCCACAACTTTAACAAATATCGGATTTTTTTTCATATTGTCCGTGATTGGTTTCTCTTCTGTTATCACCACACCCTTCACCCCTATAGATCATCATTTAGCCCAATGGGATAAATACTTTGGCTTTGATGTGACGGTGTTTATGGCGTGGACTTATCAATATCCCTGGTTGATTAAAATATTAAAGTGGAGCTATTTTTCATTGGAATACCAGATGCTGTTAACCCCCGTGTTGCTCGCTGTGTTAAATAAACCTCGGGAAATTAACCAATACGCAGCTTTAGCAGCCATTTGTTTTATATTCTGGCTGTTAGTCTATTATTTTTTCCCTACCTTAGCCCCGGCTGGAATATTCCATAGTCCTTATTTTATGGATTTATCTTATGACATCCTGACTCGCTTTAGAGAGGTCCATCAAAACACCCCCATTAGCGTATGGAGTGCGGGGATGGTATCTTTCCCCTCCGGTCATGTGATGTATGCTCTTTTAGTATTGATTGCCTGGCGAAAAATGAAAATTATTTTTTATCCTCTCGTGATTTTCAATATCTTGCTCATTATTGCCACCATGGCGTTAGGGTTTCATTATTTGATGGATGTGATGAGCGCTTTTATCATAGTCGCTGCCGCAACTTACGTGGTACATAAACTCTTCAAACGATGGGAAGCTCAAGCCCCAGCCAATCTTTAATGACTAAATATTGTTGATAAAATTCGGCTTCTCTTGAGCCAGGCTGCGGTTTCCATTGATAATGCCAGCCGGTTTGAGGAGGCAGCGAGACCAGTATCGACTCGGTGCGGCCACCACTTTGAAGTCCGAATAAAGTGCCACGATCATAGAGCAGATTAAATTCCACATAGCGACCGCGCCGGTAACTTTGAAATTCGCGCTCCGCTGAAGTATAAGGCGTCTGTTTTCTCCTTTGCACTATGGGTAGATATCCCGGTAAAAAATGGTCACCCACACTTCGCATGAGTGCAAAAGCAGATTCAAAGCCATCTAAAGTGAAATCATCAAAGAATATTCCACCAATACCGCGCGGTTCTTGCCGATGGGGTAAATAAAAATACTTATCACACGCTTTTTTAAATTGAGGATAAATATCTTCACCAAATGGGCTACAGGCCTTTTGTGCATTAGAATGCCAATGTATGCAGTCTTCCCGATACCCATAATAAGGGGTGAGATCAAATCCCCCGCCAAACCACCATATTTCAGGTTCCGCTACCGGAGTTTCAGCCATAAAAAATCGCACATTTAAATGAACGGTGGGGACATGGGGATTTAAAGGATGCAAGACCAAGGAGACTCCCAACGCCTGAAACGGCTTGCCGGTCAAATGAGGATTGCGCTGGCTTGCAGAAGGAGGAAGTTGATGGCCGCGTATATGTGAAAAATTGACAGCCCCTTTTTCAAAAATCTTTCCCTGACTGATTACTCGGGTTATTCCGCCTCCGCCTGCCTCATGCTGCCATGGATCCTCTTGAAATTTGGCTTGGCCGTCCTCCTCGCTGAGGGCATGACAAAGCCGATTTTGAAGTTGAAGCAGATATTGTTTAACAGCCGTTATTTTAGAGTCGAATCCAGACATAGCAAAATTATTATACCATAATGATAGTGATTATTGACTCGGTTGGCTGGTTTTTTTGTAAGGGGGCGATTCTCCTCCTGTCAAACCCCCATCGCGTAGAGTCAATTGGGTTTAATATCAATAATGGGTTGGTTAATGTCAGCTGGAGCAGGAGTTGAAGTAAAAAACCGCATTAATTTGGTTAGGGAAAACCACTCACAAGGCGTTCTGCGTGAAGGCGTTTCTAAACTTTGATATGGAATTTCTGAAATATTTATTATTAGAGATTCCGAGGATTTTGATTCTTGAGATTCGTAAGTTTCCGGAGAGTGAGTAATGCTGGTTTGAGTAGGGCAGCAGCTAGCCAAAGTTTTCAATGGGAACATGACAATTTGGGCAAGCTTGTTGCCAAAAAAATTAAATTGGATGTATCCTTTTCTGAGCATAAAACCAGTAAAAGCGGTAGCCACGCCTGCGGCAAGCATGCTTAAAGGTAAAGCTAGCGGATTATATCCACGATTTATAGCCAGTAATAAATTAAGAATCAATAAACGCTCATCTCCGCCTTTTTGCATGATTTTAGCTAAAATAGGAAGAAGTTTATCGTGATACTGTTTGAGGACTTCATTGGAACTGAGCACGGTTAAAATTGCTGCGGTCCAAACAGGTGTGTAATAGCCCGTGATTAAAAAAATGGATAAACCGGCACTGGCAATTAGTGAGGCAGCCTTTTCAGGAATCAAAGGCTTCTCATCTTTTGTTAACCCACGGATAAAATAGTAAAAATTTTGGGAAAGAAAAATCATTAATAAGGCATCCCATCCAGCAGACGCAATATTATAACCATAGCTTGCTATACATTCCTGTGAAAAACACAAGGGAGTGAGCTCTGTACTATAAAGGGTCTGGAGCATGGTGGCATCTAAAGGTCCTGGATAGACTCCATACTGAGGGGGTGCGAAGGCGGGACAGCTACTGATTTCAGTATCAATATATTTCATATAAGGCATTACCGAGCAAAATTTGCCCATAGGAGTGTCCTTAAGTTGCTGTTCAATAAGGGAAGTACTTTCGGAATGGTCCAGATTTAAGCCAAGAGTATGCCCTACTTCATGGGACATTGCGCTTAACATTTGTGGGATTGTAATAGTTAAGTTTTGACCTATACCCCAATAAGTAGAATTGTCCGGTAAAAAAATAAATGAATCTTTTATATAGCCGTTATTGTCTAATATATTAGTTGTAAAAGCGAAAAAATCAGTGCCAACATATTTTTTGATTTTCTCTGGGCTAATTGGATAAATATAAATACCTCGATCGACCAGTTTAGAGTCAGGGATTTCAGTAAAAGTTAAAGTTCCGTTACTGGCTTGGGTCCACTTATCAAAGATAATACGCATATTTTGACTCATGGAATCTCGCATAATCCTGCTAGGAATAGAGGGGATAATACCCTTAAAAATCAAAGGTAACTGTACCAGAAGGGTTTTCCAAAAATTGACCGGAGCGAATCCATAGTAAATAACTTGATCTTTGGGTCTGCGTCTAATAAAAGTGTCTTGATAAGCTTGAGGGGTTATAGATGAGCAATCCGGATTTCCACATTGATTCAAAGCATCTAAATAAGGGGGATAGTTTTCAGTCAGAGTATTTTTTAATTCTATTCGGCTCATGATGGGTTCTCTTTTATATATTTTATTTACTTAAGTGATCTTATGACCTAAAATGTTATCATTAATGCATTAAAATTACAATAGAGAAATGTTGAGCGAATTTATGCGGCGCGTGAACAGCTCCATACTTCAATTTTCTGAAGACCGTTTTCGTATAAACACTGACTTAAAGCTTGGGCTGTTTCACCCGTGGTCATCACATCATCTAAAATAGCGACGTGTTGAAAAGGAATGCGAGAGCGTACTTTAAATACCTTTTGCAAATTGCTGCGGCGTTGTTGCGCATTTAATTTGCTTTGTGGCCGGGTATGGATAACTCTTTGGACTGAATTCGTCAATAGAGGGATTTTTAAAATTTTGGCGACTATTTTGGCAATTTCTAAGGCTTGATTAAATCCCCGCTGACGCAAGCGTCGATGATGTAATGGGACCGGGATAATGCATTCTGGCAGGGGATTGGATAAATGTTTGACCCACTCCGCTAATGAGCGAGCTAAAATAGGGGCATAATACAATTGATGGTGGAATTTTAATTGCACAATCCAACTGGACACCGGTGGCTCATAACGAAAGGGACTGAGATTGCGGAGGAATAGAGTGGGGCAGTTAATACAGTTTCCGCAATAATCCAGCGTAAGACCGGTAGGTAATGCACATTTTTGACAGGCTGTGGTATTCCAGGGTAAATTTTTATAACACTTTGCACATAAATCGGAATCTTGAACTAAGTTTGCTTTACAAAGGCAACAGCGCGGCGGAAAAATCAAATGATTGATTAAAGCCATTAGGCTGATAAGCATTTTCATGCATATAGCTTAAATGAAGGCGAAATTTCCTCAATACAGTATTTGCTCGATTAAATGCATCTAAATTTTAAAGATATCAATGAGATACGGATTTACTTTAATGAACAATACCGATGTTCATCTATTTAAAGACTTTGAACAGTTCTGAATCATTGGTTGACCAAGATTGCGTTTTTCGTGTATCTTGGTGATCTATTCTTAAGTATCAAAAAAATAATGACCATTCTTGAATTAAAGCGAGTTATTGCGAATTTTAACAAGTGTGCACACCAATACGATCAATACGCTTTTTTGCAAAATGAAATAGCGGATCGTTTAGTTGACCGACTTGAAATTGTTAGATTAAATCCCGAACGGATTCTCGATATTGGCGCCAGGGCCGGTTACTCTAGCCAATTATTGCGGAAACGCTATCCACAGGCTCAAGTGATTTCGCTCGATTGGGCGCAAAATTTTGTGAAAATAGCTTTAAATTCACAAACCATAGGAATCTGTGCTCAACCTGAAAACGTTCCAATAGCACCACGCTCCGTGGATTTAATTTGCGCTAATCTCACTTGGCACTGGTTGAATAACCCAATCCAAGCGTTAAAAGAATGGAGAAGATTGCTAAAACCTGGAGGCTTGCTGATGTTTTCTACTTGCGGCCCAGATACCTTTTATGAATTGCGTGCTAGCTTTGCCGCAGTCGATGAACTGCCCCATGTGCATTTATTTTTGGATATGCACGACATTGGCGATGCACTGGTAGCCGCTCAATATATTGATCCTGTCATGCAAGCCGAGAAAATATATCTCAATTACTCTTCACTGACATCACTGTGGCGGGATTTGCGTAAAACCGGCGTGAGCAATGCTTTAGCGGATAGACGTCGAACTTTAACTGGCAAAAATCGCTGGCGGCGTATGTTAATTGAGTACGAAAAAAAAGGTTCGGCGCAAGAAGGCTGGCCTGCCACCATCGAAGTAATTTACGGTTTGGGTTGGGCGGAAGATTCACCCTTTGCACAGCAAAATGAAGTGGGAGAAATCGCTATTCCAATTGAGCATATAAGGAGAAAAACCCATGAATAAAATTCACAAAAGCCCGGAAAAATGGCGAGAACAATTGACTGCTGAACAGTATCGCATCACTCGAGAAAAAGGCACTGAACGTGCTTTTACTGGTGAATATTATGATTGCCATGAAGAAGGAATTTACCATTGCGTGTGTTGTGGACAAATCTTATTTCATTCCCAGGATAAATTCGATTCGGGCTGTGGCTGGCCGAGCTTTACTCATCCTGCTTACGAAAAATCAATCGATACTCAATCTGATACAACCCTAGGAATGGCGCGTACGGAGGTAATATGCTCACGCTGCGACGCGCATCTGGGCCATGTTTTTGATGATGGACCAGATCCCACGGGTTTGCGGTACTGTATCAATTCAGCTTCTCTTAAATTGCGGCGTAAAAAAAATCCTTAAAGTCACCAGCTTTACATTTCGCTAATGCGTTTTTTTTTTGCAGACCGGTGGCGTTCTTTGCGGTCAACGTCAATATAACGATCAGTAATGAGTAAGGAGCTATGCCCAGCATCGTCACGCACGTGCTCTCGAGGACGATACTTTACGTCATCCGAAATACCAGTGTGGCGTAACCAGTGCACAGTGGCTTCTTGTAAGAGATCAGCGTCCTCGCCATGGCCGTCTGTCTTTAAGCGATCCACGGCGAAATCAAAACAATATTGTACAATACGTCGCACATAATTCGTGCTGGAGATCGGCTCAGGTGATTTTTCTTTGGGTAAAAGCGGAGTGTTATCGCTTATACTGGGAAAATCGCTTAATCCTAAATACCGCCGCCAGCGCCGCAGCGCTTTTAACATTGCATCACTAACCGCAATGTCTCGTTTTTTATTTCCTTTCCCCACAGTCATAAACCACCAATTCCCATCCTGGTCCCGAAAAAAATGACTCATTTTAGGAGACCAGTTTTGATTGGCAGTAAGTTCGGAGATCCGCAAATAAAGCGAATAAAGCGCGGACATGATAAATAAAGTACGCTCGTATTTCGGATTTTGCGCCGCTAACGTTTGAGCACTTTCCATAACATAGAGCCATTGTAATTCGGATAAACGCCTGATTGTTTTCGTGTCTTGCTGTCCCTGATAAAAACGAGTTTTTCGCTTAATGAGCGCGACAGGATTTCGATGGACATACTCTTCTTGAAGTAAACAATTAAAAAAAGTACTTAAAATGGAAAATATTTCTTGAATACTCCCTGAGGTCAATTTAAATTTTTTTATTTCGGGAGAGTAGCCTAAATGATAAGCAGATTTAGGAATGGTCGCCACAAAAGGCCGCCACAGCGGATTAGGGACACGTTTTCCTTCGGATTCAATAAAACGCGGTAGTTTAGAGGTGCTAATCCAGGTAAGGGGAGGACGCTTACAAAAATCAATATACGATTCAATATCCATTGGAGTTAGGTTTTTTAAAGTTTTGTCAGCAATTAAATTACACCATTGCAGCAATCGCTCCACTTCTCGTCGATAGGAATTAAATGTGCCTTTCTTGGCTTTATATGCAATTAAAAAACGCTTTGAAATTACAAAATCTTCTTCACAAAAATTTTTATACTGAGAGAAATTAATCTCCGTCTCCTCCAGATTTTCTAGGTTGTCAAATAAGGCTATTGGAATGGTATCTTCACTCATTTGTCCATTTTCTATGAAGGTTTGCCGATACGCAAGAGCAGTGACAAAAAATCAATTTATTGTAGAAAATATAGCTAAAAATGCAATTTTTAAAATTTGACAGTTAATTTTTTGTGTCCTAGATTTAAACTAAGTAAATATGATTTACTGGATTTAATTAATTAACTTAACGTAGGAGATAGAAAATGGAAATCAGATGCTCAAATCCGCAAAATAATGACCGCCCACGTTCGCAGAACAGTTCTTTCAATAAAGATCAACAAAGTCCTTCGAAACAAGGTGGAAAACAACCGCAAAAACCAAATCAAAATCCGCAAAATCCACAAAATCCGCGTCATTAATAAAAAAGGCTTGGATTTGAAAAGACGGCTACATGTCTAACATGTGGCCGTTTTTTTAGGTATTATATCTCAAGTTATTCAATTAGTTATTGTGCTATATTTAATCAATAATTTTTTTAAAAAGGTGAGGGAAAAACGATGAACAAAGTCATTTCGATCATGGCCGTTGCGGTTACTTCAGCCGGATTAGCTATTACGGGTTGCACCCCAGGTAATAATGTCCCAGGTTCAACCGCCGCAGGAGCTGTCGCTGGAGGTTTAGCAGGAGGTCTTTTATTTAAAGGCAGTCCTGCTGGTGTCATTGGCGGTGCTTTATTGGGCGGTATTGTAGGTAATGTTATCGGCAACCAAATGGATGCTCGAGATCGTGCTTATATGGAAAATGCCATTGTTGTCACTCCCGTGCACGAAACAGTAGTATGGACCAATAATGAAACCGGAGTGATTTATCGAGTCACCCCAACCCGGGTATACTATTATGAAGGCCGCCACTGCCGAGATTACACCAGCCGCGCTTATATTAATGGCCAATGGCGTGTGGCTTATGGACGTGTTTGTCAGTATCCCAGCGGTAATTGGAGAGTGATTAATTAATGAGTTTACGAGAGGATAGCTTAAAATGGTGAATGCGTCGTTTCCACAAATTCGGATGCGGCGCTTGCGTCGTTCACCTAATCTCAGGCGTTTAGTGCGTGAACATAACCTCTCCGCGTCTAATCTGGTTTTACCGCTTTTTATTAAACACGGAACAGGCCATAAAATTCCTATCCAATCGTTAATTGGACATTATCAGTGGAGTATTGATTGTTTAGGCGAAGAAATACAAAAAATCCGCGAGCTTAACATCCCGGCGGTTATCCTATTTGGCATTCCTTCCTATAAAGATGAATGCGGTTCTTCGGCATTAGAAGAGCACGGCGTGATTCAATCCGCCATTTCAGCTATCAAAACCTGGGCGCCAGAATTATTGGTTATATCCGATCTGTGCTTTTGCGAATATACCAGTCACGGTCATTGCGGAGTCATTGCTTCGCACCAGCAAGGTGAAGTGATCGTCGATAATGACAAGACCCTTGATTTATTAGCACAACAAGCTGTCAGTCATGCCCAAGCCGGTGCTGATATCATCGCTCCCAGTGGCATGATGGATGGCATGGTGCAAGCGATCCGCCATGGCTTGGACAGGGCTGGTTTTACAGAACTGTCCATCTTAAGTTATGCCGTGAAATATGCCTCTGCATTTTATGGACCATTTCGCGAAGCTGCCGGTTCAGGCGCACCACAGCATGGGGGCAGGCAAACCTACCAAATGGACCCCGCTAATAGTTATATGGCTTTACGAGAAGCGGAACTGGACGTTGCCGAAGGAGCAGATATGTTAATGGTCAAACCTGCTCACACCTATCTTGATATTATTTATCGAGTGAAACAACGTTTCCCAGATTTACCTTTAGGTGCTTATCATGTGAGCGGAGAATACGCAATGGTAATGGCGGCGGCGCAACGAGGATGGCTTGAAGAAGAGCGTGCTATGATAGAGTCGCTGCTGGCGATTAAACGCGCTGGCGCTGATTTTATTATTACTTATTATGCGAAAAACATTGCGGAAATGATAAAAAGAGGCCGTCTATGAGTAAAAATATTTTTATTGGAGCTGATGGAGGAGGAACGAAAACCAAAATTATTGTGGAAGATGAAGACGGATTATTACTCGGGCAAGCCCGAAGCGGACCTGCCAATATCCGTAATTCCGTTGAACAAGCCTGGTCCTCTATCGACTCTGGAGTCAAAGAGGCTATGAATCAAGCTGGACTAAGCCCTGATGATAAAAATTACCGTTATCATATTGGACTGGGCTTGGCAGGAACTGAAGATCCGGTCGCCAGCCGTGAATTTCTATCCCGCCCCAATTTTTATAGCACTTTATTATTAGATTCAGATGCCTATGCCGCTTGTTTAGGAGTCCACGAATGCCAAGACGGTGCAATTATCATTATCGGCACCGGAGTAGTAGGTTATGAAATTTACCAAGGCAAAAGATACGTGGTAGGCGGCTGGGGTTTTCCCCAAGGCGATACCGGCGGCGGGGCTTGGTTAGGTTTGGAAGCGGTACGTTTAACGTTTAAAAGTATTGATGGGCGTGTCGAAGCTTCCTCGCTGACTAAAGCCATTTTTTCCTACTTTGATCATGAATTGGGAAAAATTATCTCTTGGTCTACCAAAGCCAGGCCGGTTGATTTTGCTTCTTTAGCGCCTATAGTAATTGAACATATTCAGCGTGAAGACCCTCACGCTAGCAAATTAATTAATTTGGCAGCCAAAGAAATAGATGAAATCGCTGTCACCTTGGAAAATAGATTACCAGAACATGAAACTCCGCTGCCGTGTTGTCTATTAGGAGGAGTCGCGCCATTTGTCCAGCCACTTGTGGGAACGGATTTAAAAGCTCGATTAGTCCCGCGTAAACACGATGCCACCAAAGGCGCTATTTACATGATCCGCCGTAAAGTGTTAGGCGAAACTTCCCCCTTGACTTAATCTTCAATATTTTACACTCTGGAGCTTTGGCGTTTTAGCAAGACAGTTTCGGAGTTTATGAAACAAATAGAAAATTTATTACAAATCATTATTGTCACTATCCACGATAACTTTGGTCTATTAATGGCAATATTATTTGGATTATGGGCGTTGCAAATCCTGAATAGACTCATGGGATATCGTTTAAACTATTTGGGAATCATTCCTCGTTCAGCACGCGGTTTATTCGGTATCTTTTTTTCCCCGTTATTACACGGTAATGCTACCCACCTTTTTCTCAATAGTATTCCATTATTGGTGTTAAGCTGTTTTGTTTTGGTGGGAGGACAAGAATTGTTCTGGCGAGTCAGCTTAAGCATTATTTTAATCTCCGGCTCCTTAATTTGGTTATTAGGCCGCAAAGCCATTCACATTGGTGCTAGCTCTTTAGTCATGGGATACTGGGGGTATTTACTCATTAATGCCTATCAACACCCGAGTTTAATGGCGATTGTGCTCGCGTTGGTCTGTTTATATTACTTTGGAGGCCTTTTTTTTGGTTTATTTCCCAGCCGGGAACAAGTGTCTTGGGAAGGTCATTTATTTGGGTGCATTGCTGGAATAATCACCAATTATTTTTTTCCTATGCCGGTGGGGTAAAACATGGCACAAGCTGATTTTATCATTTCCGGTTTAATGGTGCATACCGAAGAATCCATTTTGACGAACGCTCGTGTTAAAATCCAGGCAAGTAAATTTGCTGAAATTTCCGCTTCTAAAAAAATTAGCGATGGCAATAATTTTATTTTCCCAGCCAACTATCAATTAATCCCCGGCCGTATCGACATACACATCCACGGAGCTGCCGGAGCTGATGTCATGGACAGCACGTCGCAGGCCTTAGATCGAATTCGACAAAGTTTAGCCCAAGAAGGAGTGACCGGTTTTTTAGCCACCACCCTATCTGAATCTCCTCAGCGGATCGAAGCCGCGCTGGACAATATTGGTGAATACCAGCAAAAACTCGCATCAATGGCGCTAGGAGCGAGAATTCTGGGAGTCCATTTAGAGGGGCCTTTCATTTCGCCATTGCATAAAGGTGCTCATCGCCAAGAATTCTTATTAGAACCCGATAAAGGGTTATTTGATCACTGGCAAAGTTGCGCTAAAGGATGGATCAAGCTGGTCACTCTAGCGCCGGAATTAGCGAATGGGATGGAATTTATTCAGCATTTGCGCCAGCATAACGTGCTTGCCTCAATTGGTCATAGCGACGCGGATTTTCGCACGACTCAGCAAGCCATTGCCGCAGGTGCGACACAAGCGACGCATCTGTTTAATGCCATGCGCTGTTTCCATCATCGCGAGCCAGGTTGTGTGGGAGCGATTTTATTAAATGATAAAGTCAGTGCAGAATTGATAGTAGACGGTCACCATTGTCATGATGCGGCGGTACTGACAGCTTTAAAATTAAAAGGAAAAGATAAATTAATCTTGGTGACTGACGCCATGCGTGGCAAATGTTGCCAAACGGAGAATGAAATTTTTGATTTAGGTGGGCAAATCGTCAAAGTCTCTCAAGGAGCAGCCCGTTTAGACAACGGCGTTTTGGCTGGCAGTGTTCTCACTATGCAACAAGCTGTCATTAATATGATGCAAAAAACTTCCGTGAGTTTGAGAGAAATAATAAACATGACTAGTTTCAATCCTGCTAAAATTTTAGGGATTCAGCAACAAACTGGAAGCATCGCCAGCGGCAAGGATGCTGATTTCGTTATTCTGGATGAAAATTTGGCCGTAGTCATGACCGTAGCGCAAGGAAACATTATTTACAAACGACTCCCTAATTAATTCATTCTAATTTCCGCAATTCCAATCGCATTGGCGCCATGCTTCGTAGAGTATCACTGCCACGGCGTTAGATAAATTTAAACTGCGGCTGGGAGTGCGCATGGGGATGCGGATTTTGTGAGCGTCTGGAAATAGGTTGAGAATTTCTACCGGCAGCCCCCGCGATTCGGGGCCAAATAGAAAAGCATCATTAATTTGGTATTGTACCAGAGAATAATTTTGCGTAGCTTTGGTGGTGCAGGCAAATAACCGGGGTGGATTTCGACTGAATAGGTATTCTTCTAAGTTTTGATATTCTTTAATAGTCGCCCATTCGTGATAATCCAATCCCGCCCGACGCAAGTTTTTTTCACTTAAATTAAATCCCATGGGGTGAATCAAATGCAAGTGAGCGCCGGTATTGGCGCATAAGCGAATAATATTGCCCGTGTTAGGTGGAATTTCTGGTTCGAATAAAACTATGTCAAACATGTTCGCAAGGTTATTTCTTATAATTCATTGCCTATATTATCGTCTTCAGTGGGAGTTGTTTCGGTTTCAGTCGTATACGGCGGGAAATTAGTTTCGTGACGGTTTTTTTCAATATTGTGATTACGACTTTGTAAATAGGCGCTGCGCACAAAAATGTACGGGTCAAAAGAATCATTGACAAGTTTATCCGCCGGGAGTAGGTCAGCGCGTTTATCTACCGCGCTTAACGCAAGAGCGCCATAATTGTAATACTGCGGATCTACATAGGTAAACGGCCAGGTAGCGTATGCCGGGATTTTGCCGAACGCATCACGGGTGGTAGTTGAGCCCAAAATGGGTAACATCAAATAAGGTTGGGGTTTCAAACCGCATTCACCACCCCAATAAGCCAAAGTGAGCCCAAAATCTTCGTGATGTTTTGGTAATCCAAATCGTGTGGCTACATCGAATAATCCGCCTATTCCCAGAGTGCTATTTAAAATAAATCTCCAGGTGTCGGCAGTAAAATAAGCAGTTTTCCCTTGAAGTAAATCATTGGGGATAGTATTAAGCATATCCAGATTGGCAAAAAAATTACTGATGCCTTTGCGGAGAGGGACCGGCATAATCACATCGTAGCCGTGCGCAATTGGCCGAAATACATGCTTGTCCAAAGCCATGTTAAAAGCAAACACGTGTCGATTAAATTTTTCATAAGGGTCGACATTGACCTCAGGAGGAGGGGTAGGTGTGTCAGTCATGTCAGTGTTAGTATCGATGTTGCTGGCAGTAGCTTCGTCTGGATCTGGGGGAGTGGTGTTTTTCGCCTCATTTTTAGCTTCTGTTATTGAAGCGGGAGAAGAATTATGATCGGAAATTTTAACAGGCGGAGCTGCTGAAGGCTCGTTTACGGGGTCATTTGTTTTGATTTCCAGAACTGGTTTTGCAGTGTGTGAGCTGCAACCCAAAAATGGAACAATAATAGCCGCTAAACAAATCACTCGGTTACGAAAGCCCATATTATCTATCCTTTAAAACTGAAAATCAGTATTATAGAGATGAACGAGGGTGCGTTCAATGCAAAAAATGTGGTTTGCCAAGCGCAGGAGAATTGACCTACGAATCCTCGTTGCATTACTGCTTTACAAAACATACACTAACCCAGGGTTTGTAGGAGAACTTTGAAATGGCTCGCATACATATTTTAGGAGTGTCAGGAACATTCATGGGCGGCATCGCCTTAATTGCTCGCGAGTTAGGCTTCGAAGTTTCGGGTTCTGATAAAGATATTTATCCGCCCATGTCTGATACTTTGCGCCGAGCCGGTATTCATGTGAAAGAGGGTTATGATCCTTCGCATTTACGTCCTTTACCCGATCTTCTTATCGTCGGCAATGTGATTTCTCGGGGTAATCCAGCTTTAGAGTTTGCCTTAAATAAAAATATCCCCTACATTTCCGGGCCGCAGTGGTTGGCGGAAAATGTATTACAAAAGCGTCACGTTATTGCTGTCTCGGGCACGCATGGAAAAACCACGACAAGCAGTATTTTAGCGTGGATTTTAAGCCAAGCTGGTTTAGAGCCGGGATATCTGATTGGAGGAGCGCCATTAAATTTCAACAATACCGCCGCTTTAGGTAAATCACCCTATTTTGTGATTGAAGCGGATGAGTATGATACGGCCTTTTTTGATAAACGTTCTAAATTCTTGCATTACCGCCCCCGTACTTTAGTGATTAATAATTTAGAATTTGATCATGCCGATATTTTCCCTGATTTAGAGGCAATCAAAAAACAATTTCATTATTTACTGCGAATGGTACCCTCCAGCGGCTCAGTGATTTATCCCGTTGATGATTCAGAAATCACCGATGTTTTGAGTAGAGGTTGCTGGGCTGGCGTTCAGACCGTAGGAGCGAGCGGAGCTGTTTGGCATGTACGCAACAAAAATAACGATAATAGCCGCTTTGAGTTATGGCACCGCGATCAAAAATTAGGTGTGGTAAAATGGTCTATGGCCGGAGAACACAATATTCGCAATGCGTTGGCGGCGGCAGCAGCGGCGCACGAAGTTGGCGCAACCAGTGAGGCTCTTATAGCCGGTTTGAAAAGTTTTAAAGGGGTAAAGCGGCGACTGGAGGTTTGTGGAAGCGTGAATAACATCACCGTTTATGACGATTTTGCTCACCATCCCACCGCCATTGCGGCCACGGTGGCCGCGTTACGATCTAGAATAAGTGAGGGCCGCATCATTGCCGTATTACAATTTGGTTCAAATTCCATGGGAGCGGGGATATATCGCGAGAAAATTGCCCCATCCTTACGCCAAGCCGATAAAGTGATATTTCTAAAGCCTGAAAAATTCGATGTCTCGTTAATATTAAGAGAATTGGGAGCTAAAGCCGAAGCTTTTGAAAGAGTAGAAAGCATTATCGATTATTTGCAAAATTTCGCACGAGGAAATGATCATATACTAGTGATGAGTAATAAAAGTTTTGAGGGCATCCATCAGCGAATTCTCAAACGTCTTCAGCCGGCTGCTATCGCTTAAAGTGCTTTAACGTATAAAGTAACCCTAAAGCCGCTACCATCCCTAACCCACTAGCCAGTCCCATTAAAGTTGGGGAGCTGTATTTTTGACTCGAACTGACATAAATAATAACGATCGTCATACTCAAACAGAGTATTAAACTTAAACTAAAAAACCGGAATTGGCCTGAAATTTTATTAAGCCATTGATAAATAAGTTGTAACTTCATTTTTTATAAATGTTGTGATTATTTTTTTATTTTCTCATTGCTAAGTTAAGAAAATATTAACCTCCATAATATCTTGGAAGACTAACTTGAAAAATTTTTGTCGTGTGCAGAGAATTTTTATAAAACTCAAAAAACCCGTACCTTATGCAGGGCGGGACGCGAGCGTCTTAGCAAGTTCCAAGTAAAAAGCAGGGGGAAGACTTTTTCTTACACTTTTATGCTAAGATATCTTCTAAGTAATTTTTAAAATTTTCTTGAGGAGATGATGTGAGTAAAGAGTATAAATTGCTTATAGATAGCGAAGTCGAAAATAAATATAGTATTAACGTTAATGGATTTACAAATAATAACATAATTGGTGAAAACACAAACTCTGAAGAGGATAACTTAGATGCCTGTTGTGGCTGGTTTTATTTAGATAAAAAAATTGAAATCGCTTTTGAGAAAGCCGGTATAATTAACTTTGGTAGTGCCTCGTTCGGGGCGTTTTGCGCGGCGGTGATTGCGACAAAAGGAGGAGTGCCCCGACTCCCTTACCCTAATAAATGGGGGGCATTAATTGCAGGATTATCCAGCGGTCTTAGTAATTTGTCTATGTTATACCACTTTAATATCAGTAAAACAATTAAAGAAGCCCGCGAAGCCCGCGTTTTACTTAGAAAACAAGCAGGATGTAAATATTTATTCGGATGGTCATTATGGTATTTTTTATGGGCTTCTTGTTTTACTGGGGGCTTAGGGCAGGGCGAGTTAACCGCTGGAACTTTACCATTTTGGTTACCGGATAACCCGTCATTAAAAATGGTTATTTTTGTAATGGCTTATCTTGGCTTTGTTTTGAGCCGTATGAGCAGTATACCCCGCCTAATAAAACGTCTTTATAGTGAAAATTGGCCCGATGATTTGTATACCAATCCTAAAAATTTCACTCTGGATGAAAAAATATTTTATTATCTTAGCCAACTTCAAAGTATTGCATTTGTCATTATAAGTTATTTCGTGGTGGAGAAAATGTATGAGTTCAAATGGTTACTTGGGTTTGATCGATTTTTCGGCACTCATTTTTGTCCACCAGTCCAAGCTCCTGCTCTCGATAACTGTTCCAACACTCCACTTAAATACCGGCTACTAGGCTTTTTCCCTTCGATTATTTCCGCAAATAGTTTTTATTTTGCACAAGAGCGAGGTTTATTCCATTGCTATCGCGCCTGCAAATTATATTATAGTTATCATAAGCTGAAATTTAAGTCGAATTGGGAATGCTTTAAATTAATGGTGGAGCTGTTAATGATAATTTTTTTACCGGTATTCATTAGTTATTTCTCTATTCAGGGCTTATTAAGCCCTTCTGCTAGAGTCGAACTTTTGTATGAAATGGCTTTGGCGTATTTTCTTCCCGTTAATGCCACTTCCATGTGGAAAGAGTTTGAAAGCAAAATCAGTAAATTAGTTGCTTCTGTCGATTCCAAATCCCAATCAACAGAAAATAGTCAATTTCTGGAAGCGGAAGAAACCAATGGCCTAAGATTTTTTAATCCACCCTCCTCTCGTGTCAGTATCACTGGTGCTACGCAGAATGGTTACCAATCTACTCAAGCTCAGCAGGAGTCAGATTATAATGCACAAACGGGGTATGGATGGAGGATTTGGGAAAAAATAAAGACAAGTTTTAGCTGCTGTCGATCAAGGAGACACGTTGATATGACAATAGAAGGGGGATCTTACACTCGGTTTTAAAATGAAAATATTACCATCCCAATGTAAGCCATGGATTTTTTTAGGATGAGAATAAATAGGTACATTCACTAATTGGAATTCGAATTCATTTAGAGAATCCACTAAGGCGCCTCCGGATTGTAAATGAATATAGCGATGTGGGAATCTTAATAATTTTTCCGGTGGAGTATGGTAGGTTAAAATTCCCAGCCATAATGGAATAGGACAATCAGCGAATTGGATACCAGAATCCCACAGCCGTAATTCTAAAATATCTTGGGATTGGTTTAAATTTTTAATCCATAGCAAGCGCGGAGACTTATTTTGATAAAGCCAGGGCAGCAATTGATTATTATACTGAGGTTCTAAACTGGTAAAACGCTTAATTGCGGATTGCCAGCGAGACTCTTTTTCTAAAGGTCTCCAGCCGTCTTGTAACAAATAATTTTCGATTTCAGATAATGGCGCCGCCCATTGAACATTAAATGGCTGAGCAAAGTGCCCAAACCGGTCTGTTCGGTAAATAGGAGTGGATTGCAAAGGCTTTTGCCACCATTGTGAAAAATTGACGACAGTGGTTGGCCACACTGGTTGTGAATTCTGTAATAAATCTTCAAAACTCAAAATGCCTGCGCTTATCCAAGGCAATAAAGTGACAATACAAAGAAAACCCAACCATTTTTGCGGTGTGATTTGAACAAAACGTTTGAATTTTTTTGGAGTGCGGCGTCGATAAGAAACGCATATTAACATGAGGATACTCAGTCCTAAAAACCAGCCTCCCAAAATATCCGTAAACCAATGTTGTTCCAAAAACAAACGCGATAAGCCAACTAACACAATCGGAATGATAAAAAAGGCATAAATAAAAGGGCGCCAAACTTTGGGAAATAGACGAGCGGTGAGAAAAGCCAAAAAACCGAGCACGGCTACAGCCATAGCTGTGTGCCCACTTGGGAAAGAAGAGCTCGGGTTTACATGGACCAGTCCGGGCGGACGCGGCGAAAAACTGATTTTTTTAATTGTTTCCACTGCGGCAGCACAGAGGAATCCCAGCATTATCAAATGAGAGCCGGAGCGCCCTAAATGGTAAAACACGATCAATAATACCCCCCCTACAGCACTAGTAATAAATAAAGCTTCTGGGGTGCCAATGATACTGAATACCCCCCAAAATTTATCTGAGGCAGGTGACCGGAAACTTTGGGTTAAATGCAGGAGAGGTTGGTTGATCAGGGAATTAATCGCAGGTTGATTCGAGCTAAACCACACGATTAAAAATAAAAAACCGTAGAATAAAAATAGTAGGGATAATTTTAATTGATGAAAATCCTGCGGGTGGCTTTGATTGCGGACAAGAGAGGCGATGAATCCCGGTTTGGGTTGGTTAAGCCAACGCCAAATTGATTGCACTTGACCATTGATGGCGTGTGACAGACGTTTGAAAAAATATTGCAATATCCAAAAAATAAACCATAAACCTGCAATGATAGCGATACCTGCCACAAACACTTTGGCGACATCTTCTTCCGAAAACTCCATAGCCAGAGCGCCTAGAGCAATGCCAGGGGCAACATAAATTAAAGACCAAATAATTGCTGCAAACAATGCCGCAGGTAAAAATTGCTTCCAACGAAAACGTAATATCCCCGCTATTAACGGCATAGCAGCCCGAGTCGGGCCGATAAAGCGCCCAATAATAATACTTTTCCTACCGTGCTTTTGAAAAAACTTTTCACTGTAATTTAAATACTTGCTAAGCTTGCGAAACGGCCAAACTAAACGAATTTTTTCATGATAGCGTTCCCCCAGCCAAAACCCGAGGCAATCGCCTGCAAAAGCGCCGGCAATGGCAAATAAACAGGTTGCTATGGGCGGCAGTACCCCTGAACCCATTAAGACCCCTATCGCCGTCATAGTCACCGAGCCTGGGAACAGCGTGCCTAATAAAGGAAGTGATTCAATAAAAGCAATGAGAAATGCTGCGCCGATACCGATGAATGGGTGATGGCGCAAATATTCCATTAAAGGTTGTAGAAAATGTTCCATTATTTCACAGATTCTCCGGCGGCTTGTTTATCCGCATGGTAAGAAGATCGCACTAAAGGTCCACTGGCCACATTTAAAAAGCCGATTTGGCGGGCAAATTCCGCGTGTTCGGCAAATTCTTCCGGAGTGACATAACGATTCACCGGAGTATGATAGAGAGAAGGTTGCAAATATTGGCCAAGCGTGACCATATCCACTTTGTGAGCGCGTAAGTCCAATAATACCTTACGTATTTCTTCAGGAGTTTCTCCTAAGCCTAACATCAGGCCAGATTTGGTCGGAATGCTTTCCCCAAATCGCTCTTTAAAGCGCTGTAATAATTGTAAAGACCACGCATAATCCGAACCGGGTCGGACTGATTGATAGAGACGCTCAATGGTTTCAATGTTGTGGTTAAACACATCCGGCAAAGCAAGCGCTAATTGGTCTAAGGCTTTTTCCATCCGGCCCCGAAAATCGGGGGTTAAAATTTCTATTTTAATTTGTGGAACTTTAGCGCGCGTGGTGAGAATGCAATCCTTAAAGTGACCCGCCCCCCCGTCACGTAAATCGTCGCGGTCAACTGAAGTAATGACCACGTATTTTAATTGCATTGCTAAAATTGTTTGCGCTAGGTTTTCCGGCTCTTGCGGATCTAAAGGATCGGGGCGGCCATGGCCCACATTGCAAAAAGTACAGCGACGGGTACATTTGTCACCCATGATCATAAAGGTGGCGATTCCATGACTAAAACATTCACTTAAATTAGGGCAAGCTGCTTCCTCGCATACGGTCACTAAACGGTGGTCACGTAATAAATTTTTTAATTGATGGACTTTATTATTTAAAGGCAATTTGATGCGAATCCAGGGCGGTTTTGGTAAAATCGGAGTGCTATTTTCGACTTTGACAGGTATGCGGGCTAATTTTGCCGCTCCTAAAGCTTTTTGAGTGGGATCATAATATTGTGAACTCATCGTGCTTGTTCTCCGCGGAATTGTAACTATCGATAGACTGACTCAGTATACCCGAAAAGCTTAAGGAACGCAGTGATAAAAACGGGATACACTTGTTCGCAGCGGATTTCAGCCAGGTAATGGTGCATTTGGGTCATTTCCAAGCCCTGAAAACCACAGGGATTAATATAAGAAAAGGGTGTAAGGTCCATATTCACATTCAAAGCAATACCATGGAGACTGCAACCTCGCTTAACTCGCAGGCCAATCGAAGCAATTTTGCATTGCTCTACGTATACTCCCGGCGCCCCGGCCCGTAGTTGAGCGGTGATTTTAAACTCAGCGAGAGTCTGCACTAAGCATTGTTCTAATAGGCTCACCAATCCACGCACCGAAATATTGCGGCGATTCAAATCCAGTAGGGGATAGGCTACTAATTGACCAGGGCCGTGGTAAGTGACTTGTCCGCCACGATCAGATTGTACTACTGGAATGTCACCAGGATTGAGAATATGTTCTTTTTTTCCAGCTAAGCCTTGAGTAAAAACCGGCTCATGTTCCAATAACCACAATTCATCCCAGGTTTCCGCTGTGCGGCTTTGAGTGAACTTACGCATGTTTTGCCACACGCTTAAGTAGGATTGTCGCCCCAGCCAGCGTATAATGATTTGCTTCATAACCATATTATAACACGAGATAGTATGAAGCCATTGGTTTTAAAGAAAAATGAAGACAAGCGTTTATTGCAGGAGCATCTTTGGACCTATAGCAACGAGGTGGACACTCAGCGCACGCCATTACAACAATACTCAGCGGGAGAAATGGTTTATTTACAAAATCACCGCGGAAATTGCTTGGGAATTGCATATATCAATCCTCATTCATTAATTTGTGCTCGTCTCTTGTCGAGAGATTCTCAAGCTCGAATTGATCAGCATTTTTTCGCCGAACGGATTCGAGAAGCGTTGAGAGTGAGGGAGCTGTTTTATCCAGAGCCATTTTATCGTTTGATTTACGGGGAATCTGATTATTTACCCGGCTTAATTGTTGACCGCTACGACCGATTGTTGGTGGTGCAGATCACTACCGCGGGAATGGAAGCTTGGCGCGATACTTTAATTAATGCTTTGATTGAAGTGATTGCGCCTGACTCTATTTTGTTGCGCAATGATAGCAACATGCGGGAACTGGAAGGTTTGTCTAAATACGTTGCCGAAGTTTGGGGACAAGTGCCGCATAAATGTTTGATTCAAGAAAATGGGGTGTCATTTTTTATTGATCCTTGGGAAGGTCAAAAAACCGGCTGGTTTTATGATCATCGTGAAAATCGGCTGCAATTACAGCGTTTTGTTAAAAATAAACGTGTTTTAGATGTGTTTTGCTATGTGGGAGCATGGTCGATGCAAGCTGCCGTTTTCGGCGCTAAAGAAGTGTGGAGTGTGGATAGCTCACAGCCTGCACTGCGCCAATGTCGAGAAAATGCAGAGTTAAATCAAGTTCAAGATAAAATAAACACATTCCAGCGTGATGCATTTGATCAACTTAAAGAATGGAGCGCCGAGAAGATCAAATTTGACGTCATCATTTTAGATCCTCCGGCATTTATAAAAAAACGTAAAGACTTTACGGCGGGTTTTCTGGCCTACCAACGCTTAAACTCGTTGGCATTGCGCTTGCTTAATCCACACGGGATTTTAATTAGTGCTTCGTGTTCTCATCACTTACCGGAATTGGAATTGCAGCGGGCGATTTTAATGGCCGGTCATCACGAAAAAGTACCTCTGCAAATTTTAGCAAAAGGACATCAAGGCTTAGACCATCCGATCCATCCAGCCATACCCGAAACGAATTATTTAAAAGCGGTGTTTGTTTATGTTTCGGGAATTAATCATAAAAACTGATCATAGAAAAATAGTGACTATTTGACTTTATTTCCCAATCTTCCCTATTATGTTGCCTAGGGAGATAAGGTTATGTTTAAAAATACTGCTGAAACGTTTGGTAGCTTAGCTAAATTCTTACATTGGTTAGTTGCTGTGCTGGTCATTGCGATGCTGGTTTTTGGCTTTTTCTTAGAAAGCTTTTCTAGCTCCGCAAAACCAGCCATGATTGCTTTGCATAAATCGATTGGTTTAAGCATATTAATTTTGATTGTGCTGCGCTTGATTTGGCGCTTTATGAACAAACAGCCGGAGTACCCTTTGACAATCCCGCTATGGGAGCAGATTTGCGCGCATTTTGTGCATTATTTATTTTATATTATTTTAATTTTAATGCCCATGACAGGTTGGCTGATGTCTTCATGGGGCGGACATCCAGTTGAATTCTGGAGTTTGTGGAATTGGCAATTGCCCTTGTCAATCAACCGCACTTTAGCCGCTTATTTTTTTACACTCCATAAAATCATTGCCTATATTATTATCGCTCTATTGGCGGTTCACGTGCTTGCTGCTTTGAAGCACCATTTCATAGGAAAAAATAATTTATTAAGAAGGATGTTACCGGGCTATAAACCGACTCCTTTATTTCGGGAGTAATTAATTATGCACAAAATCCATTACCTTAAAGATTATCGGCCTGCGGATTTTTTAATCCCCGAAGTTTTCTTGCATTTTGATTTGCAGGAAGAAAACACCGTAGTGAAAAGTGTTTTAAAAGTTAAACGCAATCCTGCGGCTTCCAACCCGCACGCACCATTAGTGTTGAATGGCGAAGAAATGGAATTGCACAGTGTGAGTATTAATGGCCATCATCTCAATGCTCAACAATATCAAGTCGACGAACACAGTTTGACTATCCCCCAGGTTTTAGACGAATTTGTCCTGGAACTGGAAGTGATCATTCAACCGCAAAAAAATACTCAACTGTCCGGCTTATATAAATCCAGAACTAATTTCTGCACTCAATGTGAGTCGCATGGTTTTCGGCGGATTACTTATTTTTTAGATCGCCCCGACGTCATGTCCAAATTTACGACCACCATTAGCGCCGATAAAAAAAATTATCCTATTTTATTATCTAACGGGAATCTTATCGAAAGTAAAGATTTAAGCAGTGGCCGCCATTGGGCTCATTGGCAAGATCCCTCATTGAAACCGTGTTATTTATTTGCTTTAGTTGCCGGTGATTTTGATATTTTAGAGGATCACTTTCAAACCCAATCTGGTAAACAAGTTGATATTAAACTTTATTTGGAACGTGGGTTTCGTGATCAAGGCGCCTTCGCTTTAACCGCCCTGAAACATGCCATGAAATGGGATGAGGAAGCCTTTGGGCGTGAGTACGATTTAGATATTTATATGATCGTAGCCGTTAGCGATTTCAACATGGGGGCTATGGAAAATAAAGGTCTTAATATTTTCAATACCAAATACATTCTGGCGAAACCGGAAACGGCTAGCGATCAAGACTATGCCGGAATTGAATCGGTCATTGGTCATGAATATTTTCATAATTGGTCAGGGAATAGAGTCACTTGCCGCGATTGGTTTCAAATCACTCTCAAAGAAGGATTGACGGTATTGCGGGAACAATTATTTTCCGAAGCCATGACTTCTCCTGCTGTGGCCCGCATAAACCAGGTCAATGTATTACGAAATCGCCAATTTTTAGAAGACGAAGGGCCCAATGCCCATCCCGTCCGTCCCGAATCTTATATTGAAATCAATAATTTTTATACGCCCACCGTATACAATAAAGGCGCTGAAGTCATTCGCATGGTCCGGGTTTTGTTGGGACCGGAATTATTTCGTCAAGGCATGGATTTATATTTTTCTCGTCACGATGGGCAGGCCGTAACCACAGAAGATTTTATTCAAGCCATGGCAGACGTTTCCGGAAAAGACTTTACTCAATTTTTTCGTTGGTATCAGCAAAGTGGCACTCCACGCTTAGAAGTACAAGGTCAATACAATCCACAGCATCAAACTTTTACTTTAACAGTAGAACAAAATTGCCCTCCTACGCCGGGCCAAGCTACCAAAGAACCCTTTTATTTGCCATTGTCCATGGGGTTAGTGGATAAACAGGGGCGAGATTTGCCTCTCCAAATACAAGGAGAAAATCAACCACAGGAAGGTTCGCGAGTGCTAGCTATATCGCAAAAACAACAGCAATTTGTGTTTGTTAATATTGTGGAAAAGCCGGCGCCATCTCTATTACGGCATTTTTCTGCGCCGGTGAAACTGAATTACCCCTATACGCTGGAGGAGCTGGCTTTATTGATGACACACGATAGCGATATTGTCGCCCGATGGGAAGCTTCTCAACGTTTTGCAGTTCAATTGCTATTAGAACTGGTTAAAAATCTTCAAAACAAATCCAAACCCAATCTCCCCTCAATATGGTTAGCGAGCTATTCACAAATATTGGCTGATAAAAGCTGCGATAATCATTTATTAGCACAATTGCTCACTTTGCCAAGCGAAGCATATTTAGCCCAGTTTTTACAACCCATTGATGTTGAAAATATTCATCTCAGCCGCGATTTTGGCCGCAAACAACTCGCCGTAAATTTAGAGCAACAATTTATAGCGCTGTACCATCATTTTTTAGATAGCAAGCCATACGAATACAATACCGAGTCCATGGGCAAGCGCAGCATAAAAAACACAGCCTTAAATTATCTCATGCTGACGGCAAAGGATATTTATGCTGATTTGGCTTATGAACAATTTAAAGCTTCGGATAATATGACGGATGTGATGGGCGCTCTGACAGCCTTGAATAATTATACTGGCGAACAAAGAAACAAAGTTCTGCTGGAATTTTATAAAAAATGGCGTGACCAGCCTTTAGTAGTTAATAAGTGGTTTGCTCTGCAAGCTTCTTCTCAATTGCCGGACACCTTGACTCAGGTGAAGCAACTATTGAAACACCCGGCTTTTTCGATCAACAATCCAAATAATGTTTATAATCTGATTGGTGTTTTCACTGGAAATAACATTCATTTCCACGCGAAGGACGGGAGTGGCTATGAATTTGTTGCCGATCAAGTGATTGCAATAGATCCTAACAATCCTCAAGTCGCGGCAAAAATGGTTGAGCCATTGACTCGATGGCAGAACTTTGATGTCAAGCGGCAGGACTTAATGCAAAACCAATTAAAACGCATCAAACAAAATACGAAAATTTCGAATGATGTTTATGAATTGGTAGTCAAAAGCCTAACGGAGGAGGCAGTATGAAATTATATTATTCTCGAGGCGCTTGTTCATTGGCGGTAAGAATTATTGTTAATGAGCTGGGTTTAAAATGTGAATATGAATCAGTGGATATCAAAACTAAAAAAACCGAAACAGGAGAAGATTTTAATCATATTAATCCTAAAAGCTATGTTCCCGCGCTTTTAGTCGAAAATGAATTGCTTACGGAAAACATTAATATTCAAGTCTATCTTGCTGAAAAATATCCTCAGGCAGGCTTGCTTCCTGTGCCGGGAGATTTTAATCGTTATCGAGTTTTAGAATGGTTGTGTTATATCAGCACCGAACTACACAAAAGTTTTGGCGCTTTATTCAATGAAACTTTCGACGCTCAATTAAAAAAAGAATTTTTTATTCCCATGATCCAAAAAAAGTTTAAATGGGTAAATGGACAAATAGCCGACAACAAATTTATTATGGGTGATCGATTTACTCTTCCCGATGCTTATTTAATGGTGATGTTGCTGTGGGCGCGAAAAATGCTTCCGGGTGGATTATCGGACTATTCGCATTTGCTTAGATATTTTAAAGAGATGCAGGAATATCCATCTGTGGCCAAATCCTTGCAAGAAGAATCTTTAAAATAAATTTCTCATCGAGTAGAGTCAATTCCCGCTGAGCGGGAATGGCTAATCAGCGAGAGTTATCATCAGTGCAAATTACCTGGCAGTCTTCAATATGAGTGCCGGTACAAGACACGGTTTTATGAGGTAGGATTTTTTGATTCTTTAATTTGCAAGTATAAGGCCCGCCGTTGGCTATACCCAACATGTTATCAGGAGAAACTAAATTAATGACTTCTCCTTGTGGGGTGGACATATTGCGGCTTTTATACCGGCAAGACATAGTTCCGGTAGCGCCATCTATCAAAACGCTTTTGTAACCATCTTGATTTCCGATCAAAGCAGTCGCTATCCCTAGAAATTTAGGGGAGTCGTATGCTTTGGATGATTGCGGGCTATAACCAAAATTTCCCAAATATTCATAATAAAAAATACCGTGTTTGGGTTCGGGCGGTCTAATCATGACTTTGAAAGGATTGGGGCACACAAAGGCGAGGGTAGTGGCTTGAGCGGATAAGATATGAACTACTGAACAGGCAATTCCCAATAAAATTATTTTTTTCATGTTAAACCCTGAGCTTATTTAAATGACTACAATTGATTTCGACTTTAACATTTTGTTCAAAATTTGTCAAAAAAAATGGATATTTCAATCTGAAATTGCTAGCGACCTATATCATGAGGATATGATTTTCGGATCACCCTTCACCCGCGGCGCCTAATGGGGCGGTGAGCAATAAAAAACTCATTATTAACAGTGTAATTAAAGCCTCAATATCTCATTGATATCACTAAATAAGAATCTCTGGTATTTTTAAAATGGCGAGAATATAATAAAAGCAAATTTTTTTAACAAGGAATATTTGTGAAAGCAAACCGACCGGTTTATCTAAATTTAGGGCGAATTCGCTTCCCCCTGCCGGCTATTATTTCTATATTGCATAGAACTTCGGGAGTAATCATATTCTTAAGTCTTCCAATATTATTGTATTTATTAGCTCATTCGCTTGAATCTCAAACCAGCTTTGACTATTTATTAAATAACTTGGCTAACCCATTTCTCAAAATAGTACTTTGGATTGCGGTATCGGCCATTTTTTTTCACTTTTTTGCCGGAATCCGTCATTTAATTATGGATATGGGGATCGGTGAAAGTTTACGTGGAGGCCGGATATCGGCCGCCATAGTGGCTATCGCCAGCGCCTTGGTCATCATTTTTACGGGAGCGTGGTTATGGCAGTAAAAACCTCTCATAAAGGCCTGCGAGATTGGTTAATTCAACGTATCACTGCAGTGCTAATAGGTCTTTACTTCTTGTTTTTAATTTCCTATTTATTGATCAATCAATCCGTTTCCTTTGACCAATGGCGGCACTTATTTGATAATCCGTTGCTGAAAATAAGCACTTTCGTGGTGCTTTTGGCCATTTTATGGCATACCTGGATTGGTTTATGGACAGTATCCACTGATTATGTTAAAAACCGTGGGTTGCGTTTAGCATTACAATCATTAGTATTACTTTTACTCCTCACCTACGTGGTGTGGGGGGTGGAAATTCTGGTCTAAATTATGCAAATCAAACAAAAACAATTCGATGCAGTCATTGTCGGAGCGGGCGGGGCTGGTCTGCGAGCCGCTTTGCAATTGGCTCAATCCAATTATAAAGTAGCAGTGATATCCAAAGTTTACCCTACACGCTCTCATACTGTATCTGCTCAGGGTGGCATTGCGGCTTCTTTGGGCAATGTGGTTGAAGATCATTGGGAATGGCACATGTACGATACCATTAATGGATCGGACTATTTGGGCGACCAAGATGCGATTGAATACATGTGTCAAAACGCACCGGCGTCGGTTTATGAATTAGAACATATGGGTTTGCCTTTTTCCCGTTTAGACAATGGTAAAATTTACCAACGGGCTTTCGGTGGACATACTCAAAATTATGGTGGCGAACCCACTCGCCGGACTTGTGCAGCGGCGGACCGCACTGGCCATGCCATGGTCCACACCATGTATCAAAAAAATATTGAAGCCAAAACCCATTTTTATAGCGAATGGTACGCGGTAGACCTGGTTCGTGATACATTCGGCGGCATAGCTGGGGTAGTCGCCATTTGCGTAGAGACAGGCGAAACGGTTTTCTTTAAAGCTCGCGCTACCGTTTTAGCCACCGGTGGTTCCGGACGCATCTACTCTCAAACTACCAATGCTTTTATTAATACCGGAGACGGTTTGGGGATGGTATTAAGAGCGGGCTTGCCCTTACAGGACATGGAATTTTGGCAGTTCCACCCCACCGCTATAGCGGGGGTAGGCGCCTTAATTAGTGAAGGCGTGCGCGGAGAGGGTGGCTATTTATTGAATAGTAAAGGCGAGCGGTTTATGGAGCGGTACTCGCCACATTTAAAAGATTTGGATTGCCGGGATGTTGTCGCTCGTTCCATCATCATGGAAATACTGGCCGGTAATGGCTGCGGTCCTGAAAAAGACCATGTTTTACTTAAAGTAGACCATTTAGGCTCGGACATTATCACTCAGCGTTTACCTGGTATCCGTGAATTAGCGATGACCTTTGTCAACGTGGATCCCATTAAAGAGCCCATTCCAGTGATCCCCGCGTGCCATTATTTAATGGGAGGAATTCCCACCAACATCCACGCCCAAGTACTCACACAAGATGCTTCAGGCCAAGATCAAGTAGTCTCTGGCTTATATGCAGCAGGCGAGTGCGCCTGTGTTTCAGTTCATGGTGCTAACCGGTTAGGGACCAATTCATTATTGGATTTAGTGGTTTTCGGGCGCGCCGCTGGGATACATTTGGAAAAGGCCTTGAAAGATGGATTAGAACAGCCTGAACCTGATAGTGCTGATCTGGATAGGATAACGACCCGCTTAGCACGTTGGGAAAATCCCAATAATACGGAAGACCCTTACCAGATTCGCCGTGAAATGCGCGATATCATGCAGAATAATTTCGGGGTGTTTCGAGATAATCAGCATATGCAGCCCGGCTTACAAAAATTACGCGAGTTAGCAGCAAGGTTGCAATTGGCTAAACTGAAAGATCACAGCAAAATTTTTAATTTATCACGCTTCGAAATGCTAGAATTAGAAAATCTCATGACTGTGGCGCTGGCCACTGCGGTTTGTAGCGCAGAACGTCAAGAAAGCCGAGGCGCACATTGCCGCTATGATTTTCCACAGCGCGACGATGTGAATTGGTTAAAACATTCCTTATACTTTTTAGATGGCCGTTTAGGTTTTAGGCCAGTGAATCAGAGTCCTAAATATGTACCGCCGTTTCGAATTAAAGATCGGGAAGAAAAATTATGAGCGTGACAAAATCCTCTCGGATAATGACTTTTTATATCAATCGCTACGATCCAGAAACCTCACAACCCATGCATTTACAAGAATATCAATTAGATATTTCCACCATTAAAGGCGCGATGTTACTCAATGCCTTGGAAGCCATTCGTGAAAATCAAGACCCCACATTGGCTTTTCGCCGTTCTTGCGCCGAAGGAGTGTGTGGCTCTGACGGCATGAACATCAACGGTAAAAACGGCTTGGCTTGCAAAACTAAACTACATAATTTACCGGATAAAGTCGTTATACAACCCCTGACCGGTTTCCCCGTGGTCCGTGATTTAATTGTCGACATGAGTCAATTTTTCGATCAATACGAACGCGCCAAACCTTATTTACAGAATAAAAATCCGCCTCCAGCAACAGAACGTTTGCAATCTCCCACGGAACGCGCCAAATTAGACGGGTTGTATGAATGCATTCTTTGCGCTTGCTGCACCAGTTCCTGTCCCTCGTATTGGTGGAATCCGGATAAATTTTTGGGGCCGGCTGCTTTGTTGGGCGCTTACCGATTTATTGCCGACAGCAGAGATACTGAAACCCAAGACAGATTAGAAGATTTAAAAGGTCCCTATAAGGCATTTCGCTGTCGCACAATTATGAATTGTGCAGATGTATGTCCCAAGGGCCTTAATCCTGCTGAAGCCATAGCTAAAATACGCCGGGAAATGTTGCACCATCATCCTACAGAGTAGAAAGGTAAATTATCATGTCAAAGTCTTATTCGTATTTATCAGGCGCTAACGCGGAATATATTGAACATTTGTTTCAGCAATATTTGCAAAATCCCCATACCATTGATAGCGAATGGCGTAATTATTTTAGCTCCTTGGAGTCAGGCGAATCACCTTTGAATGCTTCTGAAAGAATTTCTCATCGAGAAATACAAGAACAATTCCGTCAATTGGCGCGACAGCCTAAAACCGCCAGTGTGGCGGCTACAGCCATGCCACAGCAAGAAGCAGTAGATCAATTGATAATCGCTTATCGCCGATTTGGGCATTTGAATGCCAAAGTAAATCCATTGGGATATGAAGAACCTATTGACCCTCGATTGGAATTATCCTATTACCAACTTGGCTCCGCGCAAATGGAACAATTTTTTTTAACTCGCAATCTTTTACCGCAGCCCAAAGCCACCTTAAAAGAAATTTATCAAACCTTGCGCCAGGTCTATTGCGGAACAATCGGAATTGAATATACTCGCATTAGCGACGAAGAAGAGCGGGCCTGGTTGCGTGAATATATGGAAAAACGGTTGCCTAATTTGAGCTTTGACGCCGCAACCAAACGCAGCATTTTACAAAAACTTAATGCAGCAGATGGCTTGGAAAAATATTTAGAGCGAAAATACACCGCTCAAAAGCGTTTTTCTATTGAAGGTGCAGACGCACTTATCCCCATGCTGGATGAGCTTGCCAAGCGTGCTTGCGCTTCCGGAGTACGTGAAATTGTAATCGGTATGGCGCACCGTGGCCGTCTCAATGTGTTGCTCAATACTATGGGTCAGGCTCCTTACGAGTTATTCCAGGAATTTGAAGGCACTAAAGATTATGGGATGACAACCGGAGATGTAAAATACCATAACGGTTATTCTGGAAATATGAAAACCGATTCGGGATATATCCACCTATCATTAATGGTCAATCCATCCCATTTAGAATTTGTGAATCCAGTTGTCATGGGATCGGTGCGCACACGTCAGGAACGTCAATCCGTTTCCAGCGCAGCTGATCAAGATTATGCGATGGCAGTCATGATCCACGGCGATGCTTCCTTTATTGGCCAAGGTATCACTCAAGAAACTTTAAGCATGTCCAACACTCGCGGTTATACCGTGGGAGGGTCGATTCATATCATCGCCAATAATCAAGTCGGATTTACTACCAGCGATATTCGCGATAGCCGTTCTTCTCGATACTGTTCAGATGCAGCGAAAATGATTGATATGCCCATTCTCCACGTCAATGGCGATGACGTTGAGGCAGCGGTTAAAGCGGTCCAACTTGCCGTGGATTACCGAGTAAAATTTCATAAAGACGTTCTGATTGATTTGGTCTGCTATCGTCGCCACGGCCATAATGAAGCTGATGAACCCCGCGCCACCCAACCGCGGATGTATTCCATTATTGATCAACACCCAGTACCACGTCTGGTCTATGCCGAAAAATTGATTAAAGAAGAGATTATTAAACCCGAAAAAATTAATCAAATGTGGGAAAACTATCGCATACAATTGGACGAAGGGCATATCGTCGCTCCTGTCGAGCAAGACAATTTTAAAGAACGATTACCGATTCCAAACTGGTCACCTTTCATTAATCGTAGTTGGACTACTCAAGTCGATACTACCGTTCCGAAAGCACGTTTGATGGAGCTAGGCAAAAAATGCGTGCAATTGCCCGAGGGTTTTAAATTACAACGCAATGTTCAAATGTTGATGCAATCACGTGAAAAAATGGCGGCTGGAGAATTGCCACTCGATTGGGGCTTTGCAGAGACTTTAGCTTATGCTTCGTTATTAACGGAAGATTATCGTATTCGTTTCTCAGGCGAAGATTGCCGCCGGGGGACCTTCTTTCATCGCCATGCCGCGGTGTTTGATCAGGAAACCGGTGAAGCGTTTGTGCCTTTAGCTCATTTAGCCTCCAATCAAGCAAGTTTTGATATTTACGACTCACTATTGTCTGAAGCGGGAGTGATCGGTTTTGAATACGGTTACGCCATTGCCAACCCCAATGCTTTAGTTATTTGGGAAGCGCAATACGGCGATTTCGTCAATGTCGCTCAAGTTTTTATTGATCAATTTTTAAGCTCTGCTTGGCAAAAATGGAATCGACTTTGCGGTTTAGTATTACTATTGCCTCATGGTCAGCAAGGCGAAGGCCCCGAACACACCTCGGCTCGTTTGGAGCGTTTTCTGCAATTATGTGCCCAGGAGAACATGCAAGTGGTCGTGCCCAGTACCCCGGCGCAAATATTCCATATGCTGCGTCGTCAATTATTGCGACCCTATCGTACACCATTGATCGTGATGAGTCCTAAAAGTTTATTACGTCATAAACTAGCCGTGTCAACTTTCGATGAATTAGCCAATGAACAACTAAAATTAGTGATACCTGAAATTGATCCCATTGCCGCAAATAAGGTGCGGAAAGTGATACTATGTTCAGGAAAAATATATTATGAGCTGTTAGAAAAGCGCCGCGAGCAAAAACAAGAAGATATCGCCATCATTCGTCTAGAGCAGCTTTATCCTTTTCCAGAACATGAACTCCGAGAAGCGCTGCAAGTTTATGCTCATGTAAAATCCGTGGTCTGGTGCCAAGAAGAGCCCAAAAATCAAGGCGCTTGGTATATTATGTACGATCGTTTTCTTACCTGTTTGCCAAAAAAGGCTGAGTTGATTTATGCAGGGCGTGAGCCCATGGCGGCGCCTTCCGGCGGTTATTCGGCATTACATAAAAAACAACAAGCGGCTTTGATTAAAGACGCTTTAAGTTAATTCATAGTGAGGGGATAAATCATGGCAATTGAAATAAAAGTTCCGGTATTGCCGGAATCTGTCGCCGACGCTACAGTAGCGAAATGGTATAAAAAACCCGGAGAATCAGTGAAACTGGATGAACAATTGGTAGACTTGGAAACCGATAAAGTCATGATTGAAGTCCCGGCGCCAGCCAATGGGGTCTTAACCAGCATTGTTATCTCAGAAGGCCAAACAGTCAAAGCCGGCACGTTATTAGGAATTTTGACTCAAGATGATGCAACAGGCAAAGCTTCCGCTAAAGCGGAAGATAAACCCAAGGTGGAAAAATCCACTGCTAAACCGGTAGAAACACAGTCCGCCGCTGCAAAAAAAGCACCAGAAAGTGATGCTACTGCGGATTTAAGTCCCGCTGTTCGGCGGATGATTGCCGAACACAACGTGGATATCAGCCAAATTAAAGCTTCGGGCAAGGACGGGCGTTTAACTAAAGAAGACGTGGAAAAACATTTGCAAGAGACCAGTGGAGAAACCTCAACCGCAAGGCAAACTCAAGCTGCCCCTGTCACTATCGGAGCGGAGCGTGGCGAAAAACGCGTGCCTATGACGCGCTTACGGGCGCGTATTGCAGAGCGCTTAGTGCAATCCCAACATCAAGCCGCCATGTTGACCACTTTTAACGAAATCAATATGCAACCGGTCATGGATTTGCGAAAAACTTACCAAGAGCGGTTTGAGAAAACTCATCAAGTCCGTTTAGGATTTATGTCATTTTTTGTAAAAGCGGTGGTTGAAGCATTAAAGCGTTTCCCTATCATCAACGCTTCTATCGAGGGCACCGATATTATCTATCATAATTATTTTGATATAGGCATTGCTATCGGCGGTGGGCCTAGAGGATTAGTTGTGCCAATTATTCGTAATGCGGATTTATTAAGCATGGCCGATATTGAAAAAAGTATTCATGATTATGCCGATAAAGTGAAGAATAATAAACTGACTATGGAAGACATGAGCGGTGGTACTTTCACCATCACCAATGGTGGGGTTTACGGCTCTATGTTATCTACTCCCATCATTAACCCACCTCAAAGTGCTATTTTAGGGATGCATAAAATTGCAGAGAGAGCTGTGGTGGAGAAGGGACAAATAGTGGTAAGGCCAGTTATGTTTGTCGCCATGTCCTATGATCATCGGATTATCGATGGTACCGACTCGGTACAATTTTTAGTAACGATTAAAGAATTATTAGAAGACCCAGCGCGTTTAGTGCTGCAAATTTAACGAGATTAAACCTATGAATTTACACGAATATCAAGCCAAACAACTTTTAAAACAATATAGTGTGCCAGTACCTGCTGGTGAAGTCATTAGAAATGTGGAAAGCGCAGTCAAAGCGGCTGCCCATATTGGCGGGAACCGTTGGGTAGTTAAAGCCCAAGTTCATGCTGGAGGACGTGGCAAAGCCGGCGGCGTCAAAATTGTGGATAACGAAACTGACTTGCAAACGGCAGTAAAAGCTTTACTTGGAACACGCTTAGTGACTTATCAAACAGATTCTCAGGGCCAACCAGTCAATCAAATTTTGATTGAACAGCCTTCGGAAATTCAACGTGAATTATACTTAGGAGCTGTAATTGACCGTTCTTCTCAAAAAATTGTGTTCATGGCCTCTACCGAAGGGGGAATGGAAATCGAACAAGTTGCCAAAAATTCTCCCGAAAAAATTCTTACGGTCATTGTGAATCCCACTTTGGGTTTATTGCCCTATCAGTGTCGGGAATTATTTCTGGGATTGAATTTAAATACTGCGCAAATGAATGCCTTTACAGATTTATTAATGAATCTGTATAAAATGTTTGTCGAATTGGATTTAAGTCTTTTAGAAATTAACCCCTTGGTGTTGACTAAAACTGGCGCTTTAATTTGTTTGGACGGTAAAATTAACATTGATGAAAACGCCTTGTACCGCCAACCTTTATTACAAGAGATGCGAGATCCCACTCAGGAAGACGAACGTGAAAATCGGGCTCAGCAATGGAATTTAAATTACATTGCTTTAGACGGCGACATTGGCTGCATGGTTAATGGCGCCGGCCTGGCCATGGCGACCATGGATTTAATTAAACTCAATGGTGGTAAACCGGCCAACTTTTTAGATGTAGGTGGCGGAGCAACCGAAGAGCGCGTGAGGGAAGCATTTAAAATTATTATTTCCGACAAAAACGTGAAAGGAATTTTTGTCAACATATTTGGCGGCATTGTCCGTTGTGATTTAATTGCAGATGGAATTATCAGTGCCGTTGCTGAAGTGGGCGTTAAAGTCCCGGTAGTAGTGAGATTAGAAGGCAATCGCGCTGATTTAGGCGCTCAAAAATTAGCAGAAAGTGGGTTGAATATTGTCGCCATCCAAGGCTTCGCAGAAGCTGCTAAAAAAATTGTCCAACTAACCGGCGTATAAAGAAGGTATTAAGATATGAGCATATTAATCGATAAAAACACCAAAGTGATTTGCCAGGGCTTTACTGGAAAACAAGGCACATTTCATTCCGAGCAAGCTATTGCTTATGGCACTCAAATGGTTGGAGGGGTAACACCGGGAAAAGGCGGTGAGAAACATTTAAATTTACCTGTGTTTAACACGGTGCGTGAAGCAGTTGAAGCAACTCAAGCCGATGCCAGTGTGATTTATGTTCCAGCGCCCTATTGTAAAGATTCCATCGTGGAAGCAGTGGAAGCAGGAATTAAATTAATCGTCTGTATCACCGAAGGCATTCCTGTCCAAGATATGCTCTTAGTGAAAAATTTTATAAAAGATACACAATCGCGTCTCATTGGGCCAAATTGCCCTGGGATCATTACCCCCGGAGCGTGCAAAATTGGAATTATGCCGGGTCATATTCACCAGCCTGGTAGGGTAGGGATAGTCTCTCGTTCAGGCACATTAACCTATGAGGCGGTCAGTCAAACTACTGCTTTGGGCTTAGGTCAAAGCACCTGCGTTGGGATTGGCGGTGATCCAATTCCAGGAATGAATTTTATTGATGTTTTATCTTTATTTGAACAAGACCCCCAAACGGAAGCCATCGTAATGGTGGGAGAAATTGGCGGCAGTGCTGAAGAGGAAGCGGCTGATTTTATTAAACAATTTGTATCTAAACCCGTCGTTTCTTACATCGCGGGGGTAACCGCTCCTCCGGGTAAACGCATGGGACATGCCGGAGCGATTATTGCTGGAGGCAAAGGCACAGCGGCGGAAAAATTTGCCGCTTTAGAAGCCGCTGGGGTTCGAACCGTGAAATCACCAGCAGAAATCGGTCAAGCCATTGCTTCCGTATTAAAATAAATTCCGGGAACTGTGATTCACTAACTGATGGCGCCGCGTGAATCACAGGCATTGAGATTGCTGTGTTTTACACAATTTTCATATTTTTTAGTGTTTAAGCAGGCAGTCGCACACCAGTAATAATTCCATTTCCCATGGATAATGGGCTGACTCAAAGTATTTACTCCATAAAATCGAATATAATTAGAGCTATACGAACTATTTTTATTAGCTGTGATTTTTTTATAACCCGTAAACAAACCGTCATCTGGCGTATAAATGGAAGAAAATTGATATTCTTTTTCCCAGTCTTTCGATCCTTTATTATCACGAAGATTTAAATAATAAGTACCAAAATCATGGATCTCAAAATTATTATTTTTATATGAATAAATTTTATATGAAGGATTATTGCCAAAAATGGGTGATATGGAAGCGACAAAAGTATCAACAATAATGTTTCCGGTATTATTATTTAACACCAAAAAACCGTCCATATGAGTATGACCGGAGAGCACTCCTGTTACCGTAGTATTATATTTTTTAATAATATCGGAAAACGATTTAACATAATTTTGGTCCCAAAAAGGCATCACGACGCCGAAAAAATTTTTAGCAGAAGAATACGCGTCAATAGCGGGGGGAATATGGTAGAGAATCCAAGTTTTTTCTTGAGCTTTACTAATAGTTTCCAATTGTTGTTGCAGCCATTGCAATTGTTCTTGCGCGTTTTTATACAGGCCCGGGCCTTGCGCTTTAGTAGAAAACAAAACCGTGTTCAAGACCAAGATATGATCACGGGTACGAGGAATTAAAACATGATAATAACCATTATGGGTAAAGGTGTTCATAAACAAATTTCTATTGACTTCATCTCGGAACAAGGGTGCCCATTGTTTGGAAATAACTTGATAAAACGAACCATCAGGGATAACGCAATAATCATCGTAGGCACAATCTTTACCTTTATAAGAATCATGATTGCCGATCAATGAATAAATAGCCCCGCTGGGTGGCATGACTTGTTGCAAAGCCGTGGCCATGTATTGCATGGTATTCTGTACAAATTTTTCGAAATGTTCACGATTAGTATCTTGGGTGTATTGCACGTATTTAGTGCGGAAGCGGTGCGCTAAAAAATCGCCTAAAATAAACAAATTTTGCGGTTTTTGCAGTTCTATTTGCTCTAACAAAGAACGAAAAAGCGTGTAATTTGTATTTTCGCCATTAAGAGGTAAAACGTTGTGGTTATATTGCGCTAAGATTTGCGGCCATTGTCCTGCATTCGATTTATTAAGCTGCATGGCTAAAGGGCAAGGTTTTTGATTTTGACAATCCGCTAAAGGATCCAAATGAATATCACTGATTACCATTATTTGATTGACAGTATCATCCGCCTCCAAAGCATGAGCAGAAATGGCTATGCTCAAAGTGCTTAATAAAATTAACAATAATTTACGAAGCATTTTTTCCTCATTTTAATGACGACGATTGACCTACAATTGCCGATTTTAGTATATTCAAGCTTATGAGTATAGCCGTAAAAACTCCGCCTTTACCACAAGGGGCAAGCGAAGCCCGCGTCAATTATTGGTTTAAGGCCATCCATGAAGTCGTGGCGCGAGGCGAAGTATTAGTTGAGTTATTAATCCAAGGCAAAGTGGTTCATGTTCAAGCTCAACAAGCTGGAATTTTAGAGCGAATCTTCTTTCAAACAGGCGAATTTGTCCAGCCGGGTTTTATTTTAGCCTATTTACGCGGCGGTTTACCCGATTTAACCTGGAATGAAGAAGAAGACACTTTGTACTGGAATATTTATCGCTCTGAGCGTGACGAAAGCAAGGAATATGAATTGCGGCAATTAATTCGCGCTCAAGAAGGCAAACTGGGGAAAGGTTTTGGTAACAGTTTGGCCCTACCTCAAATAAAGAATAGCAGTCCTGAAGCAGGGGAGGGGTTTGAGTTTGGTCAAGCTCATCAACAACAATTTAAGAACCATCCCGCTTTTAGAAATACTCAACAAATGTCAGGCGATTTTAAAAATCCGCGTGTGACCACCATTCCCAGCAATGAAGCCGCACAACAAGCTCCACAAAATGCACCTAATTTCGCGCCTTCCCCTCGTTTAGGTCCAGGAGCGCCTACTTTAAGGCCCATGAAATAATTTATGTCGATTTCCGATACCATCATTTATGGTTCATTAAAAGACCTGGAAACCCGACTCCAGCAAGAATCTAAACTGGATTTTGTTGATGAATATGGATTCACCCCTTTAATACAAACCGCGATTATCAACGATTTAAATAAAGGCGAATTGTTATTGGACCACGGCGCTGATGTGAATATGAGGGATCTTACTGGCGGCAGCGCTTTACATTGGACGGTAGAAAATAACAACATCATTTTTTCGCGCATGCTTTTGCAACAGGGTGCTGATTCCAATGCTTATACTTTGGGTGGAGAGCCGGTTTTAGTCAAACCCATTCTGCGACAGCAAAACAATTGCCGTAAATTATTGGTAGATGCAGGAAGCAATATTGATTTTGCGTATGATTATATCAATACCAAATTATTGGGACATCGGTTTGAGTTATACGGATATGTAGACATCGTTGACCATCGCGGATATTTTGTAGAAATTGATTTAGAAGGATTTATTTTAGAGTTTACCATAGGAATTATTTTAAGATCTTTACAGGACTACCGCGAAAATTTTTCGGCGCGGCACTTAAAAAAATATTTTGATTTAGTGGGCCGATTAATTGATAGCTTCAAGGTATCGGCCCGTTTGATTCAATTTCAACATTACCAAACGGATATTGAAGCGAATACAGCCATCATTCATGCTAATTTAAAACACGAGCCTTTAATTATTCCAATCGCTTATGAAGGCCATGCCATTTCATTTGTAAAAATGGGAAATTTATTAGCCAAATGTGATCGTTCCCATAATGATTTATTTGTGGATAACATAGTGATTTACCAAGTGACCCGCCCGAGCATACTAACCCCTGATTTTTTAACAAATCTGATGTATCGCCCCAAGACCAAATATTTTATTGATGTGGAATTGCCGCAAATTTTAGGGTTAAAGCCGGTAAAAAAATTAGTAATTGGTTCGCAAATTAGCGGAAATTGTTCTTGGGCTAATATTGAATCCTGCGTGCCAGTGATTTGGAGTTTGCTATTTCAAGGCAATGAGCTTGAAGACACCCGAGAAGCATTGGCGTTTTACTATCAATGGTTAGAATGGGATAAGGAGCGTGCTTTACAATTTAGTTTACAAGGATTTTCTGACTTAAGCCCAACACGTCAAGCGTCTCGTGCCGCGCTATTGGCTGCGGTTTTATTTCAGCGTTGTAGTGCACAAGTGCCGACTGATATTGAACGCGCCAAAAAAATTATCCCTATACTTAAAAAACCAGGATTGGATTATATTTTGAAGAGTTATATTGAAGTATATTGTCATCGCAACCATACCCCAGCAGGTGAGAACTTACAAAAAATTTTGCGATTAAGCGAAAGTTTTTTTTAAATGGGTTTTTTAAACAAGGAAGAACCACGAATTGGCATTGCCAATGCACAGGATCAACTAATTACTGCTATGCAAGCTGCCTAACATGGCAGAATGGGAAAAGCATCACCCATCCTTGAAAACATCCTTACGCTAAGATAGGATGTAGTGCAAATTTTATTTTGGGCCGTTAGCTCAGTTGGTAGAGCAGCTGACTCTTAATCAGCGGGTCGCTGGTTCGATCCCAGCACGGCCCATTTAAAATCAAAGACTTACAACCACTTTTCAAAACCTCCAAAAACTTTGCCGTAATTTTGCCGGAATGTGATTACGAAAAAATTAAACCGGAGCGGTTTGCCGCAAAGTGGTACCCATTCCAGTAGTCGGCAACCTTCCTGATCGGATTGCGCCAACCGTCAGCGTGCTTTCTTGTCGCTGGCAAACTCGGTTTGCTGCTTCAATCAAGTCACGGATTTCGGCTGCGCTATAATGCGTGGTAATACGAGCGGATTTGTGTCCCAATAAATCCTGCCGATCTTCCAGGCTGACTCTGGCGGCGCGTAACCGACGGCCAAAGGTATGCTTGAGATCATGCACGCGAATCGGTAAACCCGTTATCGCCCGCGCTTTCTTCCACGCTCGGTTACGCATGTGGTGTACTCGTGATTTTCCATCCAGACCTGTAAACACAAATACCGGATGTTGACCACGCACTTCATTGATCAACTGTTGCGCAATGTCGTTTAACACCACTAACCGATTTTCCTTATTTTTGGAATATTCTTTGGGAATCACGAAAATGCTGGCGTTTAATCCAGGGATGGGTCGTTCCCAATCCCACTGTAAGCCACACACTTCTTGATCGCGTAATCCGGTGTTCACCTTAAATAACGCCATACGGCGTAAATATAAGGGCAACAGCGCGAACAAGCGATCCTGTTCTTCCCAAGCAATGGGATGCGGTTCTCTTTGGTCATCCAGCGGCAACAACTTAATCTTAGGTGCGCCGCTTAACCAGGTTAGGTTGGACTCATCCATCCACTCCTGGCTCGCCAGTTTCAAAATACGCCGTAACACCTGTAAAGAATAATTAATCGTTCTATTCTTTACCTTTTGCTGCTGCCGTTCCGTAATAAAGGGCTGTAAAATAAACATATTTACTTTGTCTAATTCACATTGTCCAATATACGGCTTCAACAAAGCGACTTGGCGGGCATCCTCGTGGATACTGCGCTTATGCTGGTTTTCCGCTAGATATTTCTCAGCCGCTTCCTGGAAAGTGCGCCTTGGCCTTACTCCGTAAAGTTGGGTCAACCGCAGCTTTTCCACTTCATGCGCCAGAAATTTCTCCGCTTCCCGCCGGTCGCTGGTGTTGGTACTTTTATACAACCGCGTTCCAAAAACAGTCTTTTCAATATGCCAAACCCCGCTACGTTTCCGTAGACCGGATTCTTTCTTGCGTCCCATAAAAACCTCCTCTGGGTTATAGAGGACGCCCTTCACAAGACAAAACTATAAAGGAACAATAACTTTGAATCAATCAATCAAATATGTTTAATTTATAGTCAGATCTGTAAGGTAAACATAGTCTCATTTAATTAAGTATGGATTTTTATCTAAAGTGCCTCAAGACTTTATGTCTAGGTAAAATTACTATACTATTAGCTTCCAAATTTTTTTACTATGTAAGAAGGAGTGCTTCTGATGGCAGATGAAAAGAATGGCGTTTCCTGTTTTGTGATGGATCAAATGTGCCTAAATTTAATGAGGAAAAAACCTGTTTCGAAGGTCGATATTAAAAATTCACCTCTTCAAAATAACATTGATCTTAATAAAAATTTATCTAAAAATAATGATAAAAATTCTTCAAAAAAATGAATGGTTTTTTAATTGATTTTTTTACCTGCTTACTACAGGTTAAATCTTTTTTGATTCACTATTGGCATTATATTGCCTTAACTATGGGAGGAGCCGTAACTGCAGCTACAGCCATACTGCAAATATTATCTTTCAAAAGAAACAAAGACTCTGAAGATAGATCGCTGTACATAAAGTTTATTGATATGATGCTGGTTTCACAACAAAAAGTTTTCGAAAGTATTGATAAAATAAACGAAGGCGATTCTAAAGCCAGCAGTTACCTATTAAGTTACTTAAATTTGATAGAATGTATTGCAAGATTTTTCTATAGCGGCAAATTACCTAAAATCACTAAAAATATGTTATTTGATGAACTATTAAATAATATTACTTTAATATTCACGGATCAGCGGATTTATAATTTTTTCATAGAAAATGGTACTCATTCCGATGATTTTAGGTATATTAAAATGTTTTGGGAAGATAATAAAGAGAGGATAAAATAGACTTAAATGAAACAGTCAATTTAAGCCAAACATCTCAGTTCGGTGATTTTTTTACATGACCGTTAATATGCTATTGAATTTTTTCTCACTTGTTATACTGGTATTTTCAAGATATAAGTCCATTCATTTGGATATATTTAGCCGGGCGAACAAAGAGCATTAAAATATCTGTTCCTGGATAAAAATCACCTTCATATATTATTCCTGCAAATGTGGGATAAATGATTCCCTCTTCGTTAATAACAAACACTGGGCCGCCACTAAAGCCGCCTGCCTTGGTTAAATTTTTTCCAACGTTATCAAGTCCTTTATACCAACTATTAACATTTTCCATTCTGCAGCAGAATTGATCTTCACAAGAAGAGGTTACGTGTCCTAACATACTGGCAGATTTAAAAACGAGACGATTATCTTCTGAAGGTTTCTCTCTCCATACACCAGGGAAACCGCCTACTGCCACGAATTGACCTACTTTAAGCTCTTGGTTATAGATTTCTTGTATTAGAAAATTTCCAAATCCACGATCAATCTCAGGTTTAAGTTGTTTCTCAGCAATTTTTGGGAATTTAAATATAATTAAATCAAGTTTGCTTTGTTGGAAAAGATAATCATAAGGATCAAAAATTAATTGACCGATTTGGAATTTTAATCCTTTGTTTTCTTTTATTTTCTGGTCGTATTCTTCAAGAATGTGTTGGCATGTTATGCCTATAATATACTCTTCTAATTCAAAGAAAGTCACAGTTCCATTAGATAAAAAAGAATTTTTATCTTCTGGGTTATAAATACAAAGCGGAAGAGCGTGCCTAAGTGGGTATCTGGAAAGTTCAGATAAATGTTGGAATAATGCTTTCTTATTTTCAGGTATCGCTTGCATTCTTAATTTCCTTGAAATTCTTTAAGCAAACCATTCAATATTTTTCCATGCGCCAGGATTTTCTTTTTTTACGGCGATGCGTGTTTGCCAGTCACCAACATGAATTTCTAACTTATGCTGATCAGGATCAAAAAAATAAAGAGAGTCGCCAGGTGAGGTATTGTCCTTGAAGATCTTTGTACCTGCATCAATAATGCGGCGGGTCATGCTCGCGAAATCTTTTAGAGAAACTGAAAAAGCATAATGAGTATAACAAGGATTAGAAACGCGGTTATCATCAACGTTGAGGCAAAACCAAAAATCTCCTGCTAGGAAATAAGCGCCTTTATCCCAGAGACATAAGGGTCTTAGCCCCAGGACATCTCGATAAAAGAGAAAAGACTTTTGAATGTCTTTGACAGCTAAAGTTATATGATTCATGCCGGTAATCATAAAGCCTCCACAATAAAATGATTTAAACGGTAATTTTATTATTTAAATGTGCTTTAAGGGTTGCTAACTCAATGTCTACCGCATGTTTGGCGGCTTGTAATGTTTTGAGTTCCTGTTCGCAGCGATGGTAATGATCTTGCCAGTCTGTCGCTTGTTTTTCCATCATTATTTTTTCAGCCTGAGAGCGTTCATGAGCGATGAGTATAGCTTGATATCGGTCTTCCATGTCTTTTAGGCGTTTGTCGGCTTCGACGAGCTGCTGTTCATGAAGACTGATGCGGGCATTCTGTTCCAAGAGCCGAGTTTGAGTCTCGGTAAGTTCGCTTTGGAGTTGTTGTTTTTGTTGATTAGCTTCCTGCACGAGAGCTTGCATATCCTGCCATTGCTGATCAGATTCAGTGATTTTTTTAGCAAAATGAGCTTTAATCAATGAAACCTTGCGTGCACATTCGGCCAATATAGCCTGTTTTACTGATGGTGAGAGGTCTTCATCCAGGGCGGCCAGGGTAATGTCTTCTTGTTCCCGTTGCCACTGCTTCCAGAATTGCAACACTGAGTTCGGTGAGCCACCACTTTTAGAGACGATGGCTCTTAAAGTGATTTTCTGGCCTTCGCCGAGCAGCGTCTGGCACGCTTCGGCAACCTGAGAATAAGTGATGCTGCTTTTTGCCATATTAAACTCCTTTTTCTAATAAAATATCAAAAAATATCATATATAAAATGATATTTTTTGATATTTTGTGGAAGAAAAAAATTAAAGTCAAGTAAACATTCAAATTTAGAAGGTTTTTCTAGGTGCCTCTGAACGTATGGTATTGAATGTAGGTGTGCTAATTTGTCGACAACAAACCTTATTGGCGGCATCAATTAGGTGTTTTATTTCGGCGGGACTGTAATGAGTAGTAATTCTTTGTGATTTATGCCCCAATAAATCTTGCCTATCCTCTAAGCTGACTTGTGCTGCCCGTAATCGCCGACCAAATGTATGTTTTAAATCATGAATCCTCACAGGGATTTTTAATTTCTTTCGTGCAGTTTTCCATGCATTATTACGCATATGGTGTATACGTGTTTTTTTATTCTTTCCAATAAAAACATACACCGAATGCTCTCCGCGCACCTGCTCAATGATTTTTTTGGCGATATCGTTTAATATCACTAACCGATCTAATTTATTTTTTGAATATTCTTTAGGGATAATAAAAATACTGGTATTTAGCGTTGGAATGGGATATTCCCAATTCCATTGTAGAGCACAAATTTCTTGATCACGCAACCCAGTATTGACCTTAAATAAAGCCATCCGGTGTAAATAATCGGGTAATAAATGGAATAGGTTGTCTTGATCTTCCCAAGTTAACGAATAAGGTGGCCTACTGTCATTTAAAGTTAATAATTTTATTTTTGGTGCACTATCCAGCCAAGTCAATCCAAATTCGTCAAACCATTCTTTATGAGCCAAATTCAGGATGCGGCGAATAATTTGTAAAGCATGATTAATTGTCCTATTTTTAACGCCTTTTTGCTGGCGTAAATTAATATATTCTTGTAAAGAAAACATATTAATTTTATCCAACATCAAATTACCAATATAAGGCCGCATGCGTTCAATCTCATTTGCTTCATTTAAAAGACTACGTTTATGCTGATTTTCTATTAAATATCGTGTAGCCGCTTCCTGGAAGGTACGTTGTGGTCTAACGCCAAATACTCTTGCCGAGCGAATTTGTTCCAGGCGATGAATTAATACTTTTTCCGCTTCTGCTCTCTCACTGACGCGAGTGCTTTCAAATAAGCGCGTTCCGTCGACCATTTTTTCAATGTGCCAGATGCCATTGCGTTGCCGCAAGCCGGATAAAGCATGTTTTTTTCCCATACAATTCTCCCTTCCGTTGAAATTCCTTGTGTTTTTTTCAAATTTTCCGCCCAAGCATTCAGGTCATCACGTAAAAAACCAATCCCGGTTTTGCCGATAGGAATGGTGGTTAATAATGGTCTGACTTCACGGTTAAATCGTTTACGATTCATCCCGCAATATTCAGGTGCATTTTTTATTCTGATAATAATAGGCGTCATTTTGCTCTCTCCACGTTGACGTGGTAAAATATGCATTTTAAAAGGTAAAACGGACTTTATTTTTACCGTTGCTGATTTTTCCTGATTGTCCCATCAGCGCTTTATCGCATGGATTCGCGAGCCGTTTAATTTAAAAACAGTAGTTGTGAAGTGGTTAATAATTGTTCTGCATTGTGAGCGGTGCGGATTTAATCTCCTCTTCTCTCACAAATACTGGTTTTTAATGAAAGATATCGTAACTAAAAAAGAGGTCGAACGTTTGACCTCTTTTTTAGTTAGCATGAGTTCAAGTAAGAACAATTCCATTTATTGGAAAAAAGACGGAACTTTTTCATGCACCGCGATTGGTTACGAGTGGCAATTAAAATTTGTGGTTCTCGCGCAGAGCTGGCCAGATTGATTGGAGCCAGAGAAGAAACCATTACCTACTGGTTGAACCACGGCCAGCACATTACGCTTGAATATGCGATAAAAATCGAAAAAGCCACTAATGGTGCAGTGAATCGCCTTCATCTAGTCTCTCATTTAGAGAGACATCTCAAACTCCAAATTAAAGCAGAAGTCGAAGCGGCTAAAAATCTCAGAGCGCCTTTAACTATTCAGGAAAAAGTGACACTGGGTTTAGCTGTTGAAGAGGTCATAGGGAGCCGTCAAGGGGTTCGAAACGATCATTTACTTCGGGAAAAAATTCCCGAAGTGGGGGTTAATTCTGAAGATATTGTTTCATTTTATGGCAATTTTAAAGGCAGAACAGTCGAAATAGCCGCCAGACAGGCCGGTTTCGGTAATTATAAAACGTACCAACAAGCTAAAAAAATTGTCCAACAAGGTATCCCCGAACTAGTTAACTTAGTAGATAAAGAAATTTCCATTTCATTAGCAGCCAGAATTGCTGATTATCCTGCAGCAAAACAGCGCTTCTTCTTAAGTTTCAATCGTCGTGACATGACTCAACAATTAAATAAAGAAAAAGAAACTAAAAGTCATTCTTCTTCAGAAAGTAAAGCTATTGTATCTGCAAAAAATTCATGTCGATGTTGTGATCAATGTAAAGCCCTGACGGCCTGGGCGATGTTGAGTACGGTAGGCCTCTTCAAAAACCAAACAATCAGGAGAAAGAATCATGAGCAAGATCAGGACTGTGAAGCCGGAGCTGTTTCGCCACGAACAACTGTTTGAAGCGGAACAGGAGAGCAATTTTCCATTGAGATTGATATTTATTGGTTTATTTACAGTAGTAGATGCCGAAGGTCGTTTTAGATGGCGACCACGACAACTTAAATTAGATATTCTTCCCTATGATGAAATGGATTTTTCCGCAGCACTTTCTGCCTTAGTAAAATATGGTTTCGTTCAGAAATATGATTATCAAGGCGAGTGTTATGGGTTTATTCCAACCTGGCGTAAACATCAGAGTATTAATCAGCGTGAACCCGATAGTATATTGCCTGATCCCTCATCTACTTTGGCAATTCGCTCTCAGATTGTGCCGACTCCGATGTATGCGGGTAATAACCAGAACAAAGATAAGAATATGTCCACTCAGACAGTGCATCGTCCTTTACCTTCATTAATAGTTCAATCAGTAGAAAATGAACCGCCTCAAGATTTGACTCCAACGGTCTCTGAAAATTTGATTTTGGAGCAATCAGTCTCTAATGAACGGCTTCAAATTAACGCTATTCCCTGTACCGACAGTGTTACACCGAGTCACGTGTCGTCGATGCCGAACTCAGCAGCGCATATTCCCAACCAGGATGCGCATGTGCTTGCATCGTTGGAAATGGAAATGGAAATGGAAATGGAAGAGGAAGTGGAACAGGAAAAGGAAAAGGAAAAGGAAAAGGAAGAGGAATGGAAAAACCAAAACCCACACACTCGTGCAGCTCCCGATCCGATAACAAAAATTTTTTCACATTGGCAAGCAGTGATGAACCACCCCAAGGCAGTGCTGGACAAGCAACGCCGACGGTTTATCCAGCAAGCGCTGGACAACGGTTACAGCGCAGATGATTTGTGCCAAGCCATTATTGGCTGTAGCTTGACACCGCATAATCAAGGGCAAAACGACCGAGGAGAGCGCTATGACGGTCTGCACCTGATTCTGCGGTCAGCCGACCAAATCGACCGGTTTATTCGCAATGCACAGCACCCACCCAAGGTGTTGAGTAAAGCGGAGCAGCGGTTTAACCACAATGTTCAGGCAGCTCAAAGCTGGTTGCAACAGGAGGCGTGAGCGTGGAAATTGCCGATAAAAAACGCTTTGCCCAATTGATCACCGGATTAGCGCAAACTTTTCAAACGCCGATCAGCTCTGCCGATTTGGAGAACTATTGGCGTTGGCTCAGGCATTATCCACTATCGGGCATTGAACAAGCGGTAAAAAATTTTTGCAGTAGCCCGGAAGCGCATCGCTTTTTCCCTAAGCCGGGAGAAATCGTAGCAGCGATGGAAGGTGGCAGCATCGGCCAGGCGTTACGAGCTTGGAGCAAGGTGATGCATGCCATTCGTCGTGCCGGTGCTTATCGTTCAGTGGTTTTTGATGATCCACTGATTCATGCGGTGATTTTGGATATGGGAGGCTGGCAAACTCTATGCGCCATGTTAACTCGTGATGAACCCTTCAAGGCTAGAGAATTTGAAAAACGTTATATCAGCTATCTTTCTCATCCGCCCGCAGGTCATCTTCGGCAATTAATTGGTATTTCAGATGCTGTTAATTCTTCCGCGGGATACCCACCTACAGCGGCGCCAGTATTGATTGGTGATGAGGAAAAAGCCTTGCAAGTATTAAGGTCTGGAAAAACAGTTGATCAATTGCTATCGGTTAAGCAATTATCGCTAGAAAAATATAAGCAGTGTTTGTTAATTAAAAATAACTCCGAGGAAAGCTCCACATGATTTCAGTGATTTTTATCGATCAAGATATGATGTTTTGTCAATTATTGCAGAAAATAGTCAATCATCGAGAGATTATGGTTATTGGTGAAGCGACCACTGGTGCAAAAGGTATCGAATTGATTCGTAAACACAAACAAAAATCGCCATTAGCGGTTTTAATCAATACTCAACTACCCGATACATCCGGTGAGACTGTGTGTCGCTTTATCTACCGTCACTGGCCAGAGGTGAGATGTATTTATTTACTTAATACACTACATTGGCCGACATTTAGCCGATTAATAGATTCTCCTGCTAAAGGATTTGTAATGAAAGAAGCCTGTTATTTAAGCTTAGAAGCCATTCGATTCGTGGGAACAGGAAAAACCTATCTACAACCAGATCTCGCTTTTGATCTATTGGAATACCGAGCCAAATCTGAAAATTTAAATTCCCCTTTTGCTCAATTATCCTCACGAGAATATGAAGTATTAAGTCTTTTAGCGAAAAATAAAACTTATAATGATATCGTTAATAATATGCACATCAGTATCAAAACAATCTATAATCTTAAGATGTCGGCATTTAAAAAATTATCGATTAATTCTTATGATCAATTATGTAAAATCATGGGAATAATTTAATTTTATCTGAAAATAAATTTTAAAAAATGCTAGTTAAAAAAGATTTTATGACATCTGATATGCAATTGAGGGTTCTTTTTTAACTATAGTTGCCTTGATGGTTTCTCGTAGTGCATCTAGCTCACGTTCAGCAGCTTGAACGTTAGATTTTATACCGTTGTAATATTTCGGTACGCTATCATCCAGTCTAAGCTCGGATTTCACCAAAACTCCTCCTCTGCATTGGGGAACAGGTAATTTATGGGGTATTTTTTTAGGTTTTGCAACTGCTAATCTTCCTATGTAAGCTGTCCAATTTTGAATTCCATTTGGATCTGTAGAATTTATATGTCGATCTGTAAGTACCTTAAAATGCTTAAAGTATAACTCTTTTATGTATGGAGAAAGTTCGGTTTTCTGCAATAAACCAAAGAATTGCTGAATAGATTGGGGTACGGGTTTAGACACTAAAAAAACACTTCCATATTTTTTCATGTTATCGGCTTCCCGCTCTTGCCAGGTTTTAGGTGAGACGATACGCTCTGATAATACGTTTAAAACGCCTGGACACATCCCAAAAATAGCAGCGCCAATAGGATTCTCTCCATTGGTTCCAGGTATTTCTGCATCAGCGCCTTCCATAAGGCAGGTTCTAACGGCTTTTTCATCGCCTTTTTTACAGAATTCAATAAGCTGATCCTGTTTCTTTAATTTTTCTAATCTCGATAAAGTGTTAGGTTTAGGTAATAAAGTTTGCCTGTTGTTTGATGCAGGTGATAAAGATTTCCTTTGACGATTAGCTTTCGCTATTTCTTGTTGAATCTGCGTTTTAAAGCCGAGCAATCCTGACTCGGTTTCCTTTACCATTACTTTAAATCCTTCTACATTATAAATACTATGGTTTACACCTGGAATCACTTTAGGGATTGCTATCGTGAGAGTAGCCCCATGCTGGCTGCTTGCTTCTACGACGCTTTTAAAATTCTCCCATTTCCAATCTATATCATGCTGACGCCATTTTTCCATGGCTAATTTAAAGTGGAATTCTCGTAAGAAAGGGGAATCCTTAATTTTTTGGATAAATTTGTTCCAATCTCCCCAAGTTATTAATTTGAATTCACTAACCATCCAGATTTCACCGTACAAAGTTTCATTATACTCAACAATCTTTCCCCAAGTTAAATCATATTGTTTTCCTTCTAATGCCGTTAAGATACGGCGAACAGCCTCCGGATTCATACCCCAAACGGTTGACTCTAGGGGGTATTTGCCTTCAGCATTTGGTTTGTCCGGCTGAGCTTTTTGTTTTAAAAGCGTATTCATAGCTTTGATATCACCCTGTTCGCAAGCTTCAATCAGTTGATTTTGTAACTTTAATTGTTCTGGTGTTTGAGGTAGTTCCGGCTCAGGTGTGGTGGATGCACTTTGTTCTGGTTGATTAATTTTTTGTTCATGCTGGCGTTTTGCAGCTAACTCTAGTTCTGCAATTTTATCTTGCATTCTTTTTATTTCTAATTGTCGATCACTTTCTGCGGTTTGCCATTTTGCCAGTTCTAGCCTTATTTTTTCATCTTCTTCAGATTTTTTTTGTTCAGGTAGGGGTTTCTTGCTTTTTAAAGGAACGCTCAATTTTTCATCTTGCTTTTTTTGTAATTCCTGCACGATGAGTTGAGTTTTTGTTGATGTCGGGTGGGTTATCGCTATTTCTGCTAGTTCATTTTGGATCTCTTCCAAAGTGATTCGATCTTCAGGTTTTGCCTCCCAACAGCGAGGGATTATTTTACCTAATACTGCCGGGCAAGGATCGGGAATTTTCTCTCGATCTCCTGACAACACCCATTGTGAAATCAATTCGGGTTTTTCCGCATCAGAAAAAGGAATGGCATGAGTGATTAATTCCCATAATACCATCCCATAGCTATAAATATCAGAAGCCGCAGTAGATTTGCTGCCGCGCCTAAATAGTTCCGGGGCCATCCAACCCAGAGTGCCGACGCTGTCGATTTTTTTCATGGTGGAACTACGGACACTACTTTTTACTGAAGACAATCCAAAGTCGCTTAATTTTGCACATAAACGTCCTTTCCAGATGTGTAATAACACATTATGACTTCTTAGATCACGATGCAAAATTTGTTTTTTGTGAAGTAAATCTAATCCATGCAAAATATCCATTGCTATTTGATACATTAAATCTTCGGGTAATTCCGAATGAGCTTGTAGTAATTCGAATAAAGTTCCGCAAGGTAAGTATTCCATAACCAGCGCATAAGTGGGTTTTTCGACAGCGACTCCTAATAATCTCACGATAAGGCCAGGGTCTTGCGACATTTGTGCTAAATACATCATAATTGCCGCTTCATTATAAAGTTCTTTTTCTGCTTGAACCGTTAATGACCCTGACAATTCTTTAACAGCAACAATTTGACTCTGCCAAATTCCGCGAAAAACCTCACCATAGCTGCCTTTGCCGATTTGATCGGTTTTTCTCTCATATTCGATTTCTTGAAGCGAAATTTGCTTTACCGGAACTAACTGAAGAGAAATATTTTGTTTTCTTTTTAATGATTCAATTTTCTTCATCAGTAAATCTTGTAAAATTTTATATTGATACAGACAAGCATCTCGATATGCACGATAATCATTTCGACGATTCAATCCTAGTAGGCAAGGTAATATACCCACTGGTGAAAATTGAGTGAGTTCTTTAATGTAATTTTCAAAAGAACGCCAAAAATTTTTATTCTCCCAAGATAAAAAAGAACGACCATCACGAATTAAATGCTGACCGACAGAAGGAAAAGTTTTTTTGTAGTCTCCTTCCAGCATCACCGGTAACAAAAAGTCAGCGCTTTCATTTTTAGAACTCACTCTGTTGGCATATTCTTCTTGAACAAATTTAAGTTCTTTATAAACGTTAGTGACGCTATCCGGTTTGGTTTTTTCGGCATAACAAAGCGTACCGATCAGTAAAACATATTGGCTTTCTTGAACACCTGTCCGCATTTGTTTTTCAATATCACCCGTCATTTGGTGCAGGTCTAACCAGGGAGTTAATCCGGCTTGTTCAAAATCAGCATACATGAGTGACAGGAAAAGCTGTAGGTGATTTAATCTTAACCCTTCTGCTTCCCAGGCGTAACTAATAAAAACTTGCGGTCTGGTGATTTTGAGTACTTGGGCTTGATCTAAAGTTTTGGGTAGATGGAGACTTGCTTGATCTTCTACCATACGTTTGACATCGGTTAGAAAAACTTTTAGTAAGTTTTGCTGTTCTTTGATGTCGGCTTGGAGGAGATGTTGACGCAATCGAGTGACTTCTTCTGATTCCCGATAAGGCCCTTTACTCATACATCCTCCTTGATAAGCGGTTTTGTGATTAAAAATTAACCAGATTAAAAGCTCTTGCAATCCGTCTTAACCTGAGCTAAAAATATAAGCGTACCCGGCAGGTACTGACATACCCGCCGAATACTAACCACCCTAGTTGAGGAACAACTTAGAATGGCTAAGAAAAGTCTAACGGATTTATCGTCTTATTTAAACCGCTACATCACGCGGAATCGATTTCCTTTTGATAAAAAGCTGCTTGCTGTGTATTTTTTACACGGCAGGATGCTGCGTGCCTGTAAAAACCTTTATTCAGGCCGCCAGGGTTCGATTTCAGTGTCTTGCCTGCGGGGTATCAAGGCAGCCCAATCCGTGATGAGGAATCTTAGTACAGGCGCTAATGCGTTATGCGACCAAGATTCCTTGGATCTCATACGCATTGGCGAGGTGGCCAACTTTACCTCTCAACCAGGAAGGCGCTATGAGATCACACGTATCACGGTTGGCTAATAAAGCCCATATCTTTGAAGTGTTTTTAAAGAATATTACCCGGTCGTTGCCGCAATATATCTTTTGGAAAGATATCCATTCGGTTTATCTGGGTTGTAATGATAATTTTGCCCGGTTAGTCGGTTTGCATTCTCCGGAAGACATTGCTGGCAAAACCGATGCGGACTTAAACTGGCAACCCGATGGTCACACCGCCGAGGTATTTCGTCAGGGGGATGAGGACACTTTAAACGGCCACCCGCTGACGAATCGCGAGGAAGTACTGGCTTTACCCAATGGCAAAAAACTGGTGACGCTGGTCAGTAAGCTGCCGATTGTCGATGAACACCGTAAGGTATTGGGTATTGTCGGTTACTTTACCGATATTACCGCGCTAAAAAAGAAAGAACGTGAATTACGCCAGGCCAAGCGTCAGGCGGAAGCCGCTAACCAGGCAAAGTCCGCTTTTATCGCCAACATGAGCCATGATCTGCGCACGCCGCTGACCGGTTTACTGGGTATGGCAGAGATATTGCAGCAAGAAATTGATACGGAACAAGGTAAAGCGGCGGCGACAGATTTAATGAAAGCGGCTGGCACGCTGTTAAATTTGTTCAATCAAATCATTGAGTTTTCTCGCTGTGAATCCGGCGATCTACCTGTTCACGAAACTCGATTTAATTTATCGGAGCTGATTCAGAATATCGTTGATCTACTCAAACCCTCGGCGCAGAAAAAATCATTGATGTTGAATTTTCATAACGATGCCGACTTACCGAGTCATATGATCGGTGATGCCGCACGAATACAACGTATTTTACTCAATCTACTCACTAATGCCATTAAATTTACGCATCAGGGATCGATTGACTTGAGAGTCCGGCACAAGCCATATAAGCATCGTCGCATCATCGTTGAGTTTGAAATTCAGGATACCGGCATTGGTATTCCCGAATCGCAACAAGCATTCATTTTTACCCGATTTACGCGATTACATCCCTCTTATAGGGGTCAATATTCGGGTTTTGGTTTGGGACTGGCCTTAGTAAAACAATTTATTAGCGAATTAGAGGGGGAAATTCATGTGGACAGTCAAGAAGGTCGTGGCTCTACCTTTACGTGCTTAATCCCTTTACGAGTTTCTTTATCTTCAAATGAGCCATGTCATTCTAAAGCGGCATCATCGTCAGAGTGCGGTAAGAAAAATGTAGTCATTCCTTTTCAACCCAGGTTAACTCAAGGTTTAAAATCATCTGTTCCCACTGTATTGATTGTCGAAGACAATCCCGCTGCGCAGCGATTTATCAAAATGATCTTTGAATCGTTGGGTGCGGCGGTAGACACGGCGGATAATGGCAATCAAGCGATACAAAAAGCGCAAGAAGTTCATTATTCATTGATCATGATGGATTTAGGTCTACCGGATATCGATGGCTATAACGCCACGACGGCCATTCATGATTGGCAAACCGACCAACAACAGCCGCTGTCTTTGGTGGTGGCACTTTCTGCTCATTTAGGTGAAGCAGAGCGTAAACGCTGTCTGGAGGTCGGCATGATTCGAGCTTATGAAAAACCCCTAAAACGTGAAACAGCCACTGAATTATTAGCCTTGGTTCAGTCAAATCTTAAAAATCCCCCAGGAGGACAACGCGATGCCACACATTGATGCCGTGAATCAACAATTAACGCCTTTGATCGACAAAATTAAACATCACCCCTTATATTCGCAAATTTGTTCGCTTGGTGATTTGCGTGTGTTTATGGAATATCACGTCTTTGCTGTGTGGGACTTCATGTGCCTGCTGAAAGAATTGCATCATCGTATTGTGGCTACCCGCGCGCCGTGGTTCCCACCGAAAGACGCTTATAGCGCCAATTTAATCAGCCGGATTCTTGTTGAAGAAGAAAGCGACCGTACACCAGATCGGAAAGGTTATAGCAGTCATTTTGAACTTTATTTGACGGCGATGCGTGCTATCGAAGCAGATACACAACCGATTCAGCGATTTTTGCAGCGATTATCGCGAGGAGAAATGTTAATCTCTGCGGCTGAGGCTATTCCATTACCGGATGCCATTCAGCAATTTGTGTGTACTACTTTTAGTTTTTTTGCTTGGGATACGCATATATTAGCGGCTGCTTTTGTTTATGGACGGGAGGCGATTACTGCTTCCATGTTTATGCCCATGGTGCGGCAATTAGAGCAATCGATTCATGCTGAAGAAAAAAAATCCATTCAACCGTTATTGTATTATTTGCATCGTCATATTGAACTGGATGATACCGAACATTTACCGCAGGCACTGCAAATGCTGATCAATTTGGCCGGTAATGATATTAAAAAATGGAAGGACATTACTTTATACGCCAAAATGGCCTTACAGGCACGTTGTTATTTTCTCGATGAAATTCAAGTGAGAATTCAAACGAATAGTATCATCATGGCTTAATTATCAATCAATTGCAGATAAAAAGAAATTTTCTCTACGGATGGAGTACAGTAAAGATTATTGTTTAATTAATTTCCAGGTCAAAGTTTACATAAATCCATGAAAAAGCGTAGACCATTCTTGAGAAAATTTTTGTGATTTTTGTTGAGATAATGCGTTATTTAAAGTTGTAAGTCTAGCTATATACATATTTATGTCATTGTATTGATTAACTGCCATATTGGGATTTTGCAAACGAGGCTGTAAAAATTATTAATATTATTTAATTCAATCGCTTGTGCTGGGGTCATAAAATCGCGATCTACAGCTATTAGGGTATCAATATCATTCTTTAGTTTTTTGGCTTTAGCTAACAAGTATTTTGTATATGCTTTGCGGGTTAATACTCCTTCGTTACCCCCTTTGTCTCTTAATAAGAAGCCGTTTTTTAGTAGATCCCTCTCATTTATACCTTCATAATAAGTAACTAATTTTGCTTTATTATTAGTAAATAAATTTATACAATGCATTAAATTACGAATTAATTGATTGATATATGTATCTTTGCTTGCTTTATTATGAAACTTCCACTTTTTTCTATCGGTTTTGAAATGAATATTTAAACAAACTGTGTGTTTATAAACGCCGCATCTCTTATTATCACGTGGATCAGTATATTCAATGAATTGATTATCTTTATTTTCTTTATACTTAATTTCTAAATTACCGTATTCACCTTTATTATTGATATATTCATTCATTGCAAGACCTATTTCGTAAGGAATAAATTTGTAATCATTTTGGATAATTGTATGCTGATTTTTTAAAGAATTCTTAAAAGGCTTTTTTGCGTGAAATTTATATTCAAATGTGCTTTCATATTGACCGTCTTCGATGAATTTTTCTGAAATCTTTTTAGAAATTTTTTCTATTAATTCAGGGTTATCATGTATTGTAATTTCAGTAGAGAATTTTACAAAAGTATTATGCACTTTATCAGGGATTTTTTCTTCGAGAAAATAAAGCCTCTCCCATACCTCATCTTTTCCCGGAGAAATGCGAGTAATTTTTTGGGTATAAACTAAAAGTTCTGGCATTTAGATCCTCCTATCCAAAAGAAATATATTTGATCATTTGTCCGAGTTTAAAGTTTTCTAGTAAAACTTACCTTGCACTTTCAAATTTCAATGATTTAGTTTCTCAACTTGGTATGGGAAATCGGATTTTATTTTTATTGATTATTGAAAAACTATACTATAAAAATATTAGATAGATAACAACATGAATATCGGCAGATAATGTATAAAAATTGCTCATTCATAAGATGAAATAACTGAATTTCACAAATAAATCAATTACATATTATTGATTTTACAGATATTAAATTTATTTGTTTAGGGTTAGCTCTCGTATTTTGGTTTCATCGACTTTTTTCTGTTCGGCAGTGACTTTTTCTTGAATGACTGTTAGCTGGCTTAATTTTTGTTTTTGCGCTTTCAAATAGAAATGATCCACCACGCCTTTCATATCAAATAATCCGCTGACCGGTATGATGAGTTCAGCAATGTTATTTTTTAGCATATTATTTATTTTCTCTTTAGACTGTGAATCAGAGCGATTTTTAGAAAATAACGCGCACCATCCACACAGGGATTTTTCATAGCGTTGGCGGTGCTGATCGATTGTTAAAATTTGACGTTTTATCTGTCCAGCGTTGATGGATTGAGGAGGTTGTTCCAAAGTTTGTTGGGTTTTTTGAGCTTCTGTCATCATTTTAGTCAGATATTGTCGTTGTTTCATGGCAGCCGGATTGATGTCAGGCTGAGATAAGTTATTTTTTAAAAGTTGGATGATTTTCTCTAAAACCAGAATTAACTGCTCTATTCGACAGGCATGACTCTGCATCGTTTGAGTGCGGTGTTCAATTAATTTCTGCGAGTCTTCACTAATTTTTTGATGCAGAGTATCAGCTTGCGTTAAAATTTGTTGTGCTTTCATCTGAAGTTTTTGTTGTTGGGTATCGATAGCCTGTCTCATGCTATCTGCTAACGGCAATGTAAGGCCCTAAAAATCCCACCTAAAAATGCTATTGACTATTTAAAAGATTTTT
>CBFGTC010000005.1:0-105620 GCA_965651935.1 uncultured bacterium
AAAATTACCCAGCCCGTTAGAATAAAATCTCCCGCTTCAGCGGGAGTCGCTGTAAGAATATTTTGGCACATTGAAAAAAAAATATGTACGTTTATAATGATATTCCATTTAAGATTTAAGAGTAATACAAATGCGCTTAACTAAAGAACACGTTTTTGAAATTTTAGAACAAGTTATTACCGAAACGCGAATACCGTTAGAGGTCAATCGATTAATCGCCGATTATTACCACTTTCTGCAAGTATCCGATATATTGGTTGGAGAAAACTCTTTTTTTTCTCTCCTGAATAGTGAGGATCTTCGAATAACTTTTCAAACTATTATAGGAAAATATGTTGCTGAATGTCGTACTGTAGAAATTTTTAGAAAACCTTTAAGAAGTGAATTAAAAGCAATCGAACAGAAACCAACAGATGATAAATCCTTAAAGGATTTAATGATGGGTTTGGTGAAGTTAGACAATCATAGAGAACCCTTTGGTTTTGCCGAATTCATAAGATCGTATGAAGAACGTCTTCCACATTTGACTGCAAAAATTAGAGAATTTGCGCAAGACATCCTAACTTTTTTTCAATTTCATATTGCTATCTCTTGTTCGAAAGATCAAATTGATTTTTTATTTCGATTAATTAAACAGTATTGTGCTCTACCGAATATGGTCTTGAACTTATCGCACCGTCCGCTAAAGCCGCTCCCGACTGTAATGGAATCGAATGGTTTTTGCGATAAAATATTGTCTCTATATTTCGAAGAGAAAGAACCAATTGAGCTGAGGAATGAACGATTTGCGCTGAGGAATGGGAAGGGGCATGCGCTGCTGCCTAGTCCCGATTTTTTAATTTTTAAAAATATCAACGGATATATTATTTATATTGATCGTAATAATCAATTTGCAATTAATGAATTAACGAAAGAATTACCCAAACAAATGGCAGAATGGAAAGCCTATCAAGAGCAGGATTTATCAACTTCACTGTTAAACACTAATTTACCCTTAAAGATTTTGGATATTATCATTGAGTATCACTCACGCCCTCCCATTGGTAATTTGCTCGCAATTTTGCCTCAGTGTCGCGATTTCCTTTCTGAAAAAATTGTAAATGATTATACAAGGTTATTGACCGCTAAGAAAAATCAAGATCCATTTCTTCATGCTGAGGAAATAAAAACGGGATATAATCAGTTAAGTGTAGTAGCTAATCCTATAACAGCTTTAGCCCAGCAAGTAAAAGAAAGCTTACCCAATACCAAGCCATTGTTAGATTATTTCTTAAGCATTAGGGGCGCATTATCAATGTCTAATGCTGCCCACTATAAAGTTATTATAGAATTAATTGAGGGCTTGTTACTGCACGCAGAAACGCATGTGTGTATATACTTAAATGATGCCTTTTATGCTAAAATAAGCAATCTAACCCAGAAAGCTTTGACGAAATTAGATGAAAAAAGTTCTTTAGAACAACAAGATCAGTTCCAAAATCAGTTAAATACACTGTTTTCTTCCAAGAAAATCCCCCCTATCTCTTTTGTTGTGGTGCAAAATGAAGAGACTAGGCTTTATGTTGAAGCAGATGCGAGTGAAGTGATTTCTTGCTTAGAATCATTGACGCAATCACAAGACATTTTCTCGAGTTCGAGTTGTAGTTCTTCTTTTATGTTCAATAAACCTCAACTACTAGCACCTGATAAAACCAGTAGTCTGTCAGAAGAGAGAACTCTGTCCCTTCTGTAAAATAATAGTAGGTAACATACTGGATTTTATAAAAGATGATTTAAGCGCTCTCGAATTGACTCATAAAAAAGTAACCGAGCAGGTTTTGAATATGAATTTCAAAGAAAAGCGTTTTTACCTGAACTGAAATCAAGCGACGATGCGTCAATTAAATCTTACCAAAAAATTAAGATGCCTCAGTGCTCAAATCTGATAGTATTTCCCATTAATATGGAAATGCTATCATTTTTTGATGCTGCGCCCGGCAAAGCGGATGCTCGCACTTAAGGGGGGGAATCCCCCATCGCGTAAGGACCCGTTTCAATAAAAACGGGAAACGGCGGTATAATTTGCAATTGACTTTAGGTTTTTTTCAGTTAAGATGAAGAAATTTTCAATTTCAGGAGTCAAGGAGAGGGCCATGGAAGAGGTCGGCAGCGGTTTCATGCGGACATTGTTGGAAAACAATTTTTCTCAATCAGAAGTTCAAGCCTGTGTTCCTAAGATTACAGTAAAGCGTATTTTTAGCAATGTTGCGAGGCGTGATGATAGCCACGGTATTTGATAGTAGGTGGGAGCTCCAGCTTCCAAATATGCACAATAGGAATAAATGGATGTTTCGTTATAAAAATTCATTGATAAAATCAATTCTCATTTTATGTTCTTGTTCCATTCTAAATACCGCTTTAGCCGTGACTCCCGCAAATAAGGAAGGCAATGAAAATTTGAATAATGCTATTCAAAAAAATATCCAAGAATATTACTATTCCCTAGCATTGCAAGCTGCGAGCTGGGGAGCGCCTATCGTTACTATGTATAATTTACTTTACAATAGTATGCTTAAACCCGATGCGCCATCTAAGCCAAATCAAGTTTGGACTTTAGATCAAAACAGTTATCCTACACCCAATGTTAATGTGATCTCCGCCTATGCTTTCCTCGATTTATCGCGCGAACCCCTAATTCTCTCGGCGCCTTATTCGCAGGGAAGATACTATATGATCCAATTCGTGGATATGTACACTAATTCGTTTGCTTATGTAGGTGGCTCAGCAACGGGATATGAAGGCGGTCAATATGTGGTTGCAGGGCCGCAATGGCGGGGTGAATTGCCTGCTTCTATACCCCGGATCGTTGCCCCAACTCCCTGGGTTTGGTTGCAAGCACGAGTCCATGTAGTAAATGAAAATGATTTGGCTGAGGCTAAAAAAGTTCTCAATGGAATCACTGTGCAAACTTTTTCTGATTACAATAAGCAAAAGTCTTCCTCCCTTGTTGATTCTTTTAACAATTTGATCATTCCGCAATTAAATAATCCCAATATTAGCGCCTTAGATTTTAAAGATCCAATGCAATTTTGGCGGATTTTATCGACGGCGATTAATAAAAATCCTCCTTCTGAATATGAAATTAAATATTTGTTACCCCTGTTTAAACCGTTGGGAATTGAATTAGGCAAAACTTGGAATCCCGATCAGCTTGCGGCACCGGTCTTGGCTTCTATGAGGCTTGCTGCAAAAAATATCGCGAATATCAATCAATATTTACCGATTGGCCGTATTGATAATGGGTGGTTTATCCCGCCTGCTAATATGGGCAATTTTGGCACGGATTATTATTTACGTTCGGTGGTGGCCCGTTTAGGTTTAACTGCGAATACCCCGCAAGAGGCCATTTATTTCGTTTTAAAAAGTGATACTACAGGACACGCTCTCAGCGGGGAAAATAAATATACTTTAAAATTTAAGGAGCCACCTTATAAAAAACCCGGTTTCTGGTCGTTAACTCTTTATAATGCTGAAAATAATAACACCATAGCGAATCCTCTGAACCGGTTTTCAATTGGTTCAGATAAGGCTATCCAGGCTGGTCCCGATGGAAATTTAACTATTTACGTACAAAAAAATAGCCCTGGAAAAAGTAATGAATCTAATTGGCTGCCTTCCGGTGCAGGGCCTTTTTACCTGATTTTACGAGTTTATGCTCCAGGCGCTGCATTAATCAAATCCCTATCGGATCCCGAGGCGTACATTCCGCCATTGCTAACTAAATAATTGAGCTTTTCAATAGGATGAAATTCGCCGCTCTTTCTTTTAGACTATTTCTGAAATTTTTTAGAGATTAATTTAATGATGAAATAGGCGGTTGAAATTTAGATGATTTTTTCCTTCTTGAGTAACCGGATTTTATTGCATTTGCGCGAAAAATCGAAATAAAGAGAGCAGGTTGATAATTTCTCAATATACCAAATTCAAGTCTGCTCCCTTCTAAAATGATGGACTTATTTTGAGATTTTTTCAATTTTCAATTCACGTGATTTTTTTATGGCTTCAGGTTTTTTGGGTATATGGACCCATAACATCCCTTTTTTAAAAGAAGCTTTGGCTTTATCAATATCCACCGATTCGGGAAGCGCGATAGTTCGTTCATAGCGACCATAACCAATCTCACGTTTAAGATAATTTTTACCTTGATCTTTGCTCGAAGTTTCCTTGGAGCCTCTAATGACTAACATTCCTTCACTAATAAAAACTTGGATATCATCTTCTCCCATGCCGGGCAATTCCGCCACCACTTTAAAACTTTCTTTATCATCCACAATATCAATCGAAGGATTGAGTAATAAATTTTCAAAATTATTTTCCATAGAAAACCGGGGGATGGACATACCGGTTAGATGGGAAATATTTCGCACGAGTTTGTCCAATTCGTCATGCAAACCGGAAAAGGGGCTTTTTTTAAAGCTGACCTCTGCCGGAGCTGTTTTTATTTTTTTTGCTTTTGTTTTAGGCATATTCATCTCCTTTGAAAAAATAGATTAATAAAATTATATTGTATTATTGCTAAAATTGCTTTTTATTTTTCACGGCGAACCAAAACATTGGTTTTTTTAGATAAAAAATATTAAAAATCAACCACCTAGAACTGGCTTAATTATCTATGGCTTATGACTAAAAAACCGATTGACTTTATTATGAAAGTGAGTTACTCTGGTCTTCTACGCCGATTTGAGCATCAGCTTGCAGGCGTTAAATAAATGTGGCTAAAGCGAGGAAATGAGATGCAATTTTTTATAACACCATCAGTCTTGATCTGTTTCCCTCGTATTTAACTTTTAAATCAATCCAATCTTTGTCAGTAGGGGGTAATATGTCTGAAGCTCATATTTTAGGTTTTCCTCGCATCGGCGCAAATCGTCAAATGAAAAAAGCAGTAGAGGCTTACTGGCAAGACGAAATCACTTTAACTGATTTAGAACAAGTCGGTAAAGAACTCCGCCGAGAAAATTGGCGCTGGCAAGAAGAGGCTGGCCTGAAATACATAACCGTGGAGTTTTCCTGGTATGACCATGTGCTCGATACCGCCGCTTTGTTGGGCGTTATCCCGCCTCGCTTTCAAAGGGTCGGCAAAGCGGTTGATATCAATACTATCTTTGGCATGGCGCGAGGCAAAGCACCACAAATGCAGGACGCTCCCGCATGTGAAATGACAAAATGGTTTAATACCAATTATCACTACATTGTCCCTGAATTTACCGCTGAACAGAATTTTACTATTTCTACGCACTATTTGTTTGATTACATTGACGAAGCTCAAGCGCTGGGTTATCAAGTCAAGCCAGTATTATTAGGGCCATTGAGTTTTTTATGGTTAGGAAAATCGAAACAAACTCAATTCAATAAATTAAACTTGTTAAAAAAATTGATCCCGGCCTATCAACAAATTTTAGCCCGATTCCAACAAAAAAATATTCAGTGGCTGCAAATGGATGAACCCATTTTAGTGTTGGACTTGCCACCAGAGTGGAAGCAGGCTTTCCAGCAAGTATATGCCCAACTGGATTTTGGTAAAACCCAGTGCATGTTGACCACTTATTTTGGTGATCTAGAACACAATTTAGATTGCTTGCAGAATCTTCCCGTTGCTGGAATCCACGTGGACTGCGCAACGCAACCCGAGCGTTTGTTGCAACTAACTCACTTAATCCCTAAAGATAAAATTATCTCAGCGGGTTTAATCAATGGGAGAAATATTTGGAAAGCCGATTTAAATAAATTAACTGAAATTTTGCTTAAAGCCAAAGCCATTTTAGATGACCGCCTGTGGATAGGCAGTAGTTGTTCCTTACTGCATTGTCCCGTGAGTTTAGAGCGTGAGACATTTGAGTTAAAGAATTGGTTATCGTTTTCCAAAGAAAAAATGGCTGAAATTGCGCTACTGAATAATATTTTGAATAATGGCATTGAAAAATATGCCAGCGCGTTAGCGCAAAATAAAGCAGCATTACAGTCTCGTAAAAATTCTGAAATAGTGAATGATCAAGAAGTGCAAACGAGAATAGCAGGGCTCACTCCTAATTATGCCGTGCGAAAAAATCCTTACGCTCAACGTGCTGTAGTGCAAAAAGAAAAACTCAATTTACCAATTCTGCCAACCACCACCATTGGCTCCTTTCCTCAAACCAGTGAGATCCGCGGTTTACGTCAAAACTTAAAGTCCGGAAAAATAAGCTATTCCACCTATGTTGAAAAAATAAAACAGGAAATTGCCTTCGTTATTAAAAAACAAGAAGAATTGGGCTTGGATGTTTTAGTTCATGGTGAATCCGAGCGCAATGATATGGTGGAATACTTTGGCGAGCAATTTAAGGGATTTGAATTTACCAAAAATGGTTGGGTTCAAAGTTATGGTTCTCGTTGCGTTAAACCACCGGTGATTTATGGCGACGTTTCAAGGCCAAAACCGATGACAGTGGATTGGATCAATTACGCCCAAAGTTTAACTTCTCGTCCGGTGAAAGGAATGTTGACAGGGCCTGTCACGATCTTGGCTTGGTCTTTTGTGCGAGACGATCAGCCTTTATCAACCACGGCGTTGCAAATTGCCTTAGCGCTTCGCGATGAGGTAGCGGATTTGGAAAAATCCGGCATTAAAGTGATTCAAATTGATGAGCCGGCATTTCGAGAAGCTTTGCCGCTGCGTCAAAAAGATTGGCAAACTTATTTAAACTGGGCGGTTCATTGCTTTCGGGTATCGTCTAGCGGTGTTAATGATGGCACTCAAATTCACACTCACATGTGTTACTCCGAGTTTAACGATATCATTCAAGCCATCGCAGACCTCGATGCAGATGTCATTACTCTGGAGAATTCTCGCTCTGATATGGAATTATTAAAAGCTTTCGAGAATTTTTCATATCCCAATGAAATAGGCCCGGGGGTTTACGATATCCATTCGCCGATAGTGCCCAGTGTCGAGAATATTCTGACTTTATTGGAAAATGCGGCTCGATTTATCCCGGCTTCCCGTTTGTGGGTTAATCCCGATTGTGGATTAAAGACTCGGCAATGGCCAGAGGTGGAATTGGCGCTGTCTCACTTGGTTAATGCCGCTAAATTATATCGGAAAAAATTGGTGGAACAAAATATATCATGCGTGAATTAGCGCTGAGCTTTGAATTATTCCCCCCTAAAATTGAAGGGGGGTTGCCGAAATTAATGGAATGCTGCAAGAATTTGCAGGAATATGATCCTGAATACTTTTCCGTGACTTTTGGTGCGGTAGGTTCTTCACAAGAAAAAACTTTGGCTACGGTCCAAGCCGTGGTTCAGCAACAGTGGGTTACTGCACCGCATTTTTCCTGTGTGGGTATGACCCGCGCCAGGGCTTCGCGTTTGTTGGAACTGTATCAAAGCTATGGCATCAATCGCTTAGTGGTTATCCGCGGTGATGCTCTGTCAAAATGGCAGTCCGTCTCTGAGTTTAACTATGCCGCTGATTTAGTGCAGTTTATTAGAGAATTGACCGGTACACATTTTCACATTAGCGTCGCGGCTTATCCTGAATTTCATCCGCGCGCGCTAAACTCCGAAATGGATTTATTTTATTTTCAGCAAAAAATGGCTGCTGGCGCCAATGATGCCATTACGCAATTTTTTTTCAATAGTGATGCTTTTTTTAGTTTACAAGAAAATTGTTTAGCTCGTGGTATGAATTTGCAGTTAATCCCAGGGATTTTGCCGATTTATAATTATGATCTTTTGCGCTTGGCTGATGATTGCGGTGCGGAAGTTCCGCTGTGGTTGCGAAAAAAATTAGCGTATTATGCTAATGACGCCACTGCTTTTATTGAATTTGGCATTGAGGTGGTGACGCAAATGTGTGCACGCTTATTGGAAAATGGAGTCAAGGCGCTCCATTTTTATTGTTTAAATAGAGCAGATGTGGTTACTCGTATTTGTGCTAACTTAGGCATTTCGCGTTCTACTCAAGTTAAAATTAATCATATTATTTAAAATGATGGCTGACTTTTTGGGTATCCCGCTTGATTAGCAGTTAGACCGCTTTTCCTCACATATCATTGATATCGCTTGTATTAAATTGGGGGGCCTGTTCCTTACACTGGATTGCTTGCAAGAAAATAAAATATATTGTATAGTTTAGTATTTTTTAAAAGGAGTAGGGGGCTGCTTTTTGTCTTTTCATGCCCTAGTGTGCTGAACCATTTTAATGGACGGTGTGATTTTTCATGATATTGGAAAATGTTTCGCTCAAATCTTACAATAGTTTCAGTATTGATGCTAAAGCCCGCTATTTTTGCGAAATTAATCATGTCGAACAATTAAAGGAGCTATTATCTAATCATTGCTGGAAAAAAATCCCCAAATTGATTTTAGGTGAAGGCAGTAATATTCTTTTAACTCAAGATTTTGATGGTTTGGTCTTAAAAAATCGTATTAACGGCATAGAAAAAATTAAGGAAGACTCGGATCATGTGTGGGTTACGGCGGGGGCTGGTGAAAATTGGCATCACTTTGTGATGTATTGCATTGAAAATGGTTATGGCGGTGTTGAAAATCTATCTTTGATCCCCGGTACCGTAGGAGCAGCGCCCATGCAAAATATAGGGGCGTATGGTGTTGAGATCAATCAAGTTTTTGATAGTTTGACTGCCCTGAATATTGAGAATACGAAAACGCAGGTATTTCTGCACCAAGAATGTCAGTTTGGATATAGGGAAAGTATTTTTAAAAATCGGATCAAAAATCAATTTATTATCACGGATGTCACTTTTCGGTTAAGCAAAAAACCACACTTTCATATCGAATATGGGGCTTTGAAGCAATTATTGAGTGGAAGGCCTGAGGAATTAAATATTAAAGTGATCAGTGACGCGGTGATTCAAATCCGGACCCAAAAATTGCCGGACCCTAAGGTGATTGGCAACGCGGGGAGTTTTTTTAAAAATCCGATTGTGCCCTCGGTGTATTTTGAAAAGTTAAGACAACAATTTCCTGAAATTCCGCATTTCCCAGTGGATACCGTTTACTATAAAGTCCCTGCAGCGTGGTTGATAGAGCAGTGTCAATGGAAAGGGTATCGACAAGGCGATATTGGTGTACATCAGCATCATGCGCTGGTGCTAGTCAATTATGGCCAAGGAAAAGGGAAGGATCTTTATCAATTAGCGTTAGAAATTCAGCGATCCGTTTTAGAAAAGTTTTCGATTGAAATCTTGCCTGAAGTGAACATCATTTAGACATTCACTCCCTTTTAAAGTGGACAATGCGCATAGACAATCGATTGTGGTGAAGCTAACATGGTTTCAATTTCATTATCGCTAAGATAATGACAATGATGATCAGGAGGAAGCGCAATATTAAAGAAACCAGTGATATTTGTACTTAAGTTTGGATGCTTTTCAACTATTGTTATTGCGATTTGATTCCCTTGATTGGCCGCTTGTTTGAACCAAAACGCGGCTTTTCTATGATCCTTCTCTACACCACGCCCATAGAAATAACAAGAGGCCAAACCTAACTGCCCTATAGCATCACCCATTTTAGCGGACTCCATATACCATTTCATTTCCTCGGTATGATTTTGTCCCACTAGCTGCTTCCCTTCTGAATAATGATAAGCCAATAAATTTTGCATTTCAGCATTTCCTAAAGTTGCCGCCTCCTTGCACCATTGGACTGCTTGATCAGTTTGCTTAATCTCAATAAAGTGAAAAACTAAGTTAGCATAAGCCAGCAAATGACCTTGGAGTTGTGCAGCCACACAATATTTATAATCATTAGTCAGTAAAAATAAATTATACGCGGCGTCGGCAAAAAGCATTTCGGTAGCCATTGTAAAACATTTTTGTGCCAAATTACGATTAACCTCAATTATATTTAATACTCCTTTTTCATAAATTTTTCCTAAACGGTTGATAGCAGGAGGATAGTCTTTTGCCTCATTGTAGTATTGTATCGCCTGAGGGTAATTAAGTTCTAAATATTCCAGATATAAGCCCATATGAAATAGACTCTTTCTATTAGACTTATCTTGCGCTTGTTTTAAAAACCAATCATGACAGCCTTTAACAATTAAGAAGTACGATTTGTAAAAATTTTTACGTCCTATTTCAGTTACCGCCTGTTTATTAAACCCATTGGCTATCATTATTCCGGCATATAAAAACGCAGGAGGGTAGTGCTTATCCATTGCTTTACTCAATAAAACCCAGGCTTCATAATAACGCCAAGTCCAAAAATATCCGATTGCCTCATCACACTCTTTTTCACCAGGAATAAAATGGGACTGTATGATATTAAGTTTTATAACTTCTTTCTCATTATGTATACGTAAAAATTCTGGATTTTCCGAGTTAAACGTATAGCCTATCTTGCTTCCTAATAAGAAAACGAAAGAAACACGATCGCCAGGTTGAGGTTTGTTTGTAAATGGATCTAACACAGTTGATATACTGATAGGTTGCTCTTGCTGTTTCATTTCAGTCGATGAAAAGAAAGGTTTAATTAATTGCAAAGGATTGTTCAGTCTGGGGGTACTCATTTTTTCAAGTTGATTTTTCATTTCCTGATTTTGCAATTCAAGCAACTTATTCTCAGCGTTTTTTAGCCCCTGTGCTGCGGCTTTTATATACCATTCGCAGGCTTTTTTCACATCTTTATTTACACCTTTGCCTAATTGATAACAGAGAGCAAGCCAAAATTGGGCTTCAGGATTTCCCATGGTTGCGACTTTGAGAAAGTACATAACTGATTTTGCAAAATTTTGTTTTACGCTAATTCCATTCAAGTAACAGAGTCCCAAATTGACGATTCCGTTAAGGTTGTTCTGGGTAGCTGACAAGCGATAAAATTTTACAGCTTGTTTTTCATTTTTCTTAACGCCAATACCGAAAGAATAACATCTTCCTATGTTAAATAACGCGCTATTACACCTATTATAGGCTGATGCGATATATAAAGAAAATGCCTGCTCCTTATCTTGTTTCAAATTACCAAGTCCATATTCGTACAATAAACCTAAACGTTGTTGCGCCAATCCGTGTTTTTGGGCGCTGGCGATTAAATAATATTCAGCCGCTTTAGATAAATTGAATTCAACGTATTCCTGGTACAAACCGGCATGATAATGGCCGTCGACAGAATTATTTTTATGCTCTGTGTCAAACCATTTAAAGTTGGCAAAAGCCAGATGAATGTAAGTTCTGGCTTTATCTATCTCTCCTTTGAGTTTATAAATCTGAGCAACATTGAATAATGACGGAGGATGCTCATGACATGGCAATCTTAAATATATTTGTAAAGCCAGCTCATGGAGACCATTTTGGTAATAAGAGTCGGCTAACTCAAAAAGAGTGGCGGAGAGTTTTATAGGGCTCGTTTTATTTTCAAGAGTTGAGGGTTCGGCAGAGACTAGCTTACTATCGCTAAATAGATTAGTGGGTATCATGTTCATCGGTAATATCTCTACCGTATCGTAACACCACCTTAATCTTTGGAAGTGATTTGTTCCATTAAATTCAATTTCAACTATCGATTCCCAATTTGGCGTTTCAAATAGCATTGGCGGGGTGTTCGGAGCAGGATGATAAATGACGAGTACTTTAAAGATATGCGCTACAATCGCCAGTTCACTTGGCAAAAGCCAGGTTCGGTCACTACTGATAAATTGAGCATATTCTTTTTTAATATCAGTGGTGATTAAAGTATTCCAGTCTAAATTAAAACCGGTTAGAGTTCGGTATTGGGTGAATTCATCATTTAAATCTTTCACAGAATAAATCAAAGCAAGCAAGGTGTTATCCTCTTGATTAAGCACATTATAAAATTTATCTTTTAATGGCTTTCCAGGAGGAAGAGTGTGACGCTCTTCGATATATTTCATGATATCGGCATGTTGAATTAACATAGAGCTAAATTTCTGCCAAAGCGTAATGTTTAAAGATGATTTTTGATTTAAAAATTCCTCATACTCTTTCTTTAACAAGGCAAAATTTTTAGCATCGCTTCCAAGATTCATGCCTGACATCAGCAGTTCGAAAATCCCCTTTTGAATTAACTCCTTCATTTTATCATCCGGCTTATCGTCGGTAATTGCACGACACAAAGCTTGTCTTTTTTGATCCACGTCAAAGCATGTCAGATTATGTGTGGAAAAATTCCATTCTCCTAAAATTGAAGCAAAAGCACAATTTCCATCCGCTAGAGTAGCGATAACCCGACAAGAAGGAATTAATAAAATATTTTGTGGCGACCTATCCAAAGTCTGGGATTCCGATTTAAAGTCTAAGACTGTGTTAGTGGCAAGACTATTTCTTTTCCTTTTTTTCTGGTTTCTCAAATCCAAATTATTGGATTTCTTAATTTCCTCATGGCGAAGTTTAATTAAATTAATTAGATCATCTAAAGATTTTTCTTCATTGGCGCCCCAATTGTCATTCGGATGTAAGCTTTTATAATTTAAAATGTATTTCTGCCGTTGTTCTAAGAATGACAGACATTCAATTAGTTCATGATTCGTAATTTTCATGGGGAGCTCAGGAATATCTTGCGATTTAATATCGTTCAATTGACTCGTATCTAATACGCTGGCGAGTTTTAATTCTGCTTCTTGAGTCTGTTTACATACACTAAACTTGTTTCCCCGTCTGATTAAGATAGGCTTTCTTTGAAATGACTTCTGATCTTGCAAAATAGCGTGGATCTTGGCGGTAGATATTGTTTCGCGACCATGATTTGAAATATACACAAACTGATCTATATCCATTGGTATGGATGTTTCGTCAGCCGCTGAAACTGGGCAAATTTTAAAAAAGTGATCCAGCGAAATATATTTTTTTTCTTTTAACTCTGATCGCCAAGTCTGGATAGTAGAGTCATCATTTTGATTAAAGTCATGATATAAAATCAAGCAAAGCTGGGATTGTGGGCAGCTATTTTTAACAGCTCGATATTTTAACTCATCTAGTAGATTCTCCACCATTTGATAATGAATTTCCGCCATATATTCGTTAATATCGCAACCTAAACCCTCTTTAAGCATTTTTGCCGTATACAAATATGCAGGCATATAGTAATTATCACTGAGATATTTAAATTTTTTAAAAGCTTTTTCAAATTTAGATTGTGAATAACGGGTTACTGCATCATTAAATATAGACAGAAAATTAATATATTTTTCATTTGGATTGTCTGATAAGTGAGAAGATAATTCAGAGATCATTGACGACACTTTCTCTTGGCTCCATTTGGGGAAGCCATCCGTCACAGACAGAGGACGGCGCAAAAAGTGTTTATCTTCGGGACAAAAACCGGGCATCCAATTGGATGTGAAAGGCGTTATCTCTGTTAAACTCACATTGAATGGAATTCCATTCGCATGGGATAATGCCGGTTTGGAAAATTTTTCAAAGCCGCCGGCATGCAATAAAGTACGAAACATCGGTAAGTGATCGCCCTTTAAAATAATTTCGGGTCGGCTTGACGGAATTAGCTGAGTTAAATTTTGCCATAATAGCGTACTAAGCTGCATGATTCCCCTGTCAAGAAGAATTTCTAAGGTATAATAAACTTGAATGGCGAAATAAAATTGTTTTGATAAGTTGATCATTTGCAGACGGGCTCGTAAGAGACTATTTTCCATGTGCTCAATGATCAAACAGTAAAGAAAAGTATCGCTTAGAATATTTAGTGAATTTTCCGGGCGAATCAGTGCAGTTTCCACGATTAATTTTTTTTCTGGATCAGGGACTGGCGGGAGAGATAAAGTCTTCACTTCCTGCGTCATATTAGTTAAATGATTAATCGCCGAATTAAATTTCACCGCTAATTCAAATGGTTTGCTTCTGATTTTCTGCAATAATTTTTCTATTTTCTTTTGAACACGATCCGTCATCTCTTCGAATTCATAGCTCCAATCGGCGTCAACAATCATATTGAGTAGTTTATTAAATTCCATATTTGACAAAAAACTTTCAGGGATGTTTTGAAAGACAATATGCAATTTATCCTGTTGTTGGCCCATCTCCAAATGGGTCGCCAATATTCCCGAGGTAAATTCCTTAAAGCGCATGGATTCTTTATTTTCAGCTGAAAATACCCGATAAACATAGGAATATTGTTCAATCATATTTTCGGTGTAATTTATAGTATGTTCATCCAGAAAATAGGATTTATTTTGAATTTTAGTGGCTTCTTCCACGACAAATAAATTGAGTTCTAATTCTGTTTTACTCTTGGTTTGGAATTTCGGATTTAAATAAGTTATGATCTCTTGGTGCGCATTTTTCAGAATGTCATGAATCTTATTCAGCTGATGATCGTCAAGCTTATCTTCCGATAATGTATCTAAATAATTTTGCGTGGTTAGATCCATTTTTTGAGTCAATTGATCTTTATCCAAATGACTTAAAAATTCTTTAAGGACGGCCAACATGGACTGTTTATAGAGCATTCCTGCGGTTGATATTACTTTTTTGTGAGCCGGATAAAGCAGAGAAATTTTTTTCACTAAATAATCAAAATTAACTTGATCTAGGAGTAATTTCTGTCTTTTCCAAGACATTTCACTACCAGGAGACCAGTTATTTATTTTGATGAATTTATTTCTGAATCCGGTTCCGGGAAGCGGCTGGATACTCTGAATTAATGATTGAACTGAAGCTTGCTTCAGTTCGTCACCAGTTAAGAGCTTGTATTTACGTGGATTCGGTTTGATCCGCAGATAAAATTCTTGTTCTCTTTGGGTGTCTAAGCTGGCGTTGGAATTAAATAAATCACGCAAAGAGCAGCGGTAATAACCGCTATAATGCATCAAAGTAACATAATCGGTCTCGGCATTAAAGCCGACGATTAGGGAGGCATGTTCATTAACTCCATTATTTTTTTGAGTGGGAAATCCATAAGCGTGATAAGTGGTATCGACCGCAAAAAAAGCCATTAACGGATGGTCATCCTCTAGACTTTTAATAATGTGATCTTTAAGCTCAATCAGACTGGCGTAGCTGATTATTTCCGCTGAGTAGCCAATGGTGTTTAAAATCTGGGTTATTTGAGCGATTTCCAGTAATTCGCCTTGTTTAGAGCCATGTTGTTTTACAATTTGCCTTAATGATATTAGCGCTGATCCCGGGTACTTTTTGTGTAAGGAAATTGCGCTATAACCGAATTTAGCAGCATAATAGTGATCAAGCATGTTAATAGCTATGGTTTTGCAATTGCCGGCAGTTTGTCTTATTGGATCTATATCCAAAGTTTTATTGAATCTCTGTCTGCTAAGTAATTTAATGCTGGCGATATTAAGTGATAATTTCGCGTAATCCAGCGCATTTTTCCCGGTAGAATCACACAGGTCAAATTGAGCCTTAGTCTCTAATAGCAGTTCTATGATTTCAGACCTGCCTTGTTTTGCCGCCAACATTAACGCGGTTTGACCTTGTTGATTCTGGGCATTGACTAGCGCCCCAAAACGCAATAGATTGTTGAATTCATGCCATTTTGTGAACTCTTCTGAATCTATGGGTATATTTTTTTCAGTTTTTATATAACTCTCTAAAGACTCCAAATCTTCCAAATTCCATGTCTTTTCACATGTTCTAACCTTCAGATAATTCCAATCTTTCCAATGCCTGATCAAACTCATTAAGAGTAGCTCGTCATCGCTTCTGTAAAAGGGAGCATCAGCATGCTTTTTCACAGCATCGGAATAGTAGCATCTCTTGAATTCATTTATCTTTTTTAGGGATATCGTTTTGGGATAAAAAATATTGGCTAGCTTGTTCAAAAAATGGGGAGCAAATTGCTCTGATATATCGAATGCATTCATCAGGGTTGTCTTACTTGTTAAAAATGGATTAGCATTCGCTTCCAGTAAAATATCTACCATGGATTGCGAATTATTTTTTATTGCCATAACGAGGACAGGGATAGAATCTAAAATTTGATTAGCGCTAAGTCCATTCGATAGTAAAATTTTCAGTATTTCTATTTTATTTTGGTTGACTATCTCTTTTAGAATTTTAAGCACATTATTATCTTTACTACGAGCCAAGTAGGAGAAGATTGGCCCACTAAAGCTTTTATCCTCTGATAGGATAGTATCCAAAATATTCACTATTTTTTTATGGTAGAAGGCACTTCCGGGAAGCTGATTAAGCTTAGGGAATATTATCTGTAACAATAAATCAAAAAAATTTTTATTGTTAGCGATAATAGCATGGTGAAATATATTTTTTTTAAAATTATCTTCTATATCCAAACAAATTTCTATATCTGAGATCCATGTATCATCAGAAAAATGAGTATCGAAATCATAACCATCATCTAGATTATTTAAAATGGTTAAAGCATATATATATGTCTTATAATCAAAATCCTCAATCAAACACATTAAAAGTGATTTTCCATCCTGGTGACTGAATTGCTTTGTCAAAGTCATGAAATCATTATTATACAGATTATCCTCATCCTCATCCTGTTCTCGATGATAAATCTTTGAATAAATCCTTAAATAATCCATAACAGAAGAGGTAAGACCTCTCTCGTTAAAATGATCAAATGCGTCACAACTTGCTTTTATTGATCCAACGACATGTGGTTTCGATTCATGACAAATAATAATTTTTTTAAATGGATTGAACTGATTCTGTACTAGATATTTAAAATATATTAAATCTGGATCTTTATTAGCGACCAGATGAAGAAAATATATTTTTTCGTCATCTTCTAAATTTGGTAAATAAAAATCAAGATCAAGGCGGTGTACTTTTTTTGCTATGTAATAAACTACGTTTTCTAAAAATTCTAATCCATAAAATTCTTTCCCAATATCTAATATTGTCTTGATTTTTTCATTTAGTTCGGGGCTTCTCTGTATTAACTTTTGAGTATGATCGGTAAAATCGTATAATAATGATTTGGCATCCATGCTCAACAATTTTCTACATATTTTTTCTGAAAATTTTTCGTTAAAAATAATTGTAAGTAGCTCTTTTATAAAATTGCTTTTAATTAATTTTTCTTGATTGTTTGATTTGATAAGATAATCTAAAAAATCATTATTTTGAAGATCTGTTAAATAAAACTGTGAATCAAGTTTCGCTAAATATATCAGAAAATTAAAATTAGGATTTTCCGCGGCGTGGCTTAAGGCGTGTCTGCCATTATTATCAACTAAATTAATTATTTTTTCATTTTTAGAAATCAAGTATCGAAACATCAAATAATTACTAGTCTTAATCGTATATATTAAAGTTGTGGCGCCTCCATTAAATCGGGGTTCAAGGTAATTTTCGTCATTTAATTCTAATTTAGCGAGGGATGGTATTGATTTTGCCCAATTTTTAATCGGTGAATTTCCCCATCTGTAGAAAGTCAGGTTTATAATAATGTTTCGAAAAAGAATATGTGGGAGAAAGTCCATCTTTTGGATAAAACTATGATCCTCTAGATTGCTGTGACAATTTAAATAGACCAAATCTTGAAAAAAGCGCTTATCTCTATTTCGGAGCGAATGATATATGGTTGGATATATGGTTGATTGATAATGATAATGACAAATATTAATAGCTTCACTGCATACAAAATTTTCTAAAATATATTTGAACATAAGATAATCTTTCATGTCCATAGCTGTGGTGAGCAACATTGTCCAATTATAAATTTTGTCATTAAAAAATTCTTTATATTCCTTTGGTAATTGTTTGAAAATATCGTAATTGGATGTTTTTTCTATCCATCCATGAATTGGCGAAATGCCGTATGTATTACGAATTATATCTGGGAATATTTTTTTATTTTTTTCTAAAAACAGATAATCTAATGCATCCAATTGATAATTATCTTGAATATAAGGATTGGCGCCAATTTTTAATAAGTGGTAGAAAAATTTACTATTTTTTGTTTCAGCTGCATAACTTAATGCGGTTCGGCCTGTCTCATCAGTGATATTCTTGTCAATTACTCTACATAAAAGATAACTGAATACATAAAAATTCTCCACTATTATTGAAAGCATTAATAAATTTTTCCCTCCGGGAGTTTGATAGTTATAAAGTTTTTTTTCGTCGTGAGGAATTTCATCAATAATATCAAGAAAAACGTTATCGCTTAAAAATTCTGAAAAGTTGTTATCATTTTCCATTCTTTTCGTCTTTATCCATTTAAACAAAGGTGTAATGCTTCCAAATTCATAAACGACTATCCAATCGATCGCGTTTTGATTTCGCTTAATAATGGCGTAGTCTAGCGCACTGTTACCATCATTATCTTTTAAATTATAACTCGCTTTAAAACGTATCAGTTTATCAAAAAAATCCCAACTTCTATAAACAGAATAAATCAATGCTGTTCTACCCAGCTCATCTTGAGTGTCGATGTGACTTGCTTTAATTTTTTCTATAACAAAATCAAATAAAGATTTATTTTCCGTAAGCACGGATTGAATTAATAAAGTTCTGCCGTGATGGTCCCGCAAAGAGCAATCCATGTCAGCATAGCTAAAAGAAGAATCGTTATTTACTAAGGTATTTAAAATCCAGGGTAACCAAAAAGTATTAGCCACTATTAAAGAGTTTTTTTTCTTAGATTGGTCATGAAAATAATGATAATATTGATTCCGGGGAAAACCTGTAAACTTAGAAACGTAAAATAACATATTCCAGATATTATTACTAAAGCCATTTAATGCCGGAGATATATCTGGAATATCTCCATCGCAAATTTTTATCACTTCCGTTAATGACAGGCATTCGGTGTTTTTTTCAATTTCGGGATCTTTTAAAACAATTATTTGAATTGGATTAAAAGATTGGGTGTTTAAATCGGGAAATTGAGTGCAGATAAAATAAGCTGCTTCTTCTGTTGAGTAAACAAGAGATCTACCTGCAGAATCATTGGGATCAAAAATTGTAATTCCTTTCTGATCCTTTTGATTTAACCAAATCATGCCAATGTGATTATGTGAATTGACTAACACAATTCGATATGGATCATTGGCTAAAAACCCAGCAAATAACTTTGCCATTTGACTGAAATTAAAGCAGCCTACGGCGCCGCCAATAATATCGGGACAAATTTTGGCTTGTGGATTGATATTATTTAAATCGAATTCTTCTTTAATAAAAAGATAATTTTCAGAATTATAAATGTAGGAGGGATTTTTTTTAGAAGATTTAGAATCGAGTTGGATTAATTGTGGAGTTTGCAAGTAGACAATATCTTTTAGGTATCTAATGATAGCTTTTTTTTTAAAATCGCTATATTCGTGGTCAATTTCTGGATTCCATAAGCTTAAATCCTGACGCACATTCACTATATAATCTAAATTTTTATCTGTCGAATTTATTTTCTTTTTCTGCGTAACCCAAAGTGCCAATGACTGTCTTAAAGTGATTCCCTGGCATAGCCCTATGTTTTCATTTAATTCTTTCAATATAAAATCTAAGTCTTCTTTTTTTGTTAAATTTTGAAAATGCTTATGTTCGATTTGGTAGTTTATAAAATTAATGCCTTGCGTTCTCAGATATATTTGAGAAAAATTATTTTTTTTCATAGATTTTATATTTAAAATTTACAGGAAAATTAATTTATAAGTTGCTTAAATTTTTTTTTAAACAAAAAGGCTCGAATATCAATTTCATAACGCTGGAGATGAAATTTTCTCGTTAGATATGACCTGATTGGTCTAAGCAACTGATTTTACAATTTAATTACCCCTTATTATTACATAAAACTGTTTTTTATATTTTTATTTTCTATTACTTTGCTACGCCATTATATATCATCGCTACTGAAATTTGTCAAATTTAACCTTAACTCCTGCGAATTGACACACTCAAGAACCAAGGCTATCACTTATAATTTATATAGTTTTTTTCAAAAAATACCTATGGTCGAAGCGTTATCATGCTAGAAAAAGAAATTAATAATTCTGAAAGCCAGGATTTTTTAAATTTTTGTTTTCACACTCTAGAATCTGTTGACATTTTACCGTCATTGCGAACTCGCAATAATTGCGAGCGAAGCGCGGCAATCCAGGGGTTCAGAGTGCAATTCTCTGCATTGCTTCATCGCTGCGCTCCTCGCAATGCTCGCAATGACGGCGAAATGTCAACAGACCCTAGTCAATTTATGGTTATTTTTGCGAAATCGAAGAGTTTTGCAAGGGGTTAGTTGAATATTCAGCGTTGTCCTTGGTGCTGTGCTGCGTGGTTTAAGTATTGCGATATAAATTTTGCTTATAATTTGTTTATTTTAAGGATAGTTTTTGATGTAAATGTGTTTAAAAAGATTGTGTTGAATTTTCAGGTTTCCAAAACAGCAATTCCCGAGAACGGGAATTGCTGCGTTAGACAAATAACTCAGTTATAAAATTATAACCAGTTTTGGCCGAAGTAGAAGTTAAAACCGGCTAAAACGTTGTTGAAGCGCACTTTGCTGGTGTTGGTAGATATCGTTCCAACCGTTGAAACAGGATTGGTTGGTGAAAGGGTATCACCTGAAGCTGAGGTGGCAGTGGTTGTTGAGCTTACATCCACAGGGCCAGAGCCAATGCTAGAAAATTGAGCGTAGTTATATTCAATAAAGAATGTCACTACATTCGAATACACATATTGTTCTAAGCCTCCGCCAACTAAAAATGCCACTTCATCATTGCTATTGCTGGTGCTTCCAGAAACATTCGTAATACTGTTGACGGTGGTTGTTGGTAACACAGAGCCAGAAGAAACGTCAGTTGTGCCTGCAATAGACCCATTAACATTGGCAGAACTTTCAATATCAGCCCATATTGCTCCTAATTTAGCATACACTAAAGTGGTAGGGGATAATAACATACCGAGTTTTCCGGCTACTCCCCAATCATTTCCTATTTTTGTTCTGGTAGATAAAGTAACATTGGAAGTATTATTTACATCAAATGTTGTTGGACCTGGTATTGTGGTGCTGGAATTAAAGGAATTTTCTTGATTTGAACTAGAGTCCGCTCTTAATCCATGGCTACCTTCCCAGAAACCAACGATACCCAATAACCAGCGGCCATCCCAAACCCAGTTTGCACCGCCTTGTATACCGCCATAAGCATTTATATCCCCGCCATCAACATCAGTACTTGCAACAGGTTGATTATTGGCAACAGTAATAGGTACATTAAAAGGGGGGCCAGGTATGACAATTTCATATGCCTCCGTTGTTGAGGAAAAGTTTGCGGTTTGATCAGCTTTAGCGGCATGTCCACCAATCGTACCTCCAATATAAAAACCTTGGAAGTAAACAGGAGGAGGAAGAATTTCAGGACCGCCTGCGAAGACTGCAGAAGTAGTTAGTAAAGCGGCTACTGCTCCGCCATAAATGATTTTCTTAACCATAATTTTTCCTTTTAATAAAAATTATATGTCCTTATCAAATTGACCTCTTGTCAATTTTTCTTAATTTGATATTAGCAAAAAAAAGTATTTTGTAAAATAAATATTGCAAAAAAATCACCATTTTAGCTAAGAAAGTGAAATATTGATTAAATTTGGATCATTTTGCTCCGGTGGAGCGTACGAAAAAATAACACTGCCACCCACGGTCAATTGAATCAATTTATTAATATCTAATTTTTTTACTGCTAAACAACCTGAACTGCGACCCGAATATCCATGCTTATTTAAAAAATCATCGCTCATGTAATCGGCAGAATGAATTACCACACTGCGTTTCGCTGCATTGTCATTAATCCCTTTTTCTAAACCGGCAATTTTTAAAGATTCACCGTGTTTACCCTCGTAAATTTGAGTGGTTACAAAAACACCTAAACTGGATTGATTTGATTTACGCGCATTCGAAAAATTTTCACTATATAATAATCCCGATTTATAGCCGTGCGCGACACGCGTATTGAATAATAATTTGTCAGTATTTAAATCGATTACATATAATCGATTTTCAGAAGAAGGTTGAGCGTAATTCACAATCGTTAAAATATTGGATTTCACCACGCCTTTGTCAACCGCATATTGGTGCCCCTTAAGCGCCAGCTCCACGATATTTTTGTCCAAACCGGTGTTTTGCACAATTTTTTCCATATGAACATCGTAAGGCGTCCCAGCCAAGCTGTGATGGGCTGTTAAAACAGAAAGCACACTTATCAAGGCTGTAAATATGTTTTTTTTCATAATGACATCCTCAAATCGTTTCTTTTTCGACGTTATGTATTAATTATACTATTTTTCCCATAAAATTGCCAGTTCCGGTTTTGGGTGCGATACTCCTAAAAGGAGTTCAAAAAAAGCACATGAAAACTCATTTTATATTTAACTATTCGATATTAGAACAACCAGGCATCCCCGCGTTAATCCGAGAATTATTAGCTCACCGGTTTGCCGTGGCAATTGTAGCCCCGTATGTGAATATTACCCAAAAAACCGTTAATTTTAAGAGCAGAAATCGCCCTAAAATTTTAGACGCTAGAATATCTTCCAATTTAGAGCAGCTTTATTTACATGGCAGCCCGCAAACCGAAGAATACCGTTATTTAACTTTGGTATTTGGTCAAACTAAACAAGAAATGAACGCAGCCCAAAAAAGGGGTTTTACCTTTGTTAACCTTAAAAAAACCTCATTAGGCCAACTGGTTAAAAAACTGCAAATACATAACCCGCATCAATGGCAATATGTGCCGGAGATCAATAAAATTAAAACTTACTTGCATCTCAAACTCGGTTATCCAGCCTCACTATATCAGTCATTACCCCATATAAATAAAGAGTCGAATCTAAGCGAATCACCATTTTTAAATATCGGCAATTTCAGTTACTTTATTAATAATCCAGGCGATCCGTTTTACTTATCACAAAACTATATGATTCACAGTTGTTTATTTGAGCAAGAAGTGATTCGAATGTTGGGACAGTATTATGGATTGCCAGCCGATGAGGCCAGAGGGTTTGTCACCTCCGGCGGCACGGAAGGAAATTTTAGCGGTTTATGGTGGGCGCGAGATTTTTTCAATGCCAAACGCACGACGTTGTATTTCTCCACAGCCTCACACTATTCCGTGGCGAAAATCGCCGAACAATTGCATTTAGAAGCTTACCCTATTGCTGCCGCAGCGGATGAAACGCTGGATATGAATGCTTTTAATGCTGCCATTAAAAATCACATGCAACACTCACCCAAGGCGCCCATTATTATTTCCGCCAACGCTGGCACAGTCCGCTATGGCGCTATTGATGATGTCTTGGCGATTAAAGAAATATTAGATCAGCAGGTATTGTCTCGCGGAGGAAAATACCTAATCCATTTGGACGCGGCCTGTTCCGGCGCGGTATTACCTTTAATTAAACCTTTTGGTAAAGATATCAAAAATTATTTTACAGAACTGGGTATCAGCACTTTATCTATTTCCGGTCATAAATTTTTTGGGCTAACGGATATTTGCGGGGTGATATTAACTACGCAACACTTTCTAGAACACAGCACCCGACCGGAAAATAAAAAAATCGCTTATATTGGTCAAATTCACGACATTACTCCAAGTGGCTCACGCTCTGGGAATAATGTATTGCAGATGCATAATCTATTATATAATTTAGATATGCATAGAAATAAAGCTCAAATGAAAGAATTATTACGGCTATCCCGACGCAATTGTCAATATTTTTACCAACGCATTTGCCAATTATTGGGATCTGATCAAGTTATTTGGGTGAAAAATTCATTTAGTATTGTTTTTACTAGTCCGTCGTTCGCTTTGGTGCGGAAATACAGCTTAATGCCAATCCCGGGAAATAAAGCCGGTGTTTACGGTTTAATCAATTTAACTCCGGCGCTGACAGACCTTTTTATTAAAGAATATCAGAAAGAATTGGAAAAAAAGAACTCTCTCAAATACAAATAGCACAGACAGTATGTGATAATTCCGCATGATTATTCCAGTGAAAGCTGGAATCTAAGAACTTGTTAAACGTTATTTAAAAAGATGAGCATCGCCAATTGGCTAATTTTTAACCTGTTTAGTAACAGTGGATTTCTTACGTTGGAATGATGTGCGGAAGTTGCTGAATATTTATACTCAACCACAATATCTCTTCGGTTATTATTCAGAGGCGAATTATTATTGCAAAGCCGGCGGTTTTAATGTTGAATGTTCTATAATATATCAAAACTTTCAAGTTAGCAGGTGACCCTATTTCTAATCGTACTGATTTTATTGCAGGAGTGGTTGTATCCTACTACTATCAAAAACGAATAATTTTCCAGAGAATCATGAGTAAATGCGTAACCACAATCTGCATAAAAATATAATTTATTATTCAGGTCTATTAATTAGCGCTTGGTTGCTCGGATTAGCGGGAGAATCCATTTACGCACCAGCAATGCCGGAGATCGCCAGCGGATTACAAATCTCTGAAACCTTGGTCAAGTTGACCATCACTTATTTTATATTTGGCAAAACTGTCAGTATGTTTTTGTGCAGTCCCATTGCCGAGGCGTTCGGACGCCGGCAGTTTATTTTATTTGGATTGGCCATGTTTGTGTTGGGGGGGGGGCTTTGTACCATCAGTAAAGAAATCCATTTACTCTTAACGGGGAGAATTATCCAGGGGTTAGGATGTAGCATCATTATTTTAATGGGCAGAGCCATCGTCAATGATTGTTTTGAAGGCGGATACGCCGCAAAAGTGTTTAGTTATATCTTCACCGGCAACGCCATCGGCATTTTTTTATTGCCCATTTTAGGGGGCTATATGGCGACTTATTTAGGATGGCGTTGGATATTTTTAATATTGTCCATTTATGGCGCTATCATATTTATGATTATGTGGAGATTTTTGCCGCAAACCAATCCCAAAGTGAGCTTCACCTCTCATCTAAAACTGCGAACTATTTTAAATAATTACAAAATTTTATTCAAAAGCACGGCGTTGTGGGGCTATTTATTTTGCGTAGCTTTTATGATGGCCGGAGAAAAAGCGTTTACTACCAGCGCGGCTTTTTTATTTATACAAAAAGAAGGATTTACCAGCATAGAGTATGGTTATTTGACCGGGGCAATTTGGGCTGCGCATTTATCCGGAACTTTATTTTCAGGATGGTTAGCATTGCGCTTAGGGATAGAAAATGTGTTAAATTGGGGGGTGGGTTTAATCACCTTTGCTAGTTTGATATTGCTGGGGATGGCGTTCACGGGATTTGCTTCAATTGGAATATTTATTGTCGCCATGTTGATATACATGTTTAGCACGGGTTTTATCATCGTGTCTTCCGCAGTAGGCATAGTGCGGCCATTCCCTAATTTAATTGGTTTTGCCACTGCTTTTGCCATGGCATTTGAATTCGCTATTTCCTTCATGACCAGTTTCGTGATCAGTTTCCATTCCTCTTCCATGGTGACTATTGCTAAAATGGTAGGAGTGATGGGTATTCTTACTTTATTGGCGTGGTTATTATTTTTTTATTATCATTTTCAAAAGACTGAAGGAATGGGATTGTGATCAAAGTGGTACTGATTGAAGATCATTTATTAGTGCGTACCGGTATACGTAAACTAATAGAAGAAAGTAATAATATTAAAATTATTGGTGAGGCGAGTACTGGAATCGAAGGCATACAATTAGTCCGTAATCTTGTGCCCGATGTCGTCCTATTGGATATAAAACTTCCCGATATTTCTGGATTAGAAGTTACCCATAAATTATTAAACTATCTGCCTTCGATTAAAATTTTAGTTGTTTCCGGTATGAAAAATAATTTATTCCCGTTTCGATTATTAGAAGCGGGGGCCAAAGGTTATTTCACCAAAAACGGCAGTCAGGAAGAATTATTGCGGGCGATTCAAATGGTTTATGCAGACCAGCGCTATATTAGCCCTGAAATTGCTCAAATATTGGCTTTGGCCAAAGTGCGACCTAGTGATGAGAAAGGTGATTTTACCGAGCTGTCTGATCGGGAAACTGAGGTCATGTATATGGTTATTCGTGGATTTGAAGTCAAGGATATTGCCAAAAAATTACATTTAAGCATTAAAACAGTACACAGTTACCGCAGCCGCATATTTGAGAAATTGAATATCAAAAATGATACGGAGCTCACTTTATTGGCTATCAAACGTGGGCTTGTTACTATCGAAGAAGCCGGTAACCTCAATCAATAAGAGTGACTCTTGCGTTGATAAAAGCACCAAAAAGCGGCAATGGAATACAGGCTTTGTACAATAAATACAATTCTGAATGCAATTAAAGGGACGTGATGTTGTAAATCACTGGGGCCTATGATGGCGATCATGGTCAAAGAGGCCAGAGCAATACCAAAGCTGCCGCTGATTTGAATAATACCACTATTGAATGCAACCCCTTGTGTGGCATAAGCGGCTGACAAATCACTATAAGTATTGGCGTTCATTAAACCGCCTTGGATAGGTAGTAAGGCTCCGATGATTATTTGTTGTAGCAGTAATAAACTAATCCAAAGCTGATTGAAAGTTTGTAAACTATAACTGCAAAAAATCAATACCAACATGGCGGTATTCCATAATAACAATCGACGATGGTCAAATCGCGTGAATATTTTAGATAGAAATAAAAAAACGGTGAAAGTGCTTACAAAAACCGGTAAGGTGAACAAGCCTGACTGCATGGGTGTGTATGAATATCCCGTTTGTAGTAATAATGGGACTAAAAATGGTTGAGTCGTTAAAGTCAGTCTGGCTAAAAAACTACCAAGTGCGTCATATTTGAAATGGCCTTGTTTGAATAAATTCAGATTGATCAGGGGATGAGTGCGGGTTTTCGAATAGGGGATATAAATGACTAAGCCTATAATGGTGATGGATAATAAGGCTATTTTCATGGTGGTGCTGACTCTAAAATCCAAAAGTATATCAAGTAAAAAAAGTAGGCTGCCCAAGGAAATTCCTATTAAGGCAAATCCTAAAAAATCTAAGCCGGTTTTAACTTTTTCTCGAATGACGGGTAAAAAATGTAAAACCAGCAAAAAACCGAGCACCCCAATGGGTAAATTTAAGAAAAAAATCCATCGCCAATGAAAATACGTGGTGATGGCGCCGCCAACCACTGGGCCTAGCAACAGGCCAACATAAGTCATGATATTGATTTTGGCCATCGCCTGAACTCGACTCGTTCCTGAGAAGGTGCGGAAAATAATTTGTCTGCCTATCGGCATTAAAAAAGCGCCGCCGACGCCTTGGCAAAAGCGAAAACCGGTTAACATGAGTAAATTGACGGATAGGCCGCAGGCGACTGAGCTTATGGTGAATAAGGTGATGGCAAATAACAAAGTTGGTTTTTCCCCAAATCGATCTGCCGCCCAGCCACTTACCGGGATGAAAATGCCCAAAGCTAAAAAATAGATGGTGAGTATTTCTTTAAGCTGAATGGGATTTACGTGAAGGCTGCTGGCAATTTTGGGAATCGAAGTATTTAATACGGTAGCGTCTAGCATTTCCATTAACATGATGATGGAGATAATCCGCAACAAAATATTTTTATTTGTCATATATATGCTGGATTAGCAGCGCAATAAGTATTTTTCTATGCATTGTTTAGCGTTTTCTAAAGAAATGGGTTTGAGGATCATTTCATTGATTCCGGATTCAAAGCAAGCTTGTTGGAAATCAATATCGCCTTGGGCGGTCAATACTATAATTGGGGTTTCAGCCTGGGGAGATGGTAAAAGACGAATTTGTTTTGCAACCGATAAACCGTCTTGATCTGGTAACCCCACATCCATAAATATAATATCGAATTTTTTTTCTTGAGCGAGTTTTAGCGCTTGCCAGCCCGAATGGGTAATTTCAACTTGACAAGATAATTTTTCTAATAAATTTGACACTATTTTTTGTATCAGTGGATTATCTTCCACTAATAGGATGAGTGGTTTTTGTTGGGATTGAGTGCATAGTTTTAAGGTTTGCAGATGGTCTTGGGCGTAATCATCTAAATGAGTTAATGGAACGGTTTGTTGCGAGTCGCCTTTGAGTAAATTCAAAGAGATGATAAATTGAGAGCCCTTGCCGATTTCGCTGTCGACGCTTATTTTGCCATTTAATTGATGCAGAAATCGGGACACAATGGACAAACCCAATCCGGTGCCGCGAAATTTTCCTGAAGTTTGATTCGATGCGCGATAAAAATTTTCAAATATTTCTTTTTGTTCTTTTTGGGGGATGCCGATGCCGGTATCTTCTACTCGAATTTGCAGGGGGATAATATTATTATCACTTTTATTAAGTCCTGGCAAAATTTTCACAATCACATGGCCCTTGGCGGTAAATTTAAGGGCGTTGCTGACTAGATTTAAAATAATACGTTGTATCAATAAGGGGTCGCTGAGAAATTGATGCGGCAAAGTTTCATCATATTCCATACCGATTTGCAAGCCTTTTTGAGTGGCTATCGGGGTAAATAAAATAATAATTCTCTCGACCAGATTTTTTAAATCAAATACTTCGGTTTTTAGCTCTTGAGATTCGTCTTCTAATTTAGACAGGTTAATGACATTATTCAAGAGCACTAAAAGCTCTTCGCTTGCATCTATAATGGCCTGGGCGTCTTTTTGATATTGTTTTGGTATATTTTCTTTTATCATGGCCGCCATACCTTGGATCCCGACTAAAGGGGTGCGTATATCATGGCTGATATTGCTAATGAATTTAGTTTTAGCTCGATTGCTGGCTTCGGCTTGTAGTTGGGCTTTTTTGAGTTCGTTTTCGACAATTTTTTGTTGGGTGATATCGGTAGAAATTCCCATCATGCCGATGACATTGTTTGTTTCGTCTAGCATAGGAAATTTGGAGGAAAGAAAAACTAATTCTCTGCCGTTTAAATTCACGCTTTCTTCATAGGTTATTGGCTGACGATTTTCCATGACCCAGACATCGTTGTCATGAATTTTTTTGGTCATGGCTTCGGGCCAGCCTAAAAAAGCGCCGATTTCGTAAGTATCTTTTCCGATTAAATCGGCGCGACTCTTTAATCCGCAAAATTTAGCTTGTTGATCATTGCAACCGAGGACGCGGCTGGTTTTATCTATCCAATAAATGTTATTGGGTGAGGAAAGCAAAATGCTTTCTAAATAGCGGTCGTTAGCCATTTTAATTCGGCGTAATTCTTTTTCGAGTTCCTTGCGTTGGGTAATATCAATCGATATTCCTATTACTCCCAGCTTTTGGCCGCCGGGACTAAGAAAAGGGGCTTTATAAGATAAAAAGTAGTTTTCGCTTTGGTTGGAGTCAAGTTGTTCTTCAATCGTGACAGATTGTAAGTGTTGGATTATCTCGCTATGGGTTTCGAGTATTTCATTAATCTGCTCCAGGTTTTGATGAAGCATTTTGGCAATTTCTAATAAGGTTTTGCCGTAAAGCGGTTGGGGGTTTGGATACCCCAGTGAAATCGCTAGAGTTTGATTGCACTGGAGCAGCCGGTTTTCTAGGTCAAACCAATAAATGAAGAGTCCCTGATGTGAAACATTCAATAAACTGGTTAAGTATAAGTCGGATGGTTGGAGATTTAAACTCATGTTAGCTATTATCATTATTTGAGTTTGTAAAAGACGTGCTCCTTATGACTGTGGCAGTTTTTGAAATATTTAATTCCTTGGAAGATGCGGATTTCGGTTTAGAGTTATTTGGTTTGGATTCCAATTGGTATTTTGTAGGAGGAAATGACCCAATTAATGTATACAGAGGCTTTCTTCTTTGTTTTTTTGGTTGTGGTATTGGCATTGAATTTTGGGGACTGGGTTTTTCATCTTTTCCTTTTACTTGTTGTATAAACTTATCCGCATATTGGGAGTCCAAACCCCAGATTGCTATTTTGGTTAAAGCTGTTGAGTAATCGAATAATTTTTTTTCATAAATGAAGAAAAATAATTCAAAAACAAATTCTTGAATATCTTTTCCGTATTCGGTTTCTGAAAGAAGCCCATTAGATGAATCAGATTTTAAATCAAGTTTAATTTCTATCGTTTGCCTATCCTGAGTTTGGTCAATTTTATTAGTCGCTTCTATAAGCTTAAGGCGAGTGGTCTGGTTGCAAGGAGATTGAATTATTTTTTCCTTGCATTGTATTATTGTGAACTGATCAGACTTAATCATTTCGCACAATAGCTCGCAACAAAAAGATGCAATTTTTTCTCTTTGTTCTTTGCGCAATGGCGACTTATATAATTTTGGAATATTAAAAAAAGTGATTGGTGAGTTAGTTTGTGGAATATATTTAAGCGGGCTGCCATTTTCACTCTCGCTGTCGTTCTCGTTCTCGTTAAAATTTTCATTGGAACAGGAAAAAGACTGATTGGACGTTACTGTCGAACTAGTAGATTGAGTAGTAATTGAATTTTTTACTTTATTTTTTTGCGGCTCAGGTGGCAGCGGTATGTATTCAACAGTAGTAGTAGTAACTTTTAATACCGTGTTACCTTTTGTTAATGCCTTTAGTTGTTTTTCCGTAAGTCCATTTGGATGAAATTCGTATAAGGTGGGTGAATCAATTTTAAGATCAGTTGATTGGTCCATTTGTTTTGAGGATTTATTGTTGGATTTAGGTTGAATATCCTTTGGATTTGTAGTGCTAATAAACTCTTTGTATTGCATTTTACAATCTCTAGAGATTAGTTCATATGTAGATAAATAATTAATTAAGTCTATTGAAAACTTTTCAAAATCGAGTGCTTCGCTTTTTGATTTTTTCCGCGTTGTTTTTGATTTATAAAGCAGGTGTTGAAAATTTTTTAACTTACATAACTCAACCAAAACTGCGGTTTCATGAAGTAAGTAATTTAAAGAAGCCTCAAAAAGTATGTCTTTTAACTCGTCTAAACTTAGTGGATCAGGGGAATCACCATAATAAAAGTCACTACCGGCTTCGCGACTCCGTATTAAATCTTTATATAAAGTGTTTCTTGCTGTCGTGGCAAATTTTTCAAATAACTGATTTAATTCCTTCGTCTTAAAATTTTCTAATTGTTCAGGATCACTCTTCATTTCTTGATATTTTTTATAGTCAGCTTTGAGTTGTTGGAATAATGTTTCACAGGAAGGCATGTTCATAAATTCTGAAGCGTTTAAAAGTGTTATGTCCCGGCCTTCTGTCTTCAACTTGGCTAGTAAGTCCCCATTGTCTTTTTTCCATTTGGCGCCATCCGATTTGGCTTTTTCCCAATATATGTCATGTTTGTCATCTTTTTCGTTTTTTTTAATGTTTTGATCATTTTTATAATCTTTCTCTTTTTTAGGTTTCGGATAAAGCTCACCAATGACCTTGTATCGATACCAGTTTTGCCCGTCTCCGTAACAAATAACCAAGGGAGTTTTTTTTGGGAATTTTGCTACGATAGTTTCTAGCTCCTGTAATGTGATGGTCGGATTAAATTGTAAAGAGGGCTTATTATTATAAGCGTAATAACTTAAACCTTGACTGATAACCATTAACTGCGGATGCTGAAAATCATCTTCGGTTAGGTCTATTTGTACATACCACTTTAGATTATATTTTTCTTTCAATTTTGAGTGGCCGTGAATTGGTGAGTTAGAATTTTGATCACTCAGCTTAGTGCATTGTTCCTTTGACATAAAATTTCTCTTAATTGATGGTTAATTTAAAACCGACTATTAGCCTCCTTGCAAAATAAATCTGATTTTAGATTATGGTTGAATGAAATTAGAAAATCCCTAAAATTCCAAACGCGATAGGAATATATTAAGACTATCAGGTGTACAAATCAATAATTATTGTAGGAAAAAATTCAATTCAAATTGCCGGGCTTCCTGTATTTAATTTGTCTTGCTAAAAATGAATGGACGTGTCACAATAGATCCAGTTTTTTATCATTGTTTATCATTTAAATAAGGTGTCATTTATGCCAAGAGGTCGTGGCCCCCATGGGCCGAAAAAATTTAGAAAAGGCAAAAAAAGGTAATAATACCGTTTTTTCTTTATTTTTTAGTAAATATATTGATTCTATAGGATTCATTGATTTTTAGCACTCAGTCTTTTTTTCTGTTGGATTCCAAGTTTAAGAATTTTCCTACGTAATATACTGCACTTGTAGTGCATATTTTTTTTTATGGACTGATAAAATATACGATAGTGAAAATCTTAAAAGGAAAAGTTATGACGCTCCAAGCTGCAAAAATTATAAAAAAAGACAATGGAATTAGCCGTTTCGCCAGCTTACCCTTGCCGGTGCAATCTCAAATTAGGCATTACCTGGAATTAGGTGATTTTCGCGCCGCAAAAGCCTTGTTCGACGCAGGCATTCAGCAAAAAAACGAAAGACACTAACCGCGTTATACCGTTTTAATTTCCTGGACATGCTCTTTTGGTTTAGATATTATGTCAAAGAGTAGAATGGATTTCTATAAGTCCCTTAATAATTTTATAACAGGAGGTTTTTTCGATGCTTATAGCGCATATTAGTTTTTCCCTTGGTCTTATCGCTCTGGTAGCAGGTGTTTCTTTATATCTTTGGTCTGTTCGGGCTGAAGCGGGGCCTGGAATTGCATTAGCCAAAATTTTTGGCGTCATTGTGATCATTTTAGCGATTCTCGAACTTATATGCAGTGTGTATTCTGGAGTTCGATGGAAACATTATAAGCAAGAATGGCATGAGAAAAAAATTGAGGCTCCAGCAAGCACTGGCGACTCCTCCGCCGACACAACTCCCGAAGAGAGTTCCTCGACAAGCATTCAATTAAGTAGCCCTGACCTTCCCGCCGCTCCTTCGCAAGATTCTACACAGTCAAGCACTCAACCCAAAAGTTCTTCTTAATGATTAATATTATACAGTGACTTTCGGGATTTAATTAGATCCAATGGGAGATGTCTCTCTCCTCTGATTGCGATGCGAGTATCGACACTGTTGTCATAAAATTGGAATCTTATGAAATTAACTTCACAGTTAAAAAACCTGATTGGCAGTGGCCAATTAATTATTGCGCCAGGAGTTTTCGACGGGCTTTCTGCATTGCTAGGGAAGCAAGCGAATTTTAAAGTTTTGTATGCCAGTGGCGGTGCAATATCGCGCAGCGCGGGATTCCCGGACATAGGCTTGCTGAGTCTAACGGAAGTACTGCGAGTCATGTCACAAATCGTGATCTCCTGTCGTTTACCGGTTATAGCCGATGCCGATACGGGCTTTGGCAATGCTATCAATGTTTGGAGAACGGCCCAAGAATTTGAGCGGGTAGGAGTCGCGGGCCTTCACCTTGAGGATCAAACTTTTCCTAAACGCTGTGGGCATTTAAATGATAAGAGTATTATTTCCATGGCAGAAATGTGTCATAAGCTTGGCGTAGCAAGAAAAACCTTGCAAGACCCGGATTTTGTATTGATTGCCCGCACCGATGCCATTGCTATTGAGGGGATTGATTCAGCAATTCGTAGGGCAAACGCTTACGTAGAAGCCGGTGCTGATGTGGTTTTTATAGAAGCGCCTGAAACGCTCCAGCAAATTGAGATGATTGCGGAGAAAGTCAAAGCGCCGAAGTTAATTAATATGTTTTCGGGTGGGAAAACCCCTTTGGTTTCAACTGAACATTTACAAGCATTAGGTTATAACATTGTGATTATTCCTTCCGATTTGCAGCGGACTGCCATAAAAGCGATGCAAAAGGTATTGAAATCGATTGCGGAAAATGGCAACAGCGCTAAATTAGAAGATCAAATGGTGAGTTTCAAAGAGAGGGAAGTAATCGTGCAAACCGCTAAATTTTTTGAGATTGACCAAACCAGCGTGTCTAAATCCTAAAGTGATTACGCTTACTCAAGGTCGGCACCCGTCCGGCGTAAAATATCAATTTGTTGTTGGAGTTTTTCTATTTCATCAAGTAGGTCCAACGCCAATGCGATTCCAGGCAAGTTGATGTCCAAGTCATGATAAAAACTGGCGGCAATCCTGCCCCGTTTTAATGAAAAAGAATCAAATCGCCATTCGTCTGGCTTATTTCCTTGAGGTTTAATAAGTTGTTGCTCAACCATTTGTAAAACAATTTCTCTTTCCGTTCGTGTTGCATGACAAAATTCATCTAAAGTCAGTGAACTGGATTCTTCAATGACGATACCCGTGATAGTTTTAGCCATAATGAGTCCTATTTAAAATCTGCCGAGGATTATAATCACCCATTTCTCGGGCCATATTTTGGTAAATTTGCTTTTGTCTATCATTATTCGGCATGGGCGTATAAATATTTAAAATAATATATTGATCGCCTGGGGGAGAGCCGGGGAAACCTCGGCCCTTTAAGCGCAATTTTCGACCGGTTTGAGAATTTTCAGGAATCTGCAATTCTACTTCACCAGCTAAAGTTGGCACTTTAATTTTCGCACCTAAAGCGGCTTCCCAAGGTGAAATGGGACAGTTCAAATAAACATCGCGGTCTTTAACGGAATAAAAAGGGTGCTCTTGTAAATGAATTTCTAAATATAAATCGCCTCGTTTGCCTCCGGCGATACCCTGAGCGCCTTGGCCTGTCAGACGAATTTGTTGGCCGGATAACACTCCTGGGGGTATTTTGACATTTAGGCTGCGGGTATTTAACTCCACTTGACCGGTTGAGCTGTTTAGTTGAGGTTCTTGTAATTGGATCACTCTTTGAGTGCCAGCAAAGGCTTCTTCTAATGAAATAGTTATTTTGCTGTGTTGATCTTGGCCGCGTTGTCTAAAACTTTGCTGAGTATGATGTCGGGTGGTATGGCTTCCAAACAAATTTTCAAAAAAGTCACTAAAACCACCGGCTTCGGTAAAGGGGCTTTCATCGGTGTAACGTTGTTGGCGGAATTCCCAGCCTGGGGGAGGAGTAAAACCGGATTGCCCGTGTGGTCGATTGCCAATCTGATCATAAGCCCGTTTTTTTTCAGGGTCTTTTAAAACTGTGTAAGCTTCTTGCACTTCTTTAAATTTGGCTTCAGCTTCTTTGGGGTTTTCCTTATTTACATCGGGATGATATTTTCGCGCCAAGCGGCGGTACTGTTTTTTAATTGTCTCGGCAGAGGCGTCTTTTGACACCCCCAGAATTTTATAATAATCCCGATATTCCATAATTTCCATTCCAGGCCATTGATTAAAAAAGATAACCTATTAAATATCAGATTTCAAGTTAGGACATACAGTCCCAGGGTAAACGGATCTAAACTATTTACTTTTCACAACAACACAATTATTTGATTTTATAAAAATTGAGATGGTTTACCCGCTGTGGATAAGGCAATTCTTGTTAGTAATCCAAAATTTATGATAAAATGGATTTTTAATGCTTATTACGGTAAATTCTTATTATTAATTATCAAAATCATTTAAGTTGGGCTCATCCATTAGTCAGGGAATGGTTTGTAAAGCGGTTCGGTTCTCCAACCGAACCGCAAGAATATGGTTGGCCGCCAATTTTAGCTGGGAAAACGACTTTAATTTCCGCTCCTACCGGATCAGGTAAAACTTTTTCGGCATTTTTAATTTGCATTGATCGATTAGTTCGACAAGCTTTACAAGGCGAATTGCGCGCTCGGACTGAAGTCGTGTACATTTCCCCTCTTAAAGCACTAAGCAATGATATCCAAAAAAATTTAGCAGTTCCTTTAGCAGAAATTGCGGCTTTAGCTAAAGAGAACGGATTAAGCATGATGGAAATCCGCGTAACGCTGCGTACCGGTGACAGCCTGGCAAAAGAACGCCAGGCCATGTTAAAAAATCCTCCGCATATTTTGGTAACTACGCCGGAATCATTTTACATTTTATTAACCGCAGAAAAGAGCCGCGCATTATTAAGTAGTGTTAATACAGTCATAGTTGATGAAATTCATGCTTTGGTTAATGATAAACGCGGCGTTCATTTAGCGCTTTCTTTAGAACGCCTTCAAGTTTTAACTTTAATGCCTCCAGTGCGTATTGGTTTATCAGCCACGCAAAAACCCATTGAACAAGTCGCAGATTTTTTAGCAGGAAATCAACGGACACCACCGGTCATTGTGAATGTGGGTCATCGCCGCTTGTTAGATTTAAAAGTGGAAATCCCGCAATTTGAATTGGGGGCGATTGCTTCTAATGAAATGTGGCATGAAATTTATGAACGTCTGACAGAATACGCCTGTCAACACCGTTCTATATTAATTTTTGTTAATACTCGAAGGCTGGCAGAGCGGGTGGCTCATCATTTGACGGAACGATTAGGGCAAGAGCAAGTGGCGGCCCATCACGGCAGTTTATCCCGCAAATTGCGTTTGCAAGCGGAAAATAAGTTGAAAAATGGTGAATTAAAAGCCTTAGTCGCGACCGCCTCTTTAGAATTAGGCATTGATATTGGTATGATCGATTTGGTCTGCCTAATCGGTTCTCCGCGTTCGATAGCAGTTAGCTTGCAACGAATTGGGCGGTCCGGTCACTGGCGTGGCGCTATCCCAAAAGGGCGTATTTTTGCCACCACGCGCGATGAATTGATTGAATGTGCTGCGTTAATTCTGGCCATACGTCAAGGTGATTTAGATCAACTACGAATTCCTTCCCAGTCCATAGATATTTTAGCGCAACAAATCGTGGCGGCGTGCGCCACAGGAGAATGGCGCGAAGAGGAATTATTCCATTGGATTACTCGCGCCTATCCCTTTGCGGAGCTGGCCCGAGAAACATTTAATGAAGTGTTAGACATGTTATCTTCTGGCATAGCCGGTAGTCGAGGCCGTTATAGCGCTTATTTATTTCGAGACAGCATCAACGGCATAGTCCGAGCTCGCCGCGGTAGTCGATTGACTGCCATTACTAGCGGGGGCGCAATTCCTGAAAATGGTTTATTTACTGTGATTGCAGAACCTGAGGGAGTGATGGTCGGTACTTTAGACGAAGATTTTGCTGTGGAAAGCAATCGCGGCGATATTATTTTATTGGGTTCTTCTTCTTGGCGGATTCAACGCATAGAGAGTAGTGGTAGAGTGATAGTGGAGGATGCCCATGGCGCTCCACCCAGTGTACCGTTTTGGCGAGGAGAAGCGCCTGCACGTAGCGATGAGCTATCGGCTTATGTCTCTCATTTACGGCAAAAACTCGATGAAATATTAAAAAATGTTTTACCCACAGGAGAGTTGACTCAACATCCGCAAGTTCAAATGGCGATGGCATGGTTAGAAAACGATTGCAGCGTTAGCGCTAATGCCGCTTTACAGATGGTCAATTATATATTACAGGGACGCGCTTTATTAGGGCACACGCCGACGCAATCCACGATTATCGCTGAACGTTTTTTTGATGAGTCGGGTGGCATGCAATTAGTCATTCATTCACCGTTTGGCGCAAGAATGAATAAAGCTTGGGGTTTGGCGTTACGAAAGCGTTTTTGTCGTTCTTTTAATTTTGAATTGCAAGCCGCCGCAACCGACAATGGTGTGAATATTGCCTTAGCCGAGCAACACAGTTTCCCTTTAATGGACGTATTTCAATTTTTGCATCCTAATACGCTAAAAGAAGTATTAATCCAAGCCGTGCTACAATCTCCGTTGTTTAATACCCGTTGGCGTTGGAACGCGATGCGCGCATTGGCCATAGTGCGATTTCGCAATGGTAAAAAAATTCCACCTAATATTTTACGTATGCTGTCCGATGATTTATTGGCGGCAGTTTTCCCTGATGCGGCAGCATGCCAAGATAATCTGGGTGGGCGCGATATTGAATTGCCAGCGCATCCGCTAATTCAAGAAACTATAAAAGACGTTCTGACTGAAGCGTTGGATTTAAATGGCCTTCAGCAACTGCTGGAGCGTATTTTGCAAGGATCGGTGCAGTGCATTGCGGTGGATACACCGGCGCCATCGGTATTTGCATACGAAATCTTAAATGCGAATCCTTATGCCTTTTTAGACGATGCTCCTTTGGAAGAGAGAAGAGCTAGAGCAGTAGAGCTGCGGCGGATTTTACCGGATTCGATATTGGAAAGCGCTGGCGCTTTAAGTCCCGCAGCGATTTTGCAGGTGCAAACACAGGCATGGCCCGATATCAGAAGCGCGGATGAATTGCACGATGCTTTGCAAACTTTGATTGCAATGCCAGCAGATGAAGCATATCGCGCTTATTTTCTAATATTACTTAATTCAAAGCGTGTAGGAGAATCCCTAATTGGCGATAGAAAATGGTGGTGGGCTGTAGAAAAATATTCTCATTTTATGGCAGTGTATCAATCTTCTGATTTATCTGATTTGGCAAATGCCGAGACTATCGAAATGATTCGAGGGTGGATGTTCCACAGTGGGCCGATTACCGCGGAGACGTTGAGTGAAAAATTGGGATTGACTTTATCTAAAGTGAATCATGCGCTCATCGAATTAGAAGCCAGTGGGGTTATTCTCCGTGGGAAATTTTCTTCTGTGTTAGTGGGCAGTTTGCAATGGTGTGAGCGCCGCCTTTTAGCCAGGATTCATCGACTGACAATCTGCGGCCTGCGTCAGGAAATTGAGCCGGTATCCACCGCGGATTTTTTACAATGGTTACTGACGTGGCAGCATTTGGCGCCAGGTACTCAATTGCGTGGGGAGCAAGGTTTACTGGAAATTATTCGTCAATTACAAGGATTTGAAATTCCCGCTAATGCATGGGAGCGGGAAATATTGGCGAAAAGAGTAGTAGATTATGACTCCGCAGTTTTAGATCGTCTTTGTTTAATGGGGATGGTAGGTTGGGGACGTTTGTCACGGGGTTTAAATGGAAATTTACTAGCAAGGGTGGCTCCGAGCAGTATTTCCCCTATCACCTTTTTTGTGCGTGACGAACCAGCTTGGTTTATTGCGCCGGGGGCAAGAATGGATATCCTCAAAGATTTTTCGGGTGCAGCCCAGAGTGTCTTTGATATTTTGCGGCAAAAAGGCGCTTGTTTTTTTAATGATATTGAGCGCGGCTGTGGTCAAATTAAAGCATCGATTGAAAATGCGCTTTGGGAGTTGGTTGCCTCAGGTTTAGTTACCGCTGATGGTTTTGATAATCTGCGGGCGTTAATTGATCCAAAGCGGCGCTCTGGGAAAAAAGGGCAATGGGCTCGCGCCAGTTTTAGTGTAGGCCGTTGGTCCTTGTTGGTGAATCACGTGAGTGATGACGTGAATGTGCGCATAGAATCGCATTGTTGGATACTGCTGAAACGATATGGGGTAATTTTTCGAGATTTATTAAAACGTGAAGATAATGCGCCGCCTTGGCGAGAATTACTACCGGTATTGCGTAGATTAGAAGCGCGTGGAGAAATCCGCGGTGGGCATTTTGTCCAAGGATTTTCAGGAGAGCAATTTGCCTTACCTTATGTGGTGGAATCGTTAAGGACTTTTAGAAATAAATCAGATAAGTTAGCGAACGCCACCGTTGCGGCGGTAGACCCGCTCAATTTGATAGGGGTACTGACTCCCGAAGAAAAAGTTCCAGCGCTATCTGGTAAATGCGTTAATTTGGATTTTCTGCTTTAAATTTGTTGTACAACTATTTAGTGTAGCCCGGAGTGGCATCGATAGATTGGAGTGCTACCAAAAATTGAGCGAGACCCACAGCAAATTCGCGCCAATCATTGACTTGCGTAGAAGCTGCCGGCTGACCTTCGAGTCAGCGATAAATTGACCCTTGTCAAAAATAGTCTTCATCGGGTTGCTCCATGGCTAAAGGTGTTGGGATAGGCAATGGTAAAAAAGGGGCTAATTTGGGCAACCAGTACTGTTCTTTTTTTACTTGTCCTGTATTTTGCACTAGGCACGCACCAACATGTCATCACCCGAACGGAAAGTGTGATTATCCCATCCACCATGGGTAACAGCTCGAACCGACAAATTCTGCCACTGGGGAAACTGATCCGCTATAAGACGATTGACTCACGTTACGTCAATCATTAATTTTTTATGGCTATTCATGATGAGGGGTTTATTTCATACCCACGTCTGATTCTCGTGGTATCCAAAAAATAATAAATAATGCCAATAAAGAAATCATCAAAATAATGGCGGCTACGGAAATAATTGCTTGATTGTAGATTGCGCTGACGATAATGCTGGCTAAGCTACTGAATCCCGTCATGCTAAAGCCTAACATGGCTGCCGCAAAACCGCCGGCGTTCGGACTGGCGGACAGTGTTTCTTTAGTTAGTGGGCTGCCGGCTAAACCAGATCCCGCAGCATAACCCATCATACTGCCTACAAATCCGTACAAATTCTGCGGCAACATGATGCTGCACACTACCATGGCTATCGAAGATAAAACGATGATGATCGCGCCCAGCCAAATAATTTTGCGAGTGCCATAACGGTGGACCAACTTTCCGACGAATACAGAAGTTAACATAAAAGCACCAAAAACTGCTAATTGCGTCAAACCGAAATGCTGCGCCGGTATTTTCAGCAAATTAATAATGATAAATGGTGCTCCCGAAAGATAAGCGATCATTCCGCTAAAAAATAGACCAAAACTGATCAGATGCGTCATGAATAATCGGTTTTTTAACAAGGCCAGATAGTTGCTAAACAACATCTTGGGCGCTAAGGCTTGATAATCCAGCGGCATTTTACTTTCGGGTAAATATCGCCATAAACCGATTAAACTAATCCATGCCAAGCCGAACACGATAAAAAAATTAGCGCGCCAGCCTAAAAATAAAAATATGTATCCTCCTAACAACGGTCCTAATAATGGCGCAACGGAATTACAGACACTCAGTAAGGCTAACAATCGAACAGCGTCATGACCGGTAAATAATTCATGAATCACCACAAAGCTGACAATCGTTAAACTACAGACCCCGACACCCTGAAAAAATCGGGCGACAATTAACCAACCGATGTGCATGCTGACCGCACACACCAGCGTTGAGAGTAAAAAGACAAGCCCGCCCCAAAACAATAACGCCCGGCGTCCATATCGATCTGCAACTGGCCCCATGAGCAACTGGGGTGCGGCAGCGCCTAAAAACCACATTGCCAAAGTGAGCTGCACCCAATGATCATTGGTATTAAAGACATGCACCAAAACCGGCATGCTGGGCATGTAGATATCGTTCGAGACGTTGCCGGTAAAGCTATATAGAAATAAAAATATGGGAAACCAGAATAAAGTTTTAACTGATTTCTCAGGAAGACGAATAAAATTAGGCATTTTAACCTCCTAGCATAAGCGAAAAAAAATTTAACACATTGAGAAAATGTCAAATTTTAAGTAGCTAAAGGGCTAAAATCATGCGAATATCATCCAAAATTTAATGAACTGATGTTTAGTATAAAGGAAATGTGCTTTTGTAGCAATAGCATGTGATTTTTATACTTGGCCTGGTCCCACTTTATAATTTAAATTGGGCCCAGCCTGGTCGCCAAATCCCGCTAAAATGGTTGATTGAATTAAAGATTAACCCGAAGCGGAGATCAAAGAGGTGAACAAAGTGGAGCTATTTGAGTGCATCAGAAAAGATTATTTTATTAATCATAAAAGTATCAGAACCATTGCTAGCTAACGGCAATTTCAAACCGTTTGAAATATGTGTCCGGAAAAGTGTTGACATACCAATCGGAGGCGGTTTGTCCGAGAAGGGAGATGAGAGCGCCTTCGGCGAGGCTGGCGTCTTTGGCGAGGGGCTGCCAGACTACTGGGAAGATGGAGGAATATTGAAGGCGTTTTTGACGGCGGAAAGTGCGGAGTTCGGATTCCAGTCGAGCCAGGTTGAGGGTAGCCATAATGGTTTATCCTAATGTTGTACTGAAAGTGGGGTTATCTGAAGTCATCCCCGTGGCCTCTGATGTGGAGGAAGTTGTGGATGAAAACATCGAGGAGGAGGAAGAGGCGCTGCTGGAAGAGGGGGCTAAGGAGGGTGGTGAGTTGCTGCCAGGCGCTTGGGTTAGTGGAGTAAAAAAGCGGAAACCGAACGGGGTATTACCCGGGGGCTGGAGGATGGTGGATGAGATAGAGGGATTCAATATTATTTGTATCAAATTTTGTATTTGCGCTTGACGTTGTCTATTCTGCTCGGCTATTGTCCTCATCAGGTTTTGCACTTGCTCCTCAAGTTTTCTATGCCGCTCGGCTACTTCGTCTTTTTCTTTTTGTCGTAGTGCTTCTTCTTCGTCTTTTTCTTTTTGTCGTAGTGCTTCTGCTTCGTCTTTTTCTTTTTGTCGTAGTGCTTCTGCTTCGTCTTTTTCTTTTTGTCGGCGTGCTTCTGCTTCGTCCATCTCTTTTTGAAAATCCAAGATCCATTGGAGGCTTGGTCTCCTTTTCCAACTAGAAGGGAAATGGGTGGGGGAGATGAAATCAGGATGTTGGATATGCCGTAGATGTTGCAGCACGAGGCGTGGGAAGAGGAATAGAATTTGAATTCTCCGCCGTAAGCCGCGCTCACGGGCTTCGGCACAGTCAGAGGCCCACTTTTTTGAGATAGACGGCTGATGTAAAGGTCGCTGACGATAGTAAACGGGAAAATTTTCAACGATTTGTTTCCCTTGAATAATCAGGTTCATTTTTTCTTCTGATTGTTTCTTTACATGTTGGTAAAATTCAGATTTAACGTTGTCTGGGTTGGAAGTCGAGGGTAAATGGACAAGAAGGGGGGATTCATTAGTTAGGGAGTGCCGGCTATTGGCATACTTATCGAAATGAGCGGCCAATGTTAATTTCATCAGACCGGCATGCAGTTGCTTGGGTAAGTCAGTTTGGATGGTGGATTCATTGAGTAATTTTTCGAGATTGATATCAAAGAGGGCTGCCCATTCGACATGGACTAACCCCTTTTGGTTGAAAGTCTCTTCCCGGTTTTCGAACGCGGGGAGGGGAGCAAAGACTGAATCATCGAAAATATTCGCACCCTGGATAAAAATTTCCAATAAGAGGCTATGCCCTTTGGTGAGGAGCTTCACCTGTAAGTTAGCGCAGGACTCCACTCGATGAAGTTGTTCCAGGAGATTTTCGCTGCGGTTAATCCATTGTTTGCAATTGGAACAAAACTGCTGGAATCGGGATTGTAATTTGCTAGCGCCCCAATTTTTTTCTTCAAGTTTCCACGAGTTAAGGTCTTTATCAAGTTGGGAAAACTCCTGTTCAATCAGTTCCTGCAAAGTGGGGGGTGGCAAAGCAGTCTGCACCGGAATGGAGCAAGGCTGGCTAGAAGCGACAGGCTCCTGCGAAAGAGCGAGGGATTTCGATTCGGGGACTTCGGTCAGGTTTTTGGGGTCGAGAGGTGGCTCGGAAGAATGAGAAAAGAGGTTGGGAAGATTGGTTTGAGCAGGATAAGCCTCTTCGGGCAAAGGGATAGCGGGGGGTGGTGGGATAGAGGGTTTTTTGTCATTGGGTTTGATTTCTATTAAGCGTGGGAGCGTGTTGAGAATATTCGCTTCCCATTGGACAAGCTGTTGGTTGAATGGGGTAATATTCGTGACAGGGAAATCCTGACAGCATTCCCGCGCCAGTTGTCGCAAAGTATAAAATCCTGTTTGCAATGACAAGTACTGCTCCTCGCTCTGGGGCGACTTTTTCAAGTATGAGCGTTGATGTTTCACATAAGCTTGGCAGGCGGTGTGAAGATGCTGATAGAGCTGAGCGAGAGATTGCCATAATTTTTCTCGGAGGGCTTGCGGAGTTTCGACATGGAATGCGAGGGTGGAGGAATCCTTAAGCTTCAGCCATTGATCATAGAGGATTTGATATTGTTTGATTTGGTCTATGCGTTTACGGTGAATCTGCTTCCAACGATCTAGGCGGAAATTGGGGAATGGGATGAAACGAGGGTAGCTAGCCGCCAGTTGCTGAAAAAAATTTTTTTGTTTCTGAAGTGGTAAGTAAGTATCTAAGCGTTTCGCTGTGTTTTCGCGCGATAGTAAGAATTGGCTGGGAAATAATTTCATGTCGCGTATCCTCATTTTGTTATAGGCATGGATCAGTTCAAAGTTGGGGTTGGGTAAAACAATGAGGCGCTTGATTAATTGCCGAAAGTATTGATCGTATTTTTCAGGTGGGGTATGCGCTCGCTTAGGGAGCGGCGGGTCAAATGCTGTCTGTTCTGATTCGGATGCTTTCTTGTCAGGTAGGGGCCCCGGTTTGATCTCGGGCGCGCACGGCGCTTGCCGGCAGGATACATACTCGCAGAGTTGCTGGTAAAAAGTCCGCAATCGTCCACAGCAAACAGCAAAGAAAGTGCGGAACCGCTGGGTAAAAGAGGGCGCAGAGAAGGGGGGAGGCAATTCAGAAGGGTAAGCCACCATAAGCCGTGTTTGAGGCAAGCGCAGGCCGCAAGCCTTAGCCCGCTGTTTAAGGCGGCGGATAGCGTGCCGTTGGCGCTTGATCCAGGCCCAGCGGCGAAAGACATCGGTTTCGTTGAGGATGGCTGACTGAAAAGCCAGATTCATCTGGTGATAATGCTGTACCACATTTTCAGTGAAAGCTGGCGATGCAGATGGGGGTTGAGCGAGCCTTTGCTGGGGTCGTAAATAGAGTTGTTCTCGCAAATAAGCGTAATGGTATTCCGCATCGAGAGCAAGTTTCTCAGGAGCTGTGAGAAAGTCGTGTTGAGGAAGTGTGGATGGATGCTTGGAGCGTGGTGCTTCGGTCACGGGTTGGCTAAGTGCGGAGGAGCGTTTTATGGCGCGGATTAAGGGTGAGAACCGAGGCAGTATGCGTTGAGCTACGCTTAAGTAATGCGATAGGTGTTGCTGGCGGAGCCAGAACAGCGAGGGGGAAGAGGTCTGTTTGAGTAAATTTAAGAAGAGGCTGAAGCGAACGTAAAAATACAATTCAATTTGAGTGACTTGAGAGGTAAGCCAACGGCGTTGCCATTGGAGCCAGAAAGGGATGCGTTGGTATTCGAGCACTTTGTGTTGCCATTCGATATCGGAGGCGGTTTGTCCGAGAAGGGAGATGAGAGCGCCTTCGGCCAGGCTGGCGTCTTTGGCGAGGGGCTGCCAGACTACTGGGAAGACGGAGGGATATTGAAGGCGTTTTTGACGGCGGAAAGTGCGGAGTTCGGATTCCAGTCGAGCCAGGTTGAGGGTAGCCATAATGGTTTATCCTAATGTTGTACTGAAAGTGGGGTTATCTGAAGTCATCCCCGTGGCCTCTGATGTGGAGGAAGTTGTGGATGAAAACATCGAGGAGGAGGAAGAGGCGCTGCTGGAAGAGGGGGCTAAGGAGGGTGGTGAGTTGCTGCCAGGCGCTTGGGTTAGTGGAGTTGAGATAGGGGGATTCAACGTCATTTGTATCAAATTTTTTATTTGCGCTTGAAATTCTCTAGTCTGCTCGGCTATTGTAGCCATCAGGTTTTGCACTTGCTCCTCAAGTTTTTTATTCTGCTTGGCAGCTTCGGCTTTTTCTTTTTGTCGTAGTGCTTCAGCTTCTGCTTTTTCTTTTTGTTGTAGTGCTTCAGTTTCTGCTTTCTCTTTTTGTCGAAGTTCCTCAGCGTCTTTTTTTTCTTTTTCATATTTGTCATCCCGTATTTTCCAATCTTGACGAAGTTTATTGACGGCTTCTATTAAGTTAGAATTTTCATTTGTTAATTTTTTGAGTTCATTGTCTTTTTCTTCCAAGCTTTCTTGAAGTTTACGAATTAGATTATCTTTATCATCATCGATTTTTTTAACTATGTATGTATATGTCAATGGCAGTGTAATTGGGAAATGGTCCGAAGCGTTAGATTCAACTAAAGCAGGAAGATCCTCATTAAAACTAATCACGGGTGCGGAAAGGTAATAGGGCGTCACTCGGCAATGACATAAGCTGGCGATTTGTTTTACAATTTCGGGATTATTAGTATAATCAAAAATAGTCAAAGCAGCGGGTGTGTGACCATTTTTATGCGTTATATTTAAAACTTCAGTTAAAAAGAAATTTAATTTTTCGATATCCAATGCTTCCCAGTTCATATTCGTGTTAATTATGTTTTTTATTTCAATGGCGCCTTCCACCATTTTTCCCTTTTTATTAAGAGTCTTGTATGCCAGATTATTTAAATCCGTTTTTTCAAAATACAAAACACCGGACTTAAGGGTTGAGTTTAACGTTTTTGGCATTGGTTTAATTTTGAATCTGGTTAGATACCAAGGATCAATGATCGAAGATAAAACTTTTTTGTGAGAAGTATGTCCAGCTTTAGAGGCGGCTTGCAAAATCGTCTCCTTTAGCGGAATCAAATGAGCTAAATCAAAGGGAGTGGGAGCTTTTATCTGTGTTGGAAAGTTCTTTACCTCATTATCAATAGAGATCTTGGTGCTATAAGCAATATTGCCTTGTATTACATTTAAGTATAATTTGCCAAATTCCAATTTTTCATTTTTCGTTGGCGTCAAACTTAGCTCATACTCTTTGCGAAATTTAGCATGATACCAGGTGGTGTTATTGATCCATTGTGCGTCTACTGTGAAGTTGTCAGCATTGGGAATAAGGTAGATCACGTCTTTCCGTGGTGGAAGTGTATTATCTTCTAGTTTCAATAGATGGGTGTCATTACAAATTTCAATAAAACGGATCGGTTCGCCTTCAGGAGCAATTTGTTTCATTAGCTTATGCGCTTGTTTGGCAATTTTCAATAACATCGAATCTCCGCCTTGCCTTATACCACGGTAGCCTGAGGGAAAGCTTCTTTGGGATATAATTTTGCATATTTCCACTCGCAGGACCTGATCATTTTGCTGATTCACCCTCTTCAAATATTCATCCAGGACATGGATGACTATTTTTATACGATGTGCTTTCCCTTCTTTAATGCCCGAAAATCTAATTGGACTTTGCATCTGTTGTGTGGAAGCTTGCAGAAATTGAATCAGGCCGTTGATGACGACGTAACTGACTTCAGTCTCCAGTGGTAAATTTTGAAAACCAGCCAGCAATAATTCGTAGTCTAAATTCAATTTTTGGCTCTCATGTTCACTGTCTAACAAATCGGTTAATTTAGCGAAATGCCAAGGGGTAAAATTTTGTTTGTTTAAAGCGGTAAAACACGCCTCGCGTATAAAAAGCTCTTGAATAATCTTTAACCATTCATTAAGCGATTTTGGCTCTTGAACGTAAGCTTGCCGGTATCGCAATAAAGCCACGTGGAGTAAAGTATTTCCTGTTGATAGTTCGCGAATATGCTTCAATGGGGAAAAATCAATTTCGGTAGACAGTATCGATTTCATTAAACGGGTCAACGAAGATTCTGAAAAATTGAGCCAAACAGGTAAATAATTATCTTTAGTTAAATATTGTTTAAGCCAGGTAATGGAATCGTTTTGGTAAGTATGGCATAAATCCGCCGGTTTAATTAAAACCGGTTGAGAAGAAGGATAGGTTTTTTTGATTTCTTTACGTGTCAGCATATCATCCAAAGTTTCTTCCGAGTCAGGATGGCGCCACTTAGTATTCACACTATGTTCAAAACGTTGAGCCATTTTTTTCAAGTACCCGTCTTGAGTAAAATTATCCAATGCGATTTGACGCGCCAGCATATTCTTAAACGAATCTTCGGGATGATGATGCCGGAAGCCGGTTTTTATTTCTTGGTTAATTTGGTTAACCAGGCATCTCCAATTCCAATTCTGAGAAAAATTATAAAACATGACATGATTTAGGAATTGAGAAATAAAACGCAATAATAAGTTAATTCGTTTTTCATGATGAATATGAATAAAATTATTGACTATATCCAAAAAAAAGTGCTCAAAATGGGAGGAAGATTGCTTATCGGCTTGGTGCTTTAAGCCTTTTTTAATCTGTGCAGAGTAATCAATTTTAATAATTTGAAATAGGTGTTCACGCATTTTTTCCCTTAGTGAGAAAGAAACCGCACTTCGTTCTTCAAAATCGGACTTTAACCATTCTGCCTTTGCTTTTATCAGTCGATTTTGCCAATGTCGCGCCATTGCTTCTGGGTCATTAAGCAGGAAAGAATTTATGTTCATTTTTTCTAATAATCCTTCCATTAACCCCTGTGTCCGTTTTAAATTTTGAATTTGAATATCTTTTTTAAAATCATTTTCATCAGAATATTTATCTTCCTCTATTGAGTTTTCTGATTCGCCGCACAATATTTCTAACTCTGACTTCGTCTTCTGCCATGTTTCCTGCCATTTGAATTCAGCATATTTCATGATCCTCTGGTTATCTTCAATTTCTAATTTAGCAATATAATCAATTAACGCCTGAAGAATTTGTCCTTCATATTTTTTGATGACCGCAATATCACTAGCAGGATTTATCCAGCCTGCGCCACTCGCGTATTTTTGTAAGGGCGGCCCTAATAATGTTTTTATCCAGGGGAAATATTCTTTTTGGGCTGCGGCCCGAAGGAAGGCATCAACAGTTAAATAAAAAAATTGTTCCGCCCAGTTTTTGCGTTTTTTTTGTTTCATATTATGATTGACGTGATACAAAATTCTGGGAAATTTGGGGAAATGCGCCTTTTTTGCCGCGATTTCCTCGTAAACTGCATCGGGTATCTTTTCGCTGCTGACAGTAGTTTGTGCAACATTAAAAAAGTGATGCCATTTTTTGGAAGCTATTTCACGATAGATTTTACTAAGCGCTTGATTTTTGGGTAATAAGCGGTAATAACGCTGGATATTTAATCGTTCATAATGGTTTTGTCCATCAAATTGAACGGCGATGGTAATTTTTTCATCCTCATTGAAAATCTCGGGTGTGGCGCCCGCACAAGGATAGTATAGTACTCTAACCTGGAATGCCTTAGCGATAAGCGCCAATTCACAAGGTAACAACCAAGTGCGTGGTTGACACACAAAATTAAGGTATTCGTTGCGAATTTCCTCGGAAATTCGGGTAGACCAATCAAACTCCTGCAATTGATTGTATTTTTGAAACGTGGCCCACAATTCCGGTAATGATAACATTCGTGCGCTTAAGGTGCTGCTTTCGGCGTTCAATGCGCTATGAAATTGATGTAAAAACGAGTTTGAATTCGTCAGTCCATGGTTTTTTTCGATGTAATTTACAATTAAAGAGTACTGATTTATTTTTTGATGAAGTCTCTGCCAATTTTCTCTTTGTTTTTCATCATGGGTTAAACAAAAGCGCTGATATTCTTTTTGCAGGCTTTGGGTATGTTGCCCGGCATTTCCGCCAGCCATGATCAACGCGGTAATCCCCTCGGTGACGAGTTTTTTTACTTCTAGAGAGTTACTTTGTTCTAATAGGAATTTTTTTAGTTCTTCCCGGCGCTGAATGACTTCTTGACAATAAATCTGCCCAGAGTCGGGATCCCAGCTACCTAGAATGGCATGCAAAGCACAATCCCCTCCGGCACAGGTTTTCATTGGAAGCGGACGAAAACCTTTTTGAGATAAGGCCATTGGAGAATCTTTTTCTTCCTCTTTAAGTTCCCATTTTAAATCGGGCTGGTTATCGAGTTTTTCCGATAATTGCCATTTTCCATATTTCACTTGGCCATAAATAAAAAATCCGTCATCTTTATGAACTAAAAAGGGCAAGTTGTCGGCGGTATTTTTAATAATCTGCTTTCTGATTGTTGGCATATGCTCTAGGTCTTCATCGCGAATGAATACGGCATGGAAATCGTATTCATGGGGATAGGTTATTTTAAGTTCTAGCTCTGGAAACGTTAAATCCTGGAAAACTTTTGCATTTAAATTGGTTGTTATATGCCAATTGCCTTGTTCATTCCGTCCATAAAGTGAAAAATTCTGATTTTGCTTGATTAACGTAGGCTGGGTAAAGTGTTTAAAAAAATCGACATCAACGTTTATATCTGGCTCAAGGGACATTAATTGGAAGTCACAATCTTCTAGTCCTAAAGGTAGGGGTTTTTTATCAAAACGGCTTTGATAATAAGGCTTTTGCGATTCCGCTTTTAAGATATGAAACGTGGTTAAGCCACACAACATCGTGATTTGTTGGACTTGTAACAAATCCTGCACCACGATTTTGTTACTCTTGGCAGTGGGAAAGGTGAGTTGGATTTCTTGTAAATAGGTTAAGAGCGCTTGACAGGCCGTTCCGTTAACGTAGGTTATTTTATTGCCGTCTTTTATAATAATTTCGGACACTTCTTTGCTGATTGACTGATAAAGTTCTAAAGTTTTAGGAGAGGATTTTTTCTCGTTTTCGTTTAAAGCCGGCTCTCCGGTTTGTAAAATGATTTTTTCATAAGGACTGACGGCCAATAAATGTATTGTTGTTAACACTTCTGCGGATGAAACGAAATCTGGATTAAAGTAATGAATAGGTTGAATTTTTTTGGAGTTGATACGCTGCCAAATCACCAAAATTTTCGGATCACAGCTCGCAGCCGCATCTATCAGTGAAGCTAAGGCAGTGGTCTTCCCCTCCGAATTTTTACTTGATAGAAGCGCCAGTTGAGGAGGCATGTTTTTAATCTCAGTCAAAGAATTTATCTCTTTGTTAGTTGGTTTATTTTTATTATTTTTGTCTGAGATGGCATCCTGATTTTGTTTTAAAAATTGTTGTACCTGGTCTTTGGTATATAGGGAAGGAAAAAGCGCCTTTGATTCCTGAGAGGCATCGTCTGGCATTGATTTATTATAGAGACACCAGCCTATCGTAGGATTTTTATAGATAATTTCTGATGTGTTTGTCGGGTCAAGTATGACCTTGCTTTTGGCCTCTTCTAATTGTGAAGAATCCACAACCAGAATGCGAGCGCCTAATTTATTGCCTAAAAATGCTTTGATAACTGAGGCGGAAGTTAAAAAATGCTGTAAATCCTGTTTTGCATTTTGTAATGCCATCCACCGGCCCATAAACTGGATATAATCTTCTTGTTCTAGGATGGATTTGTCGGGATAGCGATAAAGTAAGTAAATAAATGCATAACCTTGTAATGAACGTAATTGCGTCGCATTGAGTGCGGATAATTTTTTTTCTTCGCATTGGTTTATTTTTTGCGCAATGACCGATTTGATATCTTTTAAGTCGATCTGGTGATCGGGAAACTCTTTGGCATCAAAAGTATTTGCTGTCTGAATTTCCATAAAAATTTTTTTAACTAAATGCAAAAAGTGCGTTTCTGTTGCCCTGACCTTTTCCGATAACTCAGCTATTTTGGCTAGTAGAGATGAACCCAATGGTAAACTATGGTGTTGATAATGATAGAAAATTTCTTCAGCAATGATGTCGTCAATGTATGCTTGAGACTCTTTACGTTTTTGAATTATTTCTTTCACATCTAAAAGATCGCTCACAGGATCAGCTGAATTGATGATGAACCGCTTTAACCCGAGAATTTTTTCTGAATCAAGGCTTAAAGCGTCGGTTAATGATTGATTTTCTTTTATAATAGAAAACTGATATCGAGTTTGGTTGACAACCCCGGTGAGTTTATATCTCATCATTCTGCTCCTGAATTAAATTTTATTTTTGGAAGCTTTGTTGCGTATATAATATAATAAATTAATATACTTATTTGTGAGATTTTTCTTTTTGACCTGTAGGAAATTTTGAATTCATGAGGAGGAGGATCTAAACTTCTGGTGCCTGTCGTCGATTATCACTCCGCCATGTCGTCCCGCAGCTTATTGCTTTTATCCTCGCCTTCGCAATCCCGCTGGTAATTTGAGAGATTATGGCTGATACAAAGAATAGGTCCCTACCCATTCGCTTTGAGCTAGGATATGTTTTTTTATCGCTGAAAGAGCCTGGCGCCCGTCAAAATGCCCAGTCAATCCCAATGATTTAACATCCAAAGCATAAAGATAAAAATGATAATGATGGATTAATTCATCGTTCCAAGGCGGACAGGGGCCGTCATAGCCGCCATTGTTGTGAGAGTAATCATTAATCCCTCTAATCCCGTAATCAGTCAGCCCGGGTTTTTTGCCTTGAGGAACCACGCCATGAGAATCTTGTCCTTCTTTAATGGAAGATAAAGATACGGGAATATCCACCAAAACGAAATGGTAAAAATTCTCTCGCGCCATGTCTTTGGTTAAAGTTACTCCTTCTTTATTGGCGTTTTCTTTATTCTGAGGCACATCCGTGTCTACCATTATTATGGCCAACGATTGAGTGCCCTCGGGCAAATCTGACCAACGCATTTCAGGGTTGAGATTTTTACCCATTTGTTTACGGTTTTTTCCGTTACTCGGGATGCAGTAAGCGTATTCCGCAGGTATTGCGCCGCCATTCGTGAAAGCCGGTAAAGTTAAAATCATGCCATCCTCCTTTTTGAAAAATTTTACGTAAAACGCACATTGCTGTCCATACAGACAAGTTATCTAATATGTATATTGTATTGATTTGTTTGAATATTAAACAATGAACTTCTAAGATCATGAATATGGATTAAAAAATGACCAAAACAAAAAACATGGACAAAAAGGAATGTGATGATGAAAATCAAAGATTGGATTATTGGAGGAGTTTGTTTAATTTTTTTTCTACCAGCATTTGCTGACACCGATCAAACCCATACTGCAACCAGTCAAGCCGAATTGACTTTGCACAGTCAGAGTTCAAAGTCATCTCAAGCAATTGGCTTTGCTAATGGGCAATATGTAAAAAATAGCACTGAAAAACACGGATGTCAGGCTTTGGTGCATAAAGGTACCGTAGCGCTTACGTTTGATGACGGGCCTTCTAAAAAATATACCAAAAAGATTTTAGCGATATTAGAACATTATCATGTGCAGGCTACGTTCTTTGTCTTAGGCCAGCAAGTTAAAAAAAATCCGCAGTATTTAAAACAAATGATCAAAGATGGCGATATTATTGGAAATCACTCCATGAGTCATCCGGTATTTTCAAAATTATCTTCTGATAACTGGTATGATGAGGTGGTTAAATCTAAAAAGATCATCCATGACGTCATAGGCGAAGATCCTAAAGTGTTTCGCTTGCCCTATGGTGCGGGTAATGAGCAAGTAAAAAAATACATTCAAGCCCAAGGTATGCAAACTATTTTTTGGGGTTATACTCCAAACGATTATCGGCGGCCAGGGGCAAATGTCATTGCCAGTCGAGTAGTCAAAAACGCCCATTCTGGGCAAATTATTTTATTACACGACGGTCCCAGTAAACGGGAGCAAACCGTAGCGGCCTTACCGGCTATCATTCGTGGAATTAAGAAAAAAGGCCTTGGTTTTAGCGTCGTGTGCACCTAGGCTGACAGGATTGTATGGATATTATGGCAGTGATTATTACGGTGACGGTTATCACGGGGGCTAATATGGCCCTGGTAATGCTTGCCAGAGCAACCTGTGCCGAAACCTTCTCTCCAAATCGGTAATCCTCAAAGTAGTAGAGGTGGTAACGGGCACGACCATAAATAAAAAGGTTGATTCTAAAGCTACTGTTCTCCGTAATGAGTCAAGTTGTGTAACAGTAGCTTTCCCCATTACTGCCTAGAGTATAAGGCTTGCTGCAAATTAGCCGCAGTTTGTTTCCCTTTGACATTCCAAATACCGAAAGCATATGCTAGTCCGAGTGAAAATACGGTTGCTACCCCTTTTAGAAATAGGATGGACAGGTTATCGCGATTCTTTTCTAAAATGCTGCGTTCTGCTAAAAATTTTTGTTTAAAATCTTTTAATTGTTCAGGAGCGGATTTTACCGGTGTATTTAAACTTTCCTGAAGTTGGCTGACCAATTTATATTTTTCTAAAGCAAAGCTCAGAGACTTTGACGAGTGGATAATATAGCTATTTTGACCAGCAATGATCTTATCTAATGCTGGACGTGGATCTTTTACGAGTATTGCTTGTGCTCTATCAGATTGGGGCGGTGCAGCAAAAATAATTGTATTTCGCTTAGCGTATGTTAAATAGGTTTGTTTATGCTCATTTTGAAGTTGGGATTCGAGTTCAATCTGTAGATGCTCGCGGTATTGCCGGCATAATCTTTGTAATTGTTGTTTTTGTCTGGCTATGGGCAATAGTCTGAGTAAACTATTTTTAATTTTTAAACAAAGAACTTGTTTGCGAGCCTGCCAAGGACACCAATTCAGAATGGCGCTGGTTAAACTGAGATAAACTTGTGGATTCAATAAATCCGCACTGTCAAGCAGTGAAGTAAGCCGGCTATCCAATATGCGATTAAACATGAGCGCAAATTTATAGTGAGAATGTTTTTTATAATTTTGACAAGTGAGTTGGCATTCTTGAGCTATAGTTAACGCTTCAAAATCCAAGTCTTTACTAACATTGAATTTAGAGCTTGGCGCTCTTTTTTGATGAATTTCTAAAAATAATGAAATTAATTTTTTCATAAATTACCCCTCTGAATTGAATAGAAAGAAAAATCTTTTACCTGCGGGGCTAGATAAAATTATTAATACAATAAACTTGGTTTTCTAATGTGGCAATACCGTAAGCGGTTACGTTTTTTGAACGTATTGATTTAAATACGAAATGAGATCATCATAATTTAAAGGTGAATTCCGAAAACCGATATAACCATCCGGTCTAATAAAATAGACGCTATCTTGGGTCACGCCATAGCGTTGGAATAAAAGCCTGTTTTTCGCTGACGCCAGAAATTTATGGACTGCTAGCCATTTATGCTGCATTTTTAATTGAATTAATTTCTCATCTGTAATTAGTGGCTTTTTGTCTGAAGTGATAAATACGAGCAGATTGCCCGGTTTTAATTTAAATAATTCAAATAAACTGGTATTTTCGGTTGGCGCATCTGGCGCACGAAAGCCTGCACTGGGGCCAGCTAAAAATTCTTTCGAAGCCTGCTCACACTTTTGATAAATAAAAGCGTTGTTATTGTAATGTATGCCTAATTGCGATATCAGCCAAAATAAGCGCTGTTGAATTCGACTAATGGCAATGATTTTAGAGGCCGCCATAAAAAAAACCGGTCTTAAAATACCGAGTAATTTATTTGGAGAAGTCAGCAGCAAAAATATCCGATCAGTCGTTTTAATTAATTTTTTACCAATGAATTGCCGTTCTAATTCATAGGTTTTTAATAACTGGTCATCTAAGTTATTTTGAATAGTGAGCGCTATTTTCCAAGCTAAATTAGTCGCGTCTTGCAATCCTGTATTCATCCCTTGTGCTCCTACTGGCGAATGGATATGTGCAGCATCGCCAACTAAAAAAGTATTGTTTTTTTGATAATTTTGCACCACTCGATGATGTAAGTGAAAGCGAGACATCCAGGTACACTCAAGAATCTCTAGGTCGCAATGGCTGACTTGACGAATGAATTTTTGAATTTCATCCATGTTTAAAGACGTAGCTTCTGCAACATCATTCGTAATTTTTGCTGTGATAATCCGAGTATAACCCTGTTCTAACGGTGCATTAAGAAAAAAACCTTGTTTATCAAAGAAAATCCTAAATTCATCTTGTAACGATGACGGCCATTTCAATTTAACATCTGCCAGAAAAAAATCTTGTTGATAATCACCACCGATAAACGGAATTTTCAGCAGGTGACGAACGCTACTCCGTGCACCATCGCAGCCTACTACATAACGGCATTTTAATTGTTCTATTGCACCATTTTTTTCATTTTTTAAACTGGCAATCATATAATCAGCATGATCTTCAAAATTTTCCAATTTGATATTGCGCTCTACCCTTAAACCATTCTGGTCAAGATAATTTAATAATATTTTTTCAGTTTTAGGTTGAGGTAAAAAATAAATAAAAGAAAACGGGGTATTTTCTAATTGAAATTTCCCAAAGTTCAGCTTGAGTATGGGTTTGCCGCGCCAAAAAAAATGCGCTTGACGGGCCACTTCTGCTTTTGTTATGAACTGTTCAGCCAGACCGAGGTTTTGAAAAATTTCCATGGACTTGGCTTGTATCCCAAACGCTCTCGATTCATTGGCTCGGTAGAGCTGTTGATCAATAATTTTAACCGAGACGCCCCACCTTACTAGCTGACAGGCCATCATCAAGCCGGAAGGACCGGCGCCTACAATCAGAACTTCCTTGTCTAAATCCATAATGGATAATTATAGTATGATAATTCACAATTGAGATAAAGGATTCGCCTATATGTTGTTTAATGGACTAAATCTTACGAGCGTGCTCTTTGTTTGTACTGGAAATATTTGTCGCAGTCCCATAGCAGAAGCTTGGTTTAAAGAACTATTAAAAGAAGTTGCAGTTGACGTGGAAGTAAATTCAGCTGGTATTGCAGCCTTAAAAGGTTCTACCGCTGACCCTTTTGCCATCAAAATACTGGCAGAAAAAAATATTGATATTTCTTCTCATCGTGCAAAACAATTAACCCTTTCCATGTTAAAAGAGTTTGATTTAATCTTGGTAATGGAATTCTGGCAACGCCAAGCCATCTATGATATGCTGCCAAGCTCCTGTGGGAAAGTTCACTATTTAGGACAATGGCGTGAAATGGAAATCATCGATCCCTATCAAAAACCGATTGGCGAATTTGAAAGGGCTTTTTGTCAAATTATACAAGCTTCCAAGGATTGGCTATGCCTTTGGGATTCTTCCAAAAAAGTAATTTGATAACATTATTCATTTCATGCGTGATTGTATCCGGCTGTGATCATATTACGCCGGGAATGCGTATGAACACTTCAGGCTTTACCCATGTGCCTGTGGCAGAAGTTCGAGTGGCGCCGGTTTTAATTCCCATTACCGCCGCGACGGTGCACAATCAGCCTAATTTTTATACGGGATATCGCTATTATATTGGTCCTCAGGATATTATTAATATTCAAGTTTGGAATCACCCAGAATTCAACGTTCCTTCCGTGGTGGAACAAGGGTCCAAAGAAGGCAATTTGCAACAAAATTTGATTTTACAACAAAGCGTATCAACCGGCGCTTACGGATATGGTTATTTAGTGGGGCCTAATGGTCGGCTGTTTTTTCCCATGATCGGCCAAGTTCCGGTATCCGGTTTGACAGTGGAGCAGGCTCGCATACGACTTACCCAAAAATTATCTCACTATGTGCGCGATCCGCAAGTTCAAATACGTGTGACTTCATTTCGCAGTCAAAAAATTTATGTTATGGGCGAAGTAGAAAAGCCAGGCGTACAAGTCATTACTGACGTGCCTTTGAGTATCACCGAGGCAGTAGCATTGGCTGGGGGAGTGGACCGGCAGACCTCCGATCCTCGTCATATTTATGTGGTCCGAGGGCCGTTGGATAATCCGCGGGTATACTGGCTTAACGCGAAATCACCGGATGCGCTGTTATTGGGGGCTAATTTTATTTTGCAAGCTCATGATATCGTTTATGTTTCAACAGCAAATGTGGTAAGTTGGAATAGGGTGATCAGTCAAATATTGCCTACTATTGAAACAATTTGGTATACCAATTCATTGATGACTCATCATTGACAGGATTGATTGAATGGATTTAGAGAAACGAAATTCGCCTGAAAAGGCGGTGATTAATCGCTCCGAATTAAATTTGCGCGATTTACTCTTCACCTTATACGAATCAAAGTGGCTAATTTTTGGTTTCACTATTTTATTTTGCATTATGTCGGCATTTTCATTACTGCAAAAGCCTCATATTTTCGAAAGCACCGCATTAATTCAAATTGAAAATAAACCTTCCAGTATGGGGCAACTGGAGGGGGCAAATGCTTTATTCGATCTGAAGGCGTCACAAAGCGATGTGCAAAAAGCCTTGCTGAATTCTTCTTTTGTTCTGGAGCCGGTAATTAAACAACTAGGACTTTGCATCAAAACCAGCCCGCATTATTTTCCCTATTTGGGTAATTTGATTCAAAAATACCCGAATTTGATTCATTTTGTCCCAAAATGGCGCTTTTTAAGTCATTATTCTTGGGGTGGTGAGCAAATCAAAGCCGATATATTTGAAGTACCTACGCCATATTTAAAAAAGAATTTTAAAATTATTGTTGATGAAACTGCTCAAGCATATAAATTATACAGCCCGGAGGGAAATTTTTTATTGCGCGCTAGAATAGGTGAAACTGCAGCTACAGGGGCTGCCAATTCCATTAAGATAAAAATTTTAATTTCTCAATGGAATGCGCATCCGCAAAGTGAGTTCTTTATCCAAAAAAATTCAATTACTAAAGAAATTGCTGATTTGCAGAAAAGATTAATGATCTCCGATGTGGGCACATCGACGAAATTAAATTCTCAGACCGGAATCTTGCAACTGACTTTGAAGGATGCAGACCCAGAAAAATTGGCTGCGATTTTGAATCAAATTATTAAAGTGGCGGTCTCGAAAGACATTAAAAACAAATCCCTCGAAGCGGCCAAGACCTTAAATTTTTTAAATCAACAGTTGCCTATCATTAAAGATTCTTTGAATCATGCTGAATTGGCGCTGAATGAATATAGATCTAAAAATAACAAAATCAATTTAACCGTGGAGACGCAATTAATTTTAAATAAAGTAGCTGATATTGAAACCAAAATTAATCAAACTGAATTACAAAAAAATGAACTATTACAATACTACACTGAATCGCATCCTTTTGTGATTGCGTTAGCAAAGCGGCAACAACTATTACAGCAAGAGCTGAATCATTTGCAAGGCTTGATGAAAAAATTGCCTGCAGAGGATCAGGTCGCGTTGAGTTTAGCTCGTGAAGTAAAAGTTAAAAATCATCTTTATCTGCTTTTAACGCAAAAAATGCAAGAATTGCAAGTTATCGCTGCCGGAACAATAAGTGATATCCGGGTGCTGTCGTTGGCTAAAATACCTGGGGAGTCTTTGTCTAATCAAACTCTGCTAAAGTTATTGGCTGCATTAATCGTAGGGTTAATTTTTGGTTGTTTAACGGCAGCGATTCGTAAATCATTGCATCAAAAAATTGATGATCCTCGCTGGGTAGAACAGAATTTAGGTATTTTAGTGGTTGCGGTGATACCTCATAGTAAAAAACAAATTAATAATGAGCGGTTAATTAAAAAAGGCTTACTCCAAAAACCACCTTTATTGGCGTTAACCTCGTCCTATGATTTATCCATTGAATCACTCCGAAGTTTACGTACTCATATGCATTTTTGTTTACAAACCAGTAACAACAATATTGTGGCTATCACTGGTATCTCGCCGCAAGTGGGTAAATCATTTGTGGCCAGTAATTTTGCCTATCTTTTAGCGGATATCAATAAAAAAATCTTATTGATTGATGGTGATATACGCCGTGGCCATTTGTTTCAATATTTTAACCTAAAGCAAACGCCGGGTTTGTCGGAAGTGGTTGCCGGTGAAAATAGTTTGGCTGAAGGTATCCAAAAATTTAATGAAAATTTGCATGTGTTAACGGCAGGTGCGTATAAAAATAAACCGGCTGAATTGTTAATGAGTAAGCAATTTGACAATATTATGCAATTGGCTTCGCAAAATTACGACATGGTAATAATAGACACAGCGCCCATTTTAGCCGTGACTGACGGTGTCATTGTGGCAAAACATGCCGGGGTCAATTTTTTCGTAATGGGTTCAGGGATGCATCATGCCGAAGAAATCGAATTTGCCATAAAAAGAATGTATGCTAACGACTTAAAAATTCAAGGAGTAATTTTTAATAATATTCGCAATGAAGTGAGAACTAAAAGCTATGGAAAATATCGATATCGATATTATTATAGTTACGAAAATGTTTAAATAATTTCGTATCATTATTGGAACTGACCGAATTTTACTACAAGGATTGTAGTCATGAAGGTACTCTCGGTTTTTGGGACAAGACCGGAAGCCATTAAAATGGCTCCGATTATTCAAGTTTTAAAAAATCATTATGGCAGCTGCTGTGCCAAGGTTTGCGTAACCGGGCAACATCGCAGTATGCTGGATTCCATTTTGCAGCTATTTGCGATAGAGCCTGATTATGATCTCAACATCATGCGTCCCAATCAAAGCTTAAACGAAATAACTGCCAGTATTTTAAAAAAACTTCGACTAGTTTTGGCTGAATTTAGCCCTGATATGGTTTTAGTCCATGGTGATACCACCACGACTTTGGCTGCCAGTTTAGCCGCTTTTTATGAAAAAATACCGGTTGGGCATATCGAGGCTGGATTGCGCAGTGATAATATTTATTCTCCGTGGCCTGAGGAGTTAAATCGGCGCGTCACTTCTTTAATTGCGGAACATCATTTTGCGCCGACGCTTTCAGCTGCTCAGAATTTGCAGCGTGGAGGTATTACGACTGATAAAATTACCGTAACAGGTAATACCGTGGTAGACGCTCTGTATGAAATTAAAAATCATTTAAGTAGAAATCCTCAATTAAAAGCCAAACTGGAGGGACAGTTCCAATTTTTAAATCCGCATAAAAAAATCATTTTGGTAACAGGACACCGGCGAGAAAGTTTTGGCGCTGGTTTTCAAAATATTTGTGAAGCATTGGCGACCATTTCTGCTGAAAATGAAGTGCAAATTGTTTACCCAGTGCATCTCAATCCTAATGTGCAAAAACCGGTTTATCACCTATTAGGTAAAGTAAAAGATATTTATTTAATTAATCCTTTGGATTACCTTAGTTTTGTATATTTAATGGAAAAATCCTATTTAATTCTCACAGACTCTGGAGGAATACAAGAAGAAGCGCCTTCGTTAAAAAAACCAGTGTTGATAATGCGTAATATCACTGAACGGCCTGAAGGAGTGAAAGCGGGAGTCGCAAAACTCGTAGGAGCTGATAAAAATACAATTGTTAGAGAAACACAACAAATTTTGGAAAATCCGTTGCGTTATAAAGAAATGACTTTGGCAAAAAATCCATATGGAGATGGAAAAGCGGCGCAGCGAATTTTATTAAAATTATTAAATATGAATGTGAAATCTTCTTCCTTACTAAAGGCGATGACATGAAACAATTACGTCTTTATTATCATACTGTCCGTTATTTAATGCCAATTCAAATTTATGGGCGGCTTTGGTTTAAATTAAAAAAGCCTTCGGTGCGCACATTCAAGCATATCCCGGCAATGGAGTTTCCCACTGTTAAAATCCCTTTTTTAGCTAAACCTGAAAATTATCTTTACACGATTTGTAAACAATATGCTGGTGATTGGCAAAGTCAATACCTGGAAAAATTGTTTTTGTACCACTTACATTATTTTGATTATCCAGAATATAAATGGCTAATACCCGTGTGGATCAAGCAAAATTCTCCTGGAACCTATCCAAGTTGGGATTCTTATCCATTATCGATGCGAATTGTGAATTGGATAAAATGGATTTTAGCTGGTCATCAAGAGTCCGTGAGCACGTTGTTGAGTTTAATGGCGCAAGCAGATTATTTGAGCCGGCGTTTAGAATTCCATTTATTAGGAAATCATTTGTTGGCAAACGCGAAGGCTTTACTCTTTGCAGGGGTTTTTTTTGGAGCGGCAGGAGATAATTGGCGAGAAAAAGCCCTAGTTATTTTAGACAATCAACTGGACAAACAAATTTTAGCAGATGGCGGTCATATTGAAAGAAGTACGCAATATCATTGTTTGGTTTTAGAAGATTTATTGGATTGTGTCAATTTATTAAAAATCTATGGTAAAGTAATTCCTGTCAAATGGTCGAATTGCATATATAAAATGTTGCAATGGTTGGAGGTGATGAGCCATCCAGACGGTGATATCGCTTTATTTAACGATGCAACACTTAAGACAACGCCCTCTCCAGCTAAATTAATCGAATACGCTAATTTATTAGGGTATACCTTTACTTCTCCCAAAGGATCGCATTTTTTAAAGACCAGTGGTTATGCACGTTTGCAGCGAAATAAGGCGCATGTATTGATAGACGTAGCGCCATTAGGACCTGATTATTTGTTAGGGCACGCTCATGCCGATACCTTTACTTTTGAACTATCGCTAGAAAAACAACGAATCATTGTTAATTCCGGAATCTCCACTTACGCCAACAATTCAGAGCGATTACTGCAACGTGGTACTTTAGCACATAACACACTAATGATTGATCATACTAATTCATCGGAAATTTGGTCTAGCTTTAGAGTAGCAAAACGAGCGAAAGTGAGTCATATTAATTTTTCCTTTGGCCAGGATACCGATAAAATTTCAGCCGAACATGATGGTTATCACAGTAAGATGAAAATTATCCATGAAAGGTCTTGGCAATTAACTAAATATGAACTGAGAATAGAAGATAAGCTACGGGGCAAGGGGGTTCATTATGTGACCATTCCGTTTCACTTGCATCCGGATTTGACCCCTGAATTGCTTGATGCCAATCAAGTTGTTATTCGTAAAGAAAATCGACTATTAGCAAAAGTATATTTAGATTCGCAATTAGTGTGGAGTTTAAAACCGGGAAATTTCTATCCTGACTTTGGCATAGCCATTGCCAATTGGCGCATTATAGGTGAAAACCGCATAAAGCTACCGCTCCAAGTTTCGCATTTATTTGTTTGGGAATGTTCGGAGAATGCTCGATGAAAATTTTATTATTTAGTGAGTACTTTCCTCCTGAATATAATGCGGCGGCATCCAGAGTATTTGAGCAAGCGTATTATTGGCAAAAGCGAGGTCATGAAGTCACGGTGGTTACAACCCAACCTAATTTTCCTGAGGGCAAATTATTTCCAAACTATAAAAATAGCATGTATTATTCAGAAATTATGGATAACATTCGAGTGATCCGCGTTAAAACGTTTATAACAAGGAATAAAGGAGTTTTTTTAAGATCAATTGATTATGCCTCCTATCTTTTGCCGGGGTTGATAGCTGGTTTATTGCAGAAAAAGCCAGATATCATTATTGCCAATTGTCCGACTCCGTTTGCAGGATTGGTGGGTATAATGACGGGACGTTTGCGCTCAATTCCATGTGTATTACAAGTCAGTGACCTTTGGCCAGCTTCCATTGTGGCGGTGGGTGCAATGCGTAAAAATTTTGCGATAAAATTTTTAGAAAAATTTGAATTATTTTTATATCATGCCGCGTATAAAGTAATTGTATTAACAGCGGCGTTTAAACAAAATTTAATCGGTCGAGGTATTAATGCAGATAAAATCCACGTTGTTTTAAACGGTGTGGATTTAAATCGCTTTTATCCTCAGCCTAAAAATTGGCAACTGGCGGCGCAATTAAAATTGAATCCAAACTATTTTATCGTAGGATATATAGGCACCTTCGGTATGGCGCATGCGTTAGAAAATATTCTTCATGCCGCAGCGCTAATTAAAAAAAACACATATATTCATTTTTTATTTATTGGAACGGGAGCAGAGCGAGAAAAATTATGTGATATAGTAAAAAATTTATGCTTAACCAATGTCACGATATTATTATCGCAACCGAAAGAGCGTATTGCTGAATTTTGGAGTTTATGCGACTTGGCGTTGGTGCATCTCAAAGATAATCCCGTTTTTAACGAAGTCATACCATCCAAAATTTTTGAAGCCATGGGTATGGGGAAACCGCTTCTTATCGCCGCTCCAGATGGTGAAGCAACCCAGCTTATTAAAAAAGAACAGATCGGCTTAGTTGTTCCTCCCGAAGATCCTAATCGGCTAGCTGAAACCATTATTTTTGCGAGTGAGAATCAGTTAATCATGGAGGAAATGGCTAAAAAGAGTAAACTGACTGCGAAAAAATACAGCCGGGAAAGCCAGGCGGATGCTATTTTGAATATTATTGAATTTAAAGAATCGTCGGTGATCTCCGAAATTTAGATTGATATCCCTAATGGGTTTGAGAGGTGTTTAAAATAGATGAATTTATTACTTAAAAATTTTTTATGTACCTTTTCGGTTCGTTGTATGGTCCTTATGTCTGGATTTATTGTCAGTATTTTCAGTGCACACTTTTTAGGGCCTGTCGGCAGAGGTAAATATTTTTTTGTTACTTCTCTGTCTGTTTTATTAGTGCAAATATGTTCTTTAGGGATTCCGTCTAGCTCTACCTTTTTGGTTGCTAAAAATCCCGCGGTTTTAGGTAAGTTAATGATAAATTCGATGTGGATTTCACTGATTTTAGGTTTAGGCTCAGCGGTAATCATCACCGGATTTTTTCACTTGCGTCATTCAGCCTCTGAGGTAATGCTCATTATTATGCTGGTCCCTGCCTCATTATTTTATCTTTTTGGAACTAATTTATTGATAGGAATTAATAAAATTAAAGTTTTTAATTTATTTCAAATCAGTAGTAATTTAGGCGTAGGAATAATTTTATTATATTGTGGTTATTTGGGATTTACTGCTAAGGGATTTTTAGTTGGGACTTCTTTAGCATGGTTATTAGCAGCAATATTAATGTTTTGTTTCATTTCAAGATTAGCTGCAATAAATTATAAATTTGATTTCGAAATTTTTAGAAAAGGCTTTAACTTTGGCATTAAAAGCTATATGGCTTGTCTACTGCCATCCATGCTGGTAAAAAGTAATATTTTTATATTGAAGTATTTTACCAGTTCAGAAATTTTAGGTTATTATTCGATTGCCTCTCAAATTAACGATGTGATATCTTCATTGCCAGCTACTTTCTCCTTATTGTTATTTCCAGAAATTATTAAAAACCCTGAGACAGGTTGGAAAAAAACTCAATCTGCTGTGGTTGGAGTAGCCAGTTTTTTATTATTAGGTGAAATACTCTTGGCTTTTTTAGCACCAAGACTTATTCCATTTGTATTTGGCGCAAAATTTTCGACTTCGGTAATTATTTTATGGTGTATGTTGCCCGGCGCTTTTAGTTTATGTATTATTAGTATTATGTCGCAATATTTAGCGGCTAATGGCTTTCCTTTAGAGTTAATCTTGTTCTGGGTTATTGGTTTTTTATTCATGTTGATATTAAGTTTTTTTCTAATACCTCAGTTTGCTGGGATTGGGGCAGCATTAAGTTTGTCCATTACTTATGCTTTCTTGGCTTGTATAATTGGTTCTTTTGCCTATCGTTTCAAAAATAAAATTCAAAATCACGTATTATCAGAGGCGACAACATGACTACGAAAAACTATGCACTGACTATCAATCCCTTATCTTCTAAATTTAAAACTCAACTGGAAAATAAATTAGGCGCACCGATTAATTTTTTATTATTAGGAACAATACGATCTTTTACTTTGAAACAGATTTGGAGATATTTACGTTCACTGGATGTTGAAAATTTATTGTTGCCCATTGAATATGATAATTTTAAACTGTTAATTCCCATATTGGAATTAGTTACTATTCCTATTTCAGCTAAGAAAATAAGTATTGTTCACAGCGATCTTACCTTTTCACCAATTAATAAATTAAAAATTGTTGCTCAAACAATACCAATTTCTATACATTTATTCAAAGCTTATGTTTCTTGTGTGCAAAACCTTATAGACGTAAGAAAATATCTTAAAAAAGCCCCAACTTATTTTAAGCATAATGATAGTCGTAGAGTACTGTATTTAGACAATACTATATGGTTTGGACCTATGGCTGGCGGTTGTGTCGCTCATGTTAGCGGGGTTGTTAACGCCTTGCTTAATAAAGGTTATGGAGTGGATTATGCTGCTTTGCAGAGACTGCCGCCATTGTTACCACAAGTTAATTTTCATAAAATTATTTCTCCAAAATTATTTGTATTACCTGGAGCGGTAAATCTTTTTCCATTAAACGATGCGGTGATTTCGCAGTTGATCAAAAAGCCAAGTAATTATCAATTTATTTATCAAAGGCTGGTATTAAATAATTATGCGGGAGTTAAACTATCGCAAAAATTAAATATTCCTCTGATTTTGGAGTATAATTCTCCTTTAGTTTGGGTGGCTAAGGTTTGGGGAACTCAACAGAGACTTCGGTTTGAAAAGTATGCTGAAAATTGTGAAAATATTTGTCTTAAACACGCCCATTTAATTGTGACTATTTCAGAAGTATTGCGAGATCATCTTATTAATAAGGGTATTTCTCCAAATAAAATTGCTTATTATCCTAATGGGATAGATCCAGAAATTTTTAATCCAGAGCGTTTTACTCAAAATAATAAAATTATTCTTTGTAAGCAGTATGATATTCCTGAAAATGCCTTGATTTTTTGTTTTATTGGAACTTTTGGTCCATGGCATGGTGTGACTATATTGGCTCATGCGATTAAAAAATTAATAGACGAACATTTTGATTGCGTTGAAAAATATACTGTACGTTTTTTATTGATTGGTAATGGCGTGGAATACTCTAATGTAAAAAGTATTTTAAATAAACCTCTTTACCAAAGGCATGTCATATTTACTGATGTGATTCCTCAAGAGGCAGCACCAGAATATTTAGCAATATCGGATGTTTTTTTGTCTCCTCAAGTGCCAAACCCAGATGGTAGTCGTTTTTTTGGCTCACCTACTAAACTATTTGAATACATGGGCATGGCAAAACCCATTATAGCTTCAAAATTAGAACAAATAGGTGATATTTTAAAAAACAGTTTAGATATCGATCGACTTCCGAGTCTTCCACCCAATCCTGATTCTCCGGAATTAGCATTATTATGTGAACCAGGCAATATCGATCAATTAGTAAAGGCCATGATCTTTCTCTGCGAGCAACCTGAATGGCGATGCATGCTTGGTAAAAATGCTAGAAAGGAAGCGCTGAGTAAATTTACTTGGGATAAAAATGTAAGTCATTTTTTAGATAAACTCACGGCAATCACTCAGTAACAACATTATAATTGCTAATGCAATCCATGTATTTAAAATGCCTGCGGCCAATGGAACATTGGCAATAATACCATTAAGAAAATAAAATGCCGGAACTCCAGCAAAAATAATTTTTTCATATTTAACTTTATAAGTTAAAAATTGAATGGATAAATATATAAATCGTCCAATAGCCAATAAACATAATAATATAGAGGAAAAAAATCCTAAATAACCTAATTCAACTCCTTGCTGAATATTGAATTGATGAGCGCTGTGGTAATTAATATAATGATCTGATGCTCCTGAGCCTACACCAAGATAATAATTTTGCATAAAAATATGCCAACCTATTCGCATAGCTTGTAATCGTTCAGCGGCTGATTGTTCAGCATTTTCGGTAGACCAACTAAATGCTAATTTCATTCGTTTTATATATAAAATTACAAAATCTGGGCATATAAAGTATAATATTAGAAATAAAATCAAAATCACTGATAAATATAACCAAAAAATTCTACGTTGATAGACGAAACTCATTACTAAAGTTATAACAAAAAAGCATACAAAACTGGATCTAATTTCTAAAATGAATAAATGGATTAGAACCAAGGTCAATCCCAGCCAATATATAAATACTTGCTGTAAAGGTAGATCATTATATAATATACATCCAAAAAAAATAACTCCAGCCATACCCATAAATACGGCAGTATTATCTGCATTACCAAATGTTTGTATGCGATATTCATACATCCTAATAAGATTAAAATGGGAAAAAATTAATTCAGATAAATTAGGAATACCCCAGGCTTCATAATAGGCATACAGTCCCATAAGCAAAGGAAATAAACATCCTAAAAAAAATGACATAAATATCAATCTAATTAATTGCGGTGTTGTTTTTAGATTGTTAAAGGTAATACTAAGTAAAGCAATAGAAATAAATTTTGAGAAATAATTGGTTATCACTCCTGGAGTAGTGTAATTTGCCAAAGTGCTTATAGTTCCAGCTAGAATAAATATTATAATAATTAGTAAAGTAATTGCCGAAAAATAGCTGCAATAATGTATAATTTTTTCATGATTAATAATTCTATATATGATTATCAACAAGCTCATCATAATGGTTGGCAGTAACATTAGATTAATAAAGGATGCATCATTGAAAGTTAGTTCTGCTAGATTTTGTAAATTAGTTAAATAATAATAAGCTCTGCCGGGAAAATTATTTGCGGCAGGGAGAAAAAAAATTAATGCACCGATTAGAAACTCTTTAATTCCAATCCTTTGTCGATCTTCTGCTGCAATTAGATTCATGTTAGTTCTAATGGCAATTGTTCAATATTTACCTTGTGCCATAAAGCAAAGTTAAACAAAACCCAAAGATTTCTTGTAGAACATTTGGGCAACCATTTTGGATCTAAATAATCAGTTTTTTTAATCAATTCATCCACTTTCTGTTTAATATGAATGCCTAATTTAGTAGTAAGCCATTCGTCAAGTGGAACTCCAAAGCCTTGTTTGGGACGATCAATGATAGTGTCAGGAATAACTCCGCGGACGGCTTTTTTTAATATATATTTTAAATTTTCATTTTTGATTTTAATGTGTGTAGGAATACTAAAAGCCAATTCAACCAATTTATGATCTAAAAATGGTACTCTTCCTTCTAGGCTGACTCCCATGGTCATTTTATCAATCCTAGCCAACAACAATTCCGGCAATCTTAAATTTAAATCCTGATAACTCATCCAATGAAATATCGATTGGTCCCAAGCTTTATCTTTAAATCGTTGCCAGTTTGGTTCAATGGCATTCCAAGAGCTGTAGTGACTAAACTTTTTTTTCATTCGCGGTGAGAGCAATGCATATTTTAGCGATTCTGGAAACGCTTCTGATCCACTCCAAAAAATAGGTTTTTTCATGAAACTTCGCCGCAAATACTCATATTCAAAATAATGTAAACGTTGAGTTAATTTTAATAAACCAAATAAGGGAAGACGAAACATTAAACTTCCAGGAATATTAATTTTCTGTTGAATCTTTAAGTTCCATTTCCAGGTTCTATAACCCCAAAATAATTCATCAGCTCCTTCACCTACTTGGACGACAGTAATTCCATTGTCACGAGCTAATTTTGAAACATAATAAAGAGGAAAACACACTGGATCGGCAATGGGCTCATCCTGTAATTGAATCATTTGAGGCAAAAATTCGAATAGGTTATGTTCTGATAATAAGTGTTCATGATATTTAGCATTAATCGTGTCAGTCATTAATTTCGCAAAATGTAATTCATTTTTATAAGTTTTGTTTTGTCCATGATACCCAATGGAGAAAGTCTTAATTGGTTGAGTTTCATTCTCTGAAAATAAGGCTGCATTAGTGCTAGAATCAATCCCTCCAGATAAAAACACACCTACTGATACATCGCTGACCTTTCGTAATCTAACCGAGGTGCGTAATTCATTGATAATTAAATGAGCAATTTCATCTTCGTTATGATTAAGCAAAGGATTAACATGGTCCCATACATCCCAATATTTTTGTTGAACAATATTTCCATTTTGATTTACTTTCATCCAGGACCCAGGTGGGAGCTTATAAATTCCGTCAAATAAAGTTTGTGGAGCTGGGCTTACCAAAAAGGAGAGGTAATTAAAAAAAGCTTCTTCGTTGACCGCGCGATGTTGCTCAGGGTCTTGTAATAGTGCTCTAATTTCTGAAGCAAATATGAAACGTTGATGATGTATGGTGTAATAAAGCGGTTTAATTCCAATTCTGTCTCTCACTAGCCACAATTCTTTTTTTTGCACGTCCCATAAACCAAATGCAAACATACCCCGAAACCGGTGGATACATTCAATACCCCATTCTGTAAAAGCATTTAAAATCACTTCCGTATCCGAATGATCGGTTTGCCAATTTCGATAACCTAAGTCTTCTAATTCGCGACGCAGTTGTACATGGTTATAAATTTCACCATTAAATACTAACCAATATTTTTGGTTGAGCGTGACCATGGGTTGATTGGCATTAGTAGATAAATCGATTATAGATAATCGGCGATGCCCTAAGCCAATTCGGCGGTTCTGATCGACCCATACGCCAGCGCCATCCGGTCCGCGGTGAACCATAGCGTCACGCATTTTAATGATATAGATTTCCGAAATATCAAAATTACCCCAGGATAGTGCGCCGACTATTCCACACATAGATGACTCCGCAACTGCTGCTCTACTTGAAAACTGATTTCCGTGGCCTGGATTTGTTGCCACAAAGGGATCGGCCAATCGGCGCCATTTAGAATTGCTTTGGCGAATTCGCGCAATTCTTCAAATTGACCTTTTCCGCTAGTGAGTTTTTTACTGCCTTTAAATTTTTTCCCTATCACGTTAAGACTTTTATAATCGTTTAAATTGATTACGGTGCCATCAAAAAAGATTTCCATTTGTTCCTTGGGATATTGTTTATTCCCTAATGCAGTATAGATTAAATTAGCGATAGTTCCGTCAGCAAAACTGATGGTTACGGCAAAATTATCTGTTGTCGAATAATATTCGTTTTTAGAAGCAATGGGATGAGCGCTAATGTGGATGACTGGACTATTGGTAAAATAAGTAAATAAATCATAAATATGACAGGCTTCACCTAAATTACGGCCTCCGCCATGAGTTCCATGCACCCAATGATCCATCGGGATATAGCCGGCATTCATGCGGTAATTGATAATCATTGGGCCGCTTCTTTCATTGATTAAATGGTGAATATGTTGACTATAGATTGAAAAACGCCGGTTAAAACCCGTCAATAGGATAGGCAAGGAGTTATTATTCTGAGAATAAAATTGAATGATAGCCTGTAGTTCTTCCCGGGTTAATGCTAAGGGTTTCTCGACTAATACGTGCTTTCCTGCATGTAAAGCTTGTAAAGTTAATTGAGAATGTAAATCATGTCGAGTCGCAATTAAAATCGCATCGAGTTCTTTATCTTCTAAAAGTTGTTGAAAATCCGTGGTGGCATACTCGGCGCTATACTGCCGCGCAGTCGCTTTCGCGTTATGTCCTGAACGGCTCATGACAGCGCGTAATTGATAATATTTATGTAATTTATTTAAATTGGGTAAATGCATTCCTTTCGCAAAATTGCCCACCCCGGCAACGGCTAATGATATTCTTTCATTTTTAGAACGTTTAATATTTGGACTGGTAATCACTTTAGCGGGTTTTATTTCAGCGTTTTTTGGATATTTTAATAAAATAATTAACGGTTTAGAGTCGGATTGCGGATTTTTTAATGCTTCATAAGCTTCAGTTGCCTGATCAATGTTCAATATGTCACTGATTAGTTCATCTATTTTCAGTTTATTATCGGCAATTAACCGCAAATATTCGCTCATATTACGATTTTCAGTCCAACGAACATAACCTATCGGATAATCTAAGCCATCTTCTTCGTATTTTTCATCATAGCGACCGGGACCGTAAGAGCAAGAAATTAAGAAATCAATTTCCTTTTGATAAAAATCTCGGCGATTTAATAACAAACCTACGTCTCCTACTAATACGACTCGAGCTTTTTTTCTACACATTTTAAATGCGCTAGAAATAATGTGGTTGTTAGGAGCTGAAGCAGTGATAATCACCGCATCAGCGCCATAGCCTTTAGTGAAACGATACACATTTTCAATTTCATTATCGCAAGGAAGGGTATAACCCATTTCCATACCTAATTTTTTGGCTAACTCTACTCGGCTGGAATCGAGATCCATCCCAATGACATGGCAGCCGTTGGCTTTAAGGATTTGCGCCGTCAGTTGACCTAAAATGCCTAAACCAATTACCACAATATTTTCACCTAAAGTCGGATTGGCTCTGCGCACTCCTTGTAATGCAATTGCGCCTAAAGTGACAGTAGAAGCCTGAGCGTAAGATAAATTCTCCGGTATCGCCGTAATGAGATTTTGCGGTGCGACAATGATTTCGGCATGATTCGCGTATGTTGCTCCAGCACAGGCCACCCGGTCTCCGACTCGCCAATTTTTGATGTCTTTGCCAATGGCTAGAATTTCTCCAGCGACTGAATAACCTATGGCTATACCAGCCGTTAATTGTCCTGTTACTAAAGCATAAGTGCGATTGATACCATAATTATGGACCGACTGAATTACTTTTTTGACATGTTGAGGTTGATTTAATGCCAATTGCCATAATGGCATAGCGCTTTTTTTCATGCTGCTCGCTTCAGTCCCGGCAGAAATGCAGGAATAATGTACGGCGACTCTAACGGTGCCGGCTTCACATTGCGGCGTAGGCACTTTTTCAACTATGGCTTTGCCTTTTTTAATGAGTACTTGTTTCATGCCATAATCCTCTTGTATCAATAATGGTTTTAGTTTTAATGGTGGAAAGATCGATTTGTTTGAATTGCTGGTGATCTACTAAAAGTAACAAAATGTCGGCATTTTCTAGACAATAATCTAATTTAACTAAGCGCGCCCGGTTTTGAGGGTGCATTAACGTGGGTGGAAGTTCTTGGATGTGTGGTTCAACAACCAAAAGCTCCGCTGGATTTTTGGCTAGTAATTGCTCGGTTATGAATAAGGAAGGACTTTCACGCAAATCATCAATATCGGGCTTAAATGCCAAGCCTAAACAACCGATTTTTGGAGAAGGTGAGAATTGCTGAGAAATAGTGTTGATTTTATCAATAATATAATGAGGCTTGGTGCAATTAATTTCACGAGCACAGCGAATTAAACGGGCTTTCTCTTGTGCAGAATCGACGATAAACCAGGGGTCCACCGCAATGCAATGCCCACCCACGCCTGGTCCCGGTTTTAAAATATTCACTCGGGGATGGCGATTGGCTAATTTAATGAGTTCCCAAACATTAATATCCAAATCCTCGCATATTAAAGATAATTCATTTGCGAAAGCGATATTAACGTCTCTATAAGCATTTTCTACTAATTTGGACATTTCAGCCGTGCGGCAGTTGGTAAGAAAAATTTTCCCTTTAACAAAAGTCTGGTAAAGCGATTTCGCCATTTCCGCCGAGGGAGGATCAATTCCGCCAATCACTCGGTCATTTTCTGCTAATTCTTTTAAAATTTGACCAGGCAGTACCCGTTCAGGACAATGAGCGATAAAAATTTGTCTTTGAGGTTTAAATAATTCTGGGCGCAATTCCTCCAGCCAGTGCGCCAGCTTTTCGGTTGTGCCAACGGGGCTGGTGGACTCAAGGATAATTAAATTCCTCGCTTGAAGCTTAGGCGCAATTTGCTGGGCTGCGGAATGAATGCAGGATAAATCAGGGCTGTGATCTTCAAGAAAAGGAGTCGGTACGGCAATGATATATATTTCAGTGGCGGGTGGAGTAATGACGGCGCTTAATCGTCCTTCATCTACGACTTGTTTAACAAGTTGATTAAGCTTGGGCTCGACGATATGGATTTTGCCAGCATTGATAGTATTCACTACATTTGGATTAATGTCACAACCGTAAACCCGGTTTCCCTTTGCCGCAAGTAGACTTGCCGTGGGTAGGCCAATGTAACCTAAACCCATTACGGTGACAGTATAAAATTGCTTTTGATCCATAAAATACATCCGTGTATTTTTGAAGCTACCAACGATATCTGAATTAATTGGTGCTATCAAGCTCTTCAGTTTATTTAATTGGCGCAATTAAAATTTTCAATGGGACGGCTTCTCCCATTCTGCGCCATAGTATTTTTTTAGATGGAACAATCACGCCATAACTGGGTGAAATTCGTGAATTTTCGATGCTCATATTCCATCGCTCCTTATCTTCCCAAGTTAATAAAAATTGTTTGTTCTGTGTAGTTAAGATCAAATTTTTGTCTGGCATTACTATGGGTTCTACATTTTGGGCTAAGTGTAAGGGAATTTTATAATGATGCGTATTGCTGCTTGAAAAATCGTCGATGATTTCTAAAGCATGGGTGTTATGTTGTAAATTAATGGTGCGGTGCAGAGAGAGTGGGGTAGACAAACGATGATATCCCGTGTGAGAACCGCAAAAATGAGTGCTATATGGATTAGTTCGCCAGGCAATGACCTGATACTTGGCGTCATAATGGAATCGCCACAAGTTGTCCCAGCTCATGAAACGATTCATTTCTTCCCCATCAATTTGCGGAGTATTATGATAAGAAGTAGAGCGGAATAAATTTCTTTCATCGTAAGAAGCAGTATAAACATAGGCTCCGCTATCGCTAATTAATAAAACACCGTCTAACATAGCCTCAAAAGATAAGCAATCATTATGGCCATGTCCGCCGCGTCCGCCTAAACCGATAGGGCCGCAATCAATGAATACATGATCAGACTCGCCATTGCGCATGATGTAAAATCCCGCGTTGGAAAAAGCAATAGCAGAGGCATTTTCGGAATAGCCTTTTGGTAATTTTTTTAAAGTAAACAAAGCCTTTTCACCTTGCCACCAATAAATTTCGCCAATGGGGTAACTCCCATTTTGGCAGAGAGATGGTTTTTGATACTGGATGCCTATCAAAGTGCTGAGGTAACGATGATCATTAATTTTTTGCGAGCCAAATGGGATAACACGAGCATCGTCTGCATCTCCCCATAATGGGACGCTGCCATCATGACGGCTGTAAGCATTGATATATTCAGCCATTTTTATTAAGTATTCGCGATAAGTGTTTGAAACTGGTAGATTCAGCTTCTCACGATAGCATGCCGGTAATAAAAATAATTCGGTCACTAAGCGATGGTAGGCAATCGATGCTTCAAAGTTGACGCCATCTGGGAAAAATTGACGTGGTAGTTCTTGGTTTAAAATTCTCCAGCTTAATTCTTGCCATCTTAGTGGGCTGGAGCCTTTACCAAAAAATAAGCCGGCACAATGAAGGCCGGCTAAATCGCTGGTATAATGATTGCCATTGATATCGCTCAATTCCAAATGTTGTTCCGTAAATTCAGCATGTAAAAATAAGCATTTTAAAAAACGAAATCGAAAATCCGGATCAGACCATGTTTTGCTGCGGCTAAACACATGGAAAAACCAAGACCAAGTAATAATCCGAATAGCCACTTCCATGGTGCAGGCCCAATTGATGCTATAAGAATAGGGATTTGCTGCTATCCACTGCTCAATGATTTCTTTAACTAACTCAGCATATCGTTCATCACCGTTTAGTAGATAAGCTTGACCGGCGGGAATAAGCCATTGCATTCGCGATAATTCCCAGGGAAATTTCACATCGCTAGGGCGTCCGGGATTTCTATAATCAATGTCTTTTATATATTGTATAGGCCAAGAAAAACCGGATTTATAATCTTTTAACCAGTTTATGTTATTTCCTAAGTCAATAAGGCCCGAGCCAAGTAAACAGACTTGTTTGTTAAGGGCTAATTGAGCTTTATCATAAATATATTGAACTTCTTCTGGATTTTCAGTGATAAAGGTTTGGTGATCAAATTGGGTGTTAGCAAAAAAAGGCCTACATTGCAGCCATGTCCAAAGTTCATCAAGGCTGGAAGTTTGAGTGGAATTTAAAAGATCATGGAGTTCAAATTTTGCAAAACGTTTGACGCAAGTATAGCGCTCAACTTGCTCCTTGCACATTTGCAACAATCGCTTAACAATAATTTGCGGGGGCATCCTGATCCCGCGTCGGATTTTGTTCATGACCATGCCGGCAATATTATCATTGCTAAAACGAGTCCGCTATAACTTTAATATAGTTTTTCGCAATTCTCGCTGAACGTGAATTGCCGGATGTTTTTAAAAAAGTTGTGCCCTGATTTTGATTTCGTTAAAATTAACCGATACTTCCCTATCGGGGGAGGAGAGTTTAGTTTCAAGGAGGAAATATGGTTTTTTTTAATATTGCATATTCTTTGGAATTTCTGGTAATTGGGTTAGGTGCTTTTTTGCTCAGTTGGTCTTGGTATAAGGAAACTTGTAAAAATAATTATCGCGATGAAAGAGTCACAGCGGCTCCTGGGTTTGATACACATAAAAATCCTCCTCCAAAACATTGTCATCGTCATTGTGGCACTGGTTTAGGAAAATGCTTAGGTACTATTTTAATTATTCTGGGTATTGCCAATTTTGGCGCCACGGTTTATGACAATGTGAAATTTAAAAGACACTTAGACAATATGAGTAATCCCCAGGAAAGGTGGCGAGTGCTGAGTCAAAATAACGCACCAATGCAAACGCCGGGGAGTGTGGCTAATAATAATGCTGCGCCTGGTAGCGAAAGTACCACTGACACTGAAACAAATTCAAATAGCGGAAATTACACCCCTTCAGATAATTCGGCTAACACCAATAGTTCCGGTAGTTTGCCTACCACGCCTAATCATACTCCGACGGTTGATCCGGCTAATCCTAATAATTTACCGGATAACACTTATCCTGGTGCCCCTGGAACGCCTGGAAGTCAGCCTGTCCCTGGACAACCTAACTACCAGAATCCTCAATATCCTGATCAAAATAATCCAAATAAACCATAGCCATCAGTCATTCTCTCTGCCTGCAAGGCAGAGAGAATTGCTTGGCAAGATCAATTGCTCAGAATGAATGGGGACAATGGTGATCCTCTTATATCCGTCATCCTCTTAGTTTAAATATTAAAATTCGAGATAGAGTTAATCTGCTTTGTCTTATTTTGCTTTAGTTGAACTTGTGCAAGAGACCATTCTTGCTTAAGTTTTCCAAACAAATCTGTAATAGGCAGTCTGGTATATTTACGTTGTTTTTCAGAATCAGACAATAATATCCCATCCACCGTAACGGTTAGTTTTGTGGAAGACTTTGCTTCAGAAAGAATGCTGTTTCCGATAGGAATAGCATCAAACTGTGAATTTTTTCGAATTAATGCAGGATTAATATTATAGTCACCACAAAACACCATGGTATTATTTGAATATGTTTGTAAAAGCATGTTGACTAAATAGCAGTATTTTTTACCATTTTCAGATAATTCCGTATAAGTATTTTTCAATTCATCACCAGAAAAAGGCAGGTGCGCTAAGGCAAAATAAATTTTTTTTGAATTTTTTCCTTCAAGTTCCCAGGCCTGAAATCGATTTGCTAATTTTTCTAACATATTTACCGATTGCAGTTGGTCTTCGTGAAACAATTTTGATATTTTATAACGTGAATCAGATAACATTAATAGTCCCCAATTATTTCCAGTTGAATAACTGGGACGATGAAAATCGTGGTTTTGAAGTAAACGATCAAGCCAAGAGAATTTTTTTAATTCAGTAAATAAATGCTTTACATGCATGGGTTCTATAGGTCCTTCGCATAAGCCAATGACTTGAATATGAGAATTTAGATAAACAATTTCTGCTATAATTGCTGCTACTTTAGTCAGTCTTTGTAGATATTGCTTCGAGTCTTCCGATATTTTAAATCCATTATTATATCCGCGAGCAGTTTGCTTAGCTTGCATCATTACGTTCCAAAATAATAAATTATGGTATACCACTGGATTGTGATCTGAGATTTGCGCGTCAATAACGTTCATGCCTTTCAAACACATTAAATTTTCTATTTTCATTTTTTGCCTCGTTAAATAATAGTTATTACAAATTTTCTTGTTTTATTATTAGACAAAAATATATATCGGTAAAATAAATTGTTTAGATTATATTGATAGATACTATCTATTGATAAAGGGTTGAATAACTGAAAGTTTCCTAAATTAAATTAGTGTATTTATACGTGTTATGTGCGAAACGAAATAAAATCAGTTAATAATTGCAAAGCTTTTACAATGGTTTTTAATATAAATTCTTGGCGTTGGCCGCTGATAGAAAATTGACCGCTGAGAGTTTCTCGGTCTATACCAGCGCAGGCTATCCAAACTATTCCAGCGGTATTTTGGTTTGATGAAATATCTTCACCGGCAATTCCACTGGTGGCTACGGCAATTTGCGCTGTGCTATTTTTTAAAGCGCCTTCAGCCATTTGTTGAGCTACTTTTTGGCTAACTGCTCCATCCATTTGTAACGCGGCCTGAGATACTTCTAATATCGATTCTTTGGCTTGATTAGAATAGGTTACATAACCTCTTTCTAGCACGGCTGAACATTGCGGTTCTTTGGTAATATAATAAGCGATTCCTCCTCCGGTACATGATTCAGCGGTGACTAGAGTCAATTTTTTTTCTTTGCAGAGAACGCCCAATTTTGGTACTAATAATTCAATTTTTTTATTCAAATTCGTCATGTTCTGCCTCGGCTGAGCGGCCACGATATTGATTATATGATTATAAGTCTTACTGGAGAAAAATGCGAAAAACGAAGATTGTCCCAGTATCGGCAATTCTTGAAATTTTAGTTTCTCGGAAAACACACATTGCTTGTGTATTCAGGCTCGGCCGAGTCATTGTTAGTATAATGATTATTTACTAAATTCTGAGGAGAAATGCGGGGGTAATAAATTTTTAGCGATAAGAGCAGAGTTTGCAAAAATAATATTTCTATTTGTAAGGCAATTTTTAAGTACCGGTGAAATTTTTTGAGGCGTTTGATTATGTGCTGAATTAAGCGCATTGATAGGCGCGACACGTTCTGCTAATTTATAGAATTGCATTGTCGGGAGGTTGAATTGTAAAATCCCTATGAGTGGCATTAGTTTTTGATCAGTTAAGGGCGATATAAAACTACTGGACCCTAAAGTCAGTGGACTGAAATTTATCTGAAAATCCAAGTCTTTACTTTTATTTTTTAAATCTGCTCTATAAGTTAAAATTACTTTAATAAAATTATTTAAATCAAACTCATTATAGCCGTTTTCTTCACAATACAATTTAAATTCATTTATAAAAGAATTTAGCTCGGTATTGGTCCAATTCTGTAAATCCTTTCTTGCGGCATTATTATCTTTATATTGGAGATAAATTTCTTGCATAAAATAAAGGGGTAATCCAAAATTAACTAATATCCGCAAAACAGAAATTCCACAGAATTTTACCAGATGTTGATAATGGTTAAAGATAAATGAAAAAAAATTTTCATATTTATTTATTTTTTTTGGGTTTTCCAATATTTTTTTAAAAGTAATGGCAAAACTTTCCACTAATCGAGTAGCCAACCAAAAAAAAATCCGTGAGCTCTTATGTTGATTACTAAGGGCTCTTACAACGCCAGTCAATAATTTTGCTGCCATCCAGGTTGATAACACTCCATGGGCTAGTAAATCATTTATTCGAGGTATGTATTCATGTAAAAATATTTCCATATCGAATTTAAGTTTTTGGTACCACACATACTCAGGAGCAATATAATGACAAGCACTTCTTAAATTACTTTTGCCAGATAAATAGAGTTTTGGGTATTGTTCTAAAATATTCTCTAGTCTATATTTAAAAATGAGATGAATTTGGGCAATGGACGCGGTATTTTCCAGCAATAGTTCCCAATGTATCCCTATTCGAGTTCCATAAGTGAACTCTTCGCAAGGATGTTTAAGTGGAGTGACAGAAAATTCAAAATCCTTTGTCATAATTCTTTCCAAAATTTAAAAACTAATCCAAGGGTGTTATCATAGAAAAATCGACACGCTTATTCAAGACGCAAGGATGTTTATGCAAATTTTAAATAAAAAACAACTCGATTTGTGTCAAAATTGGGCTACAGATTATTCCGATCTCAAAGCCATTTTTATTAATTGTACTTTAAAACCTTCGCCAGAACTGTCCCACACGGATGGATTAGTGAGAATTTCTCGCGCGATTATGGAGCTTCGTGGTGTGAAAGTCGAAGAAATTCGCGCAGTTGATTTTGATATTGCGGCGGGCGTTTATCCTGATATGACAGAAAGAGGTTGGAACAAGGACGATTGGCCGGGTATATATCAAAAAGTGATGGAGTCAAATATTTTAGTTATCACCTCGCCTATTTGGCTAGGGGAGAAATCATCCGTTTGTACTAAAGTGATTGAACGCTTATATGGCAATTCAGCGCTTTTAAATGATAAAGGGCAATATTCTTATTATGGTCGGGTGGGGGGCTGTTTAATTACGGGGAATGAGGACGGCGTTAAGCATTGCGCTATGAATATATTATACTCACTGCAGCACCTTGGTTTTACTATTCCGCCACAAGCGGATGCGGGATGGGTGGGAGAAGCGGGGCCGGGTCCATCCTATTTAGATCCAAATTCTGGAGGACCCGAGAATGATTTTACCAATCGCAATACCACTTTCATGACTTGGAATTTGCTGCATTTAGCGCGGATATTAAAAGATGCTGGTGGTATTCCGGCGCAAGGAAATCAGCGCTCTCAGTGGGATGCGGGATGCCGGTTTGATTTTCCGAATCCCGAGCACCGATAATCATGTTAGGATTTTCGCGAGGATTTTAAGAGCCTGACCTTGCAAGAATCTTGGTCATTTGATGTAAAACAGGTCTTTTGATTTTATAAAAATTTAGATGTGTTTACCGACCCTAGTATATACGGAAATGCCTTTGTGCTATAATTAGCCACTATTGAAATACTTAACTTAAAATAGCGAGTAAAATATGCAAATAAAATTAATTAAAAGAATTATTTTATCTTTCGCAATAGGATTTGCCGTCATCAGCAGTATTCAAGCCCAGGCCTGGGTAGAGGGTGGTTCAACCTGTTATTGGAATTCTCAAGGCGTTAAGGTATGCAGTTCCCACCATAGTTCCTACCCTTATGATCCGTACTATTACGATCCTTATTATCATCCCTATCATGGCTCTACTACTTATAAAAACGTTAAAGGAATGAAAACAGTATGCCATTATGATAATTACGGCCACAAACATTGTGAAACCTATTGTAATGGTATGCTTTGTTAACAATTATGCTGTAACCGATCACCTTGATGAAAAGTGGTCGGCCAGCAGTGTCTAAGCATCCTTCAAATCCGATTTGAAAAAAATTTAAAGTATATTTAATAAATGCAAAAAGTTGTCTCTGCGGTCCTTTGTTTAATTTGTTATCATACCCTTCTGCAATTTTTGCTAACAATGATATTTTAAGGGAAAAAATTTTCGGATATACTTTGAAAGTATTAACTACTTTTTGATTAAAGGACTATAAGTGGATGATATTTCTCCTTCAGATTTAAAAACAATTTTACATTCTAAACGCGCCAATATTTATTATTTAGAACATTGCAGAGTATTAGTTAATGGTGGACGAGTAGAATATGTGACTGAAGAAGGCAAACAGTCATTGTATTGGAATATTCCTATTGCTAACACTACTTTTATTATGTTAGGTACCGGAACTTCCATTACTCAAGCCGCAATGCAAAAATTGGCTAAAGCTGGCGTTCTCGTTGGTTTTTGTGGTGGAGGTGGATCCCCTCTATTTGCTGCCAATGAAGTGGAAGTTGATGTGTCTTGGTTAACTCCGCAAAGTGAATACCGTCCTACCCAATATTTACAGCAATGGGTCAGTTTTTGGTTTAAGGAAGAGCTGCGGTTAGCGGCAGCCAAGATTTTTCAAAAAATTCGACTGGATCAAATACAAAAGCATTGGTTAAAGCAAGGTAAGGGTGGTAAAAATCATTTTTTATTGAATGAATCTAGTTTAATTTCATTGTTAGATAATTGCCGGCAAGGAATAGAAATCGCTCGAATTAATGGCGAAGTTTTAGCACAAGAAGCCATGTTGACTAAAGCGCTATACAGCTTGGCAGCAAAGCTTGTGAAATATGGTGAGTTTACCCGCGCAAAACAAGGTTCTGGGATAGATCTGGCTAATCGTTTTTTAGATCATGGTAATTATTTAGCTTATGGATTAGGCGCGGTAGCAGCATGGGTTTTAGGGTTGCCGCACGGTTTAGCAGTATTGCATGGCAAGACTCGTCGGGGTGGTTTAATATTCGATATCGCTGATTTAATAAAAGATGCTTTAGTGCTTCCTCAGGCATTTATTGCCGCTATGGCGGGCGATAGCGAGCAGGAGTTTCGTCAAAGATGTATGTCTGCGTTTAACAAGGCTGAAGCTTTAGATGTCATGATCGATTCTATAAAACTTACAGCAGAAACACTTAACCAAGTAAAAAATGAACATACTACTGATCTCGCAATGTAATAAATCTGCATTGATTGAAACACGCAGGATTCTTGATCAATTTGCGGAACGCAAGGGCGATCGCACTTGGCAAACTGATATTACTCAGCAAGGTTTGATAACATTGAGAAAAATATTACGTAAAACTGCTAGGCGTAACACAGCTGTGGCATGTCATTGGCTTAAAAGCCATAATCGCACCGAGTTATTGTGGGTCGTAGGAAATTTGAGTCGTTTTAATGAGCGGGGTGTTGTCCCGACTAATAGCACAGAACAAGACATATTGCGTGACCATTACGAAAATCTTTGGCATACCCTGGAAGACATAGGCTTACTCGCAGGAGTAGCCGGTTTATTCCATGATTTTGGTAAAGCAAATCGATTATTTCAGGATAAACTAAATGGGAAGCGAAAATTTTGTGAGCCGTACCGCCATGAATGGATTTCATTGCGTTTGTTTGAGGCATTTGTGGGAGACTTAAGTGACAGAGAATGGCTAGAAAAATTATCTCTAGTTGAAGCTAAAGATGAAGAAATTCTGCTGAAAAAGTTATTTAAAGATGGTCCTCCAGGCAAATGTTCAAATCCTTTTTTTAAACTTCCGCCATTAGCGAGAGCGGTGGGTTGGCTCATTGTTTCGCATCATCATTTGCCTGCTTATCCTATCAAGAAAAATGAACCTCGACTTGCCCATATTAGTGGCTGGATGGCTGAGAATAAATGGTTTGATGGTTCGTGGAATTCTAAGCAAGTCAACGATCGAGATTGGGATGATGAAGATTGGCAAAAATTATGGAGTTTTAAACATGGCACCCCATTGCTTAGTTCAACTTGGCGTGCTAAAGCTCAAGAATTTGGTCAAAGAGCATTGCGACGTCCCGAACTAGTAAAACAGGATTGGTTGGGAGAAGACCGTTTTTCATCGCATCTAGCAAGAATGGTTTTAATGCTGGCAGACCATACATATTCAGCTTCTGCGGCTAGGGCATGTTGGCAAGATCAAAATTACCCTGTTTATGCTAATTCTGACCCTCAAACCCGAATACTGAAACAAAAGCTGGATGAACATAATGTGGGTGTGGGGCGTAATGCCCTTCGAATAGCTAAAATTTTACCTGATATCCGTTTAAGTTTGCCAAGTATTAGTCGTCACAAAGCTTTTAAAAAAAGAAGTATTAATGAAAAATTTCGGTGGCAAGATAAGTCATATGATCTAGCTTGTTCAATTCGCGAGCGTGCTGCCAAGCAAGGTTTTTTTGGTATTAATATGGCTTCAACTGGTTGCGGTAAAACATTTGCTAACAGCAAAATTATGTATGGTTTAGCTAATGAAAAATTGGGTTGTCGATTCAGTATTGCATTAGGGCTCAGAACATTAACGCTGCAAACAGGGGATGCTTTGCGTGAACGTTTGCATTTAGGGGAAGATGATTTAGCTGTGTTGATTGGTTCGCAAGCAATCAAGGATCTTCATGAATTTTCTAAAAATAATGAGAGTAACTTATATACCGCATCTGGCAGTGAATCTGCTGAGGACTTTATCTCGGAACATCAATATGTTTGTTATGAAGGGGCATTGGATGATGGTCTTTTATCTTATTGGTTAAAAAAATCTCCTAAATTGCATCAGTTAATTAGTGCACCTGTTTTAGTGAGTACAATCGATCACTTAATTCCGGCGACAGAAGGTACGCGAGGTGGTAGACAAATTGCGCCCATGTTGCGATTATTGACTTCAGACTTGATTTTAGATGAACCTGATGATTTTGATTTAAATGATTTGCCGGCGGTATGCCGTTTAGTCAATTGGGCGGGTATGCTCGGTTCTCGTATTTTACTGTCTTCTGCCACTTTACCGCCTGTTTTGGTTAAAGCTTTATTTGATGCTTATGCAGCGGGTCGCAAAATTTATCAAAAAGCTGCGGGTGAAATGAATTTACCTAATCAGATTTGCTGTGCTTGGTTCGATGAATTTCATGTTCACCAAAGTGATCATGAGGATGTAGAGGATTTTATTAAAGTTCATGAAAACTTTGTGAAAAATAGAGTAGAAAAATTAACACAGGCCAAACCTCTTCGATTGGCTAAATTATCGGTCGTGACTCCTGTGTCAAAAAATCCAGCCGAAGTTATATCGGCTATTGCGGAAGTTGTATCGAATTGTATATTTCAATTGCATCAAGAGCATCATCAAAGTCATTTGAATACCAGGCAACAATTGTCGGTTGGGTTGGTGCGCATGGCTAATATCGGTCCGTTGGTTGCTGTTGCGGAAAAGTTATTTACTATAGAGCCGCCCATTGGCTATTGTATACATTACTGTGTGTATCATAGTCAGCATCCATTAATCGTGCGTTCGGCTATGGAGAAACAATTGGATGTGGTGTTGACTCGTCACAATCCTAACAAAATTTGGTTGGTGCCTGAAATTCAGAGCGTTTTGCAGCAATATCCTCGTGAAAATCATATTTTTGTGGTTCTGGCGACTCCTGTAGCTGAAGTGGGTCGAGATCACGATTACGATTGGGCGATTGTGGAGCCTAGTTCGATGCGTTCATTGATTCAATTGGGTGGTCGAATTCAGCGTCATCGTTTATGCTATCCTAAAAGCGCTAATATGATTGTTCTCGCGAAAAATTATAATGCTTTATGTGGTAAGGATATTGCTTATGAAAAACCTGGATTTGAATCTACAGTGTTTCCACTGGTTCAACATGATTTAAGTGCAATTTTAACAATAGAACAATTACAGCATATTAATGCAATTCCTCGAATTCAAATGAGGTCGCAACTTGATCATGCTCAGAATTTGGCCGACTTGGAGCATGTTCATTTGCATGCTAAGTTATATGGTTCAAAGTATGCTTGTTGTGCAGCCCTTTGGTGGCAGCGTCCTGTGGATTGGTGTGCAGAGATGCAGCGTCGTACTCGTTTCCGAGAAAAGGCTGGGGATGAGAAATTTTTTCTTTATTTTGAAGGAGATGAAGATCCTGTTTTTTTTCAATTAGATGCAGAAGGTGGAATGAAATCTGTTAAGTATGTGTTTCGTCAATATTCATTAGCGAGCATGGCGCCTAGGGTTCATATTTGGGCTAATCAACCCTTAAAAGAATTAATTATTCAATATGCCGAAAAACATGATGTCGCTATCAATCAGGCCTGTCTTCGGTTCGGGGAAATTCGATTGCAATATAGTGAAAATCGTCAAGATAGATGGGCTTATCATCCATTATTGGGAGTTTTTCGCCCATTAATTTAAAAATGGGCGTCTGGCTGCCTGCACGGCAGTAAAATTTTTTTAGATTAAGTAATTTCCAACTTAAAATTTCTCAGCTGCTTGCTCAGCAGTTGATATAAACTACAATAATTTAATTATTATTTCAACAAATCCCAACATAAAAGGTTTGACATTGCGGGAGATCTGTCATATCCTACTGTTTATTTAAAGCGCTTATTCGGCATAAGTAATTAGAAACCAATGTTTCTTCTCGATTTATTAAAGTTTAATCTTATTTTTTCAAAAATTAAGAAAACTATAAATTTTTGTAGGATCGGGTTCAGGAGGAATATATGAAGAAAAACAATTTATCTGATCAAATCGCTAGATATATTCAAGAGCGGGCATCGGAGAAATTACAAAAATTTGATAAAGAAATTGAAAAAAATCGAAAAGCTATTTTAGATGAGCTTCAATTAGCTGAATTTGATGCTAAAAATAGATCTAAAAGGGAAGAGTTAGAAATCAGCTTTCAACCTTCTGAATGGTTAACGAACGCAGCTAAGCGTGCGAAACAAATCAGCATAGTCACTCATGCTTTAAAATTTACTCATACTGATGCTAAAGGCAGCAGCATTTACGTATCTTCAGTTGATACCAAAGATACGTTAAATAGTTTGTATTTAAGTACTGCCTCTTTACAATCTATTCAAACTGATGTGGTTGGCAATGCTGCCGCATTGGATGTGGCTGCTCTATTACAGCTTGAATCGGAAGCGGGAGAAAGTTTAATTTCTCTGATAGCTCGAAATGATGCCTCGTCTTTACAGCCTTTTGCCTGTACACAAATACAATTATTAGAATGGATGGATGGTTTTCAACAAGCTTTGACTACGAAAACATTAAGTTCACATACATTTGCTAAACAAATATTTTTTCCAATTAGTAATGGTGAATATCATTTACTTTGTCCTTTATTTTCATCCTCATTAGCTCAAGTATTGTATCAACGTATTCACGATAGTCGATATAGCGAAAAAGCTAAGGAAAGACGAAAAGCACGAAAGAATAGGGAATTTTCTGCTGATCGCGTTATTGATTACCCAAATTTAGTGATCCAAAATTTTGGAGGAACTAAACCACAAAATGTCTCGCAATTGAATTCAAGCCGCCGTGGTAAATCCTATTTATTAAGCTGTGCTCCGCCGAAATGGGACACCAAATACTTTGCTCCGCCTATTATCACAACATGCGTAATCAACAAAGAATATAATTGGCTAGCCAGGTATCAAGTTAAGGATTTGGAAAAATATCTAATGAGTATTCATGATAAGCCCAGTAATAGAGAGCATCGTCTCATACGTGAAGAACACTTAGACGAATTAACCGCTACGCTGCTAAGTTATGCAGCAAGAGTAAGAAATTTACCATCAGGGTGGAGTGCTCTATCTAAATTGCCCAGAGCACAACAGCTATGGTTGGATCCCCAAAGGGAAGACCCTGATTTTCAGGAAGAGCGAAAAAAAAATGAATGGCGTAAAGAAATATGCGATCAATTTGCTTATTGGCTATATCAAAAATTGAAGTCAAAAAAATTATTTATGGCGGATGCCGAATATAAACATTTTTATGATCTCCTAAGGGAAAAATTAAAAGAATTGGAAGAAGAATTGGAGATAGTTATATGAAATCATTTTTGCGATTGACACATATCGAAATAGAGAATGCTAATGCAATAGCCGGTATGACTTATGGATTTCCAGCAATAACTGCTTTTTTAGGCTTTGTCCATGCGTTATCTAGAAATTTACAACAGAAACAGGATAATTTGAAATTGGATGGTTGTGCAATTGTAGTTCATAATTACCAAATTCATACTTATCAGCCTGATCCATGGAAAGATTCAGTATTTTGTTTGACGCGTAATCCACCGACAGAAGAAGGTAAACCAGCACCTTTTAATGAGGAAGGTCGTATGCACTTAATTGTATCTTTAATTATTGAGTGTGACTTCAGTAGCGCAGACATGGATGAAGCGCTACGAAATTCACTGAAAAAAATGATTTATAAACATCGTATTGCAGGAGGCATAATAATTAAAATTGACGAGGTTGACTTGGTTGATCCGCCGGAAGATCCGGAAGAATTTTATGCATTTGTTCGTAAAGAAAAACGCAAATTGTTGCCCGGATTTTTACTGGTTGAACGCAGTGATTTACTCAAGGAGCATTTTGCGAATTTAAAAGCAGAAAAATCCAAAGCAGAATTGATCGATGCATGGCTTGATTTTATTGTTATCAAGCATCAAGCAAAGTCCAAACCAAATCAGAATATCGGTGAAAATATTCAGGTGGAATGGGAGCAAATGTCAAAACCTGGTGCTGGATGGTTGGTGCCATTAAATACTGGATATCGTGCAATTTCTGAATTATACGCTCCTGGACAAATTAAAAATACGAGAAATTTAGACACCCCTGTTCGATTTGTAGAGTCGATCTATACTGTAGGACAATGGCTTAGTCCTCATCGTATTAAAAATTGGAATCATATTTTTTGGCGATATGAATCTGATCCGTCTGCGGGTTGGTATCTTTGTAAAAATAGTTATCTTCCATTGGGAGATATTTGAATTAAAAAATAATTTTTGTAAGGAGTATATATATGAAAAAAAATCCGCTTAAAACTGCTTCGGTTTTGTCTTTCGAGAAGAAATTAGCATGTTCTGACGCTTTAATGTTTGCTGGAAATTGGAATGATAACGATAATCCTCAAAGATGGAGTCCCATTTCTGTCCAAGAAAAGTCAGTACGTGGAACAATTTCTAATCGTTTAAAAAATGCTAGTAGTTCTGATTCTCTTAAATTAGATGCTGATGTTAAAAAAGCGAATCTTCAACGAGTCGATGTGGCTTCGCTACCATTTGATACTGATACATTAAAAGTTTGTTTCACTTTAAGAGTATTAGGTAATTTAGCAATACCATCAGTATGTAATAATCAGGACTATCAAGCTGTTTTGTCAAGTAAAATAAACCATTATATTCAAGAGCATCAATTTTCAATTTTGGCTGCACGCTATGCTGAAAATATAGCGAATGGTAGATTTTTTTGGCGAAATCGCGTTGGCGCTGAGGCAATAAAAGTTCAAGTAATTCGATTAGATGATGCTGATCAGGCAATGAATTTTGATAGTGATGATTTTAATTTACGCACATTTACTCAGCCTGTAGGAGATCTGAATAAGTTGGCGAAATTAATTCAACAAGGTTTAATGGGAGAATCCTTTATATTTTTAAAAATAAATGCTTTTGTTCGCTTAGGAGCAGGTCAAGAAGTTTTTCCTTCTCAAGAACTGGCCTTAACTAACGATCGTGATAACAATAAAAGTAAAATTTTATATCATATTAATAATCAGGCAGCGATGCATTCACAAAAAATTGGCAATGCATTACGTACTATTGATACATGGTATCCTGATGCCTACGAGTTAGGCCCTATTGCTGTTGAGCCTTATGGTGCAGTAACCAGTCGAGGAAAGGCCTACCGATTACCAAAAAATGGAGATGATTTTTATACTTTGTTGGATGGCTGGATAATTAAAGATAAATTGCCAATTTTGGAACAACAACACTATGTAATTGCTACTTTAATTCGTGGTGGTGTTTTTGGTGAAGCAGAAAAAGAAAAAGTGGAGTGATGTGAATTATGGATTATTATTTAGACATTATAGTATTGCCGGATCCTGAATTTAAAGAGGCAGTACTAATGAATGCTTTATTTTCAAAAATGCATCGTGCTTTCGTAGAAATAGATAACACGAGTATAGGAGTTAGTTTTCCTGAATTTAGAGATAAATCTTTGGGTAATCGTTTACGTTTACATGGATCGCAGGAAAAATTGTCTCAATTTATGGAAATGCATTGGTTAAAAGGGTTGCGAGATTATATTTTAAAAACGGAAATTCAACCTATTCCTCAAAATAATCAGCATCGCTTAGTTAATCGAGTTCAGGCTAAAAGTAGTGTGGAGCGGTTATACAGACGATCAATAGCTAAGGGATGGTTGACTTCAGAAAAAGCGTATGAGCGATTATCTTCTATTAAAGCTCAGAGGCTGAAGTTGCCATTTATAAAATTACGTAGCTCATCTACTCAGCAGGAGTTTTGTCTTTTTATTCGACATGAGGCGCTCCGCAATAAAGCTTCATCTGGTAAATTTAATACGTATGGTTTAAGCAGTGAGGCAACTATTCCTTGGTTTTAACCCTTTTTTATTGTCTTTTTCTAAGTTATTGTTTTTATGAAGTAAAAATTTTATTGTTTAAAAAGGGTTTTTTAGATTTAAAATAAAAATGTTCTTTAACAATCAAAATGATAGACGTATAATAGTACTATTTACTGCCGCACAGGCAGCTTAGAAAAACGCTGTTCCGAACGCTGTTCTCAACGCTATATTTACTGCCGCACAGGCAGCTTAGAAACAGGTTTCCCAAAAGTGCACCTGTTGATCGTCATTTACTGCCGCACAGGCAGCTTAGAAATGATGCCCGTTTTATGTATTCTTTTACTGGATATTTACTGCCGCACAGGCAGCTTAGAAACTCCTCCGCTCTAATTGCAAGCGTTGCGAGCGATTTACTGCCGCACAGGCAGCTTAGAAATGGATCAGCACTAAAAGTAACGGTTAATTGATATTTACTGCCGCACAGGCAGCTTAGAAATGATTTCAAGCAGTGTTTTGATAATGGGTTTTATTTACTGCCGCACAGGCAGCTTAGAAAATCTTGCAAAAGCCAACGTCCTGCTGGTAACGATTTACTGCCGCACAGGCAGCTTAGAAAATTGCTAGTTGAGACAAAGAGGCTGCACCACTATTTACTGCCGCACAGGCAGCTTAGAAAAATGGCGCCACACGGAGATGAAGTAAAATTATATTTACTGCCGCACAGGCAGCTTAGAAAATACGACAAATACGCCGTTGTCCGTTTTAACGATTTACTGCCGCACAGGCAGCTTAGAAACGCATCGCCTGACGCGCGTAATCCCAAAAAATATTTACTGCCGCACAGGCAGCTTAGAAAAACTGAAAATTGCTCATCTGGATTATTGACGGATTTACTGCCGCACAGGCAGCTTAGAAACAGGGTATCGCTCTAAATCTATGCAAAAACGTATTTAAGCGATAAGTTTTATATATATAAATAAATTTATTTCAAACGTGGAACAGCTTCTTTTTACTGTATTGAATTACCTGCTATACCCTATAAAATTAGCATCAAACAGTACTGTTTTGATGATAACGTAAAAAAACCTATAAGGAGAATATTATGAAAAATGTAAAACCTGCACAAGTTAATCAAACTGTTGATTCATCTTGTCATGTTATTTTCGAAATGGAAGAAATTACTAAAACTGTGGATGATTCAGCCGCAACTTGTGGAAGTTATAACATTTAATTAAAAAACTAAGCGTGTCTATACAGAAAATTGGTTAGACACGCTTATTTATAATAAGGAAAAATTATGTTTGTCTATGGAGCAGGATATAATTTGGGTTTTATCTCGTCTAATGAAAATAAAGCTTTAATGATTCCTGAATTTGTCACCCATATTGAATTAGGCATGGCTGAACTTAAACGCTGGAATTTACAAAAAATAAGACCAGATGTGAGTCTATCATTGCACCTTGCGCGTACACCGATAACTGAAGAGAATGATTCACAAGAAAAATTTATAGAATATTTGCATGAAAATTTTAGCGCTATTAAGCTAATTTCAATTGGAGTGCATTTGATCGGATTTCGCAGTGAGGGTATAGGAAAATTCGGGTTTTCTTCCCACTTTACCTCTTCAGATATTAATAACAAACAAGCAATACGGTTTATTAAAAAATTAAAGCAACAGTTTGAAATTCCAATTTGGTTAGAAAATGCTAACTTTTATAGCGATTGTATTGTCGATATTTTAAATGTTTGGCAGTCCATTAAATGGATTTGCGAAAATTCAGGCGCAGAACTCATTGTTGATTTAAGTCATTTAATTATAGATGCTAGAAATAATAATCTTAATCCAATGACATTATTAGGTGCTATCCCGTGGCAATACGTAGTTGAAGTTCATTTATCTGGAGTCACAATTTCTGCAAACGGTTCTTGGCATGACGGCCATTCGAAATTTATTCATCCAGAAGTGTGGGACTTATTGAAAGTTTGTATAAATTTTTTTCTAGATAACAATAAGCAGATTTTTTTAACTATAGAACACACTGATCCGGTTTGGACCGGAAAACAAAAGGATTATATAATAGATTTTTTAAAATTGAAATCAATGATTGAAAAAATCGAACTTCCTAAAAATGATTATAAAAATCTCGCTGATTTATATGCTAAAAGTTATTTGAAAAAATTATTAAAACAATGGTCGCCCATGCTGATTTCAGCTTTGGAAGAAAAAAATATATCTTTTGATATCACATTTGATAATTGGATTGAAAAAGTTTTAAAAAACAAACAAAGAGTTGTTTTGACTTCCGCAGAGATTCTTCCTTCAGAAATAGATAAGGTTTGTATTGCATGCCCGGATTTTTTAAATTACGTCAAAGGAGTTTTGACATCATCATGTTAGTGGGAATAAATTGGACCTCATATCATGCATTGCCAGTAATTAAGAAATTACTACAAGATAGAAAAGCAGAATTTTGTGAAATTTTAATTGATAATTTTTTGAATTTTGCTCCAGAACGAATTAGAGATTGCATTGGTGATTTTCCAGTTGGCTTGCATATTATGCGATCACTTTTTTTAGAAAAATCAGAAAATGAGTTATTGGTCATTGGAAAAAAAATAAAAAAACAAATAGAAATATTAAAACCACTCTATGTTTCAGATCATCTTGCGCAATTTACTTATCAAGGCAGAGCCTTACCGCTTTTGGCTGAGCTTGATTATGAAAAAATGTATCCGCTAGTTAAATCAAAGGTATTGATATGGCAGGACATATTAAACTACGAGTTACTCTTCGAGAATTTTCCTTCTTCTCTTTATCAGGGTAATCAAGTCGATTTTTATAACTGCTTAATTTCCGATACCCATTGTAAACTTCTTTTCGACTTTTCCAATGCAATTATTGCCCAACTGAATTGTGGATTCTCTGCGTTAAATTGGGAAAAACTGATTAATGCTACGTGTCATTTTCATGTTTCAGGTTACAGAAAATCCGATACAATTCCCTCTTTGTTCATCGATTCTCATGATTCGGCGATATCCCCTGACACTTTTAATTTAATTAGTTATATTTTTGCTAAAAAAAGAATTTTTACTGGGTTTACTATGGTTGTCGAAAGAGATACAAATATTATTTATGAACTTTGGGGAAATGAATTGCTAAAATTAAAACAATTGTTATCTTTAAAGTGATAATAATGGAATTCATGTATGGACTTACACACTTATTTATTACCTAAATCTGCCAATCAATTGGAAATAAATTCAACAGAGAAAGCCTTGGCAAGCTTATCATTAAGAAGAATTTGGCATGCTGTATTTGATTTATGCCCAAATTTATTATCTCAATTTCAAACTGATAATAAAATCATGTTCGATGCATTTTTGCTTTGGGCTGATAAACATAGACTGTCCATGAAATGGTCTTTACATGTACATCTTTTGCGTTGGCTATCCGAAAATTCTTTATGGAAAATGAAAATAACCCTAGTCCATAAAAAAGAATTATTGGTAGCGTCAGCGCTTAGGTGGGCTTTTGCTGTCACGGAAGATGTAGACGCCAAAGGTCTAATAATAGTCTCTCCCATTCTTGAAAATTTAGCGGTTAGAGTATGGAGAAGCGAACAATTATCTGAAAGCCCTAGATTTCATCTTTTAAAAATATCGCCTGCCCATTTTCCAGTAACTTGTTGTTATGCACTACTTATGAAAAATAAATTGGAGTACCCAGTATGGATGCAGCTACCCAAATAAAGATCACTTTTAGCGATCTATTAAAAATACTCCTGCCTATGCTTTGGTCCTTTTTAGCCGCCAAAATTATTGTACAAACCGATGTTATCATGCTAGCCCCATTGGGAACCTACGCTTTAGCGGCATTTGCCATACCAATGCGAGTGATGATTATTGATATTATTGCTGCATTTGCTATTGCGCCGGTGATTGGGGTAATTATTTCTAGCGCTAAAACAGAAAACAAGAGACACTACATAATTAAAAATGCATTTTCTTTATCTCTTTACCTTAGCCTAATTTTAACTGGCATTGGGCTAGTATTTTATCCTCAATTGGTGACGCATATTATAAATAATTTTGAAATTGCTTTCTTAGCAAAAAACGCTATTTTTTGGTTAACTATGGCTATTCCTGCACGGTTAATACAATTTGTTTGTACAATGATATTTTTTGCGACTAAACGAGGCAATTATTTATTGCCTATTTATTTGGGTTCCATTATTGCAAATGGAATATTAGATTGGCTTCTTATTTATTTTTTTAAAATGGGTTTTTCAGGAAGTTATTTGTCCACGTTTTTCGTTTCCTATTTAGAAGTATTTTATACATTATTCTTGCTGCGCAAAAATTTTTCAATTTTAAAAATTTTTCAACCGCCAAACATGGTTTGGGTAAAAAAGTTATTCAGTCAAATTAGCTCAGAATTTGCCAGGTTAGTTTCATGGCAATTTTTGTCCTTTACGATTTTATTATTATTCTCTCTAAAATTGGTATGGGTGCTTCCTTTAAGTATCTATGCGGTGGCCATGGAATTTTATGTATTTTTAACCATCCCATTGATTGCAGTTATGCGAGCGATTGCTATTTTGTTAGCAAAATATAATAAAATCAACGGAATACACCTCTATTGGGCATTAAAAAAAATAGCCTTTATTGGTTTTATATTAACATTCATGATTTCAATTTTATTGATTTTAAGTGGAAATTATTTTGGAGAAAATATTTATCATTTAAATAAAGGAGTCTTATCGCTATGGAAATCATTTATTTGGTTAACGGCTTTAGGATTACCGCTTTATTTTTTGAACTCCTTGCAAAGAGGAGTATGGCAGTCTCAACAAAAATATCAAGTCATATTTTTATTAGAACTTTTTTTATCATGGCCTATTTCAATTTTTACTGTATATTATGGACTGGTTACACGCAACTATTGGGTTTTGTGGTCAGGTACATTAATTATCGAATTATTAATAGCGTTATTTCTTTTCTATTGTAGAAAAAAGATTAATGCAAATAAAGATGAATTTGTATCGGCGTTGCCACCCCAGTTGTCATGACAGGAGTGCAGATTAAGATGTGGGGAAGATGGATTAAAGAAATTATCGCCATTGCATTGGGCGGTGCGCTAGGTTCAGTTTTAAGATTTATATTATCGAGTTGGATACAAGGGCGGACCAAAGCTGTATTTTTCCCTTGGGGTATCTTTATCGTTAATATGATAGGGTGTGGGTTGATTGGAATTTTGTTTGGTGTATGGTCAGGGCGGATGTATTCCGGCTATATTTTACGTTCCGCGCTATTTATAGGCCTTTTAGGCGGTTTTACGACATTTTCAAGTTTTACGTTAGATTCAATGAAAATTTTTCAAACAGGAGCAAACGGGACAGCATTACTGTATATACTTAGCAGCGTAATTATCGGTATTCTGGCTACGGTTTTGGGGTATCATTTAGTCAAAATTTTAAACACATAAGAAAGTAAAGTATAATTAAATGCCGCAGATAAAACATAATTACAGTGAGGGTCAATGTTAGCTATAGTAGAAGCTTATCGTGCTGGTTTATTAAAACCAAAAAACTGGTGGATTAATATCGTTGCTGGATTAATTGTGGCCATCGTTGCTTTACCCTTAGCGATGGCGTTTGCTATTGCCTCCGGTGTAAAACCGGAGCAAGGTATCTATACCGCCATTGTGGCTGGAATTGTCGTGGGTATTTTCGGCGGCAGCCGGGTACAAATCTCTGGACCCACCGGAGCCTTTATCGTCATATTGGCAAGCATTACCGCCCATTTCGGTGTGGGTGGTTTACAAATGGCTGCTATGATTGCCGGAATAATTTTACTACTAATGGGGTTCATCAAGCTCGGTAGTGTCATTAAATTCATTCCTGAACCGGTGATTGTTGGATTTACAGCCGGGATTGGCGTGATTATTTTTGTCGGCGAATGGAAAGATTTTTTTGGATTACCCGTCCACTTACCATTAGATGCGGCTTTTTATCGAAAATTATGGGTATTAATTAAAACGTTACCCCAGCTTGACTGGCCAACGACAACCTTGGCCCTTATCACTTTATTACTGGTCATCTTTTCCCCAAAATTACTCAAACGAGTACCCAGTCCCCTCATTGCCATGATTGTCACCACGGCGTTACAAGCCATTTTTCATTTCCAAAGCGTCAACACATTAGGAAAAGCCTTTGGGGGTATTCCGCGCCAATTGCCTCATTTTACCTTACCCGATTTTACCCTTCTCCATACCACTTTGATTTGGCCGGCATTTACGATTGCATTGTTGGGAGCGATAGAATCTTTATTGTCTGCGACAGCAGCCGATGGGATGGCTAATACTCGGCATAATTCAAATCAAGAATTGATCGGTCAAGGCCTGGCCAATATTATAGCCCCTTTTTTTGGTGGATTCGCCGCAACTGGAGCAATTGCTCGCACTGCTACCAATATCCGTAATGGCGGTAACAGCCCGTTGGCTGCGATTATCCACGCGGTAGTACTGATATTAGTGCTAGTCTTGTTCGCTCCCCTAGCTAATGACATTCCTTTGTGTACTTTAGCGGCGATCCTATTTGTGGTGTCTTATAACATGAGTGATATCCCACATTTCATGCACATCCTCCGTCGTGCGCCTTTAACAGATGCCATGATTTTATTGATTACATTCTTACTAACGGTGTTCACAAATTTAGTGATTGCCGTCAATGTCGGAGTGTTACTCGCGATGATATTTTTCATCCGCCGTATGCACCAATGGGTAGATGTGGAAGTAAATGCCTACAATGCAGCGCAATTATTTTCAGAAGATACCTTCATTTGTTCAATTCAAGGTCCGTTTTTCTTTGGAGCGGCGGAGAAGATTGAACATGCTCTGGCAGTGACGAATACCGACCCTAAAATAGTTATTTTTCGTCTCAAAAACGTGCCTTTTATTGACATGACTGGTTTGGAGACTTTTGAGGAAATTATCCGCCAGTATCATCGCCGGGGTATAAAAGTATATTTGTGTGAAGCAAACCCGCGCGTAGCCCGTAAATTAGTCAATATCGATTTATTGCGTTGGGTTGAAGAGAAAAAAATTTTTAATTCAGTGGAAGACATCCCCATTGACAATCGGACGGTTTAGCCGATTGAACGTCAGCGCCATCACAGGACATATCAATATCCAATTTAATATCTAAAGGTTTTATGATTAACTAAATCACTGTATCCTTATAAATAAATGCATAGAATTTAAATTCAGTTTAGCGTGCGTGTTTGAAAATTGATGCATGAAAGTTTAGGATATAAATTTTCTGAGTTTATTTAAGCTGTATTGGATTTTTTAACGGCATTGGTAGGAAGAAAAATCTTTTACGTGATCGAATTAATGATAATTTTCAAATCCTACATTCGCCTGTTTTTAAAACCTTGCAATGTGTTAGTATAATCAATTTTTAATTGTAGAGTAAAACCATGATGTCGCCCGATGAACTTAAAAAATTTATTAAAGAGGTTTTTATTAACCTTATTGTGAACAGAGATGCTGATGAAAAGACCTATGCTAAATATTTTTCTAAAGATTATATCCAGTATGTCGATGGTAAGATTCTCGACTACGATCATTTCGTTAGGCATATGAAAACTCTAGCAGCTACGATAAAATCAGCTCAAGTAACTTTTAAACACATCATCACCGAAGGTGATAAAGTAGCCACCATCCATAGAGTGAATGCGATTAAACATGATGGAAGTCAAATTGAGGTTCAAGTCAATGCACTTTTTCAAATTAAAAATAATAAAATTATTCTTTGTGACGAATTAACTTACTTAATTCAAGGTGAAAAATCAGACAAAGATTTAGCATCAAGACATTAAAATGATGTTTAAACATCGTAAGGCAAGGCAGTGTAAACGTTTAATCAAAATCTTCTTAAATTACTAGCTCAGGAAAGACATTTATCTGCCAATGGGATGTAAATATTTACAGCCGATTTCTTTAACCTTTTGTTTTTAGATGAACAAATTAATTTCCTGCACATAATGGGTGCAATATGCGGCTTCGGTACCCAGCCGATCTGTTTTACTAAAACGGAGCAGATGGCTGCCGTGTTGGTATATTGTGCGGAATATCAGGGCCAGGCTAACCCTAACCCTGGATTTAGGGATTTAGAATGAATATGCACAAGGAAAGATCAGTGAGTATGAACAAAAATTCGCTGCCAATAAAAGAAACCGCTAAAGTAGAGAGATCATGTGAGCTCGAAATATAAGGTCTATTCAATTTTTTCGGCGAAGACCTTGACTTTTTAATTAACAAATTTTCAAGCCTGATACTGTTGTTGAGCTGCCTAAATCCTGCTCATCCAATGCAGAAAAAATGAAGTTTTTAATAAAATGTTATAGAATTATACATGTCCATTTCTTAATAAACTATTTATTTATTTTAATTTAAATTATGACCGATTTTTACATTTTAAATCCCTCTGTGATTGCGAAACCTTTGGTGAATTCGTGGTATGCCTGGGTTAATTATATATTCCCACCTTCTTTGGCGATGTATGCCAAGAACTCACATGAAAAATTGATTAATAAATTCATAGAGGAGGTTAAATTATATTCAAAAGACCATAATGATTCCAAAAAGTCTTCTCAATTTTGTAAACTTTATGACAGCCAAGATATTGATAATCTGGTTATTCTGCTAGAGGATACATTAAAAAATTACACCTTGAGTATAGATTTGGCAAAACAAATTGAAAACTTATATCAAGTCGTTAAAGAGAATCAATTAAAAGGAGGTTGTACTGTAACATCATTATACAATTTAATTCCTGATTCATTAAAAGGAATGGTTGAATTTAATTTGGATTTAACTAATATAATTCAGATGAGGTTTATAGAGCCATTATTTTACAAAAGCAGATTCTTTCAAAAAAACTTACAGTCAGTATTGTTTCAAAAATCCGATAGATTAGGTCGATGTTTATCGTTTTTAAGCATGCCTCAATATGCCAGTAAAGAAGCGTTAGAAATCAAGAAACCATTTGATAGTCATTGTTACGATTTTATATCTAAATCGAGATGCAATCCTATTTCAGAAAATCAAATTGAAGAATTTTATTTCGATGTTATAGAAAGAAAGGAAACAACACTTGAAAAGTTTAAGACATTTTTTGTTAAAACTGATTTATCAAAGAAAAATACTGTAATAGATTCGTTGAATCAAGATTTTATTATAAAATATATAGGTCATGCTTGTCTATTAATAAAATGTGGAGAAATTAACTTATTGATAGATCCTCAAATAGGGAATATGGAGGGTATGTCTTTTTATGATTTACCTGATGTAATCCACTTTGTTTTAATCACTCACTCTCACCAAGACCATAGCGCATTAGAATCTCTAATTCAAATTAGACATAAAATACAAAAAATTATTGTTCCTGTTAATAATAAAGGATCAATTCATGATCCTTCTTTAAAACTTTATTTACAAAATTGTGGTTTTCAAAATGTGTCTTCTATAGATGAGCTAGAACAAATAAATTTTCCAAACGGATCCATTACAGGTATCCCGTTTTTTGGAGAACATTGTGATCTCAATATTTATTCAAAAATATCTTATGCAATAAGTTATCAAGATAAAACTATATTAGCGTTATCTGATTCAAAAAACATCGATACAAATTTGTATAAAAAACTAGTTTCGGTCTCGCCTCAGTTTGATGAAATATTGATTGGGATGGATTATATTGGTGGTACTATTGAATGGCTTTATCAGCCTTTATTACGCACTTCTTTGAATAAAAAAGAAAAAGAAAGCCGAAGATTAAGTAGTTGTAATGCAAAAGAAGCATTTGAGCTGATAATGGCTCTTAAATGTAAAAGAATATTTATTTACGCTATAGGATATAAGCCTTGGTTAGGAGATTTTTATCAGAATTATCCAATTTCAAATACGATAATGGAGGAAATTATCAAGCTTAAACAAAAATGTTTGCAACATAATGTCAAAGTTGAAATTTTATTAGAGCCTCAATTAATATATCCCTAGCATTAATACCGATGGAATGCTATAAGGATGAGCAATTCTAAGTAGCTCATATGCAACACCAGCAGTGCCTGTCATTAACCCAGGAGTTGCTAAGAATAATGGATTTGATTTTGTTTTTTTAATTAACTCTGTTAATTGGTTTGCACGTTGATAATATAATGAAAAAAATTCATTGTTATATTTACTTGCTTCCAATAATACATCTAAATTTCCCATGTGCCCATGGCATAAGCAAATGGATTTAGAAGAAAACCCTTTAGTATTTATTTCATTGATCTGAGAAATAATATTTTTTTCTAAATACTTATTTTTATCTATTTTCAATAAATCTAATTTGGCTAACATATAACCTGTTATGCCGTTACACCAAGTAAACTGTGAACGCTGGCCAGATATAGGTGTGTGCAAGTTCGAAAACATTTTTGTCCATGATAAATATTCGTTTTCATCTTCTGTAAATTTCAACCAATGCATTAAAGACCAAGAGATCCCTGCGAAGCCATGTGAAAAACCGAAGATAGAATCTTTATCTTGTTTAGATTGAAAAAAATGTTCTATTTTTTTCGAAAGATGAAATACACATTTCTTTAAAAGATCAATGAGTTCTAGGCTCTTACAAACGGTTTGAATGTGTAACATTACTCGAATAACTCCGCATAAACCAGAAATAATATCTAGATTTGGATTTTCATGAATTTTATACTGTATTATGTTTAATAATTTCTGAATAATCGATAGTATTTTATTGCTTGGCCGATCTTGATAGATATAACCTAAAAAATAAAGGAGACCTCCAAGCCCGTCAAACACGCCAATATTTAATTTCTCATTTGATTGACTAATTTTATTTATTTTAACTTCTATTTTATTAATATAATTTTCTGTCAATTTAAAGTAGCCTGTATCATTAAGAAATTTTGATGCTAAATAAAATACAAAAATAATTCCAGTAGAACCTAAATAAAAAGATTCATTAGATAAATCTGCATTCCAACAGCCAAAATTGTTGACATTTAATGTTGGCCAATAATAATCAATTTCATCTTCTAAAAATGAACTTGACAGATGATCTAGTATGCTTGTAGCGAGTAACATACTTTCTTTTTCTATTTTTAAAAATTTTTGCAATTTATTTTGGTAAGATAGTGAAAATAAATTTTTTATATCTTTCTCATTTGAAGAATTTAATGCTGACGCATAAAAACTATTATTAATAAGTCTTACGTAAGTTTTCACATTTTTGGGTAAAAAGTATTTTTTTAAATTAAATAATATCAAATCATACCCGCTATAAATAAGTTTTATATTTAATTTTTCGTCTGAACTTGAATAAATTGATTTGTTTTTTGAAATTGAATAAAAATAAGGTATATCAGAAAAGCTAAGATCTCTAATTTCGTGATTAATAATTTCTTGAAAACATTCATTTTTACCAAATGAATTTTTTAAAGATAGAATTAATTTTTTTCTTTTATTGCGATCATTTAACAAAACTGGATGGTAACTATCATGTAAAATATTATAATATTCTGGTGTGTTTCTAAATAAAATTCTTATTTTAACATTTAAAAAAGATTTCAATGGAGAATTTTTTGATAAGAGAATATTTTTTTTATTTATTAAAAATTCAAATCCGAATTTGAACCCATCAATAAATTGAGTTTTAAATTTAAAAACGTCAATTTTTTTATTGCTTATGGATGGCAGATTTATATTCTGTTTAGATTTGAAAAATTTTTCAGCAAGCTTCATATTGTCTGTTCCTGAATTTTTCCAAATTTCGCTTTTAAATGGATAATATTGAGCGCGTCCTCCACTAAATGCACTTAAATCATATTTTGGGGACTCCTCGCTGGGTTGTATAAAAAAAGGCAACATCAAAGTAGAAATTAAGTTTGGGGGATTTTTTAATGAAATATAAGGATTTACATAAGCTAAACATTCACAATCAATTAGAATTGGATATTCTCCATGTGCAATAATATTCGATGCATGGATATCTCGTCCAGATAAAGAAAAGATTAGGGTGGTAAGGACCCCTAATCTAAAATAAAATTTCTTAATCTGATCATTGCTGTTACATTTTTTATATTCAATGAACTCACGCCAACCATATTTTTTTTTATCAATAATTTGACAATTATAAAATAATTTGGTTTTAGTATGAGAGTCGAACCAGTTTAAATATGTCTGCATGGCAATATCTGAGGCTAAAGATCTGGGTTTATATATTAATTTATGTCTTTTATTATCGTGATCGCCAAAAATAATTAAAGCTGTGCATTGCCCTTTGCAATGAGAATCTCCTAACCACTCGATATCTACAACGTTAGTTATAAAATTATTTTTAAGAATTTTTTGTATAATAAGCTTATCTTTTTTCATTCGCATAAAAAGTATTTTTATATTTTCTACAAAACAATTTAGGCGGTCAGCTAAATTGATCTCCAACTCCGGGTATTTATTCAAAATTGAGATAGCAATTTCCTTTGTAGATAAGCTATTAATAAAATAATTAAATCTTTTTTTTGAGGTATCTCCCTTTAGAAGATTATTTTTTTTTGCACAGTGCATTTCAAGGACGCAAATTTTAGAAATCATGGGAGTAATATTTTGAATAAAATAATTTTTTATCAAGCTGGTAATAAATTTTTTTGTACAAAACGATTCCGTCTTAAAATTTCGTATGCTGGCTTCCAATAAAATTTTTAAAATGTAACAAGCGACAGGCTCTAGAAAACATAAAAAAGCAATTTCTCTTTTTCTTTTAATGGATGCAAAGTCAAAAATTCTCGTTCCATGTTCTTCCTTAATGATTTTTTTTAAATCATATTTTAATTTTTGACTTTGCATCAATTTAGACCATTTGCCTAGAAGCCTATTTTAGCATCCGCCTGCTTTTTCCGTGTAGGTTATTTGGTCATCTTTACAAGAAGCTGAGCAGGAAAATTTGCTATCAGCCTTGGGATCACTCAAATCAATTCGAGGTTTATAATTTCCTATTACTGTTGAGAAGTTTTTTTCTAATTTTCTATTAATTTTCATAAATTTACCTCCAAAAAATGATTTACCGTTCTATATAATTATAGCAAAAAAAATATTTCCTACCCAATATTGGATATTTTAATATCCATAACCTAATATCAAAATATCAGGTTGTGATTAAAAGGATTTTTTAACCCATTGACGCGAAAAAATATGCTTCCACAATCATTTATTTCTTTCATTTTTCATTTCATTAAAAAACAGATGGCTGCATTTATCTTGTTATTTATTTCTTTTGCAATATTAAGTATTAGTGATTCTGTTTCGCCGTATTTAATGAAACACATTATAAATACATTGCAATTTTATCATGGACCGAGAATGGGAATTTATGCTGCCTTAAGTGGGACACTATTGTTTCTAGCCTTACTATGGATCTCTTCAGAAGTGTTTTTACGTATACAAGGTTTTGCGCAAATTTATACATTTCCAAGATTTCGAGCTAATATTCGAGAGGAAGTGTTTAGTTATGTGACTTCACATTCGCATGACTATTTTGCAACTCATTTTGCGGGAAATATTGCTAAAAAGATTGCAGATCTACCAATGAGTTGTCAATACATTGTCGAGATGATTTGTTCTCAACTTGTAGTAACGTCTGTTGGAACAATTGTTATACTAGTACTGATGTGGCTGACCAATGCTATGTTTGCAATCATTTTATTAATTTGGTTGTTTTTACATTTAACCATTGTGCTTATATTTTTTCGATATTGCAGCAAATTATCCATAATTCATTCCGAATCAGTATCAAATTTGAGTGGAAAGATTGTCGATACATTCACTAACATATTTAATGTAAAACTTTTTGCTCGCACTGAATATGAATTGGAATATATGAAAAAATTCCAGAAAGATGAAATTTTAAAAGCTAAAAAAACAATGTCGGCTGCTGAAATAATGCGTATATTTTTGGGATTAAATCGTTTATTGCTTATATTCGGAATGATCTTTGCTTTACTATATGGTTGGACTCACTTTATTATAAGCATTGGTGATTTTACTCAAATTCTCATGCAATCGCTTTGGTTATTAGGTTGGGTTTGGTTTATAAGTTTTCAAGCTGCTAATTTTGCACGAGAAAAAGGAAATATAGAAAATTCGCTTGCTATGATAAGAAAGTCTCCAGACATTTTAGATAAATTTGATTCCAAAGTGATTAAAATTATAAGTCCCAAAATTACTTTTGAACATGTTTTTTTCTCTTATCATAAAAATAATTTTATATTTAAAGACTTAAGTGTAACTATTCCTGCCGGAAAAAAAATTGGACTTGTTGGTTTTTCAGGGTCAGGGAAATCTACTTTTATAAATCTAATCTTACGATTTTATGATTTAAATTCTGGTCGAATTCTAATAAATGATGATGATATTTCTGATCTTACTCAAGATTCTTTACGTTCTCAAATTGCCATGATTCCACAAGAATCAACTCTTTTTCATAGAAGCTTGATGGAAAATATTCGCTATGGACGTTTAGACGCTAGCGAAGACGAAATTATACAAGCATCAAAGTTAGCGCATTGTCATGAGTTTATAGAGAAACTTCCAAAAGGATATGAGACTCTTGTTGGTGAAAGAGGGACTAAATTATCCGGTGGACAACGTCAACGTATTATAATTGCTAGGGCTATATTGAAAAATTCTCCAATTCTAATACTGGATGAAGCAACATCTTCTTTGGATTCAGTAACTGAGAATTTTATTAAAGATAGTTTGCATAGTTTAATGCAAGGAAAAACGACCTTAGTGGTTGCGCATCGTTTATCTACGCTATCAGACATGGATAAAATATTAGTATTTCACCAAGGAGTCATCGTCGAAGAAGGAACTCAGGATGAATTACTAAAAGAGCATGGATATTTTGCAATGCTTTGGAAGATGCAAAATAATGGTTTTTTACCCTAGATTAGGAAAAAAATCACAAAAACCCCTTACTTATTGAGTTTCGCATATTTTTCTATAAAATACCATAAATATCTATATTTTTCTTGGCACATTTACACTAGAATTACTCGAAAGAATTTGCTCTTACTGCTGTATATTTCTCAATCGTATTTAAAGTTCATAATGTCCTCAAGATTACAAAAAACGTAATGTTAAGGACGCAGTGCGCTTGCCAAAAGAGCCTCAAACAATTGCTACAAAAATGTTTCCATGCCTTTAAAAGATAAAAATTTATTGTAAGCTATCATAGAAAGAAGTATTATTAATGCTATTAAAGCTTGCTAAAACTATGCTAAGCACCCTCAAACCGGCGAGCTACTTTTAAAAGCAATATGCACACAACCCCGTCATCAATTATGGAGTTTCTTCAAAATGAAGGACCAGATTCTTTTGGATCAAGTCTCTCTCGCCGAAGATAGCACACGTCAATTTAAAATCGATGTACGTAATGCTGAATCCCTCGCTTCCGAGATGGCGGCATTCGCAAACTCCGAAGGCGGAACGATTTACTTGGGGGTAGCCGACAGTGGAAATCCAGTAGGATTTGATAAGGTAGACATTGCTCGGCTTAATCAAATGATTAGCAATGCCGCCAGCCAGCTTGTGAAAAGTCCACTCACTGTTCGAACAGAAAACATCGCTCTTCAGAATGGTCGCATTGTAATTGTGTTGACCCTGCCAAAAGGACTCGACAAACCTTATTTTGATAAAAATGGTGTTATCTGGCTTAAAACCGGTTCGGACAAACGGCGGATAAATTCCAAGGAAGAATTACGACGTCTATTTCAAATTACTGACCAGTTTCATGCTGATGAGTTACCGACTAAAGCGGGGATCGATAAGTTGGATAAGCTGCGTTTTCGAGACTTTCTGCGGGATTCCTACAAAGAGGATTACCCAGACGACTCCAACGAATTGACACACTTATTGCAAAACATGAACTTAGCCACTGACGACGGAAAGCGAAATCTAGCAGGTCTCCTCATGTTCGCCGAACGGCCGGAACTGATTAAGCCACAGTTTCAGATCAAAGCTATCCGTTATCCAGGCAATCAGATCCATGTGACCGATTATTTGGATACAGAGGATTTTGCTGGATCACTGTCAAAAATCTTCAAAGAGGCCATTGCTTTTGTAATGCGTAATTTGCACAAAGTACAAGCAGGAAGAGGTATCAATGCACCTGGGCAACCTGAAATTTCGGAAAACGTATTTGAGGAATTGCTAGTCAACGCGCTGGTGCATCGAGATGACTTGGTGAGTGCGTCGATTCGATTATTCATCTTTGATAACCGTATCGAGATTATCAGCCCTGGTCATCTACCCAATAACCTAACCGTGGAGAAGATTCGGACTGGAAATTCTAATATCCGCAATCCTATCATAGTCTCCTTCATAGCTAAGGGGTTGCTTCCGTACCACGGATTAGGTTCTGGGATCAAAAGAGCCTTGGCGGAATGGCCAGAGATCGATTTTACAGATGATAGGGATGGGTGCTTATTTATCGCCACGATCCACCGTCATGCGTAACCTCAGAAAACTGAAGCGTGCCAGTTGGTTTTTATACTCTAATTTGGCCCCACATTAATATTTTATTTTGGCCCCACTTA